>NZ_CP182472.1:0-965000 GCF_051853035.1 Bradyrhizobium sp. SPXBL-04 | reverse complement strand
TAGATCACTAGGTTTCGGGTCTAATACAACGAACTTGGCGCCCTATTCAGACTCGCTTTCGCTACGCCTTCGCCTATCGGCTTAAGCTTGCTCGTTAAATTAAGTCGCTGGCCCATAATACAAAAGGTACGATGTCACCCAGAACGAATCTTGGGCTCCATCTGTTTGTAGGTGTCCGGTTTCAGGTCTATTTCACTCCCCTCGTCGGGGTGCTTTTCACCTTTCCCTCACGGTACTGGTTCGCTATCGGTCGCTGAGGAGTACTTAGGCTTGGAGGGTGGTCCCCCCGTGTTCAGACAGGATTGCACGTGTCCCGCCTTACTCGTGGATACATCATCGCATTACTCGTACGGGGCTATCACCCTCTGAGGCCCAGCTTTCCTGACTGGTTCCGATTGTCTTTGATGTATCACTGGCCTGGTCCGCGTTCGCTCGCCACTACTAACGGAGTCTCGGTTGATGTCCTTTCCTCCAGGTACTTAGATGTTTCAGTTCCCTGGGTTTGCTTGAAACCTCCTATGTATTCAGAAGTCTCATACCTTCTCTTGATAACCGGAAATCCAAAACCTCGAGGGTCATGGTCCCGATCATTTCTGGTCGAACACCAAGACACAAGGTCTTGGAGTTCCGGCTATCGAAGGTGGGTTTCCCCATTCGGAAATCCGCGGATCAAAGCTTCTTCGCAGCTCCCCACGGCTTATCGCAGCGTAGCACGTCCTTCATCGCCTCTCAGCGCCAAGGCATCCACCGAACACCCTTAAGGCACTTGATTGCTCTCATTATCAATGTCCACACACTCGGCAGAATGTTGTCCGTACGATTGCCTTGCGGCGCGCACCCTCGATGAATGCTACGTACAGCCGGACATTGACTAGAAAGACCAGCTTGCTTCGTAAGATCGTTCCGATAGCGAGGCGGTCAAGCTTCGCTAAAAGGATCATTTTACAACTCGCATTCAACCTCACGGCTGAAAGCGAGCGCCGAAAATGATCCGGAGATAATGAAGGCTCGCGCAACGATATGCTGCACGACCCAACTCGGATCGATCTCCTCTTTACGATGTCAGAAAACACGCAGTTCACTGTCTATCCAGACTAGTGAATGCGAAGTGATGTTTCGCGGACGACGGTACATGATCTCGGTGATCAAACCATCTGGTGGAGCCAGACGGGATCGAACCGACGACCTCATGCTTGCAAAGCACGCGCTCTCCCAGCTGAGCTATGGCCCCGTAACCAGAAGACGAATGCTCACTCGATGAAAGTGGTGGGCCTGGGAAGACTTGAACTTCCGACCTCACGCTTATCAAGCGCGCGCTCTAACCAACTGAGCTACAAGCCCTAACGCTATCCTTTTCAGGACTAGGGTCTTGCGTGCATGCATCGGCGACCAGCGCAGATGCAATCGCACAGCGCAGCCCCGGCGCGTGTTCGTCCGCGAAGAAAGAGAAACGAAGACGGCGAAATCCCGCCAATGCAGCTCAACGATCTGGCGATCTGTTGGCCACTGATGTTTCTAAAACGATCCGATAGTGAGCGTGAGCTCGCTGAAGGATCATCCTTAGAAAGGAGGTGATCCAGCCGCAGGTTCCCCTACGGCTACCTTGTTACGACTTCACCCCAGTCGCTGACCCTACCGTGGCCGGCTGCCTCCCTTGCGGGTTAGCGCACCGTCTTCAGGTAAAGCCAACTCCCATGGTGTGACGGGCGGTGTGTACAAGGCCCGGGAACGTATTCACCGTGGCGTGCTGATCCACGATTACTAGCGATTCCAACTTCATGGGCTCGAGTTGCAGAGCCCAATCCGAACTGAGACGGCTTTTTGAGATTTGCTAGGACTTGCGTCTTCGCATCCCATTGTCACCGCCATTGTAGCACGTGTGTAGCCCAGCCCGTAAGGGCCATGAGGACTTGACGTCATCCCCACCTTCCTCGCGGCTTATCACCGGCAGTCTCCTTAGAGTGCTCAACTAAATGGTAGCAACTAAGGACGGGGGTTGCGCTCGTTGCGGGACTTAACCCAACATCTCACGACACGAGCTGACGACAGCCATGCAGCACCTGTGTTCCAGGCTCCGAAGAGAAGGTCACGTCTCTGCGACCGGTCCTGGACATGTCAAGGGCTGGTAAGGTTCTGCGCGTTGCGTCGAATTAAACCACATGCTCCACCGCTTGTGCGGGCCCCCGTCAATTCCTTTGAGTTTTAATCTTGCGACCGTACTCCCCAGGCGGAATGCTTAAAGCGTTAGCTGCGCCACTAGTGAGTAAACCCACTAACGGCTGGCATTCATCGTTTACGGCGTGGACTACCAGGGTATCTAATCCTGTTTGCTCCCCACGCTTTCGTGCCTCAGCGTCAGTATCGGGCCAGTGAGCCGCCTTCGCCACTGGTGTTCTTGCGAATATCTACGAATTTCACCTCTACACTCGCAGTTCCACTCACCTCTCCCGAACTCAAGATCTTCAGTATCAAAGGCAGTTCTGGAGTTGAGCTCCAGGATTTCACCCCTGACTTAAAGACCCGCCTACGCACCCTTTACGCCCAGTGATTCCGAGCAACGCTAGCCCCCTTCGTATTACCGCGGCTGCTGGCACGAAGTTAGCCGGGGCTTATTCTTGCGGTACCGTCATTATCTTCCCGCACAAAAGAGCTTTACAACCCTAGGGCCTTCATCACTCACGCGGCATGGCTGGATCAGGGTTGCCCCCATTGTCCAATATTCCCCACTGCTGCCTCCCGTAGGAGTTTGGGCCGTGTCTCAGTCCCAATGTGGCTGATCATCCTCTCAGACCAGCTACTGATCGTCGCCTTGGTGAGCCATTACCTCACCAACTAGCTAATCAGACGCGGGCCGATCTTTCGGCGATAAATCTTTCCCCGTAAGGGCTTATCCGGTATTAGCACAAGTTTCCCTGTGTTGTTCCGAACCAAAAGGTACGTTCCCACGCGTTACTCACCCGTCTGCCGCTGACGTATTGCTACGCCCGCTCGACTTGCATGTGTTAAGCCTGCCGCCAGCGTTCGCTCTGAGCCAGGATCAAACTCTCAAGTTGGACTTGAACTTTGAACCGGCTGATCACAACGTTTGACGAGGTCCCACCATACTCGCGAAGCGATTCACATCGCTTGCGAACTGACCTCAATGAAGAGGCCATGGTGTTACCTTTGAAACGTGTACCGCCGAAGTCTTTCGTCCGGTCTCGATCAGAAAAGCCGAAGCTTTTCAGAAGCGAGACCCGCAAGGACTCCGCCGTCCACGTTTCTCTTTCTTCATCTTCACTTGTCAAACAGCCCGGGACCGTGGAGGCCCCAACCTTCCTGGGAGGAAGGGTTCCGACACCCTTACCGACGATGAATGAACTCCAACCGACTGGTGTCGATTGTTGTGTTCACTCAACAAGGTGAGGAGCATCAGTGGCGCGTTCGCTCGCCTTGGTTCAGTGACCCGGCGGCGCCGCGCTCAGTGGTTGGGGTTATAGGCCCCACCTTCCGGGCTGTCAACGCCAATCGTCAACAAATCGTCGCACAGTGGATTGGCTGAAAAATTCGCACGATTCCAGGCAGTTAGAAGGGCATGGGGCGCGCGGACGGAGGTCGCGCGGAGAAAAAACTGAAAAAAAGTTTGCGGCCCAGCGGGCTCCGGAGGGGGCTTGGGAGGGGACCTAGGAGAGGACTTTGGGAGGGGACTTGGGAGGGGGCTTAGGACGGCGCTTGGTCGGACGCTTGGGAGGCGGCTTGGGACGCCCTTCCGAGGCGGCCTCCCGCGCCCGTTCCTTCAGGAAACTTTTTCCATATTTGGCGCCGTACTTGAGCCACAATCCCGCGGCGTTCTGATAAGAGACAAGCTTGAATCGCGGGGATGCCAGTGGGGGCTGCCGGCGGTTTTCATGGGGTCAGAGGAAGGCGATCTTGCAGATGACGCGGCCTTCTTCCGGCGTTCGAGAGACATCGAGAGACCTTTTTCCGTTTAGCTGTTCGTAATTTCGGCCGGCCCGTCATCGGGGCCTTCTGACCGCGAACGCCTATGCGGCTTGCTTTTTCCTGCGATATGCCTCGAAGAGGGCGACCGGGAAGAGGCTCGAGGCGGGGCTTTTGGGTCGTTGATTTGGGGGACTTGGGTTGAACCACAGGACGTCACGCGGCGCTTACGGGCGTGAGACCGGGATCATCGATCTCGGCCACGAGCCGCCGCTGTCCGTCGATGGTTCTGAGGCCGCCGTCATCGATCGCCGCCGCGTCTCGGTACAATGGTTCAGCGGGACGATTCTGACCGGACTCTGCGGCGCGGCCCTGATCGGCGGCGCCGTTTTCGCGTCACTCGACGGCGAGATGACCTTCGCCAAGGTGCCGGAGCGGGTCGAAGGCGCGCTGCGCGGTGCATTCGGCGCAGCCGATCGCGCCGCCTCGCTGCACAAGAGCGACCGGCTGCCGCCGCCGAGCGAATCCACGGCGTCGCGCAACATCGTCCGCGTCTCCACGGTCGCCCGCGTCGGCAATCGCGACGTGATGCGGGTGCGCCCCTTCGTCCGGATCGCCGGCAATCTGTCGATGACGACGAGCGATCTGTCGGCGAAGATCCCGCCGTTCAACGCCCAGCGCCTGCTCACCGACGTCGGCTCCGATCCGAAGACCGCCTCCGATGATCCGAACAATCCGGAAGCGGTCGAGCCCGACGCCGAGGTCTCCTTCGTCACCAAGGACCTGTCGCCGGTGCTGCCGAAGGCCAAGATTTCCGCGGTGGTGGCGCTCGACGACATCCTGATGCGGGTGCGCGATGCCGCCAATTGGCGCGGCAATGGCGGGGTGCGCTACGCCTCGCTCGCCAATGCCACCGCCGACGTCTCCGGCGCGACCGGCGCGTCCGACATGAAGATGGCCTACGCCACCGAAGTGTCGTCGGCCGATCCCTATGCCGGCTTCGAGACGCGCGTGGTGCCGGAAAACGTCACGCTGCTGCCCAAGACCAAGGAGCAGATCACCGGCGGCAATCCCAACGGCGAACGCGTCCACATGGTCAAGAAGGGCGACAGCGTCGCTGGCGTGCTGCGCGATCTCGGCGCCACCGCCGACGAGATCAAGGCAATCACCGCAACGCTCGGTCCGCGCGGCCGCGACGGCGGCCTGAAGGAAGGCGAGAAGCTCCGCATCCTGATGGCGCCCGCCAGCCCCGGCGCCCGCCTGCAGCCTTATCGCGTGGTGGTTGCAAACGACACCATGGTCGAGGCGATCGCGGCGCTGTCCGATCTCGGCAAATACGTCGCGGTCGACGTCTCCAGCATGAACACCGTCGCCGACGCAGCGGCCAGCGCCAACAGCGACGACGATGACGACGATGACGGCTCCGGCGTGCGGCTCTACCAGAGCATCTACGAGACCGCGATGCGCAACAAGGTGCCGATGCCGGTCATCGACGACATGATCAAGATCTATTCCTACGACGTCGATTTCCAGCGCAAGGTGCAGCCGGGCGATTCCTTCGACGTGTTCTACGCCGGCGAAGACGAGGGCGTGACCGCGAGCGAGAAGAACGAGGTGCTGTTCGCTTCGCTCACCGTGGGCGGCGAGACCAAGAAATACTACCGCTACCAGAGCCCCGACGACGGCGTCGTCGACTACTATGACGAGACCGGCAAGAGCGCGAAGAAGTTCCTGGTCAGGAAGCCCGTCAACAACGCCATCATGCGCTCCGGCTTCGGCGGCCGCCGCCATCCGATCCTCGGCTATGTGAAGATGCACACCGGCGTCGACTGGGCCACCGCCTACGGCACGCCGATCTTCGCGTCCGGCAACGGCATGATCGAGAAGGCCGGCCCCGAGGGCGGCTACGGCAAGTACATCCGCATCAAGCACTCCAACGGCTACGAGACCGCCTACGGCCACATGTCGGCCTTCGCCAAGGGTATGGAAGTCGGCAAGAAGGTGCGGCAGGGCCAGGTGATCGGCTTCGTCGGATCGTCGGGCCTATCGACCGGCCCGCACGTCCACTACGAGATCCTGGTCAACGGCCGCTTCGTCGATCCGATGCGCGTGAAGCTGCCGCGCGGCCGGTCGCTGGAGGGCCCGATGCTGGCGAGCTTCGAGAAGGAGCGCGACCGGCTCGACGGCATGATGAGCGGCCGCGGCGGCGCCATCGCCCGCATGTCGGACGCAACCGGCGGGCCGCTGCAGGTCATCAACCGCTAAGCCAGCTGAGTGGACTTCGTGGCGAGGCGGCTTGCCGCCTCACATCAGGTGCCGCGCGTTCCGCTCCTTCATTCAATTTCCCTGGAACCGCAAGGAACACGCCGGACGGTGGCCCGGTTATTTTCGCATGAGGGGGCGGAGCTAATGGAGGATATCATGGAGAACTGGACGAACGCAAAATGGTGCGACGTCGCCAACCTGGTCCTCGGCGCATTCCTGTTCTTCTCGCCCTGGATATTCGGATTCGATGCCGGAGTAGCCTCTCAGAACGCGTATGTCGCGGGCATCGTAATTGCGATCCTGGCCATCGCGGCGCTCGCAGCCTTCGCGGTGTGGGAGGAGTGGCTTAACCTGATCGTCGGCCTGTGGACGCTTATTGCGCCTTGGGTGCTCGGGTTCCAGGGCGCCAAGACGGCAATGACGGTGCACGTCGTGGTCGGCATCCTGGTGGCTGTGCTTGCTGCGGTCGAACTCTGGATGATGTCCCAGAACCCGCCGCGGCTGACGACAGGCCGGTAACAAAATACCCGTCCGCACCACGGCGCGGGCGGGGCCATTATGCAGATATCACTTCCGCCGTATCCGGCAATCCGGCGCCGGAGAGCTACGGCAGCGCCCACGCCCGCACGATCACGAAGACGATCCCGATCGCCGTCAGGCCGAACGAGACGGCCGCCAGCGGCAAAAGGACATCGATCGCGGCATGCGAGCCGCGAAGTTTTGCACCCCAGACCTTGAATTCGCCGGCCTCCCAGTCGTGCAGTGAGGTCGGCCCCAGATGCGGCTCGTACGGCATCCGATATCTCCTCCAGAGCCGCGAAAGGGCCCAGGGCAGCAGGATCGCGACTACGAACAGCAACGTGACGAGGCCGAGGGAAAGACTGATGTCACTGCTGCGGTCAAACAGCACCCAGGCCATGAACGCGAACCATACGACAAGGCCGACCGCTGCCCCGTAGATCTTGGGATGAAGCTCGTCAAAGACACGATGGTGGGCGACAAGATCTTGTTTCATGGCAATATCCTGCGCTGCTCTGGGGCAACCCCAGTCCACCGCACCAGTTTCATCAAATCGAAGGGTTCCGGCGCCCCTCGTCGGGCTGGGACGATGGAACGGCTGGACGCTCAATAGCGATTGCCGCGCGGCCACTTGCCGGAAGGCCCGACACGCAAACCTCGAAAGACCGCGGCGGGCTCGAAGCGATAATGAGCGGCCGCAACGGCGCGATCATCCGGATATCGAATGCGAGTTGGATGCGACGCTAGTGCTGTGTCTCTGACCGTACTCTGTGGCCCAACGGATTCCGGGCTCCCTCGCCCCGCTCGGGCCCGGAATGACGGAATGAACTGTCGGAATCACAACACCAGTGAAATGAAGTCGCTTCAGTGCGTCACAACGTCAAGTTTCGTTTGCCAAAGCCGTGTGATGGGCGAATACTTTCCGAAAAATGGGAGGTCTCGCCATGAAGAACAGGCTCGCCTGCGCAGCTCTGGTTGGTGCAATTTTTTCCATCACGAGCGCATCGGCCGAGACATTGCCGGCAACCTGGGAGGTCACCAAACTCGTCCCGGGCTCCGCATTCCACGGCGTACATGGGCTCGGCATCGACAAGGCCGGCCATCTGTTCGCCGGCAGCGTCGCGGGCGCCGCGCTCTACGAGGTCGACATCGCGGGCGGTACCGCCAAGGTTGCAATCCCCGCTCCGATCGGAATGGCCGACGACATCGCGTTCGCGCCCGACGGCACCATGGCCTGGACCGGCTTCCTCGCCGGCGATCTTTACGCGCGCAAGGGCGACGGCCCGATCAAGAAGCTCGCTTCCGGTCTTCCCGGCATCAACTCGCTCGCCTTCCGCAAGGACGGCAGACTCTACGCCACCACCGTCTTCCTCGGCGACACGCTCTACGAGATCGACGTCGAGGGCGTCAAACCGCCCCGCCAGATCATGGAGAAAATGGGCGGCCTCAACGGTTTCGAGTTCGGCCCCGACGACAAGCTCTACGGTCCGCTCTGGTTCAAGGGACGGGTCGCCAAAGTCGACGTCGACAAGGCCGAGCTGACAGTCGTCGCCGACGGCTTCAAGGTCCCGGCCGCGGTGAACTTCGATTCCAAGGGCAACCTGTTTGTGGTCGACACCGCGCTCGGCCAGCTCGTCCGCGTCGATCCGAAGTCCGGCGCCAAGACGATGGTCGCGCAACTGAAGCCGTCGCTGGACAATCTCGCGATCGACGACAAGGACCGCATCTACGTCTCCAACATGGCCGACAACGGCATCCAGGAGATCGATCCGGCGACCGGTCAGGCGAAGCAGATCATCATCGGCAAGCTGGCCCTGCCCGGCGGCATCGGCGTCACCTCGGAGAATGGCAAGGATACCATCCACGTCGCCGACGTGTTCGCCTATCGCACCGTGGACGGGGTGACCGGCGAGGTCACCGAAAAGGCGCGCATGCACGCCGCCGGTACCACGCTCGAATATCCGATGAGCGCGACGGCGAAGGGTAACGACGTGATCCTGTCGAGCTGGTTCACCGGCACGGTGCAGGTGATCGACGGCAAGACCGGCGCGACGCGCGAGATGCTGCACGACTTCAAGGCGCCGCATGACGCGGTCGTCCTCGCGGACGGCAGCATTCTGGTGGCCGAGCTCGGCACCAAATCGCTGATCAAGGCGAGCGGTGAGCATGGCAAGGATCGCGCCACGCTGATCGGCGATCTCGAGGGACCCGTGGGTCTCGTCGGCGGATCGGACGGCGAGGTCTACGTCACCGAAGCCTTCTCTGGCGTGGTCTCCCGGATCGACAAGACCGGCGCAAAGACCGTGCTCGCCAAGGAGCTGAAAATGCCCGAAGGCATTGCGCGCGCCAGCGACGGCAAGCTGGTCGTGGCGGAAGTGGGCGCCAAACGATTGATCGAGATTGCGCCGGAGACCGGCAAGGTGACGGAGATCGCGGCCAATCTCCCGATCGGCCTGACGGGCGCGCCGGGCGGCCTGCCGACGCATATCCCGACAGGCGTCGCGATCGGCGCGAGCGGCGTCATCTACTTCAGCTCGGACGTGGAGAACGCGATCTACAAGGCGGTGAAGAAGTAACATCCGCCCCAGAAGACCTAGACCTGACCGCGGAACCCACGCGCGGGTTCCCGGTTAAACGCTGACGGAAGCCGACCAGCAGGAGGATCGCCCATGACGCGCCTCTCACGCGACGATGTCATCAAGGCCGTGGACCGGGCCGACGACGTCACCATAGCCCAGATCATCGGAACCGGCGCGACCGTCGAGGAACTCGCCGAAGCCCAGGCCTGGCTCGCCAATGACGAGCCCATGATCAATGACTTGCGCCCGCTGGCGCAGGGACGGGTGCGCGAGCTGGTGGATATTTTGTCGGAGCTGGAGGAGGTTGACGACGAGGAAGGTCCGGCCTCTCCGGGCTCCGCGTCCGCAGTCAGCTAAAGCATGATCCGGAAAAGTGCGCAGCGGTTTTCCGAAAAGATCATGCTCAAACAACAACCTAAAGCGCGATGACGATTCATCTTAATCTCATCGCGTTTTAGCAGCAGATCCCACCCAACAATTCGCCCCGGAGAGGTGAACCTCTCCGGGGCGGCCTGTTGTTTAAGGTGGCAGAAACGATCAGTTCAGCTTCCGCTTCGCCACCGGCGCCTCGAACTGGGCGATCTCCGCGGTCTGCGGCGCCTTGCCGTTGAAGGTCAGCACATTGCCTTCGGACGAGATCGCAACGCTGTCGCCGTCCCTGACGTCGCCGGCGAGGATCATCTCGGCGAGCGGGTCCTGGAGGTGACGCTGGATCACGCGCTTGAGCGGGCGTGCGCCGTAGGCAGGATCCCAGCCCTTGGCCGCGAGCCAGTCGCGCCCTGCGGCATCGAGCGTCAGCACGATCTTGCGATCGGTGAGCAGCTTCTGCAGCCGCGCGAACTGGATCTCGACGATCCGGCCCATCTCGCTCTTCTGCAAGCGGTGGAACAGGATGATCTCGTCGACGCGGTTGAGGAATTCGGGGCGGAAATGCCCACGCACCATTCCCATCACCTGCTCGCGCACGGCCGAGGTGTCCTCGCCTTCCGGCTGGTTCACCAAAAATTCCGAACCGAGGTTCGAGGTCATGATGATCAGCGTGTTGCGGAAATCGACGGTGCGGCCCTGGCCGTCGGTCAGGCGGCCGTCGTCGAGCACCTGCAACAGGACGTTGAAGACGTCAGGATGCGCCTTCTCGATCTCGTCGAACAGCACCACCTGGTAGGGCCGGCGCCGCACCGCTTCGGTGAGCGCGCCGCCCTCGTCATAGCCGACATAGCCCGGAGGCGCGCCGATCAGACGCGAGACCGAGTGTTTCTCCATGTATTCGGACATGTCGAGGCGGACCATCGCGGTCTCGTCGTTGAACAGGTACTCCGCCAAGGCTTTCGTCAGCTCGGTCTTGCCGACGCCGGTGGGCCCCAAGAACATGAACGAGCCGGTCGGCCGGTTCGGGTCCTGCAGGCCTGCACGCGAGCGGCGCACGGCGGTTGCCACCGCACGCACGGCCTCGGCCTGGCCGACGACGCGCTTGCCGAGCTGATCCTCCATCTTCAGGAGCTTCTCCTTCTCGCCTTCCAGCATCTTGTCGACGGGCACGCCGGTCCAGCGCGAGACCACCTGCGCGATGTGGTTGGCGGTAACCGCCTCCTCCATCATCTCGCCGGCGTTCTCCTTAGCCTCGATATCCGCAAGCTTCTTCTCGAGCTCCGGGATCCTTCCATAGGCCAGTTCGCCGGCCTTCTGGAATTCGCCGCGCCGCTGGGCGTTGGCCAGCTCGACACGCAAGCCGTCGAGCTCGGCCTTCAGCTTCTGGGCATCGGAGAGCTTGCTTTTCTCTGCGCTCCAGCGCGCCGTCAGGGCCGCAGACTTCTCCTCGAGCTCGGCAAGATCCTTCTCCAGCGTCTGGAGCCGGGTCTTGGAGCCGGGATCGCTTTCCTTCTTCAGCGCCTCCTGCTCGATCTTGAGCCGGATGATCTCGCGATCCAGCGAATCCAGCTCTTCCGGCTTGGAATCGACCTGCATCTTCAGCCGCGCCGCGGCCTCATCCATGAGGTCGATCGCCTTGTCGGGCAGGAAGCGGTCGGTGATGTAGCGGTTGGACAGCGTCGCGGAGGCCACAAGCGCGGAATCGGAGATCCGCACGCCATGGTGCTGCTCGTACTTGTCTTTCAGCCCGCGCAGGATCGAGATGGTATCCTCGACCGACGGCTCGCTGACGAAGATCGGCTGGAAGCGCCGCGCCAGCGCCGCGTCTTTCTCGACGTGCTTCTGGTACTCGTCGAGCGTGGTCGCGCCGATGCAGTGCAGCTCGCCGCGGGCGAGCGCCGGCTTGAGCAGGTTGGAGGCGTCCATCGCGCCGTCACCCTTGCCGGCGCCGATCAGCGTGTGCATCTCGTCGATGAACAGGATGTAGGTACCCTCGCTCGCGGTGACTTCCTGGAGCACGGCCTTGAGGCGCTCCTCAAACTCGCCGCGGTATTTCGCACCGGCAATCAGCGCACCGAGGTCGAGCGACAGCAGCTTCTTGTCCTTCAGACTCTCCGGCACGTCACCATTGACGATGCGCAGCGCGAGGCCCTCGGCGATGGCGGTCTTGCCGACGCCGGGCTCACCGATCAGGACAGGGTTGTTCTTGGTCCGGCGCGATAGCACCTGGATGGTGCGGCGGATCTCCTCGTCGCGGCCGATGACCGGGTCGAGCTTGCCGTCGCGCGCCGCCTGGGTCAGGTCGCGGGCATATTTCTTCAGCGCGTCATAGGCGTTCTCGGCGGTCGCGGAGTCCGCGGTGCGACCCTTGCGCAGCGCCTCGATCGCCGCATTGAGGTTCTGCGGGGTGACACCGCCCTTGTTGAGGATCGCGCCGGCCTCGCTGGTCTTCTCCAGCGCAAGACCGAGCAGCAGCCGCTCGACCGTGACAAAGCTGTCGCCGGCCTTCTCGCCGGCCTTTTCGGCGGCATCAAAAGTGCGGGCGAGCTCGGGCGCCAGATAGATCTGGCCGGCGCCGCCGCCGGAGACCTTCGGCACTTTGTTCAGGGCGTCCTCGGTCGCCTTCAGGATCGCACGGGAATTGCCGCCGGCTCGGTCGATCAGACCGGAAGCCAGCCCCTCAGTGTCGTCCAGCAGGACCTTCAGCATGTGCAGGGTGGAGAACTGCTGGTGCCCCTCGCGCATCGCAAGCGACTGCGCGGACTGGATGAAGCCCCTGGAGCGTTCGGTGTATTTCTCGATATTCATGTCTTTTCTATCCCTCGGCCTGCCCCTGGGGCCCTCTCAGGCACCCCAAATGGCATCTTCACTGGGTTTCCGATTACCGCATTGACGTTTCTCAACCGGTAACGGGTCTCTTTTGCCGGCGTGGCCGCCGGCCTGAGGCAAATGTGGGAAGCGGGTTGCGGATGCGAAAGAGGCGAGTTCACAATTTCGTGCGCTCATGGGCCGCTTGGCGCGGGCCCGTCGAATCCCCTAAGTAGCGGCATGACAGCCAGCCGCACAGCCGAGATTACCGGCCTCTACCGCTACCCGATCAAAGGCCTGACCCCGGAACGCCTGACCCGCGTCACCTTGCGGAGCGGCCAGACCCTGCCCGCCGACCGCCGCTACGCCATCGAGAACGGGCCGAGCGGGTTCGACCCGGAGGCGCCGCAGTGGAAGCCGAAAATCCAGTTTCTGATGCTGGCGCGCAATGAGCGGCTGGCCTCCCTCGAGAGCCGGTTCGAGGACGCGACCAACCGCCTGACCATTCGCAAGGACGGCCAGATCGTCGCCAGCGGCGATCTCGAGACCGCTGCCGGCCGCGCCGCCATCGAGAGCTATTTCAACGAGAACTTTCAGCCGGAGCTGAAGGGACCGCCGAAGGTCCTGTCCGGCCGCGACCACAGCTTTTCCGACGTCGCCCGCAAGGTCGTATCCATCATCAATCTCGACAGCGTCCGCGCCATCGAGACCATGCTGGGCGGCGCCGCAGTCCACCCCCTGCGCTTCCGCGCCAATCTCTACCTGAAGGGCTGGCCGGCCTGGTCGGAGCTCGACCTCGTCGGTCAGACGCTTGCGATCGGTGACGCCCGGCTGAAGGTGGTCAAGCGCATCGTCCGCTGCCCGGCCACCAATGTCGACCCCATCACCGCAAAGCGCGATCTCGAAATCCCGCCCACGCTCTCGCGCAATCTCGGCCACATGGACTGCGGCATCTATGCCGAGGTGATCGAAGGTGGCGAGATCGGCGTCGGCGATGCGGTCGCGGTGGAAGAGCCGAGATCGGTGTGACGAGGCACCGCTGCCGTAGGGTGGGCAAAGCGAAGCGTGCCCACCGTTCCTGCTAGCGAACGCTGACGCACCGCCGGTGGGCACGGCGCTCTTGCGCCTTTGCCCACCCTACGGCTCCGTCGTTAATTCGGCATCACATACGCATAGATCCGACCGCGCGAGACCGGCGCCTCGCGGACGCGGTTGCCGTCGTTGCCGGAGATCATGATCGGATTTCCCTTTGCATCGACGCCGGTGATGATGCCGACATGGCCGCCCCGGCCGCCGCGCGACATCACCGCGATGGCGCCGACCTGCGGACCGGAGACGCGCGTGCCGTAGCGCGCGAACGAGCTCGCCATGTCGGAGCCGGTGCCCTGATGCCCGGTGTGCTGCAGCACCATGTTCATGAAACGCGCGCACCACAGGCTGCCGCGTCCGGTCGGATTGCCGCCGAGATAGCGGCGCGCCTCGGACACGAGGCCCGATCCGCCGCCGAAGCCGCCGTTGCTCATCGCGTTGTTGGCCATGCCGCCGCTATTGGCGTTCGGATCATAGCTCGCCTGGGTGTTGGCGAATCCACTCGCCTGCAACTGCGCTGCGCTGCGCTCGAAGCGCGAGCTGCGTGCATGGTGGCGGTAGTGATGATGTCTGGCCTGATGCACGTAAACGTGCCGCTCTGCGCTATGACGATGATGCGGCCGCGCTGAGGCCGGAGAAACGAGCACGGCGACCGCCGCGAAGAAAAGCGCCAGCGCGACAACACAACGCGACAGGCGATACGCAAACAACTCAAACATTCTTCATCCTTGATTAACACCCCCACTTCCCATCGGCCCGTGCGGCGGCCGACATCCGAAAGGCCGTTAAGCCGTCCCATGTGGCGAGAAAAAGACGCCGCGTCGGCGAATAGCTGCGATGATTTTGCGTCAATACTCATCTGACGCTGCCGCATTGCGGACAACAGCATTAACTGCGATCCTCCAAATGCGGCTTGAACAGAGGGAAACGGTTAATGCCCCACGCCACGACCAGGGACGACGTCCGCATCTATTTCGAGGAGGCGGGCCAGGGATCGCCGATCATTTTTCTGCACGAGTTTGCGGCTGACTACACCAATTGGGAGCCGCAGATGCGCTACTTCTCGCGCGGTCATCGCTGCATCACTTACTCTGCGCGCGGCTACACACCCTCGGACGTGCCCGATGGCGAGGTCTATACCTACACACATTTCTACACCGATGCGCTCGCGGTGCTCGATCATCTCGGGATCGAGCACGCGCATCTCGTCGGCCTGTCGATGGGTGCCTACTCGTCGCTCCAGATCGGGCTCAACGCGCCGCAGCGCGCATTGTCGATGACGCTGGCCGGTGTCGGCTCCGGCTCCGAAATCGAGAATCTCGATGCCTGGCGCAAGCAGTGCCGCGCCAATGCCGAGCAGTTCGAGACATTAGGGTCTGCGGAAGTCGCAAAGGTCACGCGCGAGGCGCCGAGCCGGATTCCCTTCCTGGTGAAGGATCCGCGCGGCCACGCCGATTTCTACGCCGCGCTGGCACGGCACGATGCCAGCGGCTCGGCGCGCACGATGCGCGGCTTCCAGGGCGGCCGTCCCTCGATCTACACGATGACGGACGCGATCAAGCGCGCCTCAACGCCGGCGCTGATCATCTGCGGCGACGAGGACGACCCGTGCGTCGGCCCGAGCCTGTTCTTGAAGAAGCACCTTCCGGCGGCCGGGCTCGCGATGTTTCCGAAGTCGGGCCACGTGCTCAATCTCGAAGAACCCGCGCTATTCAACGAGAGCGTGGAGCGGTTCGTCACGCTGGTGGAAGCGGGCCGCTGGCCGGTACGCGATGCGAGGTCGGTGGCGCACTAGAACGAAGGCTTGGCCACACACGCCGTCATTGCGAGCGCAGCGAAGCAATCCAGAATCCCTCCGCGGAAAGACTCTGGATTGCTTCGCTGCGCTCGCAATGACGAAAAGCTACTTTCCCTGCCCGCGGCTCAGCAAGAACACGCCCTGCTCGCCGAACATGTTCCACACCCACCACGGCAGGTTCAGCGGCACCGGGCGGCCGTAGAGATCGAGCGCGACCGAACGCTCCATCTTGACGTTGATCTTGTCGCAGAGCTCGACGAAATCCTTGATGGTGCAGAAGTGGATGTTGGCGGTGTCGTACCAGGTCGCCGGCAGATTCTCGGTGCGCGGCATGTGGCCGCCGATCAGGAGCTGGAGCCGCATCTTCCAGAAGCCGAAATTCGGGAACGAGACGATGGCGCGGCGGCCGATGCGCAGCAGGTTCTCCAGCACCACACGCGGCTGCCGCGTCGCTTGCAGCGTCTGCGACAGGATCACGTAATCGAAGGCATCGTCGGGATAGTTGACGAGGTCGGTGTCGGCGTCACCCTGCACCACCGCAAGCCCCTTGGCGACGCAGCGATTGACGCCCTCGCGCGACAGCTCGATGCCACGGCCGTCGATGCCGCGCGTTTCCAGCAGCTGGAGCAGATCGCCCTCGCCGCAGCCGACGTCGAGCACCTTCGAGCCCGGCTTGACCATCTCGGCCACGAGCAGATGGTCGGCACGAAACTGACCGGACGGCCCGGCCGCAACGCCGTTCAACGGCAGCACTTCCTGTACGGACATTCTAGCCACCTTTGCCGTCGAGACCGCGTGCCTTGCCTGCCGATTGCAGGAAGGCACGCGAGATGTCGAAGAATTCGGGCACGTCGAGCAGGAAGGCGTCGTGACCGCGATCGGTCTCGATCTCGGCGAACGACACCCGAGCACTCGACGCATTCAGCGCGTGCACCAGGGCGCGCGATTCCGAGGTCGGAAACAGCCAGTCGCTGGTGAAGGAGACCACGCAGAAGCGGGTCTTGATGCCCGCAAACGCCTTCGCCAGCACGCCACCATGATCGGCGGCGATGTCGAAATAATCCATCGCGCGTGTCAGATACAGATACGAGTTGGCGTCGAAGCGCTCGACAAAGGACGAGCCCTGGTAGCGCAGATAGGACTCGACCTGGAAGTCGGCATCGAACGAGAAGGTCGGCAGCTCACGGTCCTGCATGCGGCGGCCGAACTTGCGATGCAGCGCGGCGTCGGAGAGATAGGTGATGTGCGCCGCCATGCGCGCCACCGCGAGCCCGCGATGCGGATGGATGCCGCGGTCGGCATATCCGCCATTGTGCCAGTCGGGATCGGCCATCACGGCCTGGCGGCCGAGCTCGTGGAACGCGATGTTCTGCGCCGAGTGCCGCGTCGAGCAAGCAATCGCCAGTGCGGAGTACACGCGAGCAGGATAGGCCGCGGTCCATTGCAGCACCTGCATGCCACCCATCGACCCGCCGACGACCGCGAACAGCGTGTCGATGCCGAGCCGGTCGATCAGCATCGCCTGCGCGCGCACCATGTCGGGAATGGTGATGACGGGGAAATCGAGGCCCCAGACCTTGCCCGTGGCGGGATTGATCGACGCCGGCCCGGTCGAGCCCATGCAGCCGCCGATCACGTTGGAGCAGATGATGAAGTAGTGCTTGGGATCAATGGGTCGACCGGGGCCGACCAGCGTCTCCCACCAGCCGGGCTTGCCGGTGACGGGATGCACATTGGCGACATGCTGGTCGCCGGTCAGCGCATGGCAGATCAGAACGGCGTTGGAGCGATCGGCGTTCAATTCGCCATAGGTCTGGTAGGCGATCTGGAACGGCGACAGATCGATGCCGCAATCGAGCCGCAGCGGCTGATCGGCGCCGAAACGCATAACCTGCGAACTCGGATGATCGACCTCGTGTGACCGATCATCGGTGCTGATCGCAGGACTCGGTATCGACTTGACGCTACCCATTTTGACCATCGACCTCGTTTGCGATCGGACTTCAGACCGCAGTGACATCAGGCCATGAAAAACCCGGCCTGAACGATAAGTTCGGCCGGGATCAGAAGCGTCCCCGGCCTGTTTAGCGAGTTTTTTAACGTGGCTGCAAGCCGGCCGGCTCAAATGACCACGGAACAGGCAAAAACTACCGTCTGGGGCGGTTTTCGTCAAGTCGCGGCCCGGGTCAACCGGATTTGCCTCCGAGCGGTCGATCGAAAAGGCCGTCATTTCTCTTTGCTTTCGCTGCCTATCCTGCCTAATCAGGATAGACCGCAGCTGACCGCTTTTGCGGATCGGCACCTCTCAACAGCCCTTTGTCAGTCATGTCCCAACGTCCGCCCGCGCCACCATCGCTTCAGGAATTGCGCAAGGAGATCGACGCGATCGACGAGGGCATGCATCGCCTCCTGATGCAGCGCGGCGACATCATCGACCGCCTGATCCAGGTGAAGCAGACCCAGGAAGTCGGCTCGGCGTTCCGCCCCGCGCGCGAGGCTTCCATGATGCGCGAGATCGTGCAGCGGCATCGCGGCATCCTGCCGCTCGACACGGTCGAGAGCATCTGGCGCGTCATCATCTCGACCTTCACCTATGTGCAGGCGCCGTTCTCCGTGCATGCCGACATCTCGGTGAGCGAGCCGGCGATGCGCGATTCCGCGCGCTTTCATTTCGGCTTCACCGTGCCTTACGTCGCGCATTTCAGCGCGCAGGCGGCGGTCGAGGCGGTGGCGAAATCCAAGGGCGATCTGGCGCTGGTCTCGGCGACCTCGAGCCGCACACCGTGGTGGCTGGAGCTGGAAGCCGACGGCGCGCCCAAGATCATCGCGCGGATGCCGTTCGTCGAGCGCGCCGACCATCCGGCCGCACTGCCGGTGTTCGCGATCTCGCGCGTCGCCGACAGCGCCCTGGTGACGGAGGTCGAGACCTTCAGCGTGCGCGTCTCCGGGTGGAACGCCGAGGTCGCGCGCGCGCTGTCGCCGCTTGCCGAGATCGTGGCAGTGCCCGATACCGCCTTCGACGGCGCGGCATTGCTGGTCTCGGTCACGAGCGCGACCAGCATCGACAAAATCAAGGCTGCCCTGATCGAGGCGGGGGCCTCGGTGCGCTCCACGGCCCTCGTCGGCAGCCACGCAACGCGCTATACGGTGCCCCCGACCGGGCCAAAATCGTAGATCGCGAACCGCCTGAAGCCACTTTCGGAGTTGAAGATGTCCCGCCCCGTGCCGAATCCCGGCATTCTCGACATTGCGCCCTACACGCCCGGCAAGAGCCCGGTGGCGGAGCCGGGCCGCAAGGTGTTCAAGCTCTCGGCCAACGAGACGCCGTTCGGGCCCTCGCCCAAGGCAATCGAGGCGTTCAAGCACGTGGCCGAACATCTGGAAGACTATCCGGAAGGCACCTCGCGCGTGCTGCGCGAGGCGATCGGCCGCAGCTTCGGGCTTGACCCCAACCGCATCATCTGCGGCGCCGGGTCGGACGAGATCCTCAATCTGCTCGCGCACACCTATCTCAGCCAGGGCGACGAGGCGATCTCCACCACGCACGGCTTCCTGGTCTACCCGATCGCGACCATGGCGAATGGGGCCAAGAATATCGTTGCGCCCGAGACGAACTTCACTGCCGACGTCGATGCCATTCTCAAGGCGGTCACGCCGCGCACAAAGCTGGTCTGGCTCGCCAATCCCAACAACCCGACCGGCACCTATCTGCCGTTCGACGAGGTCAAGCGCCTGCGCGCCGGCCTGCCGTCGCACGTGTTGCTGGTGCTGGATGCCGCCTATTGCGACTACGTCTCGCGCAACGATTACGAGATGGGGATCGAACTCGTCGCCACCACCGAGAACACTGTGGTGACGCACACCTTCTCCAAGATCCACGGTCTTGCGGCGCTGCGCATCGGCTGGATGTTCGGGCCCGAGCACATCATCGACGCGGTCAACCGCATCCGCGGTCCCTTCAACGTGTCGACGCCGGCAATGTATGCCGCAGTCGCCGCGATCGAGGATACCGCGCACCAGGCGATGTCGAAGCAGTTCACCGAGACCTGGCGCAATCGGCTGACAGAAGAGATCGGCAAGCTCGGGCTGAAGGTGACGCCGAGCGTCGCCAATTTCGTGCTGATCCACTTCCCTTCCGACAGGGGCAAGACCGCGGACGATGCCGACGCTTACCTCACCAAACGGGGCCTGGTGCTGCGCGCGCTGAAGAACTACGGCCTGTCGCATGCGCTGCGCATGACCATCGGTACCGAGGAGGCCAACCGCCTCGTGATCGAGGCCCTGCGCGACTTCATGGCCGGCAAATGAGTGCGCAGGCGCACTTCCAGCGCGTCGCGCTGATCGGCTTCGGCCTGATCGGCGGCTCGATCGCGCGTGCGGCGAAGCTCCAGGGCTTAGCTGGCGAGATCGTCACCACCGCGCGCTCGGAGAAGACGCGCGCGCGGGTCGCCGAGCTCGGCATCGTCGACCACGTCGTGGCGACCAATGTGGAAGCAGTGGAGGATGCCGATCTCGTCATCCTCTGCATTCCCGTCGGCGCCTGCGGCGAGGTGGCGCGAGAGATCGCCGCGCATCTCAAGCCGGGCGCGATCATCTCCGACGTCGGCTCGGTCAAGGGCGCGGTGGTCAGGGACATGGCCCCGCATCTGCCGCAGGGCGTGCATTTCGTGCCGGCGCACCCGGTCGCAGGCACCGAGCATTCGGGTCCGGATTCCGGCTTCGCCGAGCTCTTCATCAACCGCTGGTGCATCCTGACGCCGCCGGAAGGCGTCGATGCGGCTGCCACCGATCGCCTGCGGGCCTTCTGGGCGGCGATGGGCGCCAAGGTCGAGGTGATGACGCCGGATCATCATGATCTCGTGCTCGCGATCACCAGTCACCTGCCGCATCTGATCGCCTACACCATCGTCGGCACCGCCGACGAGCTGGCGCAGGTGACGGAATCCGAGGTGATCAAATTCTCCGCCGGCGGTTTTCGCGATTTCACCCGCATCGCGGCCTCCGATCCGACGATGTGGCGCGACGTCTTCCTTGCCAACAAGGAGGCCGTGCTGGAAATGCTCGGTACCTTCACCGAGGACCTCGCCAAGCTCACCCGCGCGATCCGCCGCGGCGACGGCGAAGCCCTGTTCGACCACTTCACCCGCACCCGCGCCATCCGCCGCGGCATCGTCGAGATCGGCCAGGATTCGGCCGCGCCGGATTTCGGCCGGCCCCATGCGGCGCTGAAGAAGCCGTAGCGAAACTGCTCATTCTTCGTCATTGCGAGCGTAGCGAAGCAATCCAGGATACCTCCGCGGAGACAGTCTGGATTGCTTCGCTGCGCTCGCAATGACGGTGTGGAGAGCTCTGGCGCAAATCACCGCCCTTAATACAGTGGCGGAATCTGGCCGACTTTGACCGGGCCGAGCAGCACGGCGCCGTCGACGAATTTCAGCGGGAAGCTTCTCGCCTTCTTGCCTTCCAGCGTGCTCTCGGTGCCGATCGAATTGATGCCGGCGGCAACGCCGGCATTGGCGTTCTGCTTGATGACCTTGCCGAGGCCCGGCACGGCGCGGTCGAGCGCGCCGAACAAATTGTTGAGGTCCTGCGACTTCACGCCCGGCGCGACGCGGTCGAGCGTTGCCTGCGGCACGCCCTCCTCCAGCATCTTCTCGATGCCGAGCGCCGGAATGACGCGCTCGAGGCCCGCCACCGTCATCTGCAATTCGCCGTCCAATCGGCCATTGGCCGAAAGGCCGAGCGTGCCGGCCGCAACCGCGATCATCTCGCCCTGCTGGATCCGCGACTGCACGATCTCGATATGGCCGCCGGCGGCCTGGATCTCACGGAAGCGCTGCGGCCAGGGTTTTGGCGTGAGATCGGTGAGGCCGGTGACCTTCGCGCGGGTGTCCGCCTCGAACGGCTCGGCGAGCAAGGGATGAACGCCCTGGATGCTGCCCTGCGCGACGTGGACCACCGTCTCGATCACCGGTTGATCGGATGGCGATCCGTCCGCGAGGCGGCCGTGCAGCTCGATCTGCTTGGCGCGCGCGAGCGGCACCTGGACGCTGCCGTCGAGGCGGTTGAGGCCGGGATCGTCGAACACGATGGAGGCGCGGTCCGGCACGGCCGGCAGACCGACCACGCTGGCGCGGCCCTTGCTCCAGTTCACCACGAAGGTGGTTTGCGTGACGCCGTCGGTCAGCGTCGCCGGCGCGGAGAACTCGGCGATGACGAGCTTGGGGTCATAGACCTGGGCGACGACCAGGATGTTGTCGAGCTTCGCCGTGAACGGCGTCTTGCTCGCATTCTGCGACACCAGGGCGACGCTGGCACCGGAGCACTGGACCTCGAAGCGGAACGGGAAGCCCGCGATCGAGCGCTTGGCGCAATCATAGATGCGACCCGACTTGGCCTCCTGCGCGCGCCAGGCGTCTGCGGCGATTTCGGCCTGCGACGCCGCATAGAACCAGAAGCAGCTCCAGGCGACGGCGAGGATCAGGACGAGAACGGGTGCAATGAAAAGGCCCCAACGGGAGCGGCGGCCTGCGGCAACGGTCATATTGGACATGCGGCGACCCTTTGCCCCCAGATTCAGGCAAATGTAAGCGAGGCCGGCCCCCGACGAAAGGCGGAGAATTCGCTTCGCTTGGGGGCACGGTTCTGGTAGCCGTGCCCGAAATGTCGGAAATCCCCCTCCCCTCCGTCACCACAGCCAAGGATGACCTCTGGGTGTTCGGCTACGGCTCGCTGATGTGGCGGCCGGGCTTCGAATTCGAGGAGCGCGTCCCGGCGCGGCTGGTCGGCGAGCATCGCGCGCTCTGCGTCTATTCCTTCGTGCACCGCGGCACGCCGGAGAAGCCGGGTCTGGTGCTCGGGCTCGACCGCGGCGGCGCCTGCCGCGGCATTGCCTTCCGCGTTGCCGAGAAGAACCGCACCGAGGTCGTCGCCTACTTGCGGGAACGCGAGCAGGTCACCTCGGTCTACCGTGAGGTGATGCGCTCGGTGTGGCTGGAGAACGATGCGCGCCAGCGCGTCTCCGCACTCACCTATGTCGTCGACCGCGGCCATGTCCAATATGCCGGCCGGCTGTCGCTTACCGAGCAGCACCGCCATGTCATCCAGGGCCATGGCCAGTCCGGCGCCAATCGGGACTACGTCACCGCGACGGTGAAAGCAATCGAGGCCGAAGGCTTTCGCGACACGCAGCTGCACCGGCTTGCGACGATGCTGCACGGTGATGCGCATTCTCTGCACGCGCCGGCGCCGGCCGAAGATCGAGAGAACCGCTAACTCTCCGACGGCGCATAGCTCGGCGCGGAGCCGATCAACTGCTCCTGCTCTTTCCGGCCGGCTTCGACGAGACGGCTGGTCACGTCTTCGATCGCCGTCTGCACGCGCGCGAGAAACTCGTCCTTCGGCAGGCCCGCCGGCAGTGGATCGAGGAATTCCACCACCAGCGTGCCGGGATAGCGCATGAAGGTGCGGCGCGGCCAGAACAGGCCGGAATTGAGCGCGATCGGCAGGCACTGCACGCCGCAGGAGGAATAGATCTGCGCAAAGCCGGTCTTGTAGTTGGGGACAGCGCCCGGCGCGCGCCGCGTGCCTTCCGGAAAGATCACGAGCTGACGGCCGCTGCGCACCGCCACGCGCGCCCGCCGCGTCATGTCCAGCAGCGCCTTCACGCCGGCATTGCGGTCGATCGCGATCATGCCGGTCTTGACCAGGAACTGACCGAAGACCGGGATCTGCATGAGCTGACGCTTGAGAATGAAGATCGGACGGTCGAAGAAGCCGGGCAGCACGAACGTCTCCCAGAACGACTGGTGCTTGGCCACGATCAGCAATGGGCCCTGCGGAATCTTCTCGACCCCGCGGAATTCCACCTTGATGTTGCAGATCACGCGCATCAGGACCAGCGTCGCCTTTGCCCACCATTCCGCGACCGTCAGCATGGCGCGCGGCGGCAGCGCAAAGGTCGGCAGCGCCACGATCGCCAGGCATATCAGCACGGCGTAGAACAGCACGTTGAACACGAGCGAGCGCAGGAAAATCAGAAACATCGACGATCCGATCATTGCCGGTCAATTGGCCTGTGCGGTGGCAGGCCGCTTCGGCTGCAAGCCTGAAGGCTGCTCCGACACTTCGGGCGAAAGGTCAATCCCGAAATTCTCCAGCCGCACCCTGGCCTCGGCCGCGACGTACTTGGCATATTCCGACAGCAGCAGCCGCAACGTCGACGGCGAAGTCCACCACGGCTCCTCGCGCCATTTGTCGCCGACGACTGCGAACGGGATCAGCGTCGTCTGCGGCATCGCGTGCGAGAATTCCACCAGCGCGCGCGGCATGTGATAATTCGAGGTGACCACGATCAGCGATTTGAACCGGCGTCCCTCGGCCCAGCGCCGCGCCTCCGCCGCATTGCCGCGGGTCGAAAGCGCGGTGCGGTCGAGATCGACGCAACAGGTCATGAAGGACTGGTTCTCCGGCAGGGTCCGGGAGATATCGCTCGCCGTCGAGGTCGGATGCACGCCCGATATCAGGAGCCTCCTGCCGTAGCCGGCAGCGAGCAGCTCCATCGCGTCCGACACCCGCGAGGACCCGCCGGTCAGCACCACGATGCCGTCCGCCTTGCGGTCCGGCACCATCTCGGCGCCGCGCAATTGCGACAGGAACGCAACGAAGCCCGCCGCCGCGCCGACGAAGGCGAGCGCGATCGTCGACACGATTGTCGCGCGCAGCCAGCCGCGCGGCAGTTTCGGCGATCGATCTTCGGTCGGCGAGGTCATGCGATGTCGGTGATCCCTTCCCTGAGGTGATTTTAAGACGTTTTGAGGCGAAGTGGAGTCTGGTTTGTTGGGCTCAATCAACGCGATGGACAACAACGCTATCCGCGACGGCGGCTGCGCTCCCTCGCCCCGCTTGCGGGGAGAGGGTTGGGGTGAGGGGGACTCTCCGCGGGGACGGAGACAGTCGGACTCGCGGAGAGTCCTCCTCACCCGGAATCCGCGCCTTCAGCGCGCATTCCGGCCTCTCCCCGCAAGCGGGGAGAGGCGAAGAAATCTCAATCGACATCGTTCAGCGTCGCGAACAGCGTCTGGCGCGAGGCGACCGCGGTGATGGCGCCGATCAGCACCGCCTGCACCGCGAGCACGATGTAGCCGGATGGCCGCAGCGAGAAGGTGCCGAGCAGGGCTGCGAACTGGTCGCCGACGGGGGTGCCGGAAAACCAGCCGGCGATCGACTCGGAGAAGCCGAACAGCAGCATCGCCACGCCGCCGCCGATCACGCCGCCCTCCAAGCCGAGCCTAAGGAAATGGCGCAGGAAGTGGTTGGCGATGTAGCGGTCGCCGGCGCCGACGAAATGCAGGACCTCGACGATCGGGCGGTTCGCCGCCATGGCGCCGCGGGTCGCAAACGACACCGAGATGATGGTGGCGATGATGACCAACGCGAGAATGCCGACACCGGCGAGGACGGTGGCATTGGTCATCGAACGCATGCGCTCGATCCAGGCACGGTGATCATCGACACTCGCGCTCGGCGCCACCTGGGTGACGCGTGCGCGCAGGGCGCCGAGATCAAGTGGCGTGCCCGGTTGCACGCGCGCGATGATCATGCGCGGTACCGGCAGATCGTCCATCGACAGGCCAGTGCCGAGCCAGGGCTCGAGCAGCTTTCCGCTTTCATCCTTGGTGAACGGCTTGACCTCGACGATGCCTGCTTGCGCGCGCATCGCCTCCGTCACCGCCGCGGTGTCGCGTTCGAGATCGCGGCCAGCCAGCGGACGGACCTGGATGGTGATTTCGCTGGCGACCTCCGACTGCCATTCGGCGGCGGAAGCGCTGACCAGCAGCACCGTGCCTGTCGTCATCGAGGCGAGGAAGGTCATGATGGCGACGACGGCGACCAGCGCGCGACCGTGGATCGAGGCACGCGGCACGATCGGCGACATGTTGCGTGCCTTGGCCGGAAGCTGCGGACGCTCCTGCCCGAGGTCGACCAGTACGCCGCGCTCGTCGGTCCTACTCATAGACGTGCAGCCGTCCCTGATGCAGCACCAGCCGCCGCGCCTCGTACTGGTCCATCAGGCCGATGTCGTGGGTCGCGATGATGACGGCCGTGCCTGATTTGTTGAGCTCGATGAAGAGCCGCAACAGGCGGCGGCCGAGCGTCGGGTCGACGCTGCCGGTCGGCTCGTCCGCGAGCAGCAGCTGCGGGCGCGAGATCACCGCGCGCGCGATCGCGGCGCGCTGCTTCTCGCCGCCGGACAGGATCGGCGGCAGCGCATCCATGCGGTCACCGAGGCCGACCCAGCGCAGGAGATCGATGACCTCCTTGCGATAACTCGACTCGCTACGCCCCATAACGCGGAACGGCAGCGCGACGTTCTCATAGGTCGTCATGTGGTCGAGCAGGCGGAAATCCTGGAGCACGATACCGATGCGCTTGCGCAGGTCGGCGATCTCGTCCTTGCCGAGCCGCGAGATATCGTGGCCGAACAGATTGACCAGGCCCCGCGTCGGCCGATGCGACAGGAACAACAGGCGCAACAACGAGGTCTTGCCAGCACCGGACGGTCCGGTGAGAAACTGAAACGAATGCGCCGGGATCTGGAAGCTGAGGTCGCGCAGGATCTCCGGCCCCAGACCGTAACGCAATCCGACATTTTCGAACCGAACCAAGCTCAGCTCCGTTCGAGAGGGGGCGCGGGCCACACGGCTGTGGCCCGCCATACGCGATTGACGGGTTTTGCGACCGTTATGGTTTCCGGTTCGTTAACGCTCGCCCGGTAGCATAAGGGCCGCCCGGTTCTCCGCGACCGTGGCATCGTCAAGACCAGTCCTCGTCCATGCATCAAGGCTCGTCCATGCATATCGTCTGCCCCCATTGTACGACATCCTACGCCATCAAGCCCGCGAGCTTGGGTGCGAACGGCCGGACGGTGCGCTGCTCTCGTTGCAAGGAGACCTGGGTCGCCCATGCTGAGGATGCCATCGAGGAGGCGTCCATCCCGGCCATGGCCGCGGCCAGCCAGGCGGAGGACCAGTCCGACCTCGCCGAGCAGTGGAACTCCTACGCCAAGGACGATAGCGCGGCTGACACCCCGATGGTCGAAAGCCCCTCGATCGCCAGCGACTGGCCGACCGAGGACACCAAGGAGATCGAGGACGAGTGGTCAGCGGCGGCCCGGGCCGCCGAGGAGGACGTCGCCGGCGCGCAGCATCAGTCCTGGTTCCGCGGCCTGTTCCGTCGCCGCGGCGCGCGGGTCAGCCGCCCGGCCGCCGCCACGGCGCCGCGAAAAACCTATTTCGGCCTGCCGACCGCCTGCGCCGCCATGGGCGCGCTGGTCCTGGCGCTCGCGATCTGGCGTGGCGACATGGTGCGGCTGCTGCCGCAGACGGCAGCGTTCTACAAGATGGTCGGGCTCGAGGTTAATCTGCGCGGACTGGCCTTCAAGGACGTCAAGCTGTCCAGCGAAACCGTCGACGGTAAGCAGGTGCTGGTGATCGAGGGCGTGATCGTCGGCGAGGGTACGAAGCCGCTCGACATTCCGCGCCTGCGCTTCGCCGTGCGCGACGCGCAGGGCGCCGAGATCTACGCCTGGAACACGGTGCTGGAGCAGACCGTGCTGCGGCCCGGCGAGCGCGCCTTCTTCCGCTCGCGCCTGGCCTCGCCGCCGCCCGAGGGCCGCAATATCGACGTTCGCTTCTTCAACCGCCGCGACATTGCCGGCGGCAGCGTATAATCAGCCTCGCAAGCGGGAGTTGGTCCCAAGGTTTGCTCTCATGCCGAAAATCCTGATCGCCGACGACGAGGATTCGATGCGCACGCTGGTGGCGCGCGCCATCGCCATGGACGGCCACGAGACCGTCACCGCGCAGGACGGCGCCGAGGCGCTGGAGATCCTGACCCGCGAGGACGGCGCGTTCGACCTGCTGCTCACTGACATCCAGATGCCTGTCATGGATGGCATCGCACTGGCCCTCTCCGCCGCGCGCGATTTCCCCGGCCTGACCATCCTGCTGATGACCGGCTTTGCCGACCAGCGCGAGCGCGCCTCGAACCTCAACGCGCTGGTGCACGACGTCGTGACAAAACCGTTCTCGGTCGCCGACATCCGCACCGCGGTGGCGGATGCGCTGGCGGCGAAGAAGAGGTAGCGGCGGGGCGAGCTACACATTCCGCTGTCATGCGCCGGCTTGCCGCCTTCGCTAAAGCTTCGGCGGCCGAGCACCCTTGTGGCCCCGGCGTAGCCTTGGCGGAGCCGGGACCCGGGGCATCCAGTACGCCGCAGCCTCTCGACTCAATCACTTCCGTCTCTGGAATACTGGGCGGATTCAACCGCTCGTCGCAACACTCCGTGTATCGCTCACCCGTAACAATTGGTCGAGAGTTTCGGCGGGTGTTTTCCAGCCGAGCGTCTTTCTGGGCCTGGTATTGAGTGCGAGAGCCACGGCCTCGAGGTCCTCGGCATTGTGCATGCTGAGATCGGTCCCTTTTGGAAAGTACTGACGCAGCAACCCATTCGTGTTCTCGTTGGTGCCGCGCTGCCATGGGCTATGAGGGTCGCAGAAGTAGACCTGTACGCCTGCATCGATCCTCAGACGTGCATGCTGTGCCAGCTCGGCTCCTTGATCCCAAGTCAGTGACCGACGCAGTTGCTCTGGCATGGTGACGATTGCGCGGGTGATGGCATCGCGCACGGCCTCAGCCGCCATGTCCGGCGAGTGCTTTCTTCACCCCAGCTTCCTGTTCCTGGCCCGTCATGCGCGGTAGATGCAGCAGAATGGTAAAACGGGTCGTGCGCTCCACCAGAGTGCCGATCGCGGAGCTTCCAAGGCCCATAATGAGGTCACCTTCCCAGTGGCCCGGCACAGCTCGATCGGCGGCCTCCGCCGGACGCTGACTGATCATGATCTCGGAAGGAATAAAGCTTCGGCCTTTACGCGCGCGCGCCCTTGGCATCCGCAACGCCCGCCCGGTGCGCAAGCAGGCCGTCAGTTCGCGACGCAAAGCCCCTCGTCCCTGCACATAAAGCGCCTGATAGATCGCCTCGTGACTGATGCGCATCGTCTCATCCTCGGGGAAGTCGAGCCGAAGTCGCCGCGAAATCTGTTCCGGGCTCCATGCCGTCGCCCAGCGCCGGTTTTGCCGATGTACAGCCCGGCGCCCCTTCCACACCACCTTCGGGCCAGGGAGGGGCTTCCCGTCCGGCTTGGCGATCATACCGGCAAGCCGGTCTTGCACATAATCCCGCAGGGCCGGATTGATTGCCAACTTCGCCAATTTGGGTCGTCGGGCGGATCGATCAGCGCGCCATTGTGCCGTGGTCGCGCGGTACTCTGCAGCGCCGTGGCGACGCGCCACATTGCGTCGGAGCTCACGAGAGATCGTGCATGGCGGCCGATCGAGCTGGCGAGCTATGGCTCGCACCCCATGCCCCTGCGCGCGCAAGATGGCGATCTCCTCACGCTCGGCGAACGAGAGGTAGCGCCCTGATGAGGGTTTTGACGACCGCGACAAATGTGTTGGCGGCATACCGCCCGCCCTCCGGAACCAGCGCACTCCGACCGCCGGCGACACCCCGGCCTCAATCGAAGCATCCTCGCTCGATCGCCCCGAGGCAATCGCGACCCAGAACGGTCTGTAATGCTCTCGCAGGGCCTTCTGAGCACGACCCACCCGCACACAGCTCTCCATCGCAACCTCCTTGCTGGAGTGTTGCGACGAGCGGTTGAATCCGCCCTGGATCGCCCGGTCAAGTGTTCAGCCCGGGGACATGACCGACGGGTGTTCGGGGACATAGCCGACACTTTCTCCGCTCGCCAAGTCGATGATAGCGATTTGGTGGGCGGCAAAGAAGATCCCGTATTGCGCATCGTTTGCCGAGGGGCGGATGGCGAGGCGCTCGCCACGGAAGGCCTGTGGCACTTTCCACAGACGTCCCTTGAAGCTGACATAGGCCTTGGTCGTGGAGACGCGGCGCACGATCTCATGGCTGTCGTATTCGACCTGTGGCAATCGATCGGGCATTGGTCGCTGGCTGGGCCGATATCGACTGGCCGGGACCTGTTGTCCGAGCGCCTCGTGTGGCCGTTCGAAGTTGTAGACTTCCCGCCAGGCGTCGAAGGCACGCTGCGTCTCTGCGAGATCGCGGAACTGTCGCAGTGCGAACACCTCAGCCGCGAGGGTGCGGTGGAATCGTTCATTCTTGCCGCGGCTTTGCGGGTGATATGGGCGGCTGCGGATGACGGCGACGCCAAGCTTGAGCAGCCACACCGAGAACCGTGTCCATCGCTCGCCGGAAGGATCACCCCAGGGCGAACCATTGTCGACGAAGAAGGCCTCCGGGAGCCCGTAGTGGCGAAAGGTCTTCTCCAGGCGGCTGCGCACGGTATCTGTGCGTTGATCGGCACAGGCCTGCAGACACAGATCATAGCGGGAGTGGTCATCCACCACCGTCAGAGGATGGCACTGGGTATCATTGCCGAGCCGAACCCAGCCTTTGAAGTCCATCTGCCACAACAGATTGGGGGCCGGCATCTCGAAACGCTGGCTTGCCATCGGGCCGCCGATCGGAGGCTTGATGCGGCCAGACCGACGCAAGATCTGATGAACTGTTGAGACTGCTGGCGAACGCAAACCATTGCGCTCCAGGCAGTGAGCTATCTTGCGAGCTCCCCATGCCGGATGGGCATCGCGCACCGCGAGAATACGTGCCTCGAGCTCGCAATCGGTCTGTCCCGGGCTCGCATGCGGTCGGCGCGAGCGGTCGTTGACATTCTGATCCGCTTGCCATCGTGCAAGCCACTTGTAGCCCGTGTCGGGATGGATATTGAACCGCCGGCAGAGCTCCCGCCGGTTCGCTCCCTCCTGCATCGCAAGCCGCACGAACTCCCGCCGCTGATCCATCACCGACACCTCTCGCCAGGGCATGGACTTGGCCTCCTTTACCGCCAAATCCCTGCACTATGATGTGTCGGCTATGTCCCCGAACACCCGTCGGTCATGTCCCCGGGCTGAACATCAAGCCGGGCGATGACACTGGGTGTGCGGCCAGAAATCGAGTTGTCAAAAATCCTTCAGCAGCCGCTCGAGATAGTCGAGCTCGATCTGCGGGCGCGAGGTATCGCCCAAGCGGCGGCGGAGCTCTTCGAGGATGCGGCGGACACGCTGGGCGTCGATCTCGCCGGGGATCTTGACGGTGTAGTCGTCGCTCAGATCGCGGCCGTGAAGCGGACGGCCCAGCGGATCGGTCTGATTGCCGCCGCTCTGCTGACGGCCGGCGCGATTGCCGGGACCATCGCCCTGCCCGTCGCCATCACCTTGCTGCATCGCCTCGGCCATCTTCTGCGCGCCCTTGCGCAAGGCCTCGAGGGCCTTGCCCTGCGAATCCACGGCGCCGTCGGCATTGCCCTCGCCGAGCTTCGATCCGGCATCGCCCATGGCCCCGTCGGCGTCATCCAGACTGCTGTCGTCATCGCCCTGATCGCCGTCCTGATCGCCATTCTGGCCGGACTGGCCCTGCTCGCCCTGCTGCCCCTTCTGCCCCTGCTGCTTCTGACCCTTTTGTCCCTTCTGCGCGAGGCCGCGCTTGGCGAGTTCGTCCTGCAACTTCTTCAGGCGGTCGCGCAGCGCCTGCTGGTCCTGCTGAAGGTCCGACATCGACTGATCGCCCTGCTTGCCGCGTGAGCGGTCACGCCGGGAATCCTGGCCCTGCTTGAATGTCTTGTCGCGCAATTGCTGCTGCTTGCGGATCATGTCGCTGAGCTCGTTGAGCGCCTGCTCCATGTCGCTGTCGCCGGATTGCCCGGGCTGCGCCATCTGGAGATTTTCCATGATCTGCGCGAGCTGCTCGAGCATGCGCTGGGCCGCCTCGCGATTGCCTTCGCGCGCCGCCTTCTCGATCTGCCTCAGGAGGTCGTCGAGATCGCGTTGCGTGATGACGTTGCGATCACGGCTGGAGGATTGGCTCCGTTCCGTCGCCCGCTTGTATTCCTCGAGCTTCTGGATGGCGTCGGACTGGTTGTTCAGGCTCTTCCCGGATTCCTTCTGCCTGAGGCTGTCGCCGGAATCCTGCATGGCCTTTTCGGCGCCGTCGAGCAGCGCATCGGGATCCTGATCCAGCTGGGCAGCCGCAGGAGACAAGCCTCCCAACAAGAAGGCGAGACTGGCGATCGACATCGCCCTCAAGACTGGCACGCGTGCTAGCTTCCGCATTTCCGGTCTCGCGTAAACTGGTTGGCCCCGTCGTTGCCCGCCTTGGCCCGGTTGCTCGCCGACTTCCGATAGGCCTGAAGCTGCTGGCGAAGTGCGTCCTGCTGCTGCGCCAGCTCCTCGAGCTGCTCGGGCGTCGCATGCTGGGTCTTCTGTCGCAACTCGACAGCCTTGTCGAGGATGAGCTGGACCTCCGCGGGGAACGGCTGCCGCGGTCCGAGCGGATTTTGCTCGGCGCGCCGGGCGAGGTCACGCACCTTGCCGGCCATGGCCTCGCGGAGCTTTTGCGTCAGCACCCTGATCTCGTCCTCGCTGGCGCCGCGTTCCAGCGCCGCCTTGAGTGCGTCCTGCGCCGAGCGCAGCGCCGCGTTGACGCTGCCGGCGACGCCGTCGTCCTCGATGGTGACCGCGAATGCCCACATGCTCGCCACCACCTCGCGCAGCGCGTCGTCGGTGCGGGCCGCCTCGAGCTGGGACGCCAGGCTGCGGAGGCCGAGATAGCAACCGGCATCCGGCGTGAACAATTCGGGCGCGATCATCAGTGCGTCGAGCGCGGTGTAGACCTCGGAATTCCTGTTGGCGTCGAGCGCGAGGATGCGGCGCTGCTCGATCAGCGCTCGCGCGAGCGAGTTCGTGAAGAGACGCTCGGGCAGGCGCAGGTTGAAGGGCTCGCTTCGCGCCTCGTTGCCGGCCTCGTCCTTGGCGGTGAGCGTCAGCGTGACGTCGGCGCCGGCATAGGGATCCTCGCTGAGGTCCTTCACCGTCTGGCCGACGCCGTTACGGGTGCGCGCGTTCGGCAGCACGAGCGGGAATTGCGGCGGCTGGAACAACGGTCGCGCCGCACCTTTGGCGTCGGCGTCCTTGCTGTTGTCCTTCGCGTTATCCTTGCCGCCATTCTTGCCGGCGTCCTTGATGTTATCCTTGGTGTCGGCGGGGCGCAGCGCAATGTGCGCATCGGCGCCGGTGACGCCGTAATCGTCCTCGATCTTGTAGGAGAGCTGGAGCGCGCCGCGCGCCTGGCGCTCGGGGTCCTTGGCGAGTGCGATCGTCGGCGGACGGTCCGGCGTTGCCGCGAAGGCCCATTGCGGCTGGCCGGAGGGCGCGCGGACATGCGCGGTGCCGTCGGCGGCGATGGCGAAGTGCTTTTCGTTGGTGCCCTTGGGCGCGGCTTCCGTGGGGGCGACCTCCTTGAGGCCGCCGGAGACCGCGACATCCAGGCTGCCGCCGGAGGAGCGCACGATCAGGGTCGAGCCGGCGGGAACGGCAAGCGGGCCGCTGGCGGGCAGCGCTGCGGCCTCCTTGTTTGCGGCCGACAGGATGATCGGCGGCTTGCCGGTGTAGAGCGGCGGTGTCACCCAGGCGTCGACGCGAACATTGATCGGGGCCAGCACGCCGTTCCAGTCGAAGGCGGCCCCGAGCCGCATCGCACGTTCGTCGCCGGCGGCGAAGAAGGTCGCAACCAGCATCACCATGACGAGCGCGCGCAGCGCCCAGGGATCGTGGAGCGCGAGCCGCGGATGCGGCAGGCCGGCTCGGATGCGCTTGAGCGAGGCCAGCGTGCGCTCGCGCTGCGCCTGCCACAGCGCCTTGGCAACCGGGTCCTGCGAGGTCAGCGTGTCCGTGAGCGTGGTCGCCGGGCGGTGACGGATACCGGAGCCACGATCGAGCCGGCTCAGCGCCTCCTCCCGGCTCGGCCAGCGGAAGCGAATCAACGGGAACAGAGCGGCAATCGCGATGCCGGCGAAAATCACGAGACCGATGGCGCGGGCGACGAACGGCAAGGATAGCCATAGCCCGGCCCAGGACACCACCAGGAACAGGCCGATGACGGTCAGAAGCCGCGCCAGGTTCGGCCAGGCACGCTCCCACGCGATGGCATAAATGGCCCGATCGAGGGCCTGCGCCAGCTTCAGCCGCGACAGAGCGTCCCCATCGCGGATCGGGTCTGACGGGTCGGGGGTGACGCCGTTCAATCAGCTCTCCAGGTTGCCCGGTAGAGAGAAGCCTATCACAACGGCAGCACTGAGGCATCCGTTCCTGGACGGGAGACACCCCTTTTCCCGCATAACACGAGGACGTGACTGGCCCGGCTCGACCCCGTAATTTCCGCGGCGCCATCCCGAGGAAAACGAAGGAAACGCCATGGACAAGAAGATGCACGACAAGGGCCTGGAAGTCCGCAAAGCGGTGCTGGGCGAGGCCTATGTCAACAACGCCCTGAAGAACGTCGACGATTTCAACCGTCCGTTCCAGGAAATGCTCAACGAATATTGCTGGGGCACGGTGTGGGGCCGCGAGGAACTGCCGCGCAAGACCCGCAGCATGCTCAACATCGCGATGATCGCGATCCTCAACCGCCAGCACGAATTCCGCGCACATCTGAAGGGCGCGCTGACCAACGGCGTCACCCGCGAGGAGATCCGCGAGATCCTGATGCAAGTCGCGATCTATGGTGGCATGCCGGCGGCCGTCGACAGTTTTCGTATCGCGCGCGAGGTATTTTCGGAGATCGATGGGAAGGCGTGAGCGGCAAGCCACCCGCCGCCGTCGTCCCGAACAAGCGTAAGCGCAGATCCGGGACCCATAGCCACAGGCCGATGTGGTTGCGGGGACTCGGAGTTACCGCTTTCGCGCAACAATTCCTGCCTGTGGTTATGGGTCCCGGATCGGCGCGCGCTTAAGGCGCGCTGGTCCGGGACGACACCGAGGGTGGAGTGCGCATCTTTCACAACAACGAACAACAACCACAAGGAAACACCATGGACATCGGATTCATCGGGCTTGGAAACATGGGCTTCCCGATGGCACGACGGCTGATCGAGGCGGGACACAAGCTCGTCGTGTTCGACATGCGCCAGGAGGTCGTCGACAAGCTGGTGGCGCGCGGCGCCACTGCTGCGACATCGCCGAAGGACGTCGCCGACCAGGTCGAGACGGTGATGGCGAGCCTGCCTTCGCTGCAGGCTTCGCTCGAGGTCGCGACGGGCGCAAACGGCGTGATCGAGGGCAAGCGCGCGAAACGCTTCATCGATCTCTCCACCGTCGGCTCGGCGATGGCTGCGAAGATCTACGGCCTCTTGGCCAAGCGCGATATCGTGCAGATCGACTGTCCCGTGTCCGGCGGCGTCGGCGGCGCCGAGAAAGGCACGCTGGCGGTGATGGTCTCGGGGCCGAAGGCGGAGTTCGAGCTGCTGAAGCCCGCGCTCGACGTGATCGGAAAGGTGTTCTTCATCGGCGAGAAGCCGGGCGCGGCGCAGACCATGAAGCTCGCCAACAATTTCCTCTCGGCCACCGCGATCGTGGCGACGTCGGAAGCCGTGGTCATGGGCGTCAAGGCCGGGCTCGATCCCGCGGTGATGATCGACGTCATCAATGCGGGCTCCGGCATGAACACCGCGAGCCGCGACAAGTTTCCGCGCTCGGTGCTGCCGCGCACGTTCGATTTCGGCTTCGCCACGGGATTGATGGTGAAGGACGTGCGGCTGGCGCTGGAGGAGATGAAACAGCTCGGCCTGTCGATGGAAGTCGCGGATGCCGTGGGGCGGTTGTGGGAGACTGTGATCAGCGCGGAAGGCGCAGAATCCGATTTCACCGCGGCGATCAAGCCGATCGAGCGGAAGGCGGGGGTGGTGGTCGGAGCGAAGGGCGGATTGGCGGGGAAGTAGCATCGCGTGCAATTCCCCCCGATGTCGTCCTGGACAAGCGAAGCGCAGATCCAGGACCCATTACCCCAGCGAGAGGTTTGGCGAAGACTCGTAGTTAGCAGCTTCGCGCCAAATCAGCCCTGGGGTAATGGGTCCTGGCCTTCGCCAGGACGACATCGGATTTGTTGAGCCGCCGCGCGCCTCACAACCAAGGCGCCGGCGTATCCATCGCAATCAGCTGCTCGACCTCGATGCGGGGGCGCACCACGGCGTATTGGTCGCCCTTCACCAGCACCTCCGGCACCAGCGGCCGCGTGTTGTAGGTGCCGGCCTGTACCGCGCCATAGGCGCCGGCGGTCATGATGGCGAGCAGGTCGCCCGGCTGCGGCGTCGGCAGCGTGCGGTCGAGCGCGAGGTAGTCGCCGGTCTCGCAGACCGGGCCGACGACGTCGGCCATGATGGTGCCAGTGCCCTTGGCGGGCTGCGTCACCGGCAGGATGTCGTGATGCGCCTCGTATAGCGTCGGGCGGATCAAATCGTTCATCGCGGCGTCGATGATGACGAAATTCTTGCCGTCGCCGTGCTTCACGTAGATGACCCTGGTGACCAGGATGCCGGCATTGCCGACGATCATGCGCCCCGGCTCGAACATCAGCGTGCAGCCGAGATTGTGGCTGACGCGCTTGACCATGGCGGCATAGGCGTCGGGTGCCGGCGGCGCCTCGCGGTCCATGTAATAGGGAATGCCGAGGCCGCCGCCGAAATCGACATGGCTGATGTTGTGGCCGTCGGCGCGCAGCATCTGCACGAATTCGGAGAGGATCCGGAACGCGGTCTCCATCTTGGAGAGGTCGGTGATCTGACTGCCGATATGCACGTCGGTGCCGGTCACCTCGATGCCCGGGAGTCTTGCGGCGCGCGCATAAACCTCGCGGGCATGGGCGATCGGAATGCCGAACTTGTTCTCGGACTTGCCGGTGGAGATTTTTGCATGCGTGCCGGCATCGACGTCGGGATTGACGCGCACGGAGATGCGCGCGGTCTTGCCCATCTCGGTTGCAAGCCGCGACAACAGCTCGAGCTCGGGCTCGGATTCGACGTTGAGACAGAGGATGTCCGCGGCCAGCGCGGCGCGCAGCTCGTCTTCGGTCTTGCCGACACCGGAGAACAGGATTTTGCTGGCGGGAATGCCGGCGGCTAGCGCCCGCTTCAACTCGCCGCCGGAGACGACGTCAGCGCCGGCGCCCAACTTGGCCAGCGTGCGCAGCACCGACTGGTTGGAGTTCGCCTTCATGGCGTAGCAGACCAGCACCTTCTCGCCGGCGAAGGCCTCGGTGAAGACGCGGTAGTGCCGCTCCAGCGTTGCGGTCGAATAGCAATAGAACGGCGTGCCGACGGTTGCGGCCAGCTCGGACAGGTTCACCGCCTCGGCGTGCAGCACGCCGTTGCGATAGTCGAAATGGTTCATGGCGCAGGCTCGGTTGTCCCGGCTTATTTATTGCCGGGAGGTTCGTCCAGGAGCGGGTCGAGAATAAACGGTTTCTTCCTGCCCTTGGCCGCCGCGGGCGCGGCGTCCACACCGTAGGTGGGATTGAACACGCTCGGCGTCCTCTGGGCTTCGGTCTCGGTGTCGGTCGGCGCCGCGCCGTTGGCCGTGGGTGCATTGGAGGCGGTCGGCGGCAGATCCAGCGGGCCCTTGCGGCCGCAACCGGCGAGCGCCAGCGCCGTCAGGCTAAGGACAATGATGGCCCACCCCGAGCCGGCCGGGCGAAACTTTGACGTCACGACGAAATCCCCACTACGCGGCGCGCACCATACAGAGATTGGCGCGCTCTGGCGAGAGCCGGATGACCATGAAACATAAGCGAAATTTTGCCCTCAGCCCGATTTTCGCTCTTTTTCGAGCCGCTTCGCCCAGGCCTTGGCCTGCGACGCCACGTTCTTCGGCGCGGTGCCGCCGAAGCTGGTCCGGCTCTTCACCGACGATTCGACCGAGAGCACGCCGAGCACGTCCTTGGTGATCTTGGACTCGATCGCCTGCATCTCCTTCAGCGGCAGCTCGTGCAGTGCGACGCCGCCTTCGGCGGCCTTGGCCACGATGCGGCCGGTGACGTGGTGGGCCTCGCGGAACGGCATCTTCAGCGTCCGCACCAGCCAGTCGGCGAGATCGGTCGCGGTGGCGTAACCCTCGCCTGCGGCCGCCTTCATCTTCGCTTCATCGGGCACGAGGTCGCGGACCATGCCGGTCATGGCGCGGATCGCCAGCGACAGCGCGGCAAAACCCTCCATGGCGCCCTGCTTGTCCTCCTGCATGTCCTTTTGATAGGCGAGCGGCAGGCCCTTCATCACGATCAGGAGCCCGTTGAGCGCGCCGATCACGCGGCCGGTCTTGGCGCGCACGAGCTCGGCGGCATCCGGGTTGCGCTTCTGCGGCATGATCGAGGAGCCGGTGGTGAACTTGTCGCTGAGGCGGATCAGGCCGACCAGCGGCGAGGTCCAGATCACGATCTCCTCGGCAAAGCGCGACATGTGCACGGCGCAGATCGAGGCCGCCGACAGCGTCTCCAGCACGAAGTCGCGGTCGGACACCGCATCGAGCGAGTTCGCCATCGGCCGGTCGAAGAGGAGCGCCTTCGCGGTGGCGTGGCGGTCGATCGGGAATGAGGTGCCGGCGAGCGCGGCCGCGCCCAGCGGCGATTCGTTCAGCCGCTTGCGCGCGTCCTGGAAGCGGCCGCGGTCGCGCGCGACCATCTCGACATAGGCAAGCAGGTGGTGGCCGAAGGTGACGGGCTGCGCGGTCTGAAGATGCGTGAAGCCGGGCATCACGGTTGCGGCGTGCTCCAGCGCGCGCTCCACCAGGGCCTGCTGGAACGCGGCGAGCGCCGCATCGGTCTCATCGATGACGTCGCGGACGAACAGGCGAAAATCGGTCGCGACCTGGTCGTTGCGCGAGCGCGCCGTGTGCAGCCGTCCGGCGGCGGGGCCGATCAGCTCGGACAGGCGGCTCTCGACATTCATGTGAATGTCCTCGAGCGCGCGCTTGAACGCGAAGCCGCCCTTGCCGATCTCTGACAAAATCGTGTCTAGACCCTTGCCGATATTTTTCGCATCAGAGGCCGTGATGATGCCCTGGCTGGCGAGCATCGCGGCGTGGGCCTTGGACGCAGCAATGTCCTGGGCGAAGAGGTGACGATCGACGTCGATGGAGACGTTGATCTCTTCCATGATCTCATCGGGACGTTCCGAGAACCGGCCGCCCCACATCTTGTTGCTCATGATCCCCTGCTCACGCCCTTGCTTGTCGCTAGCCACGTTTGCTGGCCGCCGCCAGCCGTATTAAGAGGCCCCTGATAGCCATATCTGCGACCGGATGACAAACGATATGCTCGACAAGACGCCCTCCGCCACGCGCCGGATCCCCCTCGTCATCGCCACCGTGGCGATCGGCGGTCTGGCCGGCTTCGCCGCGCTGTACGGGCTGGGCCTGAGCCGGTCGCCGTCAGGCGATCCGTCCTGCCGGTCCGCGGTGGCGACCGCGCAGAAGATCGCGCCGCTCGCCCATGGCGAGGTGGCGGCGCTGACCATGGCGAGCGCCCCGTTGAAGTTGCCCGACCTCGCCTTCGAGGACGCCGACGGCAAGCCGAAGAAGTTGTCCGATTTCCGCGGCAAGACGCTGCTGGTGAACCTCTGGGCCACCTGGTGCGTGCCCTGCCGCAAGGAGATGCCGGCGCTGGACGAGCTTCAGGGCAAGCTATCGGGCCCGAATTTCGAGGTGGTGGCGATCAATATCGACACCCGCGATTCGGAGAAGCCCAAGACCTTCCTGAAAGAGGCCAATCTGACCCGGCTCGGCTATTTCAATGATCAAAAAGCCAAGGTTTTTCAGGATCTTAAGGCAATAGGCCGGGCACTGGGGATGCCGACATCGGTGCTGGTCGATCCGCAAGGCTGCGAGATCGCGACGATCGCGGGGCCGGCGGAATGGGCGAGCGAGGACGCGCTCAAGCTGATCCGCGCCGCGACCGGCAAGGCCGCCGCGTCGCTTTAGTAATTGGCGCATGATCTGATCGGAAAACCGGTGCCCACTTTTCCGGATCATGCGCTGAGGGTTAGGCCGCGACGTTGAGATTGCCGCCGATGCCGGGGCCGACATTGGCAAGCGAGGGCTGACCGGCGCCCAGCAGTGTCAGGACGGTGGATTTCTCCATGTCCATGTTCTGCTTGGTCAGCGTCGCCGCGATATTCGATTGCAGCGCGCCTTGCTGAGCGGCCAGCATGGTGCTGACCATCGCCATCATGTCCATTACGCGAACCCTCTTACCGGCCGTAACCTAGGCGCGAGGGGTTAATGGGACATGAATTGTCACAGATCCGTGGTGCCGTAGGGTGGGCAAAGGCGCACCTTGCGCCGTGCCCACCATCTGTCCGCAAATTGGATTGAAGCGGTGGGCACGCTTCGCTTTGCCCACCCTACGGCACCGGGAACGGATCAGCGCGTCGGAACCGGCTTGGCGCCGCGATAGTCATAGAAGCCGCGCTGGGTCTTGCGGCCGAGCCAGCCGGCCTCGACGTATTTCACCAGCAGCGGGCACGGACGGTACTTGGAGTCGGCGAGGCCCTCGTGCAGCACCTGCATGATGGAGAGGCAGGTGTCGAGGCCGATGAAATCGGCGAGCTCCAACGGGCCCATCGGATGGTGCGCACCGAGCTTCATCGCGGCATCGATCGCCTCGACGTTGCCGACGCCTTCGTACAGCGTGTAGATCGCCTCGTTGATCATCGGCAGCAGGATGCGATTGACGATGAAGGCCGGGAAATCCTCGGAGACCGCGACCTGCTTGCCGAGCCTGGCGACGAACTCCTTGGACGCCTCGAAGGTCGCATCGTCGGTGGCGATGCCGCGGATCAGCTCCACCAGCTCCATCAGCGGCACCGGGTTCATGAAGTGAATGCCGATGAAGCGCTCGGGCCGGTCGGTGGCGGCGGCGAGCCGGGTGATCGAGATCGACGACGTATCGGAGGCGACGATCGCCTCCGGCTTCAACACGGCGCAGACCTCGTGGAAGATCTTGCGCTTGACCTCCTCCTTCTCGACCGCGGTCTCGATCACGAGATCGCAATCGGCGAGGTCGTCCAGCTTCTCGGCAAGCTTGATCCGCGCTATCGCCTTGGCCTTGTCGTCCTCGGTGACGGCCTTCTTGGAGACCTGCCGCGCCAGATTGCCATTGATGGTGGCCATGCCCGACTTGAGGCGGTCAGCCGAGACGTCGTTGAGCACCACGTCGAAGCCGGCCAGCGCCGCAACATGCGCGATGCCGTTGCCCATCTGACCCGCGCCGATCACGCCGACCTTCTTGATCACTGCCGCCATAATGTCATCCACCGGAACGGCGCGCATGTCGCGCCTGCCTATCCCCTTGAGCCGGGAGTCCGATTTAATCAGAACCTTGGCTCGAAACCTAGATTGGATCGCTTCGAAGGCGGCCCCACACCAAAGAAAACGCCTCAAAAAAGCAACACCGGCCGGAGTTTATAGCTCCGGCCGGTGTTTTTGGCTCGTTTTACTTGCCGAGCTTGCCGAGTTCGGCGGTCAGCTCCGGAACCGCCTGGTAGAGATCGGCCACCAGGCCGTAATCGGCAACCTGGAAGATCGGCGCGTCCTCGTCCTTGTTGATCGCGACGATCACCTTGGAGTCCTTCATGCCGGCCAGATGCTGGATCGCGCCGGAAATGCCGACCGCGACATAGAGCTCGGGGGCCACGACCTTGCCGGTCTGGCCGACCTGCCAGTCGTTCGGCGCATAGCCGGCGTCGACCGCCGCGCGCGAGGCACCGACACCGGCTCCTAACTTGTCGGCGAGCGGCTCGATGTACTTGGAGAAGTTTTCCCGGCTCTGCATGGCGCGGCCACCGGAGACGATGATCTTGGCCGAGGTCAGCTCGGGACGGTCGCTCTTGGCGACCTCCTCACCGACGAAGGACGACAGGCCCGGATCGGCCGCCGCCGCCACGTTCTCGACCGGCGCGCTGCCGCCTTCGCCTGCTGCGGCGAAGGTGGAGGTGCGGACCGTGATGACCTTCTTGGCGTCCTTCGACTTCACCGTCTGGATGGCATTGCCGGCATAGATCGGACGCTCGAAGGTGTCGGGGGCGACCACCTTGATGATCTCCGAGACCTGCATGACGTCGAGCAGGGCTGCGACTCGCGGCATCACGTTCTTGAAGCGCGAGGTCGCAGGCGCGACGATCGCGTCATAGCCGGAAGCCAGCGATACGACCAGCGCGGCCAGCGGCTCGGCGAGATCGTGCGCGTAGGTCTCGCCATCGGCGAGCAGCACCTTCTTCACGCCGGCAAGCTTGGCAGCGGCATCCGCCGCGGCCTTGGCGTTCTGGCCGGCCACCAGCACCTCGACGTCCGCGCCGAGTGCGGCAGCCGCGGTGAGAGCCTTGTTGGTCGCATCCTTCAGCGACGCATTGTCGTGTTCGGCAATCAGAAGCGTCGTCATCAGAGCACCCCGGCTTCGTTCTTGAGTTTCGACACCAGCTCGGCGACGTCCTTGACCTTGACGCCCGCCTTGCGGCCCGCCGGCTCCGTCGTCTTGAGAATCTCGAGACGAGCGGCAACGTCGACGCCGTAATCGGCGACGGTCTTTTCAGCGATCGGCTTCTTCTTGGCCTTCATGATGTTGGGCAGCGAGGCATAGCGCGGCTCGTTGAGACGCAGGTCGGTGGTGACGATCGCCGGTCCCTTCAGCTTCACGGTCTGCAGACCGCCGTCGACTTCGCGCGTCACCTTGAAGTCAGAACCTTCGACCTCGAGCTTTGAGGCGAAGGTCGCCTGCGACCAGCCGAGCAGAGCGGCCAGCATCTGGCCGGTCTGATTGGAGTCGTCGTCGATCGCCTGCTTGCCGAGGATGATCAGGCCCGGCTGCTCTTCTTCAGCAACCTTCTTCAGGATCTTGGCGACCGCGAGCGGCTCGACATTGCCCTCGGCCTTCACCAGGATGCCGCGGTCAGCGCCCATCGCGAGACCGGTGCGGATCGTCTCCGATGCCTGCGCAGGTCCGATCGAGACCACCACCACCTCGGTCGCCTTGCCGCCTTCCTTCAGGCGCAGCGCTTCCTCGACCGCGATTTCATCGAACGGGTTCATGGACATTTTGACGTTGGCGAGTTCAACGCCCGATCCATCGCTCTTGACGCGGACCTTGACGTTGTAATCGACCACCCGCTTTACCGGCACTAAGACCTTCATCGATCCTCTTTCACTCAATTTGGGAGGGGAGTTATCAACTGGCGCGGAACCTAAAGGCCTGATCAGGCCCGGTCAACGCGCGAACGAGCCAAATTTTAGACCTTAGAAATGCGCCCGCTCAATGGGTCAGCGGTTCTGGCCGGGAACCCAGAGCACGTCGCCGGCGCCATTCCCGTTGGCGGCTCGGCTGGCCACGAACAGGAAGTCCGACAGGCGGTTCATATATTGGATGCCAGCCGCGCTGACCGGCTCGCCGGGCTGAGCAGCCAGTTTCACCATCACCCGTTCCGCCCTGCGGCATATTGTGCGCGCGACGTGAAGATGAGCCGCGGCCGGCGTGCCGCCCGGCAGCACGAAAGAGGTCAGCGGCGCGAGCTTGTCGTTGAGTGCGTCGATGTCGCGCTCGAGCCGCTCGACCTGGCTCGCCACCACCCGCAGCCGCTCCGCTTTGCCTTCGCGCTCGGGCACCGCAAGATCGGCGCCGAGATCGAACAGATCGTTCTGGATACGGCCAAGCATCGCATCGAGCTCGGGCATATCCGAGGTGTGGAGCCGCACCACGCCGATCGCGGCATTGGTCTCGTCCACGGTGCCATAGGCCTCTATGCGCAGATCGTATTTCGGACGACGCTCGCCCGAGCCGAGCGCCGTCGTGCCGTCGTCACCGGTTTTCGTGTAGATGCGGTTCAACGTGACCACGTAGACCTCTTAATTTTGGGGCATGATCTCGTCGGAAAACCGCTTCACACTTTTTTCCGGATCATGTCCTATCGCCCCATGGCCCAGACTGCGAGCATGGCAAGGATGATCGCCACAAACTGAAGCAGCACGCGCCAGCGCATCAGCTTCTGCGAGGTGTTGGGCGAGCCGCCACGCATCATGTTGACGAGCCCGAGCAGCAGCACGAGCGCCACGGCGCCGACCGCGATCGGCAGGATGAAAGTACTCAAGATCGATGCCATTGGGGTTAGATAACACCGTGCTTGCGGATGCGCCATGGTGCCGCGGCAGGCACCGGCGTCATTCCGGGGCGATGCGACGGGACCGCGCGACGCGCGAGCCGGAGCATCGAGCCCGGAATCCATCGCTCCAGGTACGTTGCAGCTAAATGGATTCCGGGCTCGCGCTGCGCGCGCCCCGGAATGACGCCGGAGAGGGACAGGCTATCGCCTGCGCGATCTGGCTTTTAGGCCAATAATATCAGATGGTAGCGGAATGATTTCCGATTTGCGCCAATTGCCTGTTTACCCCACCTCTCTCCCCGCGCGCGGAGAGAGAGCAGTGTAGGTCGCGCATGAAAGCGATCCGCTACATCTACGTCGTCGTGATGGACGCGTTCTACACGTTCCTCGCTGACGACGGCTGGGCGATCGCGAGCCACATCGCCCTGTCGACGCTGATGGCGCTGTTCCCGTTCCTGATCGTGCTGACCTCGCTTGCCGGCTTCTTCGGCTCCAAGGAACTCGCTGATCAGGCCGCCGGCCTGATGCTCCAGATCTGGCCCAAGCAGGTCGCCGATTCGATCTCCGGCGAGGTCCACGACGTGCTGACCACCACCCGCACCGGCATTCTGACCATCGGCGCGGCGCTGTCGGTCTATTTCGCCTCCAACGGCGTCGAGGCACTCCGCGTCGCGCTCAACCGCGCCTATGCCGTGGTGGAGATGCGCCGCTGGTACTGGCTGCGGCTGGAATCGATTGCCTACACGTTGATCGCAGCTTTCACTGCGCTTGCCATGGCGTTCCTGATCGTGCTCGGTCCGCTCCTGATCGAAGCGGCGCGACGCCATATCCCGCTGTTCGTCGAGTCCAACGAGAGCATCCTGACCTGGGTGCGGTACGGCATCACCATCAGCGCGCTGGTGGTGGCGCTGTTCATCCTGCACGCATGGCTGCCGGCGGGACGCCGCAGCTTCCTCCAGATCATGCCGGGCATCGTTTTCACGGTGGTGGCGTCGCTGGTCTCCGGTGTCGTGTTCGGGCAATATCTGGCGCGCTTCGCCAACAATTACGTGACGATGTATGCGGGGCTGGCCTCGGTCATCATCGCGCTGGTGTTTCTGTATTTCATCGCCGCGATTTTCGTGTACGGCGGCGAGCTCAATGCCGCGATCATCAAGTCGCGGCTGCCTCACGGCGTGTCGCTTCAAGCAGCGCAGTCGCTAAAGCCCGCGGAGACACAGGCTTGACCAGGAAGGCGTCCGCACCGGCCTCGCGCGAGGCCGCCTCGTCCTCGCCGCGACCGGAAACGCCGATGATGGGGATCTGAGCCAGCGGCGTCGGCAGCGTGCGGATTCGCCTGATGGCCTCGACGCCGTCGATGCCGGGCAGCACCATGTCCATCAGCACCGCGTCGAACGCTCCTTGCGCCAGCCGACCGACCGCATCCTCGCCGCGACCGATGAACTCGGCATGATGGCCGAGCTCGGTCAAAATGGTGTTGAGCACCACGCGGCCGAACGGATTGTCCTCGACGCTAAGCACGCGAAGGGCAGCCACCGCCTCGGGCTCGCTACCGTTCTTTCCTTTGCGCGATTTGCCCGATCCCGCCGCATCCAGCGACACCGTCAGCGTGAACGTGGCGCCGCCGCCGCGGCGCGGAGCGACCGTGATGTCGCCGCCCATCGCGCGCGCGAGCTGCTTCACCGAGGATAGACCCAGACCGGCGCCGCCGAAGCGCGATGCAATGGTGACATTGGCCTGGGTGAATGGGCGGAACAGCCGCTTGATCTCGGCCATGGTAAGACCGATGCCGCTGTCGGACACCGCGAAGGCGATGCCGACCCTGCCCTTATCCTTGGCTTTGCCTTTGCGCTCGTCCTTGGCGAGACGCCAGGGCGCCACCGCAAGCGCCACGCCGCCCTGATCGGTGAATTTCACGGCATTGTCGATCAGGTTCTCGAGCGCAGCGCGCAGGCGGACGGGATCGCCGACCACCAGCCCCGGCAACTTCTCGGAAATGTCGACCTGGGCCTGAAGACCCTTGGCCGCGGCGCGGCCGGCCAGCGAATCGCCGGCGCTGCGGGCAAGCGTCCGCAGGTCGAACAGGTCCTGCCGCAGCGTGCTTCCCCCCTTTCCTGTCCGGGCAGCGTCCACAAACACCGTCGCAAGGCTCGCCAGATGTTCGGCGCCGGCCTTGATGGTGTCGGCCCAGCGCCGCTCCCGCTCGCCGAGATCGGAGGTCGCGAGCAGGTCACTGATCGCCAGAATACCGGTCAGGGGGGTGCGGACCTCGTGGGCAAAGGCGGCGAGCGCGGCCTGGACCACGTCAGGCGCGACCGCCTTGGTGCTGCGCTTACGCAACCGGCCGGCCGCCCCGGACCGCTTCCGAGGCGGTCGCCTGGACGTTCGCGTGGTGCGCATTGGGCGCGTTTTCGCCGCCATAGATCCCCTTCGAACCCCGGGCTCTCGGGCAAGCATGGCACGGCGGAACACCCGGAGTCACGGCGGCGTTTGGCTAACCCCCAGAGAAACTTAACCTAATCCCACCGATCGACGGATGCCGGCCGGCGTGGCACCGGCGGCGCGCAATTCCCGCAGGCCGGTCGAGCGGCTCGATTTCGACAGCTTCCGCCCCTCGCCGTCGCGGATCAGAGCGTGGTGGCGATAAGCCGGTTCCGGCAGGCCAAGCAGGATCTGCAGCAGGCGGTGTACCGATGTGGCGTGAAACAGGTCCTGGCCCCGCACGATCTCGCTGATGCCCTGGTGGGCGTCGTCGACCACCACGGACAGATGATAGCTGGTCGGCGTCTCCTTGCGGGCGAGTATCACGTCGCCCCAGGCTTCCGGTCGCGCCGACACGATGCCGCGCTCGCCATCCGGCCCCGCGCCGAGTTCGTTCCAAGTTAGGCCGGCGACGCGCCGACAGGCAGCCGCCATGTCGAGCCGCAGCGCGTAAGGCGCGCCGGATGTGATCAGCCGCTCGCGCTCGCCGGCCGACAGCGACTTGGCGTCGCCGGGATAAAGTGGCGCGCCGTCGGGATCGCGCGGCCACGGCCCATCCACCTCGCGCGCGGCTATAAGCCTTGCGATCTCGGCGCGGCTTTCAAAGGCCGGATAGACGAGACCGAGCGCAGAAAGCTTGTCCAGCGCGGCACGATAGTCGGCAAGATGCTCGGACTGTCGCCGCGCCGGTGTTTCCCAGGAGATCCCGAGCCAGGCGAGATCCTCGTAGATCGCCGTCTCATAGTCCGGCCGGCAGCGCGTCGCGTCGATGTCCTCGATCCGCAGCAACAGCCGCCCGCCGGTCTCGCGTGCACGTTCGAAGTTCAGCAGCGCGGAATAGGCGTGGCCGAGATGCAGGAAGCCGTTCGGGCTTGGGGCAAATCGGAAAACGGGTGGCATGAGTTCTCGGTGTATTCGTCATTGCCGGGCTTGACCCGGCAATCCATCTTCCAGGACTCTCGTTAGGAGATGGATGCGCGGGTCCCGCCTACGCCGAAGGCTTCGGCGGGCTTTACGGTATTGGGCCAGCGTAGCTTTAGCAGAGACGGCAAGCCCGCGCATGACGAGTTGAGCAAGCAATGACCATCCACCTCGAATCCCAGTCCGATCTCGAAGAGGCCGTCCATGCGCTGATCAAGCGCGACCCGCGCCTCAAGCCCGTGCTGGAAATCGCCGGCATGCCGGCCTTGCGGCGGCGCGAGCCGGGTTTTGCGGGGCTCGCCCACATCGTCTGCGGGCAGCAGCTCTCGACCGCGAGTGCCGCGGCGATCTGGGGACGGCTGTCGGCGGCGTTCGATCCATTCGACCATGACGCCGTGCGCCGCGCGCGCACCGACCGGCTGGGACGGCTCGGCCTCTCCGCCGCCAAGATCAAGACCCTGAAACACCTTGCGCGCGAGATCACGGCGCAACGGCTGAACCTCGAGGTTCTCGCCGAAGAGGATGCCGACGCCGCGCATCACACGCTGATCTCGCTGCCCGGCATCGGCCCCTGGACGGCCGACGTCTATCTGCTGTTTTGCCTGGGTCATGGCGACGCCTGGCCGGCCGGCGACCTCGCCGTGCAGGAGGGGATCAAGCTTGGTCTCGGCCTGAAGACGCGACCGACGGAGAAGCAGATGGCGCCGCTCGCCGAGCCCTGGCGTCCGCTGCGCGGCGCCGCGGCGCATCTGTGGTGGAGCTATTACCGCGCGGTGAAGAAACGTGAGGGCGTGCTCGCGGGGGCGGGCTAGCCCCGCAGCCGCGCGCGGTCGGCCCGGGCGCATTCGGCGACGAAATCGACCACGGCGCGCACCGCCGGCAGCTCGACAAGGTCGGGATGGGCCAGCAGCCACAGATCCGCGACGCTGGCGAGCTTCTGCGGGGCGACGCGCACGAGATCGGAATAGGCTTCGGCGACGAAGCACGACAGTGCCGAGATTCCGATCCCGGCGCGGACCGCCGCCAGCATGTCCCCCTGGGAGGAGCAGCGCATCACCACCCTCGCCTGCCGCGTGACGACGTCGCTCCAGCGCGCAAGCTGCGCATTGGACGTCTGGTCGGCGAAGCCGATGACGCTGTGCTCCTTCCACTCGCCGCGCCGTTCAGGCAGTGACCGCCCGGCGGCATAATCGCGGGAGGCATAGAATCCCGTGCCGAGACGGCCGATCTTGCGGCCAACCAGGTTTTCCTCGCCGCTGTCGACAGGCCGCAATACCACGTCCGCCTCACGCCGGCGCACGCTTGCCGGAAACGGATGGGTGATGATCTCGAGCTGGATATGATCGTGCGCACGCAGGAAGGCAGGCAAGCGCGGCATCAGCCAATGCGAGGCCAGCGTCGCGCCGATCGATAGCTTGACGATACCGCGCGCCTTGTGTCCCTTCGCCGCAACCGCGGTCTCGGCCCGTAGCGCCGCAGCTGCCATCGCCTCGGCGTGCTCGCGCAACGTCCTTCCATCCGCGGTCAGCGCCAGGCCGTCAGCGGCGCGCGCCACCAGCCGCGTGCCGAGCTGGGCTTCCAGCGCCGCGATGTTGCGGCTGACGGTTGGATGGCTGGTGTGCAGCCTGCGGGCGGCGGCGGTGAAGCTGCCGGTATCGGCGACCGCAACGAAGGTCTTGCAAAGGTCCCAGTCCATCGGCAGCCTTGTTCAAATCTAAAGGGTCATCCGTTCATTATTGAACGGCCGGGCCGCGCCGTCCAACCTTATAATGGGATCAAATCTGCAACACGGGCGCCAATCCGCCCGGGCACAATCAACATGGAAACGCCTCGTCATCCGCCCGCCGGCGGTGCCGCGTTTCAGGAGGACATGATGGCGCTGCCCACTCTCTTGAAGGATTCGCTCGAGCTGCCCGTCGTCGGCTCGCCCCTCTTCATCGTCTCCGGCCCGGAGCTGGTGATCGCCCAATGCAAGGCAGGCGTCGTCGGCTCGTTTCCCGCGCTCAATGCCCGTCCGGCCGAGCAGCTCGACGAGTGGCTGAGCCGGATCGAGGACGAGCTCGGCGAATACAGATCGCGCAATCCCGGCAAGAAGGTCGCGCCCTACGCCGTCAACCAGATCTGCCATGCCTCCAACGACCGGCTGATGAAGGACATGGAGACCTGCGTCAAGCACAAGGCGCCCATCATCATCACCTCGCTGCGGCCGCCGGCGGAGATCGTCAAGGCCGCGCACTCCTATGGCGGGCTGGTGTTCCACGACGTCATCAACGTCAAGCATGCACGCAAAGCCGCCGAGCAAGGCGTCGACGGCCTGATCCTGGTCTGCGCCGGTGCCGGCGGACATGCCGGCACGCTGTCGCCCTTCGCGCTGGTGCGCGAGGTCAAGCAATGGTTCGACGGCGCGATTCTGTTGTCGGGCGCGATCAGCGACGGCTTTGGCATCGCCTCCGCGCTGACGCTGGGCGCCGACCTCGCCTATATGGGCACGCGCTTCATCGCCACGAGGGAAGCCAATGCCGACGAAGCCTACAAGTCGGCGCTGACGCAGCACGCCGCGCACGACATCGTCTACACCAACCTGTTCACCGGCGTGCACGGCAACTATCTCGGCCCTTCGATCACTGCCGCCGGGCTCGACCCGGACAATCTCCCGGTCGCCGACAAATCGAAGATGAACTTTGGCTCCGGCGGCAACATGAAATCGAAAGCGTGGCGCGACATCTGGGGATCGGGCCAGGGCATCGGACAGATCACCGATGTCCCTCCCGTCGCGGAGCTCGTCGACCGCATGAAGAGTGAATTCGATCAGGCCCGCCAGGATTTCCTGATGCGTGTGAGCGCCTGACGTCTCGGACCGGGCAAGAAAGAGCGGGAGGACATCATGAAGCTGGCAGCCGCACTGATCGGCCTGTCCCTGCTGGCGCTCGCCAGCGGCGGCGCCCATGCCGAAGGCAACGGCGAGATCCGCATCGGACAAACCCTGCCCTATAGCGGTCCGGCCTCCGGCTTCGGCGCGATCGGGCGGACGCAGGAGGCCTTCTTCGAGAAGGTCAATGCCGAGGGCGGCATCAACGGCCGCAAGGTCACGTTCATCACGCTGGACGACGCCTACTCGCCGCCGAAAACAGTCGAGCAGACCCGCAAGCTGGTGGAACAGGACGAAGTGCTGATGATGTTCGGCTCGCTCGGCACCGCCACCAACAGCGCCGTGCAGCGCTATCTCAACGGCAAGAAAGTCCCGCAGCTGTTCGTGCTCTCGGGCGCGACGAAATGGGCCGATCCGCAGAAATATCCGTGGACCATGCCCGGCATGGCCGCCTACGAGTCCGAGGGCGTGGTCTATGCCAAGCACGTGCTGCGGACCAAGCCCGACGCCAAGATCGCCATCCTGTCCCAGAACGACGATTTCGGCCGCGACTATGTCGCGGGCTTCAAACGCGCGCTCGGCGCCAAGGCCGCCAGCATGATCGTTGCGGAGCAGACCTATGAGACCAGCGCGCCGACGATCAGCTCGCAGCTCTCGACCCTGAAGGCGTCGGGCGCCGACGTGCTGTTCGGCGTCGTGCTCGGCAAGTTCACCTCGCAGATGATCAAGGGCGTGGCTGAGATCGGCTGGAAGCCCGAGCTGTTCTTCGTGCCGACCTCAGCCTCGTCGATCTCGTTCCTGGAGCCCGCCGGGCTCGACAACGCCGTCGGCCTGATCTCGTCGAGCAACCAGAAGGACACGATGGACCCGCAATGGGCCAGCGATCCCGGCGTGAAGGAATATTTCTCCTTCATGAAGCAATACATGCCGAACGCGGATCTCTCCAATTCCAACTACGCAGCCGGCTACCACTATGCGACGCTGCTGATGACCGTGCTGAAGGCGTGCAAGGATGATTTAAGCCGCGACAACATCATGCGCCAGGCGGCCTCGCTGAAGGAGGTGAAGCTGCCGCTGCTGCTGCCGGGCATGTCCGTCACCACCGGCCCCGACGACTACCTGCCGTTCCAGCAGCTTCAGCTCCGGCGCTTCAATGGCAAGAGCTGGGTAGGGTTCGGTGACGTGCTGGACGATCGCTAGACTCGAGGACACACAATGATCATCAGCGGTGAGCGCCAGATCGGCAACGACGAGATCCAGGCGCGCATCAGACGCGCGGCGAGCGGGCTTCGCGCCCTCGGCCTTGCCGAAGGCGCGCCGGTCGCCATGATGCTGCGTAACGATTTCGCTCTGTTCGAGGTAGTCGCGGCTTCGGCCGCGCTCGGCAGCCCCGTGGTACCGATCAACTGGCACCTGAAAGCCGAGGAGGTCCGCTATATCCTGACGGATAGCGGTGCGAAGATCCTGGTCTGCCACGCCGACCTGCTGCCGCAGATCCGCGCCGGCTTGCCCGAGGACGTCCGCCTGCTCGTCGTCGCGACGCCGCCCGAGCTGGCGACGACCTTCGCCATTCCCCATGAGCTGACCGAGGTCCCGGCCGGACTGACCGATTGGGACGGCTGGCGGGACAGCCATCCGGAAATGCAGGAGCCGCCGCGCCGTGCCGCGGCGATGATCTACACGTCGGGGACCACGGGCATGCCGAAGGGCGTGCGGCGCATGCCGATGCAGCCGGAACAGGCGGCCGCCTCCGAGCGCGTCGGCGCGATCGCCTACGGCATCAAGCCGCGCGAGGACCAGGTCGTGCTGATCAACGGCCCGATGTATCACTCGGCGCCGCATTCCTACGGCATGATGGCCTTCCGCAACGGCTGCACCATCGTGCTCCAGGCGCGGTTCGACGCCGAGGAGTTGCTGGCGCTGATCGAGCGCCACCGTGTGACGCATATCCACATGGTGCCGACCATGTTCGTCCGCCTGTTGCGCCTGTCCGAAGCCGTCAGGCAGCACTACGACCTGTCGTCGCTGCGCTTCGTCGTGCATGGCGCCGCGCCCTGCCCGCCCGAGGTCAAGCGCGCCATGATCGATTGGTGGGGACCGGTCATCAACGAATATTTCGGCTCGACCGAGACGGGCATCCCGGTCTGGCACTCGGCCGAGGAGGCGCTGAAAAAGCCCGGCACGGTGGGCCGCGCCATCGAAGGCGGCATCGTCAAGATTTTTCGCGATGACGGCAGCCTTTGCGACGTCAATGAGGTCGGCGAGATCTACATGCGCCAAACGGCGGTGCCGGACTTCGACTATCACGGCAAGGCGCAGGCCCGCGCCGAAGCCGGACGCGACGGCCTCGTCAGCGTCGGCGACGTCGGCTATCTCGACGAAGACGGCTATCTGTTCCTGTGCGACCGCAAGCGCGACATGGTGATCTCGGGCGGCGTCAACATCTATCCCGCCGAGATCGAGAGCGTGCTGATCGCAATGCGAGGGGTGCGCGACTGCGCCGTGTTCGGCATTCCCGACGCCGAATTTGGCGAGCGGCTGTGCGCCTGCGTCGAGCCGGAGTCCGGTGCGCAGCTCACGGCCGCGGGCGTGCGGGCTTTTCTGCGCGAGCGATTGGCCAACTTCAAGGTGCCGAAGGAGGTCCAATTCCTGGACGCGTTGCCCCGTGAGGCGACCGGAAAGATCTTCAAGCGCAAGCTGCGCGATCCTTATTGGGCAAACCACAGTTGACGGCACTCCGGGTAAACGCTTTTGACGTCAGCCGAACCAGTATAGCGTCAGCTCATTTCGAAGCATGATCGCTTCGGAAAACCGCTGCACACTTTCGGGATCTGTGCCGGATCACCTCGAAATATCTCGCGCTCCAGATCAAGGCGATCGAGGAAGGGATTTTGCCAAGCGCTGTGACTATGCCATTGAGCACAGCTTGGGCAACATCGTCATTGCGCGCGCAGCGAAGCAATCCAGGCTGTCTCCGCGGAGGGATTCTGGATTGCTTCGCCGCGCTCGCAATGACAACGTGGGGACTGCATCGCACCCCCACTCGGGAATTGAGGGAAGATACACATGCCAGCCATTCTCGGCACCGGCGAGCACCGCTACCGCGTCGTCGAAAATTTCGCAAAACTGCCGGACGGCTGGCAGCTCACCGACGTCGCCTCCGTCGCGGTCGACAGCAAGGACCAGATCTACGTCTTCAACCGCGGTGCCCATCCGATGGTGGTGCTGGACCGCGAGGGCAGCTTTTTGCGCAGTTTCGGCGAAGGCCTGTTCTCGCGCGCGCACGGCCTGCACATCGACGCCGACGACAATCTCTATTGCACCGATGACGGCGACCACACGGTGCGCAAATGCACCACTGACGGCAAGGTGCTGCTGACGATCGGTATCCCCGAAAAGCCGGCGCCGTTCATGAGCGGCGATCCTTTCCATCGCTGCACCCACACCGCGCTGTCGCCGAAGGGCGAGATCTACGTCTCCGACGGCTATGGCAATGCGCGGGTGCACAAGTTCACGCCTGACGGCAAGCTGCTTAAGAGCTGGGGCGAGCCCGGCACCGATCCCGGGCAGTTCAACATCGTGCACAATATTGCCACCGACGCCGACGGCTGGGTTTACGTCGCCGACCGCGAGAACCACCGGGTGCAGGTGTTCAACGGCGAGGGCAAGTACGAGACGCAGTGGAACAACCTGCACCGCCCCTGCGCGCTGTGCTGCTGCGGCGGGGCTAAGGGCCCGACCTTCGTGATCGGCGAGCTCGGCCCCGGCATGGCCGTCAACCGCAAGGTGCCCAATCTCGGTCCGCGGCTGTCGATCGTGGATGCCAAGGGCAAGCGCATTGCCCGGCTCGGCGGCGAGGAGGGGCCGGGCGTCGCCAGCGGCAAATTCCTGGCGCCCCACGGCATCGCGCTGGATTCGAAGGGCGACATCTATGTCGGCGAGGTCGGCGTCACCGACTGGAAGACCAGCTTTCCGGACGAGGAGATGCCGGCCGCGGTGCGCACGACTCGGTGCCTGCAAAAGCTTGAGCGGGTGCGCGAGTAGCTAAGGCAGGCGCAACGCACCGGGAAGGCGGTTCCGGGCCGGCTGCATGGCCCTGCCCGGAATCGCGGCTTTTTGGGCGCTTTTGCCACCCCGCCGCCGCATTGCTCGCGACTGAATAAGTCGCTCAACGGGCTTCACAATCCCGTCACGCTGCATGTAGTATGTCAGTACATGCTGCTTCGCAGCGTATATTGGAGGCCGGGAGCGTTACTTGAACGCACATGTCTCGCAAGGCAGTTGGCCGGTGTTGGTGCTGAATGCGGACTTCCGGCCGCTGAGTTACTACCCACTGTCTCTGTGGTCGTGGCAGGACGCGATCAAGGCGGTGTTCCTCGACCGCGTCAACATCGTCGCGCATTACGACCAGGCGGTTCGAAGTCCGACGTTAGAGATGCAACTGCCGAGCGTGGTTTCGCTCAAATCCTTCGTCAAGCCGACCACCCATCCCGCCTTCACCCGTTTCAACGTCTTCCTCCGCGACCGCTTCAATTGCCAATATTGCGGCTCGCCCGAAGACCTCACCTTCGATCACATCATCCCGCGCAGCAAAGGCGGCCAGACCACCTGGGAGAACGTGGTCGCGGCGTGCTCGCCCTGCAATCTGCGCAAAGGCAATCTCACGCCAGCGCAAGCAAAAATGTTTCCGCGCCAGAGCGCGTTCGCGCCGACCGTGCACCAGCTCCACCGCAACGGCCGCCTGTTTCCGCCGAACTATCTGCACGACAGCTGGCTGGACTATCTTTACTGGGATACCGAGCTGGATCCGTAAGGGCATTTCGGGTGCTTGAAGGCGATTGTCGTATCGAGTGCGAACTAATTTACCCGCGGCGTATTCCTGTCCACGCGCCGCGACGATGACCACCGCACATCCCTATCCCCGCAACTGCTCCATACATGAGCTATCAGCTGCTCTTCCGGGGCCATGCTGACGTAAATTCTGTAGCAGTCGTTACCGTCCCTTAAACCTCTGGTGGCAGTTTGGCCGGGATCCGCGGAACCGCGTGCCAGGCCGCGATCTGTCAGGTTCGAGGTCGTCACCAATGTTTGCCGAAACGCTGGAAGCGGTTCAATCCTCACCGTCGAAGCGAACGATTTATGTCCGCTTCGTGCTCGCGACGCTCGCGGTGATGGTGCTGTTCAAGACGTTCAGGTTCGGCCGCTGGAGCGCCTGGCAAGTCCGCGAACTGTCCGATTTCGACGCCTTCTACCTCGTTGCGCGGCAGATCTGGCATGGTCAGCTTGATCTCGTCTACCGGTTCGAGACGCTGGTCCAGCTTCAGCAGGCGTTCAACGGTTCGACCAGCTTCATGCCCTGGACTTATCCGCCGCAATTCGACCTGCTGGTGGCTCCCCTTGCGCTCCTGCCGGCCGGCATCGCCTATCTGCTGTTTATCACCGCGACGCTCACTGCCTATCTCCTGACGATTCGGGCCATCGCCCGCAACAATTTCGCGCACATCTTGGTCGTGCTGTTTCCCGCGCTGGCGATCACGGTCGGCTGCGGCCAGAATGGCTTTCTCACCGGCGCCCTGATCGGCACCGTTTGCCTCAACGTGGAGCGGCGCCAGATCATCGCTGGTCTTGCGCTCGGAGCAATGGTGATCAAGCCACATCTGGCTATCGCCGCGGGCCTCTACATGCTTGCGACGCGCCGCTGGACGGCGCTTGCAACCGCCGCAGCAGTCGTGCTCGCAAGCTCGCTCGTCTGCACGCTAGTGTTCGGATGGCAGATTTGGGCCGCATGGCTAGGCGCAATCAGGGAATCTGCGATCTTCCTCGACCGCGGCTTTTATCCGCTGTTCCGAATGGTCTCAACCTACGCTGCGCTCAGTCGGGCCGGCGTACCCCCGAGCATTGCCTTCTGGGCACAGGCAGCTGCGGCGAGCCTCGCCTTGTCTGCGATCGTGCTTGCCCTCTGGCTTGGAGCGGCGCGCAGAATGTCGCCCTCGTTTGCGCTCGGTGTCGTCGCCATGGTCTCGGTGATGATCAGCCCGTACGCCTATGACTATGACCTGCCGATCATCGGGATTGGCCTCGCGTTGATGCTCCCCGACCTGGCACAAGTGGCAAACGTGCGCGAGCGCAGCTTCGTCTACGGGCTGATCCTGCTTGCCGGCGCCTATGGAATGCTGCAATCGGCAAGGCTCGCGGCGCAGTTCGGCAATGAAGCGGATCTGGATGACAAGTTTACGCCTTCGCTCGGAGGCTTCGCGATGATGGCGCTGTTGGCCATGTTGCTGCGGCTGCTGTGGCGTGGACTGCAGCCTGCCCCCATCGTGACGCAGGCCGCGGAATAGCCTACCCGAGCGTGACACCATCGCGCAGGACGGAACCGGACCGGCCGGCGCTCGTTCAGATGAGAGCGTACGCTGCGCCGCGTGCCGCGGCGCAACCGAGGAGGTTCATCATGCCCACAGCCGAACATGATCACGTCTACAAGATCCTGGAACTGGTCGGATCATCCGAGACGTCGATCGACGATGCGATCAAGAACGCGATCGGCCGCGCCGCCAAGACCATTCGCGAGATGAAATGGTTCGAGGTGGTGCAGACACGGGGTCACATCGAGAACGGCACTGTCCGTCACTATCAAGTGACGCTGCGCGTCGGCTTCACGCTGGAGGGATGACGCAGCGGACGCGGATGAAGCTGTCGCGCTGCGGCAAGGTGGTTAACAACCGCCGAGGAGAGTCAATCAAGATATCGTCAACTCCCTCCGGTTGAATACGGACGCACAAAATCATCGCAGAAGTTGCAATAGGCCGTTAAGGCCAAAGTGAGAGGTTTGCTCCGAAATGGAGCAAGCCTGATGGTGACGAGCCGCGAACTCGGCAAGACGCGCCTTCCGCTCTGGGCCGCGGGATTCATCGTGCTGATTTGCGTTGAGATCCTCGGCTTGAGCGCCTGGCGCGAATGGGAGGCGCGCAATGCCGATCTCAGGACCGCCGAGATCGACGTCACCAATCTGGCGCATTCGCTGATCCAGCACGCGGACGATACGTTCGAACTCGCCGATACGATCCTGGTCGGGCTGGTTCACCGGCTCGAAATCGACGGGACGGGTCCGGATGCGATTGCGAAACTCCAGGCCTATCTGCCGACACGCAAATCATCGGACCGCATCCGCGGCATCTTCATCTATGACGCGACCGGCGGGTGGCTTGCCACGACTGAACACCTCGACTTCTCCAAGCTCAACAACAGCGACCGCGACTATTTCCGTCACCATCGCGACTCGCCGGCGACGGGCACGCTGATCGGACCGCCCGTCAAGAGCAAAGCCGGCGGCCAATGGATTATCACCGTGTCCCGCCGGATCAACGATTCCGACGGCGGCTTCGCCGGCGTTGCCCTGCTCACGATCGACGTCAGCTATTTCGTCAAATTCTACGAGCGCTTCGACTTCGGGCCGAACGGCTCGGCCTCGCTGCTCAACAATAGCGGCACCATGCTGGCGCGCAGTCGCGACGAGAGCGGCGCCTTCGTCGGACGCGACCTGTCCAATGCGCCCTTGTTCAGAAGTTGGAAAAGCCGCCCCGCCGGGGCGGTCTACTATTTCAGGTCGCCGATCGATGGCGTGGACCGGCTGAGCTACTATCAGCGCAGCAGCCGCTATCCCCTGATGGTGCTGGCGAGCAAGTCGCAAGACGACGTGCTGGCCTCCTGGCGGCGCGCAGCGACCACACGCATGACCTTCGTCCTCGGCCTCGTTGTGCTGATCGCATTGATCGGCTCCTACCTGGTCCGTCAGCTGGTGCAGCGGCAGCGCATGGCCCAGGCCTTGGTCGCCAAGGAAGCAAATTTCCGCCTGCTGGCCGAGCAATCCAGCGACATGGTGACCCGGATCGGACTGGACAACCGCGTGCTCTACGTCTCTCCCTCATGCGCGCGCATCACCGGCTGGTCCGCCGAGGAATTGCTGGGCACGTCGGCGCTCGCTGGCATTCACGCGGACGACATGGAACGGGTCCGGCAGGCCATCACCGCGCTGAGGAACGGCGAGGCCGAGGAGGCGCGGTTCGTCTATCGCCAGCATCATCGCGACAAGGGCGAGATCTGGGCCGAGGCGGCGCTGCACGTGACGCTGGCGTCGGACAGCGGCGCGATCGACGGCGTCGTCGCGGTGGTGCGCGACATGACCGAGCAGAAGGACCTTCAGGACAAGCTCGCCTCGCTGGCAACGACCGACGGTCTCACCGGTCTCGCCAACCGGCGCGCATTCGACGAACGCCTTGCCGACGAATGGGCGCGTGCCCGGCGCGACGGCACGCAGCTCTCGTTGCTGCTGATCGATGTCGATCATTTCAAGAAGTTCAACGACCATTACGGACATCTGGCGGGCGACGCCTGCCTGCGCGCGCTCGGCCGGATTCTGTCCACCTACGCGAGACGTCCGGCCGACCTCGCGGCGCGTTACGGCGGCGAGGAATTCGCGGTGCTGTTGCCGAACACCGGCCCGGATGGTTGCGCCGAGGTCGGCGAAGGAATCCGCCAGGCGCTGCTCGATCTCGCCATGCTGCATGCGCAGAATCCACCTTCCCGGCTGGTGACTGCGAGCGTCGGCGGCGCGGCTGCTCTTCCGTCCCAGACCACGATGGACTGCAGCACGTTGGTCGCGGCCGCCGATCGCGCGCTCTACGCCGCCAAGGACAGCGGCCGTGACCGGCTGGTGATGTCGGGACAGGTGGTCCCCTGGCCCGCCAAGAGCGCGTGACATCGGAGATTCCGCCCTCGAAACTCGCCGACTTTGGGCCTCGCATCGGCTGGTTTTTGCTCCGCGTTTGTCGCCCGTATTCGGACAGGATATGACTCGGATCACGGCCGGATGTCCGGCCACTCCGAGAGTGCTGCTGTGACTAATGGGATCAAGCTCGTCCTCTTCGACATGGACAATGTCCTGTGCGACTACGACAGGGGAAAACGTGTCGCATGTCTGGCGGAGCTTGCGGGATCGACCAGCGAGTTCATCCACAAGGCGATCTGGGACAGCGGATTCGAGCTGCTTGGCGATTGCGGCGCTCTCGATGCCGCCGACTATTTGCGGGGCTTCGGCGAGCGCATCGGCTATCCGCTCTCGCTCGACGAATGGGTCGAGGCGCGGCGCCGTTCAATGCAAGCCAAAGGCGCGATGCTGGAGATTGCCGGCAGCTTGCGTAAGACCGTCGACATTGCCGTCCTGACCAACAACACCACGCTGGTCGCTGATCATATCGACACGCTGCTACCGGACTTGCGCCCGCTGTTCGGCTCCCGAATCTACACCTCAGCCCAATTCAAGACCGCGAAGCCGGACCCGCGCTGCTACCGCCTCTGTCTGTCGGAGCTCAACGTCGGGCCAGAGACCGCCCTGTTCGTCGACGATCTCATGGCAAATGTCGCCGGCGCACGCGAGGCGGGTCTGTTCGCGCATCACCACACGTCAGTGGAGAGCTTCAGGCAGGCCCTTTCGGAGCTCGGCCTGCTTCACGAATGATCCGCGCGGCCCTCCGCCGGCATCAAGCCAGATGGCACGAGACAAAATGCCCGCCCGCCCCTTCTCTCAGCTCCGGCGCGCTTTCCGCGCAGCGCGGCTGGGCGATCGGACAGCGGGTGTGGAAGTGGCAGCCGGATGGCGGCTTCATCGGGCTCGGCACGTCGCCCTTGAGGCGGATGCGTTCGCGCTTGAGCTTGGGATCGGGCACCGGCACCGCGGATAGGAGCGCCCTGGTGTAGGGATGCTGCGGGTTGCGGTAGAGGTCGCTCGCCTTCGCCAGCTCGACGATGCGGCCGAGATACATCACCGCGACGCGGTCGGAGATGTGTTCGACCACAGAGAGATCGTGCGCGACGAACAGATAGGTGAGGTTCAGCTCGGCCTGGAGATCTTCCAGGAGGTTGATCACCTGCGCCTGGATCGACACGTCGAGCGCGGAGACCGGCTCGTCGCAGACGATCAGTTTCGGTTCGACCGCGAGCGCGCGCGCGATCACGATACGCTGGCGCTGGCCGCCGGAGAATTCATGCGGATAGCGCCGCATGTGCTCGGCCTTGAGCCCGACTTTGACCAGGAGAGCCGCGACGCGCTCCTCGCGCTCTTTCGCGGATGAGGCGAGATTGTGGATGGTGAAGGCCTCGCCGAGGATCGCGCCGACCGTCATGCGCGGATTGAGCGAGGCGAACGGATCCTGGAACACCAGCTGCATGTTCCGTCGCATCGCGCGCAGATCGTTGCCGCCGAGCTTGCGCACATCCTGGCCGTCGAAGGTGACCTCGCCGTCGGTCGGCTCGATCAGGCGCAGCACGCAGCGTCCCGTCGTCGACTTGCCGCAGCCGGACTCGCCGACGAGACCAAGCGTCTCGCCGCGATTGACCGAGAACGACACGCCGTCGACCGCATAGACGGTGCCGACCTGGCGCGACAACAGGCCGCCGAGCACAGGGAAATGTTTCTTCAGGCCGCTGACGCGGAGCAAGGGCTCGCTCATGCCGCGTCTCCCAAATTAGTATCTCCCAGATGACAGGCCATGCGATGGTCGGGCGCGATCTCGCGCAGCAGCGGCTCCTTCTCGGTGCAGACCTTCATGGCAAACTTGCAGCGCGGGGCAAAGCGGCAGCCGACCGGCGGATTGATCAGGATCGGCACCGAGCCGCCGATCGCCTCCAGCCGCGTCTTGTGCTCGCTGTCGAGGTCGATGCGGGGAATCGAGCGGATCAACCCTTGCGTATAGGGATGGCGGGGATCGCCGAAGAGGTCGTCGACCAACGCCTCCTCCACCACCTTGCCGGCATACATCACGACAACACGCTGCGCGGTCTCGGCGACGACGCCCATTGCATGGGTGATCAGCATCACCGCCATGCCGAAGCGGACCTTCATGTCCTGGAGCAGGTCGAGGATCTGCGCCTGGATGGTGACGTCGAGCGCGGTGGTGGGCTCGTCGGCGATGATCAGCTTCGGCTTGCAGGCGAGCGCCATCGCGATCATCACGCGCTGGCGCATGCCGCCGGAGAACTGGTGCGGATAGTTGTGCACGCGGCCTTCGGCATTGGGGATCTGCACCAGCTTCAGCATCTCGATGGTGCGCTCGAGCGCCTGCTTCTTGGTCACCGCTTCATGCCGGCGTAGGCTCTCGGCGATTTGCTCGCCGATCGTGAGCACCGGATTGAGCGAGGTCATCGGCTCCTGGAAGATGAAGCCGATCTCCTTGGCCCTGATCTCGTCGAGCTGATTGCTCGTCAGCGGCACGAGATCGCGGCCCTCGAAGATGATCTGGCCCGCCGCGATCCGGCCCGGCGGCATCGCGATCAGCTTCAGGATCGACATCGCCGTCACGGTCTTGCCGCAGCCGGACTCGCCGACGACGCAGAGCGTCTCGCCCCTGTTGATGGAGATGTCGACGCCGTCGACGGCCTGGAGGATGCCGTCGTCGGTGGAGAAGTGGGTTTTCAGGCCCTTGATTTCGAGCAGCGGAGCCATCAGATCACCCGTCGCGCATCGAGCGCGTCACGCAGGCCGTCACCGATGAAGTTGATGGCGACCACCGCGATGAAGATCGCGCCGCCCGGAAACAGCGCCCAGTGCGGACCGATGTCGAGAAAGTCCTTGGCATCGAACAGCAGCCGGCCCCAGGTCGGGGTATCCGGCGGGAAGCCGAGGCCGAGGAAGGACAGCGTCGATTCCGCGATGATCGCAGCGGCGACGTCGATGGTACCGGCGATGATCACCGGGCCGACCGCATTGGGCAGGATGTGGCGCACCACCTGTCGCACCGGACTGGCGCCGAGCGCGCGCGCGGCTTCGACGAACTCCTTCTCACGGATCGACAGGAACTGCGCACGCACCAGGCGCGCCACCGGCATCCAGCGAAGGCCTCCGATCACGAGCACGATCAGGATGAAGATGCCGCCCTCGGGTCCGAACAACTGCTTCAGCCCGTCGCGGAAGAGATAGATGAGCAGCAGCAGCAGCGGCAGTTGCGGCAGCGACAGGAAGAGGTCGGTGAGCCACATCAGGCCGTGTCCGAGCGCGCCGCGCGACATGCCGGCGAGCGCGCCGATCAGCGTGCCGATGAACACCGAAACCAGCATGGCGGCGAGCCCGACCGCGAGCGAGATCCGCCCGCCATAGATCATGCGCGCCAGGATGTCCTGGCCGAGATCGTCGGTGCCGAAGGGATGGGCGAGCGATGGGCCCTGCATGCCTGCGATGATGTCGATGTCGTTGATCTTGATGCGCCAGATGAACGGGCCGATCACCACCGCCAGCACCAGGATCAGGAGCAGGAAGGCGCTGATCACCGCGAGCCGGTGGCGGCTGTAACGCCGCCACGTCTCGCGCCAGGGCGAGTAGACGCCCCGCTCAGCGGAGGGAGATGCGAGGGTCAAGCCAGCCATAGAGCACGTCCGCGATGAGATTGAACAGCACGACGAGGCACGCGAAGACGAAGGTGACGGCCATCACCACCGGCGTGTCGTTGGAAAGGATGGAGGAGATCAGCAGCGAGCCGATGCCGGGGATGCGGAAGATCTGCTCGGTGACGATGGCGCCGCCGAACACCGCGGGCATCTGCAATGCAATCAGCGTCACGACCGGGATCATGGCGTTGCGCATCACGTGCTTGATGATGACCTTGGCTTGGCCAAGGCCCTTGGCACGCGCCGTGGTGACGTAGTCGAGCCGGATCACGTCGAGCATCGCCGAGCGCACGAAACGCGTCATCGACGCCGCCTGGAACAGGCCGAGCACCGCCACCGGCATGATCGCCTGCCTGATCATCTCCAGCACCCAGCGGATGCCGGTCGCCTTGATGTCGGTCGTATAGACGAAAGGCAACCAGTCCAGCGTGACCGAAAAGATCAGGATGAACAGGATGCCGGTGAAGAAGGTCGGCAGCGAGAAGCCGACGAAGGCGAGCGTATTCGCGATCTGGTCGAACAACGAATACGGCTTGGTCGCGGCATAGACCCCGACGGGGATTGCGATCAGGAGCGCCAGGATCTGCGCCGAGCCTATCACGTAGAGGGTGGCCGGCAGGCGCTGGAGGATCAGCGTGTCGACGTTCATCCGGCTGACGAAGGAGAAGCCCCAGTCGCCGTGCAGCATGGCGTTGAGCCAGTGCAGGTAGCGGAGGTGAATCGGATCATCGAGGCCGAACTTGGCCCGAAGCGCCGCCTGAACTTCGGGCGGCACGTTCGGATTGGTCGCCAGCTCGGAGAACGGATCGCCGGGCGCGAGCGCGAGCACGACGAACAGCACGACCGAGATTCCGAGCAGGCTCGGAATCGCGATCAGCAGGCGACGCAGGACGTATTGGCTCATGAGGGAAAGGCCCCGTCTAGAGTTGGGGGATCATTCCTCGCGGTACCAGTCGAACAGATTGTCGGTTTCGTTGGCCCAGCCGGAGATCACCGGGCGCAGCGTGTTCGAGGCCGCCTCCACTTTGAGCCGGTGCTGCGCCGGAATGAACACGGTGTCCTGGAACAGGAGGTCGTTGGCCTTGATGTAGAGCGCCGCGCGCTTGACCGGATCCATCTCGCCGTCGGCGGCGTCGATGGTGGTGTCGTACTCCTTGTTGACATAGCGCGGGAAGTTGGTGCCCTGCCACTTATTCTCCTTCGTCGCCACGTTGGTCGAATGATAGCGGCGCATGTGCTGGGCCGGATCGGGCTGGCTCATCGGGATCTGGAACATCTCGATGTCGGCATAGAACTTCGCATAGGTGTCGGGATTGGCGACGTCCGACGAGAAGAACACCGAGGCCACGACCGACTTCAGCTCGACGTCGATGCCGGCCTTCTGACAGGCCTGTTTGACGATCGCCTGGGTCTTCTGGCGCGGGCCGTTGATCGAGGTCTGGTAGAGCAGCTTCAGCTTCTTGCCATCCTTCTCGCGGATGCCGTCGGCGCCCGGCTTCCAGCCGGCATCGTCCAGGATCTTCGAGGCTTTCTCGATGCTGAACTCCCATGAGGTGTTCTTGGAGACGAACTTTTCGGGGCCGTTGAGGAAGTTCGCGGTGGTGCGGCCAGCGCGGCCATAGATGGCCTTCTTGATGGACTCGCGATCGACCAGCAGCGACAGCGCCTTGCGCACGGCGGGGTCGGAGAACAACGGATGCTTGGTCTTCATCGAGGAGCGTTCGCCGTCGACCTCGGTGTTGGGATCGGTGAAATTGAGCGCGATGAACTCGGTGTCGCCACCCACGGCATAGATGGTCTTGCCCTTGCCGCCCTTCTCCAGGCGCAGGAGGACGTCGTCCTCGACCTGGATGTTCCAACCGAAATCATACTCGCCGGTCTGGATCACCGCGCGTGCGGCCGACACAGCGTCGCCACCGCCCTTCATCTCGAGCGTGTCGAAATAGGGCCGGTTCGGCATGTGATAGTCTTTGTTGATCTCGCCGCGGATCAGGTCGCCGGGCTTGAACTCGAGGAACTTGTAGGGGCCGGTACCGACGGGCGCGAGGTTGTTCGGCGCTTCGCGAGACTTGGAGCCCTTGTACTCGGCGAACAGGTGCTTGGGCAGAATCTGTCCGGTTGCACCGACAAAGGCGTCCGCCCAGAACGGCGTCGGCTTCTTGAAGGTGAGGCGGACCGTGAGGTCATCCACCTTCTCGACCGTGATGTCGCGGTAGGTCGCCACGGTGACGGCGGCGGTCGCCGGATCGATGATGTATTCCCAAGTGAAGACGACGTCGTCGGCCGAGAACGGCTTGCCGTCGTGCCATTTCACGCCGGGCTTCAGCTTCCACGTTACCGATTTGCCGTCGGCGGCCAGCAGGCCGTTCTGGGTCGAGGGAATTTCGGACGCCAGAACCAGCTTCATGTTGCCGTCCGGATCCCAGCAGGCGAGCGGCTCGTAGAACAGGCGCGAACCGTCCTGGTCCTTGGTGCCGGTGGCGAAATGCGGATTGAGCAAGGTCGGACCCTGCCACCACAACAGCTTCAATGCGCCGCCACCGCCGCGCTTGGTCGGCTTGTAGGTCGAGGCGCCCTCGGCCATGGCGACACCGCCGAGCGCGAGGATCTGGTTGGCCAGCGGTGCGGTCAGGCCCACGGCAGCCAGGCGCTGGATGAAGGCGCGGCGATCCATCCGCCCGTCCTTCACCTGCCCGATCATCGAACGCAGTTCTTTATCCAGCATGGTTGTCCCCCGTCTGGTTTCCATAGTGATGAGGCGGCCGTGAAGTGCGGCCGCCTATTTGGCTGGCAGTAGATGGCACACCGAATGGGGTGGACGTCAACTGGGACCGTGTGTGTGCAAACGGTCTTCTGGCTGCCTGTTGGGCAAAACGACGTTCCGTGAGCCCATCCGTTCGGCAATCCAGCATCAAAACATGCTGGATTGCGCGCTGCACTGCGGAAAATTTGTTCGCCGGATCAGACGAAGTATCGAGGCGAAATTCTACGCCACGGACATATCGAGCGGCGGCGCGACGTGGTCCGGCAACGGACAAACGTAAGGCGTCTTGGCCGTCCGCTTCTGAAGATCCGCCTTGGCAGACTTGATCAGCTCCGGTTCCGTCAGCGCCTTGATGCCGAGCCCGGCCATCGCCTTGGCCGCCTGCACCATGGCCTTGTGTGCATGCGGGCTCTTGCCTTGCGCGACCACCTGCCAGGTGTGGAAGGGCGTGCCAATTGCAACCGTCGGTGCGTGGACCTGCACGGTCGGGACCACCCAGCTCACGTCGCCCACATCGGTCGAGCCGACCAGCGGGTTGCGCTTGGCATCCAGCGGCACCAGGAAGTCGGCCAGCGGCCGATCGGTCGGCTCCATGCCGATCGCGTAGTAGACCGACGAGATGTCCTTGTCGCTCAGCGTTGCACGGATCTGGCCGGCAAAGCTCTTGTCCGCGTCGTCGAAATGCGGCGGTCCGAGCTCTTCCATCACCCGGTGCAGCGCCTGTTCCAGCGGCGTGTTCGGCAGGATGTTGGAGACCGCGGAGATGATCTTCATTTCCACCTTGGTCTCGGTCATCAGCGCCGCGCCTTGCGCGATCTTGGACACGCGCTCGACCAGCTCGTTCATGCCGGGAAGATCGCGGGCACGGATCGAATAGCGCACGCGCGCATGGGCCTGCACCACGTTGGGCGCGATGCCGCCGGTGTCGAGCAAGGCATAGTGCACGCGCGCGTCGCTCGGCATGTGCTCACGCATGTAGTTGACGCCGACGTTCATCAATTCCACCGCGTCGAGCGCAGAGCGGCCGAGATGCGGCGAGGCCGCCGCATGCGATGTGCGGCCGGTGAAGATGAAATCCGCGCGCGTGTTGGCGAGCGACGGCGTCACCGCCACCTCCCAGAAGCTGTGCGGATGCCAGGTGATGGCGATATCGGCATCTTCGAACGCACCGGAGCGCACCATGAAGGCCTTTGCCGCGCCACCCTCTTCCGCAGGGCACCCGTAATAACGCACGCGGCCCGGCACCTTGTTCTCGGCAAGCCAGTCCTTCACCGCGGTCGCGGCGAGCAGCGCGGCGGAACCGAGCAGATTGTGACCGCAGCCATGGCCATGGCCACCGGTCTCGATCGGACGGTGCTCGGCGACACCCGCCTCCTGACTCAATCCCGGCAGCGCGTCATATTCACCCATGAAGGCGATGACCGGACCGCCCTCGCCCCACTCGCCCATCAGCGCAGTCGGGATGCCGGCGACGTTCTCGGTGATGCGGAAACCCTGATGGCGCAGCTCGGCGAGATGCTCGGCGGCTGATCGCGCCTCGGTGTAGCACACCTCGGGCGTGCCCCAGACCTTGTCGCTGAGGTCGATGAAACGCGCCTTGATCGTGTCGACGCCACGCCAGATGTCGCTGCGGTTATCCATGCTTCGATCCGTGATCCCTGGTCAAACGAAGCGGCAATGGTTAGCAGCTTCGTTGCACGCCGCCTAGCATCTCGCCGGACACCAGCCATGCGGCGGCGGCCGGATCGAAGTGACGCCCGCCGTCTGTGCACGAACCGTCGCTAAGCCTTTTGAAGATTTCACGCGGCGTTCTCTGGAATAGTTGGGAACGAGGCTTTCAAGACGGCGTCCTCCGGCCTAAATTATGCGTGCTTCGCGCCTCGTTCCGCCGGCCACGGCGGAGCGATGCTCTCAGCCAGGAGAACTCCATGCCCACCCTGACCGAATGGAGAGTGCCGCCGGCCAATCAGCCGCGTGCGAGCGATTATGGTTTCGATCTCGACCGCGCGCTCGGCTCCGTCGTCGGCCTGCACGCCATCATCCCGCCGGACGCCTTCAGCGCCGAGACACTGGGCACCGAACGCGCCGGCAACGGCGTCGTGATCGACGACGGGCTGGTGCTCACCATCGGCTACCTCATCACCGAGGCGGAATCCGTATGGCTGCACCTCGCCGACGGGCGTGTGGTCGAAGGGCATGCGCTCGGCTTCGATTCCGTCACCGGCTTCGGCCTGGTACAGGCGCTCGGCCAGCTCGACGTCGAACCTCTGCCGCTCGGCACCTCGGCGGAAACGCGGATCGGCGACCGCGTCGTGGTCGGCGGCGCCGGCGGCCGCACGCGCTCGGTTGCGAGCCAGATCGTGGCCAAGCAGGAATTCGCCGGCTATTGGGAATATCTGCTGGATGAGGCCATCTTTACCTATCCCGCACATCCGAATTGGGGCGGCACCGCGCTTCTCAACGAACGCGGCGAGTTGATCGGCATCGGCTCGCTCCAACTCGAGCGCGAACGCGACGGCAAGGCCGAGCATGTCAACATGATCGTGCCGATCGACCTCTTGAAGCCGATCCTCGACGACCTGCGCAAGTTCGGCCGCGTCAACAAGCCGGCACGGCCCTGGCTCGGGCTCTACTCGACCGAGATCGACAACCGCGTGGTGGTGATCGGGATCTCCGCCAACGGTCCGGCCGCGCGCGCCGAGCTCAAGACCGGCGATGTCATCCTCGCCGTGGACGGCGACAAGGTCACGAGCCAGACCGGTTTCTACAAGAAGATGTGGGCGCTCGGCGCCGCCGGCGTCGACGTGCCGCTGACCGTGCATCACGAAGGCGTCACCTTCGACGTCACGGTGACCTCGACCGATCGCTTCAAGCTTTTGAAGGCGCCGAAGCTGCACTGACCCAAAAGCTTGAGGAAGCCGCGATGACCGAGGCCGTGGTGGACGACATCGTGGCCGTGCTGCCGCCGCTGCTCAACGCGCTGGAGGCGCTCGGCTTCTTCCAGCGGCATCTGCACCCGCCGGCCTTCGCGTCGGTGATGAACGCGATCGGCGCGCCTGACGTGGCGCTGCAAGCGGCGCAGGCAGCGATCGGCGACTGGCCGGAGCAGTTCGCCGGCCTACGCGATCGGCTCGATCGCGCCTGCGACGAGACGCTCGCCGCCTTTGCCGGCATTCGCGAGATCGAGCGCGGTAATGGCGACCTCGTCGCGGTGTTCCGCGCGCTGCGCCACCTGCCGCGCGCACAGGAGGCGCTCTATCCGCTGGCGCTGCAGTTTCCCCCGGTGAGCAGCTTCTTTCTCAACGCTGCCAATCGCGAAAATGCCGACCTGTTGTCGCGGCTCGAAGTCGGCGCGAGCGAAAATACCGGCATCTTCCATGATCACAACGAGCCCGGCAGCCGCGGCGGCTTCTCGGTCTATGTGCCCGAATATTACACGCCCGATCGCGCCATGCCGCTGGTGATGGCGCTGCATGGCGGCAGCGGCAACGGGCGCGGTTTCCTGTGGAGCTGGTTGCGCGATGCGCGCAGCCTTGGCTCAATCCTGGTGGCGCCGACGGCAACCGGCCCGACCTGGGCGCTGATGGGCGACGATGGCGACACGCCCAATCTCATGCGCATCCTCGAGACCGTGCGCGGCCGATGGACGGTCGATGCCTCGCGGATGCTGCTGACCGGCATGAGCGACGGCGGCACCTTCTGCTACGTCACCGGCCTCGACGGCGCCTCACCATTCACGCATCTTGCGCCGGTGTCAGCGACTTTCAATCCGCTGATGGCGGAGATGGCGGACGCCACGCGCCTCCAGCGCCTGCCGGTCTTCATCACCCACGGCAAGCTCGACTGGATGTTTCCGGTGCAGACCGCGCGGCAGACGCAGGCGGCGCTCTCTGCCGCTGGCGCCGACGTCACCTATCGGGAGATCGACGACCTCAGTCACACCTATCCGCGCGAAATCAACGCGGAGCTGCTGGAATGGCTGAATGGGACATGAACGATCCGTCCTTATCTGTGCCGTACTGCCGCGGGAACCATTGCTCCGGGCCGACGTTATCGCCGGTCACCGGAGGTTCGCTATGCAGACTTTTTTTGGAATGATCCTGGGCGCACTGCTGCTCGCGGGCGGCGTTTACGTCTATGATTCCATGCAGACGTCGTCGGTCGCCAATGGCGAGGTCGCGACCACCAATCGCACCATCGTGAACTGGGATGTCGCCAAGGCCGATTGGGACGCGCTGCGCGACCGAGCGCACAAGGACTGGGTCCGGATCTCGTCGAAGTAGCGACGCCGCATCATGAGCAAGGCGCCGTCGCGAACTCCGCGGCGGCGCCTTTGTGTTGCGTGATGACTAAAGCGCGATGAGATTAGGATGAATTGTCATCGCGCTCTAGGTTATTGTTTGAGCATGATCTTTTCGGAAAACCGCTGCGCACTTTTCCGGATCATGCTTTAGCGCTCGGCTCAGTTCATCTTGGCCTTGCGTGCGTCGGCAATGACCTGCTCGAACTGGTTCATGCTCAGCACGCCCGGTACGCGGTACTTGCCGACAATGAAGGACGGCGTGCCGCGGAAGCCAAAGGCTTCAGCTTGCTCATTGTTGCGCTTGAGAATCGCGTCGATGTCCTTGGCATGGCCGGCGAGATCGCGCTTCAGGCGGTCCATGTCGACGCCTGCGCCAGCGAGAAGCTCGTTGATGCGCGGCTCGGTCAGGCGCGAGCTGACGCCCATCATGGCGTCGTGGGCCTGATGGTACTTGCCCTGGAATTTCGCCGCGAGCGCGGTCCGCGCCGCCGTGACCGAGACCGGCCCGAGGATCGGCCAATCCTTCATCACCAGCCGCACCTTGCCGTCGTCCTGGACGACTTGGCGCAGCTCGGGCTCGAGCTTGCGGCAATAGGGACAATTGTAGTCGGACCATTCGACGATGGTGATGTTGCCGTCGGGATTGCCGGCAACCGGCGTGTCGGGATCGCGCAGCACCTTGGTTTCGGTCAGCACCTCGTCGTCATCGGCGGCGGCGCGCGCGAAAGTGATCCCGCCCGCCGCCAAGGCACCCGCCCCGATCAGCGTCAACGCCGCGCGCCGCGTCGCCACAAGGCGCTTATTCCCAGATCCAGCCATATCTCGTCCCGTTTCGGTCCCATCGCCGCAAATACGATTCGGGACCGGGAATTGTTACGGCTGATATAGAGCGTCGCGGGCGCGATGTCATCGCCATGCTATGCGCGGATCGCGGCCGGCGCTGGCGGAGCCGCAGCGCGCGGCAGCATCGCCATCAGCGTGCCGGTCATGGAAGCGATCAGCGTCGTCCTGCCCTCGTGCTCGGCAAAGGCCCTGGCCTCGCAGAAGGTCAGCATGCGGCCGGGTTTGACTACCTCGGCCCTGAAGACAAAGCGCGCACCGCGAGCAGGTGCGAGCAGCGTGGTCTTGAACTCGACGGTGAGGATGTCCGCTTCACGCGGCATCAGGGTGAAAGCGGCGACGCCGCAGGCATTGTCCAGGCCTGCGGTGATGATACCGGCATGGACAAACCCGTTCTGCTGCGTGAAGGCAGCCGAATGCAGCATCGCCAGCTCCACCTCGCCCGGGGCGAGATGGACAATCGAGATGCCGAGCGTGTGCATTGCCGGCTGGGCCGCGAACATCGCCATGGCCGCCGCGCGGTAATCGGGGTTTTTCGGCTCGAATGCGACCATGGTTCACGCCTCCGCCGGCACGGAACGGTGCTTCATGGCGATCTCTCGGATGGTATCGGTGAACGGTACGGACTTCCGTAATTGGCGATCCATGTGCACGCCGGTGATCTCGCAGGTCGCCGCGAATTCGCCGGTCTCCGCATTCATCATGTCATGCCGGAAGCGGATCGACTTGTCGCGAACTTCAAGCAGATGGCTGCGGATCTCAACGATGTCGCCGGCGAGCAGCTCTCGCTTGTAGGCTATGTTCTGCTGCACCGCGGCCATGCCGCGGCCCGAGCTGCGCAGATAGCTCGGCGTCAGTCCGAGCCGGGCGAACAGATTCCAGTTGGCCTCATCGAACTTGCCGACATACCACATGATGTTCATGTGGCCGACATGATCGCATTGCCACGGATAGACCGTGCCGCGATAGGTCGCCTCCTCCATCGCAATTCGCTCCCTGTCCTTTTCTTCCGCCTTTGCGGATTGATACGGTAGCGTATCAGAGCTTCGTCGCGCTAGCAATACGGTACCGTATCAAGAAACCGGCGAGGCTTCCTTCATGAGCGACGGCAAGGGCGATGTCTGGGTCGAGGCAGGGTTTACCGAACTCGCCCGCTCGGGGGTCGAGGGGGTGCGGGTGGAGGTGCTCGCCAAGAATCTCGGCGTCACCAAGGGCGGTTTCTATCGCCGTTTCGCCGACCGGGCCGCACTGCTCGAAGCCATTCTGGAACGCTGGCGCGAGGGACGTATCGCGGCGATCGCGCAGCAGACGAGTCTCGACGGACAACAGCCCCGCGAGCGGCTGAAGGCGGTGATCCAGCTCTATTCCGAGCGGCTCAATCCGGCAGCCATGGCGATCGAGCTCGCGATCCGGCAATGGGCCCGCTCCGATGAGGGCGCAGCGGCGGCGGTGGCGAGCGTGGATGCCGCGCGGCTCAAGCACGTCGCCGAGCTCTATCGCGCGACCGGCCTTGCGGCCGAGGAGGCCGAGGCGCAGGCCTTCCTATTCTATTGCTTCATCTTCGGCCAGAGCCTGTTGTTCGTCGAACGCGGCCCGCGTAAGCGGTCGCAGCTCGTGGCGAAATCGGCCGAGAAGCTGTTGGGCTAGACAAAACGGCCGGAGCGTTGCTCCGGCCGGTGCATGGTTCGAAGCTCAGGCGGCGCCCTTCAGCTTCTTGGTGCATTCGCTGTAATAGCCGCCGCCCTTCTGGATCCACTTCAAGCCGCCATTGCCGTTGGTGGCCTTGTTGGCATTGTATTGATCAACGCAGGTGTGGAGTCGCGCCTTGCCGGGGGTCTCCTTGGCGTATTTCGGATCGACCGCGTTCGGATAGATCGCAGGTCCAGTCGGCAGCGTCGGCGCGGCGGCGGGCGCGGCCTCCTTCTTCGCCTGCTTCGGCTCGGCAGGGGCGGCGGGCGCAGCCGGAGCAGCCGCCGTGGGCGCAGCGGCAGGCGTTGCATCTGCACCGCACTGGGCCTTGCGGAAGTCATTCCATTTCATGGTGCCGAGCGAGCCGTCCTTCTTGGCCGCCTGATATTTTGCGCTGCACTCCTGCGCGGTCAGTGCCTGCGCCGGCGCGCTCGCCACCAATGCCGCGACACCTGACGCTGCAATCGCACACAACAATTTTGTCTGAATGGTCATCCCTGGGTCTCCTCCTTGATCTTCCTCGAGGGAAGCGAAACGAGGATTGCTATCCTAGCGTGTCGATCGCTTGCGACAAGGATGCGATGAGTTGCGCCGGCAAAATATAGTGATCCCGTCGCTCAACTCATTCATGTCGCGTTCAGCATGGCGAGCCGACGTTCCCAAGCCTTCGCAATTCTCCCAAGAAGAGTGCAACACATGACCTTCACCTCCCGCCTCGCCGCCCTCGCTCTCGTCTCCCTGCTCGCCACCGGCACTGCCTTCGCACAGACCGCCGCGCCGGCCGCCAAAACCGACGCTGCTGCCACCGCCGACAAGAAGGCGCCGAAGGAGCGCTCGGCCGAATCGCTCGAATGCTCCAAGCAGGCGGACGCCAAGGGATTGAAGGGCAAGGAGCGCAAGAAATTTCGCCGCGAGTGCATGAAGGAAGCAAAGGCCGGCACCGCAGCGCCCGCCGCCCCTGCCGCCGACAAGAAGTAAGTCCGTCGCGACCTCCGCGAACATCAGTGAGAGGCATGCGCATTGCGGCATGACGAACCCGCAATTGTGCGCCTCTCGCTGATTTGCGATAAGGCGGCGTGAAACAAATCGTCGCCTCCCTGCCGTTCGAATGGCCGAGCCGTGCCAATGTCTTGAGCACGATGGAGACGCTTGTCATCGGCACCGCCGGTGGCCTCGTGTTTCTCGTCGCGGGCCTTCCCGGCGGGCTGATCTCGGGCGCGATGATCGCGGTCGGGATCGCCGCAATCGCCGGCCGCCAGCTGGCGCTGCCGCCGATCCTGACCCAGACCGTGCTGGTGCTGCTCGGCATTTCGCTGGGCTCGGTGGTCTCGCGCCATCTGATCCAGCAGGTCAGCGCCTATCCCGTCACCATCGGCCTGCTTGCGCTCGCGACCTTCTGCTCGACCTTCGGATCGAGCTATTACCTGCAGCGCGTCCATGGCTGGGACCGCACCTCGGCCTTCCTTGCCGGTAGTCCCGGCGCGCTGTCGCAGATCACGATCCTGGCGGTCGAGCGCGGCGCCGACCTGCCGGGCATCGCGGTGGTGCAGACCATGCGCGTCATCATCCTCACCGCGGCGCTGCCGATGGTGCTGGCGATCGCGGGCGTGGCGCCCTCAGCCGCACCGTCGCTGACGACGACGATCGCCTCGCCGCTCGGCCTCGTGGTGCTGGCCGCAGCTTCGCTGGCGGTGGCGCTCTTCTTGCGGCTGATCAAATTTCCGGCGAGCTGGATGTTCGGCGCGATGATCGCCTCCAGCGTGCTGCATGGCGCCGGTTGGGTCGAGGGCGGCCTGCCAAACTGGGTACGCGGCGTGGCCCTGGTCGGAATCGGCGCCCTGATCGGCAGCCGCTTCGCGCGGATGCGGATCAAGACGCTCGCGGGTCATATCAACGCGGCGCTGGGCTCGTTTACAGTGGCCATCGCCGTCTCCGCCCTCTTCGTCGGCATCGTCGCGCTCACCACGCCGGTGAAATTCTCCGATGTCGTCGTCGCCTTCGCACCGGGCGCGATGGACGCGATGCTGGCGCTGGCCCTGACGCTGCACATCGACCCGATCTTCGTCGGCGCCCATCACCTGTCGCGCTTCGTCTTCGTGACGATCGCGACACCCGGCATCGTGCACTTGTTCGGGCGCACGCAAGATGATGTGGATGATTGACGGGCTCTCGTAGGGTGGGCAAAGCGCAGCGTGCCCACCAGCGACTGGTGAGCGTCGATGAATGGTGGCACGGCGCGCGAAGAAGCGCCTTTGCTCACCCTACGGCAGCTACCTAACGCTTCGCCGTCCGCATAAATCCCCATGCGGCGATTGCGGCCATCAGCAGCGAGATCAGCACGTTGTAGCCGGCCAGCGAGAGGCCGAGGAAGCGCCACTGCACCTCGTCGCAGCGGACCACCTTCACGGTGTCGAGCCGCGAGAAAAGGTCGCCGGCGTTGCCGAGATTGACCACGGGACCGGAGCAGTCAGTCGGCCCCTGCCAAAACCCCCATTCGACGCCGGAGTGATAGGTGCCGAGACCGGCATTGGCGAGCGTCGCCAGCGCGAGGATCGCCAACGCAGCGAGCAGCAGCGGCCGCGGCGCGCCGCTCCTGGCCGCAAGCGCCGTGAGGGCACCGAGCGGGATCGCGAGATAATAGGCGTAGCGCTGCTCCAGGCAGAGCGGACAGGGCACAATCTCAAGCACGAGCTGGAAGAACCAGGCCCCCGCGATCGTGGCGGCGGCGATCAGCGTGACGAGCAGTGAGGCGGTCAGCGCGGGACCGGCGCTGGCCGGCTTGAACGCTGGTATGGCAGCACTCCGGGTCGTCACGGCAGCCTCTCTCCGATGGGTCGCGCGTCTAAGCCTCTAACTCCGGCCCATGCGGCTGTCGAGAACGGCGGGGATCACTTTGGCGCGGGTTGACCCCGTCCTGTCCATGGCTATAGTCCGCCGGCTTCGCGACGTCCCTTGGGCCGACCGAAGGCCCCTGTGGCGGAACTGGTAGACGCGCTCGACTCAAAATCGAGTTCCGCAAGGAGTGCTGGTTCGATTCCGGCCAGGGGCACCAGCCTTCGCTGCTTCGCAGCTACGGCTGGGCGAGCCAGGCGCAAGTCTGTCCAATGCGAAGGAGCGAAGGCTGTCCCGCCGGAGCCTTGGCGAAGGCGGACTGGCTCAACGTTGCTCCACCCCCCTAGCCATTCTCCCATCCCCACTGTATAAGCCCTCAGCTTCTTCACTGAACCGAAGGAGCTCACATGAACGATCTGCACGCGTGGCTTTCGCAGCAGCACCACGGTTTGCGGACCTTCCAAATCTTCCAGCAAAAGCTCGAGACGCTCGGCCGGGACGATCCCGCCCAGCGTGGCCTGTGCCGTCTGCTCAGCGGTGTCGTCGGCAGCTATGTCGAGGCCTTTGACGAAGCCCCGCTGCCGGTCGAGGTCGCCGACACCGCCTATCGTCGCCTGCTGACGCTGCTCGCCAGCCTCGATCTCCACGGAGACGCCACGAGGCGGCTCGCCGACATCAACCGCGTGGCGACCTGCGAATTGTGGCGGTGATCGGCAGCATGAGCGTGCACACTTCAATTTTCAAACAGCGAGACGCGCCTGTACAGCCTCGCGACGCATGACGCCCGAGTCTTGTGCTTCGCTTGACGCCCCTTCGTTGGAAAGGGCGCAGGGAAGACCGGGTGCTGGCTGGCACCCGCGGTCCGCTGTGCGCAAATTGCGCGAAGACAAATGCACAGCGGCATACAGGGCAGCCTGGACATCCCGGCCTTTCCCTGCGCAGTGGTTTGACGGCTTATGGCGCGCTCTCCCCGGGGAGCGATGCACTATTGCCCCCGTCGCCTTGCGGATGGCTGATGCGCGCGCCCGGTCGGGCAGCACGTACCACCGCAAGCCTTGACGCACAGACCCCGGGCGCCAGGACCACACGCTTTTGCCGTACGCGAACCGCACCTGTCGTTTGCGCGCCGCTCAACCGCTCACGGGCCAAACCCGCCCTGCGATTGCCCGGCGCACCGATGCGCTCCACGCCCACCGCCACCCGGCCCGCGTATCGTGACGATCGCGAAACGCCCCTTATCCATGGGCCGGGATGAACAACACATACGATATTTCCGAATTTCGGTCAATCGGAATCTTTCGGCTTCCGAAGGGGCGAGAGTTCTGACAGACCTTGTTCCGATAGGGAATCATCTTCTGCAGATCGATGGCCTCATTCTTGCCCCGGCTCTATCCACATCGTCATTGCGGGCGCAGCGAAGCAATCCAGGAATGCATCCGCGGAGATAGTCTGGATTGCTTCGTCGCAAGCGCTCCTCGCAATGACGAGGAGGAGAGATTACGCGTCCGGTACTGCCGGAGGCATTCGACTTCGCCGCGCAATTCCCTATATCCTGTGGCAACCGATCTGATGCAGCGGACAGCTCTGATGGCGAGAAGACGTGCGACGGAAGCGGACGCCGACGACCTCCCCCGCTTCTTCGTCTGGGTCCGGGGCCTCGAAGGGCCCGAACCTCAGAAATGGATGACGATGGATTTCGGCGTCGGAGACTGGAAGCGGCCGCTCGTGCTGGCCTATCTGGAGCTGCCCGAAGACGAACGGCATCTGTCCTTGTCGGTGCTGGCCCGGCGCTATCCACCGCCGCGGGATGATCTTTCGTGAGCCGGGCTAGGGTGTGTAACGTCGGCTCCGCAAGGCGAAGCGGAGGTCACCCCGCTTGAGCGGTGATCGGCGGCTTGTGACCCAAGGCTGCTCTTGCACGCGGTCGTATTGTGTGCGGGTTGCGTAGGCGAAGGCTGGGACCAGAGGATCAATATTACTCGTGCCGAATTAATGAGACAGGCTACACGTTTCGGAGGAGGTTCGAAATGTACACGCGCGTTCTGGGACTCACGATATCTGCTCTCATGCTGACGTACGGCCCGGTCGGTGCGATCGCACAAGACCGAATGATACCCCAGCCAGATCAGCAACAAATGCAATCCCATCCCACGGGCCAGGAAGGCGCGAGCACGATGGGGCAAGGCGGCATGATGGGGCACGGAATGATGGGAGGACGTATGATGGGGCGCGGCATGATGGGTGGGAGCGCGATGGGATCACCCTTTATGATGCGCATGATGTTCGCTCTGATGGACGCCGACGGCGATGGGACCATCTCACTGCAGGAGTTTCAGGCAGCTCACGAACGGATTTTCAAGGCAATGGACAGCAATAAAGATGGCAAGCTGACCCTGGAGGAGATGCAAGTGTTCATACACGGCACGAGGTGATCGTCTCCGGCGCGGATGGCGCGCGTCGCGTGCGCCATCCGCCCCTGAAGAAATGAGCCTTAAGCCTTCAGGTCCGTGATCCGCATAATCGCGACCACACTCCCATCGTTGTACGCCTGTTCTTTCGTGTCCTTGTTGCAGGTCCAGACAAAATTCTTCTTGCCCGTAAAGGTCTTTCCCTCCTGGTCAAGTCGAAGCTCCCCTTCGGTGATATGGCAGACCATGGCATTCATCATCGGGGGCCCCATGGTCTTCGACCCCGGCTGCATAATGATATCGCGCATTGAGACGGTCTTAAAACCTGGGATCAGGGATGGTGTCTCGCCTTCATATTCACGCACCACGACACCTGGCCAAGGCGTCGTATCCTTGTAGCCTGTGGTTTGCGCGGCGGCTGGCTTGATCATGGCAGCTGAAGCCGCTGCCAACCCGAATCCCAGTGCAGACCTTCGATCGACCTTGCTCATCGCTTTTCTCCCGACATTACCGAACGAGCCGTTGCATAAGCAGCGCGCAAAGTTCGTGGTGAACGGTGGAGCGAAACCGAAAAAAGGACGGTCTCTAAGAGAGCGTGCCTGCCGATAGCACCAGTGCTGCTCATTTACCCGGACGGAGATTTCGGCACGTCCCGCCTCAAGGGCCGTAATATTCTACGTCACCTGAGGCATCCGGGGAACAGGTGGCGACGCACGAAGACACTGCGGCCGAATGTCCGGAATTGGCCCAACTCGAACGTCTAGTGTGCTGCCGTAACGGGCCGGTATCGGAAGGCGGAGCGGACCTCATCCGCGCCCTGAGTGCAGCGCCGATCATGAGCACGCGCTCCAGCCTAGGCGCAAGCCACGATCGTCTGTCCGCGCCTGGCGCGGGACCGAGTTATCGTCGCCCCCATGATTATGGGTGTCACGGCATCCGTGCTGCGGTTAGACTTGCCTCGCGCCGCGGGGGACACGCGGGTCGCGGGACGATGAACATGAGCGAACAGGGCGAGACGGGTGAGGCCATCACCATCCTCCTCGTCGAGGACGATGCGCCGACCTGCTGGCGGCTCCAGGACGCGCTGGTCAAGGCCGGCTACGAGGTGCGTAGCGCCGGCACGCTCGGAGAAGCCCGGTCTGCGCTCGGCGAGGACACGCCTCGCGTGCTGCTCACCGATCTCAGGCTGCCCGACGGCCACGGCATCGAGCTGATTCGCGAAACCCGGCAGCGCTTTCCCGATACCGAGATCATGGTGATCTCGGCGCTCGGCGACGAGGAAAGCGTGATCTCGGCGATCACCGTGGGTGCGACCGGCTATCTCCTGAAGGATGCCTTCCCGACCGACATCGCCACCACCGTGCGCGATCTGGTCGCCGGTCATTCGCCGATCTCGGCCTCGATCGCCCGTTTCATCGTGCGGCGAACGCAGAGTTCGGCGGAGCCCTCGCCCGGCCCCGCGCTCAACACGGCCAAGCTGACCCCGCGGGAGATCGACATCCTCTGGGGCATCGCCAAAGGCTTCAGCTATGCCGAGATCGCGAGCCATCTCGGCCTGTCCAGGCAGACCGTGCCCGGCCACATCAAGAACATCTATCGCAAGCTCGAAGTGCACACCCGCAGCGAGGCCGTGTTCGAAGCCGTGCAGCAGGGCCTGATCAAGCTGTGAGCGAGATCGCAGCGAAGACAACAACGCGCCCGCGGCGCCGGCTGATTGTGTCGCGCCTCGTGCCTTATCTACTGCTCCAGGCCCTGATCGTCATCGTCACCGTGCTTGGGCTCCGGCTGCTGCAACCCGGCGATCCCGAAGACTTCGCGGTGAGCGATTTTTCGGCGCGCGAGGACGGCACGATGCGCGCGGTGAGGCTGCCGCACTTCACCGCATCGCGCTATTCGCTGGCCGACCCGCCGCTCTACACCGCCGCCTTCACATTCCGGCCGGGCGATGCGGGATCGGGATGGTCGGTGTATCTGCCGCGCTTCAGCAACGCGGTAGAGGTCGCCGTCAACGGCGTCGTGGTGCTGGATTCCCGGCGTGACGCCAATGCCAACCGGCCGGACCGCAACACGCCGCAGATCGCGGCGATTCCGTCCTCGCTGCTGCGCGACGGCGCCAACGATCTCACGGTGCGGCTGTTCGTCTGGGGGCCGCTGAAGGGCTTTCTCGACACCGTCTATGTCGGGCCGGACGCCGCCTTGCGTCCCGCCTATGAGACGCGCACGCTGCTGTTCGTCACGCTGCCCGTCGTGTTCTCCGCCTGGCAATCGATCCTCGCGGTCATCCTTGCGATCATGTGGCTGATGCGGCGTCACGAGCCGGTTTACGGCGTGCTGGCGGTGGCGATGGTGCTCGGCGTGGTGCAGGCGTTCGTGCCGCCGCCGGTGCCGCCGGCCACGACGTCGCGGCTCGCCGCCGTGCTGCTGGCATCCGCACCGATCGAGAGCGCGCTGATCGTCGTGTTCGGCATGCTGTTCTTCGGTTGGCGCTGGCCGCGGTATGGCACGCTGCTGTTCGTGCCAGGCCTCGTCGTGTTCGTGGTCGGGCTGATCGGGGGCCCGCCGCTGCCACGCATTCTCTTTCTGGTGCTCGGCATTCCCACGGTCGGGCTTTGCCTGTTCCTGATGGCGTGCGTGACCGCAGCCGCAGTGGTCCGGCGGCAGGACGCGGCAAGCTTCACGATCGGCTGCGCCGTGACCATCGTGTTGGTCTGCTGGGTCCAGGACATGCTCACGGTGTTGGAGATCGCGACCAACGATCGCATCTTCGTCTCGCGCCTGTCCTATTCGGCGATGCTGGTCGCGATCGGCGCCGGGCTGACCTGGCGCTTCGCGCGCGCGCTGAACCAGGTCGACAGCTTTGCCGGACAGCTCGTTGCACGGGTCGGCGAGGCCGAGGAACGGCTGAAGGCAAGCTTTGCCCGCGAGGAGGCGCGCGCCCGCGCCGCTGCGCTCGCCAATGAGCGCACGCGGCTGATGCGGGACCTGCATGACGGCCTCGGCGGCCAGCTCGTCAGCATCGTCGCGCTCTCCGAGCGCGGCCATGAGGGCGCGACCATCACGGAGGCCGCTCGCGCAGCACTGAAGGATCTGCGCCTCGTCATCGATTCCATGGACGACATCGGCGGCGACCTGATGCTCGCGCTCGGCTCCTGGCGCGAGCGCGCGACGGCGCAATTGCGGCCGCACGACATCGTGCTCGACTGGCGCGTGGCGACGCCGCAGGGCCTGCCGCTGCATCCCGAATTGCGGCCATGGCACGTCATCCAGATCGTGCGCATCCTCGACGAGGCCGTGACCAACGCCGTCAAGCACGCTGAGGCGCGCCACATCGCGGTCAGCATCGAGACGCTCGACGACGATCACGGGCCGTATGGCGTGATCAGCGTGGCGGACGACGGCAAGGGCTTTGCGCTCGCCGGCAATGGCGCGAGCGCCGGCCAGACCGCGCGGGGCTTGCGCAACATGAGGAGCCGCGCCGCCCGCTGCGGCGCGGTGCTCGATCTGAGCTCGGATGCCTCAGGCACGCGCGTGCGGCTGCAATTGCCGCAGCGTTTTCCCGACAGCGATGCGGCTGCGGGCTGAAAAGCCCCCTCCCCGAACGTGTGGGGCGCACGGAGAGAGGGGACGGGCCGGGTCCTCTGCGGAGGACGGGGGGTGTTCGTCCGCAGGGGCTCTGTTGGCCCGAAGCAATGCAATCAAATCAATCGAATGGAATATCAGCGCACGCCGACGCGATTGACCGGGCCGCCGCGATTCATCGGCGTACCTGCGCGCACGCCGACACCGGGCGCGCCGACGCCGGGTGTCGCGACCGCGGCCCGCGCAACCGGAGCTCCCGGCGCGACCACCACGGCCGCAGTCGGCCGCACCACGCAGCCCTTGGGCACGCCGACCGTCTTGCAATAGACCACGGCCTGCGCCGGGCTCGTGCCCAGCGACACCATCGCCGCACCCGCCAGCGCCATGATCGTCAGCCCGGCGCTCAGCGCTCCCGCTCTTTTCGACATCTTGCTCTCCTGCTTCCCGTCCGGCGTCCCGGTGCAATCACCGGGTTTCGCAGCCGAGGTGCAGCCTGAATGGCAAAAGACCGGGCGCGGATACATGCCATGAAGATGGGGGTGCCAAGCCTGAGAGGGCGCACCCGGTGCCATGAACATGGCATGGACCGGCGCCTGGACTTCGCGAGATCGTCCGCCCCGCTTGATCCCAGGCGGGACCAACGACAATCCCAAAGAGGTGCTTTATGAAGATTTCGGTTCTTGCCGCGCTGCTGCTCGCCGCCACCGCCGTGTCCGCCGCTGCGCAATCCGGTCCGACGCCGCAGGAGCAGATGGCCTGCCGCGGCGATGCCAGCAAATTCTGCGCCGAACATATCGGCAAGCCGCCGGAGATGAATGCCTGCCTGCGCCAGAACAAGACCAAGCTCTCCGACTCCTGCCGCAAGGTCGTGGAATCGCACGGCGGCTGAGCCGGCCCTCAAGTCTGGGAGCGCTTCAGCGGAGCGAACCCGGACTCTGTTTTGCCGATCATGCTTTAGTCGTCGTCGGGCCCGAACAGCCTGATCTGCGGGAAGCCGCTGCGTGGGCGGCTTGCGATATCGCGGGCATCGGAATCTTCGCGGATGTTGCGCGCGACGTCGTCCCAATCAGTGCGCTCGCGCGGGCCGCGCATCTCGCGGGACTCGTAATAGTGGCGGCGCTCGGCCCAGCGTTCGCGGCGCTCCATCCGGCGCCGTTCGGACGCGGCGCGCTTCACGTCGGAATCCCGCGCCTTGGCATAGGCGTTGTCCGGCGAAGCGGCCGGCTCTGTCGCTGCCTGCTGCTCCGCAGGCCTGGGCGCGGCTGATGCCGGCTTGGACTGTTCCTTGGACGGCTCGACCGCGGCTGCTTGCGACGGCCGCGGTACCGGCGGTTCAGCGGTCGCTTGAGTGGTCTGCGTATCGGTCTTGGCGGGTTCAGACTTTGCCTCGGCCTGCGCCGGTGCGGCAATGATCGCGCCAAAAGCCTGCGAACCGGTGAGATAATTCACGCGCTCGGACGGTGCGTTCATCGCCGCCGCTGTGGCAACGGCATCGGCGCGCTTGCTGGCGTCCGGTCCCTGCTTGGGCGCGATCGGATTCATGATGTTGCCGGCGACGATGCCGCCGCCGAGACCAATGGCGATGGCCGCGACAATGGTTCCGGCACCGACGAAATAGGCGGTCGAGGCGCGCATTGATCCACTCCCTCTTTGGGGCGAGCAACGCACGTTGATTGCCGGATGTTCCTGATGCCGCAGCAGTTCCCAAAGGAACTGTCAGATCTGCTGCGCGACCTTCTCCAGCCCGATGATGCGGGCGAGCTTGCGCACTTCCTCTTTCTGGTCGTCACGCAGCTGGAACAGCAGCGGCATCGCGGCCGACTTCAACTGCTGAACCTCGTCGCAATTCGGATCGATCGGCACGCCCGGCGCGTTCGGATTGGAGAGCTTGTTTGCCGAGATCTTGCGGACGACGTTGCGGAGCGCCGTCTCGACCGAGGGCCAATAATATTCCTGCGACGACGACAGTTTCAGGCGATCCCTGATACCCGCGATCTGTGCGTCGGACAGCAGCGCATAGGATTTCTGCGGCTGCGGCTTGGCCACGACCTTCGGCTTGGCCGGGACTTCGACGGCGGGGACCTCCGCTGCGGCGGGCGCCTCGTGCGAACTTGCCTTCGGCATCGGGAAATCGGAAGGCGTGGCGGCGGCAAAGGCCTGGCGCAGCGGCTCGGTCAGCACCGGCGTCTGGGCGAGCTTGTCGGCGGCGACCTGCACCGGCTCGATTGCGGCCGAGGCCAGCGCCAGCGTCGGAACCAGACGGTCGGCCTTGGCGGCGCGATTGGTGGCGAGCGGCTTGGCCGGAGGCGCCTGCGTGATCATCTCCGCGCTGACACTGGGCACGCTGTCACGGCCGAGAATGGCGGTCGTCGCAGCGCCGAGGACGAGGAAACAGGTCAGCGCGACGATGGTGATGGCTTTGGACAAACGTCTCTCCGCGCCCAACTTTCAAGTCCACGTGATCACTGCCCGGAAACTGGGCGATAATTAAGGCTTAACCGTGCAATTGCGGCGGCAATCGCGCGGACTGCGACGACATCGCCTGAAATGTTCAACGAAATCAGGCAGCTGCCGCAAGTTCGTAGGCATCCTGGATGTCGGCCACGATCTCGGAGGCCTCCCAGACCGCGCGCGGCTCGACCGATTGCAGCGTCACCGTCCAGTTGCCGCCGCGGCGGGTGCGGGCGACGCTGACGATGTCGAAGCGCACGTTGCGGCACAGCGGGTGTCGGGCCAGCGCGTGGGCCACGCGAACGCGGATTTCGTCCAACGTCGCGGCTGTCTTGCCGTTGAGATAGTTGAAGTCCATCGCCTGTCCCTCTCGGTCCTGATTGGCGGCCTTGAAGGGATTCTTGGCGGGCGATGGTTAATCTGCCGTTAAGTGAGCGGGGCGGAAGAGCGCGGGATTAACCGTGAGCGGGGCGTCTCCCAGCGTCATGGCCGGGCTCTACTGTCCGCCCGCCTCGCGATATTCGGTAACCGTCCGCGCAACGAGATCGTCGACAGTGAGCACGTCCGTCACCCCCGATGTCGAGTGCCCACCGCTCCAGATGTCGCGCCAGCGTTTCGGCCGGCTCTCGCGCGCGGCGACGTCGATGTCCTTGGCGATGTCGATCGCCCCGCGCGCCGGCAGGTCGTCGGGATCGAGACCCGCGGCCACGATCGACGGCCTCAGCATGCTGGTCTGCAGTCCCGTGAAGGCGGTGGTGAGCAGGACGTCGTCGGCGCTGCTCTCGACCAGCATCCGCTTGTAACGATCATCCGCCATGCTCTCGCGCGTCGCAATGAACTTCGTGCCCATGTAGGCGAGATCGCAGCCGAGCACTTCGGCGGCATGCAGCGCGCGGCCGTCGCTGATGCCGCCGGCGAGCACGATGATGCCGTCGTAGAATGCGCGCACCGCGCGGACGAAGGCGAACGGATTGAGCCAGCCGGTCTGGCCGCCGGCGCCCGCGGTCAGCAGCACCAGCCATCCGCACCGGCTTCCGCCGCGCGTTCGGCATGGCGGATCGAGGCGACATCCGCCAGCACCAACGCGCCGGCGTCATGCAGCGGCTTCGCTACAGGCGCGGGCGAGCCGACCGAGGTGATGACGATCTCCGGCCTGTGCCGCAGCAGCACGGCGAGATCCTGCTCCAGCCGCGCGTTGGAGTGGTGCACGATCAGGTTCGGACAAAGCGGCGCCGCCTTGCGTCCGGTTTGCTCTTCGTGCTGCCGCAACCGGGTTTCGGTCGCGGTGAGCCATTCGTCGAGCTGTTCGGCGCTACGGCAATTCGCGGTTGGGAAGCTGCCGATCACGCCATTGCGGCAGGCCGCGACCACGAGCTCGACGCCCGACACCAGAAACATCGGCGCCGCGATCAGCGGCAGATCAAGACGATCGCGGAAGCGCTGCAGTCGGTCTGATGGCACGCCAATCTCCTTGTCATTCCTGCCGCCCTGCGCGGGCTTTGTCGTTCCATCCCGCATTCGCTGTGCTAGCGTCGTCAGCAACATTGGCACGCCAGAAGCCGATGACAAAGCAACGAGGAGACATATGTCCGATCCGCTCCACGCATCGTCCCCGGCTTGTGCGCAGACGCTACGGGCGCTGTCGCGCTATCCCGGCCGCACCGCTTTCGCCTGGCCTGAGGGATCGCTGAGCTATCATGGCACCATCGACCTGATCGGACGCATCCAGGGCGTGTTCATGCGGCTTGGATTACAGCCCGGCGCGCGCGTCGCCTTCCTCACCGCCAACCGCGCCGACACCTGGTGCGCCGGCGTCGCGGCGCAGTTGTCGCGGCTCTGCATCACCTGGCTGCATCCTTTGGGATCGCTGGAGGACCAGCTGTTTCAACTCGAGGATTCCGACGCAGAGATGCTGGTGGTCGACGTGGCCGCCTTCCACGATCGTGGCGGCGAACTCGCCGCGAAGGCCGGCCGGCTCAAGGCGGTCTTCACCATGGGACCAGCCAGCTATGGCGTCGATCTGCTGGCGGCGATCGAGACTGCGGGACACGCCAGCGCGCAGTGCCTCGCCGGCCCCGACGATCTCGCCACGCTGAACTACACCGGCGGCACGACCGGCAAATCCAAGGGCGCGCTGCGCTATCACCGCGAGAATGCCGGGGCCGCCGCCGCGATCCTCGCCGACTTCGAGATCCCCGAGGCCGCGCGCTATCTCACGGTCGCGCCGATCAGCCATGTCGCCGGCACGAAGGTGCTGCCGACCTTGATGCGCGGCGGCACCGTGCACATGCTCAAGAGTTTCGACCCCGAGGCGATGCTGGCGACGATCGCGCGCGAGCGCATCAATTTCACGCTGCTCGTGCCGACCATGATCTATGTGCTGCTCGATCATCCCGCGCTCGGCAAGACCGACCTGTCCTCGCTCGAGCTGGTGCTCTATGGCGCCTCCGCGATGTCGCCGAGCCGGCTGGTCGAGGGCATCGAGCGCATCGGGCCGGTTTTCTCGCAGCTTTACGGACAGACCGAATGCTATCCCGTCTCGGTGCTGCGCAAGGCGGATCACGATCCCAAGACACCGGAGCTATTCCTGTCCTGCGGCTTCCCGATCGCGGCCTGCGAGGTCAAGATCCTCGACGACGACGACCAGGAGGTGAAGACGGGGGAGCCCGGCGAGATCTGCGTGCGCGCGCCGCACGTGATGGCGGAGTACTGGAAGCGGCCCGACATCACCGCCGAGACGCTGAAGAACGGCTGGGTCCACACCGGCGACATCGCGCGCAAGGACGAGCGCGGCTACATGTTCATCCTCGACCGCAAGAAGGACATGATCGTCTCCGGCGGCTTCAACATCTTCCCGCGCGAGGTCGAGGACGTGCTGTCGCAGCATGCCGACGTCGCCATGGTGGCTGTCGTCGGCGTTCCCGACGAGAAATGGGGCGAGGCCGTCACCGCCATCGTCGTGCCGCGCGAGGGCGCAAGGCCCGATCCGGACGAGCTGATCAACCTGGTGAAGATGCGAAAGGGCTCGGCGCACGCGCCCAAGCAGATCCAGTTCGTCAAGCAGCTGCCGATGACCGGCGTCGGCAAGGTCGACAAGAAGGTGCTGCGCGCGGGCTTCTGGAGCGGGCGCGACCGGATGGTGGGGTGAGCGCAGCTCTCGTGTCCCGGACGCGGCGCAGCACGCAAGTGATGCGGCGCAGAGCCGGGACCCACTGCTGCATGCCCCGGCCGAGACATGGGCCCCGGCTCGGCCGCGCAATGCTTCGCGTTGCACGGCGTCCGGGGCACGAAGGCCGCCCTACCTTTTCTCGATCACCAGGCTCTGCACCGCCCGGCCGAAATAGCCTTGCCGATCAGCCAGCCGCGACATTGCCAGCCCCGCGCCGTCGGGGCCGATCCAGGAGTCGCCGTCGAGCAGGATCCACTCGCCCACCGGCTGCCGCGCAAAGCTCACGGTGAGATCGGCGTTGATGTAGGTCCAGGCGCGGAAGTCGAGCGTCGAGGCGGTGCCGTTGGAGAAGTCGGCGGCGACCACGGCGCGCATCGCCTGCGAGATCGCCTCGCCTGCAATCAAGGGATGATCGACGCGAAACCAGATCGCGCCGGCACCGGCCTGGCCGAAGCGACCGCGCGCGGCACGCATCGAGACCGAGCGCACGAACGGACTGGTGGCGGCGTGACCATCTTCGACCAGCGAGTCCTCGGGCGAAGGCAGCGTAACCGGCAGCTCCTTGACGTCGTCGGGCAGGCTCAGCGCCTGGCGTCTGATCTTGAGCACGGTGGCACCGACCACCTGCACGCCGTCGGCGAGCAGCTTGATTTCGCAGAGCTGGATCTTGCGGCCCTCACGCAAGACCTCGGTCGCGATCGTCAGTTGCGCCACCGGCACCGGACGCATCAGATCGATCGTGACCCGCGCGATCTCCATCGGAACAGGCGTCGGAATGCGTTCGGCTGCCCACGTCACCAGCGACGCCGGCGCCGAGCCGTGCTGCATGCGGCGGTCCCACGGCCCCGCGGCGTCCGGGCTGGTGACGACGCTGTTGCCGTCGACGCGGTAGATGGGGGGCATCGTTTCAATCAGTCTCAGTTGACGTTCCCCGGACGCTGCGCAGCGCGTAGCGGTGCGCTGCTGATCCGGGGTCCATGCGGTGTGCGGCAATGGGTCCTGGCTCTGCGGAGCAATGCTACGCATTGCACCGCGTCCGGAACACGAGAACTACAACGGCGGATCGATCGCTTCGTCGTATTCCTTCTTGAAGCGCGCGATCAGGTCGGCGGCGGGCAGGATGCCCTCGACGCTGCCGATGCCCTGGCCCGAGCCCCAGATCTCCTTCCAGGCCTTCGGCTTGGCGCGCTCGCCGGAGGCGTCGGTGCCGAAGTTCATCTTGGAGGGATCGGAGGTCGGCAGGTTTTCCGGATCCATGCCGGCGGCGAGGATCGAGGGCTTCAGATAATTGCCGTGCACGCCGGTGAAGAGGTTGGAATAGACGATGTCGTCGGCGCTCGAGCCGGCGATCATCTCCTTGTACTTCTCGACCGCGTTAGCCTCCTTGGTCGCGATGAAGGCCGAGCCGATATAGGCGAAGTCGGCGCCGAGAATGCGCGCGGCGCGGATCGCCTTGCCGTTGCCGATCGCACCCGACAGCGCGATCGGGCCGTCGAACCACTTCCGCGTCTCGGCGACGAAGGCGAGCGGCGAGATGGTGCCGGCATGGCCGCCGGCGCCGGCGGCGACCAGGATCAGGCCGTCGGCGCCCTTCTCGATCGCCTTGTGGGCGAACTTCTGGTTGATCACGTCATGGAAGACGATGCCCCCCCAGCCGTGCACGGCCTGGTTCAGCTCCTCGCGTGCCCCGAGGGAGGAGATGATCATCGGCACCTTGTACTTGGCGCAAAGCTGCATGTCGTGATCGAGCCGGTTGTTCGACTTGTGCACGATCTGGTTGACCGCGAACGGCGCCGACGGCTTATCGGGATGCGCGCGGTCATGGGCCGCGAGCTCCTCGGTGATCCGCGCCAGCCATTCGTCGAGCAATTCCGGCGGCCGCGCGTTCAGCGCCGGAAACGAGCCGACCACACCCGCCTTGCACTGCGCGATCACGAGATCGGGCACCGAGATGATGAAGAGCGGCGAACCGATCACGGGGATCGAAAGGCGCCCCTTGAATAAGGCAGGCATGGACATTGCGGAACGGTCCTCTCTTGGCGGTCAAACGAAGGCTGGGATCATACCAACAAGGCAATCTTTCCACTGTCAAGTATTGCGTTGTGACGCCGCGGCGGATGCGGCTACCGCAATTCCAACGCGCGGAATTCTTACCCGTACAATCTAACCGTCTTCTTCGTCATTGCGAGCGCAGCGAAGCAATCCAGACTCTCTCCGCGGAAGGATTCTGGATTGCTTCGTCGCAAGGCTCCTCGCAATGACGTGCAAAAAAAGCATCGATCTCCCATGCGCACCGGAAGTCGACGCGATGACTTCACCCGATCAAATCCGGGTTGATCAGCCGCTCGAACGAGAACATCTCGTCCCACTTCTCCTGCGTCAGCAGCTTGCGCTCGACCACCACGATCTGGTGCAGCGACTTGCCGCTCTTGTAGCCCTCGCGCGCGATCTCGGCGCATTGCTTGTAGCCGAGCAGCGGCTTCAGCACCGTGACGATCCCGAGCGAGTTCAGCACCATGTTGCGGGTGTGCTCCTCGTTGGCGGTGATGCCGACGACGCAATGCTCGCGCAGGCTGTTGACCGCGCGCTCCATGGTGCGGATCGAGAAGAACAGCGCGAACGAGATCACCGGCTCCATCACGTTGAGCTGGAGCTGGCCGGCGCTGGCGGCCAGCGTCACCGTGGTGTCGAGACCGATGACGAGGAAACTGGTCTGGTTCACCACCTCAGGAATGACGGGATTCACCTTGCCGGGCATGATCGATGAGCCCGGCTGAAGCTGCGGCAAGTTGATCTCGTTGAAGCCGGCACGCGGGCCGGAGGCGAGCAGGCGGATGTCGTTGCAGATCTTGGTCAGCTTGCTGGCGGTGCGCTTGAGGATGCCCGAGAGCTGCACATAGGCACCGGTGTCGGAGGTCGCCTCGACGAGATCGCCGGCGAGAACGAACTCGACGCCGGTCAGCGCGCTCAGATGCCGGACCGCGAGCTTGGGATAGCCGACGGCCGCGGTCACGGAGGTGCCGATCGCGGTAGCGCCGAGATTGATCTCGCGCAGCAGCGCACGGGCCTCCGAGATGCGATCCACCTCCTCGCCGATCGTGGTGCCCCATCCCCGGAATTCCGCGCCGAGCGACATCGGCACCGCGTCCTGAAGATGCGTGCGGCCCATTTTCAGCACACGGTCGAACTCGCGGCCCTTGGCGAAGAAAGCTTCCTGGAGCTGGCGCAGCGCCGTCATGTAGCTCTCGAGCCTCAGGATCAGCGCCAGGCGAAAGGCGGTCGGATAGGTGTCGTTGGTGGACTGGCCGTAATTGACGTGATCGTTGGGGCTGACGTGCTGGTAATCGCCCTTCGCAAAGCCGAGCGATTCCAGCGCGAGGTTGGCGATCACCTCGTTGGCGTTCATGTTGGTCGATGTGCCGGCACCGCCCTGAATGAAGTCGGTGACGAACTGATCCATCATGTCGCCGGCAATGACGCGGTCACAGCCCAGAATGATCGCGTCCGCGACCTTGGCGTCGATCGCGCCGAGATCGCGGTTGGCCATGGCGGCCGCTTTCTTCACGTAACCAAGCGCCTTCACGAAGTAAGGCTCCTGGCTCATCGGAATGCCGGTGATGTGGAAGTTCTCCTTCCCGCGGATGGTCTGGACGCCGTAATAGATGTCGTCGGCGATCTCACGCTGTCCGAGGAAGTCCTGCTCCGTACGACTCATGGGCGCTCCTTGTTGCATGCGCGCAGGCCATCACGTCAGTTCTGGCACAGCGCGCTGGTCACGAAAGTGTCGGTGCGGCAATCGTCCGGCTTGCGTTGCCGGCCCGGTATCAGGACCTTGGCCGAACATTTCTCGGCGGAGTCGGCGTTCAGGCTCTTGCCTTCGCGATAGCCCTTGGTCTGGCAGAGCTGGTCGGCGGCCTGCTTGCAGTCGGGCGCGCCGTTCGCGGAGGCCGGACAGGCCACGCGCCCCGAGACCATGGTGGACGGCTTCGCCAGCCGCGACAAGTCGTTCATGGTCTCGCTCGGGCTTTTGATCGCCGGCAGGATCGAGGGCAACTTGTCGAACAGCTTGCCCATTTCGTTGATCAGCCCGGGATTTTCCTCGCGCGCCGGCGGCGCGGAAGGAGCGGGTGTCGGCGGCGGCGGCGCGGCCTGCGTCCCCTGCTCCTGGAGGCCGAGCACGGGCGGCGCGGCTTGCGGCCATGCCGTCCTGCCGGCGAAAACCAGGAGCAGCACTGCTGACATCAGCGTCCCGAACCGCATGGCCGGTTTGCCGGATCGAACCATCATGACGGCAAGCGTAGCCGATGCCGGCGCGGCGGCAAAGCGCCGCGAGGTTATTGAGCGAGCATGGTCCTCGCGCAAACGCTAGATCAGCTTGATCGCCACCACGAAGCCGAGCACCAGCACGGCGGCGCCGATCGCCACCCAGAGGCCGAGATGCTTCTCGATCCTGACCCGGATCCAGTCGCCATAGCGGTTGAGCAGGATCGCGACGACGAAGAAGCGTCCGCCCCGCGCAACGATCGAGCACAGGATGAACAGAAGAATATTGTAGCCGGCAAAGCCCGAGGTGATGGTGACGAGCTTGTAGGGGATCGGCGTCAGCCCCTTCAGCAGGATGATGATCGCACCCCATTCCGCATAGGAGGCGCGGAAGGCATCGACCTTGTCGCCGAGGCCGTAGACCTGGATCAGCCACTGGCCGACCGAATCGAACAGCAGCGCTCCGATGGCGTAGCCAACCATGCCGCCGACCACCGAGGTCACGGTGCAGATCGCCGCATAGACCCAGGCGCGCTGCGGGCGCGCCAGCGACATCGGGATCAGCATCACGTCCGGCGGCACCGGAAAGAACGAGCTTTCTGCGAAGGCCACGGCTCCCATGATCCAGAGCGCGTAGGGCTTGTGGGCGGCGTCGATGCACCAGTCGTAGATACGTTTCAGCATGGCGCCGCGATGAAGCACCATGGGACGGATTTGTCCATGCCGAGATTGAGGCGAATTATGACGTTTCTAGTGGCGCTTGCGCGCGGCACGGCCCTCGAGCGCGACAATTGGCCGCCTTGAGGCAATGCGCGGTGACGCGACCTTGGGCAGCTTCATCCGCGATTTCGGCAGCTTCTCGGCGATGCCGAGCATATCTTCACGCCGCGTCATCTCCCGCCAGACGTCCTCGGGACGGACCCCGGCCGAGGCCCACAGCACGGTGAGATTGTAGAGCAGGTCGGCGCTCTCCCGGATCACGGCCTCGCTATCGCCGTTGACCGCGTCGATCACGACTTCGATGGCCTCTTCGGCCAGTTTCTTCGCCATTTTGGAAGGCCCGCGCTGAAACAGCCGGGCTGTGCGCGATGTTGCCGGATCAAGATCTCTGGCCGCGAGCACAGCCAGATATAGCCGCTCAAGCGAATCACTCATGGTACCCAAAACTACTCTAAACCCATGGCGAGCGCGTTAACGCGCGACAATAAAAGCGAAAAACAGGCCGGCGCGGCAAGCGCGACGGCCCGTTGTAGTCAACCTTTGGTAGCCGGAGCTAGTAGCAGTTGGTGTAGTAGCCCTGGCCGCAGTACTCGGACGGAGCCGTACCGCCATAGCGCTGATACTGGTAATTCGGGCCCGGACCATAATAGGGCCCGTAAGCAGGACCGCTGTAATAGGCAGGTCCGCCATAATAGCCGTAGCCCGGACCGTAGTCATAGGCGTAGGCGTCACGGCTTGCGGCGATGGCGAGGCCGGTGCCGATGGCTGCGAAAGCCGCAGCTGCGGCCGCGCCGCCTCCACCGCCATGCCAGTGGCGGCCGCCGGCGTATGACGCGGTCGGGGCAATTGCGGTCAGTGCCAGCACCGCGGCGGTGGCAAGAACGGCCTTGCGGCCGGCAAATTTCGAAAAACTGTCAAACATGTGGACCCTCCTTGGGACCTCGAATGGTGTCTATAGACAGGCTCGTGTCTCTCAAACACCCGCATCCCATGTTGGGTTCCCCAACCCCAACACAAGCTGAACGGGGTTGCGTAATCGTGACGCAACCTCCGCTCATGCGCCGTTCATGTTGGCGCGGACAGACTGACCGCCAGCCGGCGCTGCGAGCGTCACGAAACCATAACAATGCGGGACCGGCGCACCCGATGTCGGAATTCAAGACGATCGTCCTTCGTTGTCTGCTGGCTCTTGTGATCTCGCTTGCGACACTGATTGCACGCGATGTCAGCATGGCCGAGACCGCCGCCCCATCCGTTGCGATTCACTTCACCTTCGACCGGCCGTTGGATGCGAGCATGGCGCCGTTCTTCCTGGCCGCAAAGGACGGCAGGTTCGGCGCCGAGCATCTCAGCGTGTCCTTCAACACCGCAGCCGGATCGTCGGAAGCGCTCGCGCGTGTCGCCAAGGGCGACAGCGAGCTCGCGCTGGTCGACATCAACGAATTGATCCGCTTTCGCGATAAGGAGCAGGCCGCGCCGGTCAAGGCAGTGTTCGTGCTGTTCAACCGCGCACCCTACGCGATCGTCGCGCGCAGGAGCCGCGGCATCCACCTTCTGTCCGATCTCGACGGCAAGACCGTCGGCGTTGCCGACAGCGATCTGTCGATGCGGCTGTGGCCGGCACTGGCACAGCAGAACGGCATCAATGCAGCGCACGTCAAATTTCACAAGATCAGCGCGGCGGTGCGCGAGCCGATCCTCTCCGCGGGCCAGGTCGATGCAGTCGCCGGCTTCAGCTATCTGTCGGCGGTGAACCTGCGCGACCGCGGCGTGCCCGAAGCCGATCTCGTCGTCCTGCGCTATGCGGATTACGGCTGCGAAGCCTACGGCTTTGCCGTGGTGGTCAATCCCGCTTTCGCCGCAGCAAAGCCAGACGCCGTCAAGGGCTTCGTCCGCGCCTTGATCGCGGGCATCAACGCGACCGTCATGGAGCCGGGGCGCGCGGCGGAGGAGGCCGCGAGCCGCATCGAGGACGGCGACCGCAACCTGGAGCTGGAGCGCCTGCGCACCGCCCTCGCCGACAACATCCTGACCGACGAGGTCAGGCGCAACGGCCTCGGCGGCATCGACCCGGCGCGGCTCGATCGCTCGATCGGCCAGGTCGCGCAGGACTTCAAATTCCGCAAACGACCGACAGCGATCGAGATCTTCGACGACCAATTCCTGCCGCCGCTGGCGGGGCGGCTGATCAACTGAACAAAACCGAAAGCTTCCGCTGTATCTCGCGTACGATCCCTGCTTAGAATACGGGCTCCGTTGTCGCCGAGTTCCTCGCCCGCATGTCCATCCTCCGTCTCTACACCCGTGTTCTCGAGCTGCTCGGCAAGGAGGCGCGGCTGGGCTGGCTGCTCGCGGTCGCCAATCTGCTGCTGGCGGGCTCGCAATTCGCCGAGCCCGTGCTGTTCGGCCGGATCGTCGACGTGCTCTCGGGCAAGACAGTAGCCGGCTCGAACTCGGCCTGGCCATTCCTGGCCGCCTGGGTCGCCTTCGGGCTGTTCACCATCGCATGCAGCGCGCTTGTGGCCTTGCAGGCCGATCGGCTCTCGCACCGCCAGCGCCAGGCGGTGCTGACCGACTATTTCGAGCACATCCTGCAACTGCCGCTGACCTTCCACTCCGGCACCCATTCGGGCCGGCTGATGAAGGTGATGCTCAACGGCACCGACGCGCTGTGGCGGCTATGGCTCGGCTTCTTCCGCGAGCATTTTGCCGCGATCCTCTCGGTCGTGGTGCTGCTGCCGCTGTCGCTCTACCTCAACTGGCGGCTCGCGATCCTGCTGTTCGTGCTCTGCATCGTCTTCACCGCGCTGACGACCTTCGTGGTGCGCAAGACCTTCGGCATGCAGATGGAGGTCGAGGAGCACTACAGCGAGCTCTCTGCGCGCGCCTCCGATGCGCTCGGCAACGTCGCGCTGGTGCAGAGCTTCGTCCGCGTCGAATCCGAGGTCAAGGGGCTGCGCTCAGTCGCCGACGAATTGCTGGCCGCGCAGATGCCGGTGCTGTCGTGGTGGGCGCTCGTCACCGTCATCACGCGCGCCTCGACCACCATCACCGTGCTCACGATCTTCACCGTCGGCATTGCGCTGCACGACCAGGGGCTGACATCCGTCGGCGAGATCGTGATGTTCGTGAGCTTCGCGACGATGCTGATCCAGAGGCTCGAGCAGGTCGTGAGCTTCATCAACAACGTGTTCATGGAAGCGCCGCGGCTGCGCGAATTCTTCAACGTGCTCGACGCCGTGCCCGCAGTGCACGACAGGCCCGACGCGATCGATGCCGGCAGGTTGTCCGGCCTCGTCGAGTTCCACGACGTCACCTTCTCCTATGACGGCAAGCGCCCTGCGGTCGAGGACCTCTCGTTCACGGCGCTGCCCGGCCAGACCATCGCGCTGGTCGGTCCGACCGGCGCCGGCAAGTCGACCGCGATCGCGCTTTTGCACCGCGCCTTCGACCCGCAGTCCGGCTTCATCAAGATCGACGGCATGGACGTGCGCGGAATCACGCTGACGTCGCTGCGGCGGAACATCGGCGTGGTGTTCCAGGAGGCGCTGCTGTTCAACCGCTCGATCGCGGAGAATCTGCAGGTCGGCAAGCCAGATGCGACCGAGGACGAGATGCGCAAGGCGGCCGCGCGCGCGCAGGCGCTCGAGTTCATCGAGCGCAGCGGGGGCTTCGAGACCAACGCCGGCGAACGCGGCCGCATGCTCTCCGGCGGCGAGCGGCAGCGGCTGTCGATCGCCCGCGCGCTGCTGAAGGATCCGCCGATCCTGATCTTGGACGAGGCGACCAGCGCGCTCGACGCCGTCACCGAGGCCAAGGTGAATGCCGCTCTCGACGAAGTGATGAAGGGCAGGACCACGTTCGTGATCGCCCACCGCCTCTCCACCATCCGCAACGCCACGCGGATCCTGGTGTTCGAGAACGGCCGAGTGACCGAAAGCGGAACTTTCGATGAACTCGTGGCCAAAGGCGGCCATTTCGCCGAGCTCGCCAGGGCCCAGTTCATGGTCCAGGAAAACGCACGGGCCAGCGTGACGGCGGCCGAGACTGCCGCGACTCCAGTGAAATCTCCGTAGCAAGTCCCCATAGGCCCGTCGAAATTCGGCCTATTTCATTGCGGAATACCGCACCGATCCCCCTATTCTCGACGCATCAGCCGGTATAGGTTTGCGACGCCGCAAGCGGCGGCGCTGGATTTCAAAACCGACCATCAGATCACGAGAACCGCAGGGAATCGGCGGGTCTCCAAGGACCGGAATCGGATAGTGCACGCCCTTCGCCCGCTGCTTCGCAAATCGCTGTTCAACCTGTTCGCTGCGGGCCTCGCATGCGCCGCATTGCTCGCGCCGGGCGCAGCGCGCGCCGAAGCGCTGCTGCTGATCGAAGCCGACAGCGGCAAGGTGTTGCAGGCCGATAACGCGACCATTCCCTGGTACCCCGCCTCCGTCACCAAGATCATGACCGCCTATGTGACGCTGAAGGCGGTCAAGGACGGCAGGCTCACGCTCGACACGCTGCTCACGGTGTCGCCGACGGCAGCCTCGCAGTCGCCATCGAAGATGGGCTTCCGTCCGGGAACGCAGCTCACCGTCGACAACGCGCTGAAGATGATGATGGTCAAGTCGGCGAACGACATGGCCGTGGTGCTTGCCGAAGGCGTCGGCGGCTCGATCGACGGCTTCTCCGCGATGATGAACGACACCGCGAAGAAGCTCGGCATGACGCAGACGAGCTACGTCAATCCGAACGGCCTGCCCGCCGACGGCCAGATCACGTCCGCGCGTGATCTCGGAATCCTGGCGCGCGCGTTCCTGCGCGACCTGCCGGAATACGAGTACTTCGTGCACATCCCGGCGATCCGCTTCGGCAAGCGCATCACCGGCAATTTCAACAAGCTGATCGGCCGCTATCCCGGCGCCGACGGCTTCAAGACCGGCTTCATCTGCGCCTCCGGCTACAATCTCGTGGCATCGGCCACGCGCAACGGCCGCCGGCTGATCGCGGTGGTGCTGGGCGCCAATTCCGGCACCGCGCGCGCGGTGAAGGCGGCGCAGCTGCTCGAGCGCGGCTTCGGCCAGGACAATCTGACATGGCTGCGACCCTCGCTCGGCACCGTCGACAATCTCGTGCCGGTCGACGCCTCACCGCCGAACTTGCGCGACGAGATGTGCGGACCCAACCGCAAGCGTCCGGCCAGCGACGATGACGATGCGCTGATCGCGGCCAATGGCAGCACGACCGGATCGGCCTCGGCCACCGGCGGCGAAGCCCAGGTCACCTTCTTCACAGCCGGCCTGCAGCCGCCGCTGATGAAGGCCTCCGAGCTGATGGCCTCTGCTCCGGCCGCTGCCGAGCCCGTGCTGGTCTATACCGGCCCGACCCGCACCGGCCCGGCCCTGATCGCGGCGGTCGCGGCCGATGCGGACCAACAGACGGTGGCAAAGCCGCGTGGCAAGAAGTCGCGCGTCGCCAAGAAGCCTGACGCCGCCGACAAGCCGAAGGACGGGAATAAGGACGCGGGCAAGGAATCCAAGACGGCGGCAGCGAAGCCGGCTGCCAAGCCTGACGCCAAGACCGACACCAAGAGCGATACCAAGACCGCAGCCAAGCCGGCCGGGACCAAGCATGCCGCGGCCAAGCACGATGCGGCGGCAAAACCCGCCGAGAAACCGGCGGCAACCGGCGATCAGGCTCCCAAGCCCGCCAAGCCCAAGGCCGCGACCAAGCCCGCCGCCACCAAGCCGGCCAACAACAGTTAACGGCCCCTCAGGCTGGACCGCGCCCGCACTTCGCACCTGCGGCAGCGCGGTCTGTGATGATTCCAGTAGCTACTCCCGGACCTTTGCCCTAAGCCTCGACGGCTTGCCACCCGTTCCGGCAGGCTCGATACTGGCGGCAATGAGGCAAGCCCGAGACACAACGGGCTCAGTTAGATGAGGGGAGTTTCCATGGAGCGCATCTGGCTCAAGCAATATCCGCCCGGCGTGCCCGCCGATATCGAGCCGACGCAATACGCCTCGCTGGTCGACCTGCTGGAGGAGAGCTTCACCAAGTTCGCCGACCGCAAGGCGTTCATTTGCATGGACAAGTCGATCAGCTATCGCGACCTCGACCAGATGTCGGTCGCGCTCGCCGCCTATTTGCAGGGCCGCGGGCTGCAGCGCGGCGCTCGTGTCGCCATCATGATGCCGAACGTGCTGCAATATCCGGTCGCGACCGCTGCCGTGCTGCGCGCCGGTTTCGCGGTGGTCAACGTCAATCCGCTCTATACCCCGCGCGAGCTCGAACACCAGCTCAAGGATTCCGGCGCCGAGGCCATCATCGTGCTGGAGAATTTCGCCCACACGGTCGAGCAGGTGATCGCGAAGACGCCGGTGAAGCACGTCATCGTCGCCAGCATGGGCGACCTGCTCGGCTTCAAGGGCGTGATCGTCAATCTCGTCGTCCGTCGCGTCAAGAAGATGGTACCGGCATGGTCGCTGCCGGGCGCGGTGCCGTTCAACGACGCGCTCTCCGCCGGCCGCGGCATGACCTTCAACAAGCCAAAGCTCTCGCCGGGCGACGTCGCCTTCCTGCAATATACCGGCGGCACCACCGGCGTCTCCAAGGGCGCCACCCTGCTCCACCGCAACATCGTCGCTAACGTCTTGCAGAACGACGCCTGGCTCCAGCCGGCGCTCGCCGCGCCGCCGCATGTCGATCAGCTCATGATCGTCTGTGCGCTGCCGCTCTATCACATCTTCGCACTGACGGCCTGCTACCTGCTCGCGGTGCGCGCCGGCGGCTGCAATCTCTTGATCCCCAATCCGCGCGACATCGCTGGCTTCGTCAAGGAGCTGGCGAAATACCAGGTCAACAGCTTCCCCGCCGTGAACACGCTCTACAACGGCCTGATGCATCATCCCGACTTCAAGAAGCTCGACTTCTCCAAGCTGAAGATCTCGAACGGCGGCGGCATGGCGGTGCAGCGCTCCGTGGCCGATCAATGGAAAGCGATCACCGGCTGCTTCATCGCCGAAGGTTACGGCCTGTCGGAGACCTCGCCGACGCTGACCTGCAATCCCGCGACGGCAACGGAGTTCACGGGTACGATCGGCATCCCCGTGCCTTCGACCTGGATCTCGATCCGCGACGACGACGGCAACGAGGTGCCGCTCGGCCAGGCGGGCGAGATCTGCGCCAAGGGCCCGCAGATCATGTCCGGCTACTGGAACAGGCCGGAGGAGACCGCGAAGGTGATGACCGCTGACGGATATTTCCGCACCGGCGACATCGGCGTGATGGACGAGAAGGGCTACACCAAGATCGTCGACCGCAAGAAGGACATGATCCTGGTCTCGGGCTTCAACGTTTATCCCAACGAGATCGAGGAAGTGATCGCGAGCCATCCGGGCGTGCTCGAATGCGCCGTGATCGGCATCCCCGATTCCAAATCGGGCGAGGCGGTGAAGGCCTTCGTGGTCAAGAAGGACCCCAACCTCACGGCGGAAGCCGTGATCAAGTTCTGCCAGGAGCAGCTCACCGGCTACAAGGTGCCCAAGCACATCGAATTCCGCAACGACCTGCCGAAGACCAATGTCGGCAAGATCCTGCGCCGGCAGCTTCGCGACGAGAAGAAGGCGGCGGCGGCGTAAGGCCGCTTTCCATTCATGCTGGAAGTCGGCGACATCACGCCATCGGACATTCTCGCCTTCTGGCGCGAGGCCGGCCGCGAGTGCTGGTACAAGCGCGACGACGCTTTCGACGCAGAGGTCAGGCGCCGCTTTCTCGCCCTGTGGCAGAAGGCGGCCGCCGGCGAGCTTGCATCATGGGAGACGAGCGACGACGGCGCGCTCGCGCTCGTCATCGTGCTCGATCAGTTCCCCCGCAACATGTTCCGCGACACGCCGGAGGCTTTTGCCAGCGACGCGCAGGCGCGCGATGTTGCCCGCCGCGCCATCGAAAGCGGCACAGATCGCAGGGTCGATCCCATCCTGCTCGAATTCCTCTATCTGCCCTTCATGCATTCCGAGCACCTGGCTGACCAGCTGCATTGCGTTGCGCTGTTTCAAAACACCGACAATGCCGTGAACCTGAAATATGCTCGCGAGCACGCCGACATCATCCAGCGGTTCGGCCGCTTTCCCCACCGCAATCGCCTGCTCGGCCGTGACACGACTGAGGAAGAGCAGGCCTTCCTCGACGGCGGCGGTTTTACGGGCTGATGACATCACGGTGAACGGCCGCTGCCTTCGCCGCTTCCGCCGCCGGCAATATTGTGCAGGCCGGCGCCACGGTCTAAAAAGCGGGACCGATATTCAGGGAGACTGATGATGGCGATCCAGACTGGCGACAAGCTGCCCGAGGCGAAATTCCGCGTGATGACGGCGGAAGGTCCGCAGGTGAAGACCACCGACGATATCTTCAAGGGCAAGAAGGTGGCGCTGTTCGCGGTGCCCGGCGCCTATACCGGCACCTGCCACAAGATGCATCTGCCGAGCATCTTCCTCAACGCCTACGCCATGAAGGACAAGGGCGTCGACACCATCGCCATCGTCTCTGTCAACGACGCCTTCGTCATGAACGCCTGGAAGCGCGACACCGACCAGCGCGACGAGGCCATCTTCCTCGCCGACGGCAATGCCGATTTCACCAAGGCGATCGGCATGGAGCTGGACGCCTCCGCCAACGGCCTCGGCATCCGCTCCAAGCGCTATTCGATGCTGGTCGAGGACGGCGTGGTCAAGAAGCTGAACCTCGAGGCGATGCCCGGCAAGGTCGAGGTCTCCGGCGGCGATACGCTGCTGGGGCAGCTGTAAGGCACGACACTCTCGCGCCACTTGCACAACTATCATCGCCCGCGAAGGCAGGCGATCCAGTACGCCGAGGCTTCTCGGCTCGATCACAGCCGTCTCTGGAATACTGGATCGCCCGGTCAAGCCGGGCGATGACACCGGAGAGCTTGGCGACGTCCGAGACGACGGCGTCGTCTACTCCCTCACCCTCTGCTGCAGCCGCGCCATCGCGATCCCGTCTCGCGCGAGCTGATCGGCGCGCTCGTTCTCCGGGTGCCCAGCATGGCCCTTGACCCAGTGCCAGCGGACTTCGTGCTGCTTCAGCGCGGCATCCAGGCGCTGCCATAGCTCGACATTCTTCACCGGCTTCTTGTCGGCGGTGCGCCAGCCGTTGCGCTTCCAACCGAAGATCCACCCCGTGATGCCCTGACGGACATATTGGCTGTCGGTGTAGAGATCGACCGTGCACGGCTTCTTCAGCGCTTCGAGCGCGGAGATCGCCGCCATCAACTCCATCTGGTTGTTGGTGGTGTGGCGCTCGCCGCCGTTCAGCTCCTTCTCCTTGTCGCCGAACTTCAGGATCGCGCCCCAGCCGCCCGGCCCGGGATTTCCCGAGCAGGCGCCGTCGGTATAGATCGTGACATTGGGAAGCTCGCTCACGCCACCAGTCCTGAGGGCATCAGCCCATAGTCGCGAACGCTCGTCACGCTCTGATGGAAGCGCAGCTTGCGGACATATTCCAGCGGATCCTTAGGCTTCACCAGTGCGCCCGGTGGCACGTCGAGCCAGTCGACCAGCCGCGTCAGCAGGAAACGGATCGCAGCGCCGCGCGCCAGCAGCGGCAGCGCAGCCTCTTCCGCCTCGGAGAGCTTTCGTACCCGGCCATAGGCATTGAGGAAGGCGCGCGCCTTGGTGACGTTGAAGGAATGATCCGGCTCGAAGCACCAGGCGTTGAGGCAGATCGCGATGTCATAGGCCAGCATGTCGTTGCAGGCGAAGGTGAAGTCGATGATCCCCGAGAGCCGGTCGCCGAGAAAGAAGACGTTGTCGTTGAAGAGGTCGGCGTGGATCACGCCCTCCGGCAGGTCGGTCGGCCAGACCCCGCTCGAGAGATGATCGAGCTCGGCGGCGAGAAAGGCGCGCAGGCCCGGCTGCACCTCGTCGGCACGGCTTGCGGCCGCATCGAACAGCGGCCGCCAGCCCGCGACCGAGAGCGCATTGGCGCGCTTGATCGCAAAATTGGCACCAGCCAGGTGCATTTTCGCCAGCCCCTCGCCGACGCCGGCGCAATGGGCCACATTCGGCTTGCGCGGCCACACGCCTTCGAGAAAGGTGATGATTGCGGCGGGGCGGCCCGACAGCTCGCGCAGCGCCTCGCCGTCCCTTCCCTTCACCGGCAACGGGCAGTTGATGCCGTGCTCGGCGAGATGCGTCATCAGCGCGAGGAAGTAGGGCAGGTCGTTCTTCGCCACGCGTTTCTCATAGAGCGTGAGGATGAACGATCCGGTCGTCGTATGCAGCAGGAAATTGGAGTTTTCGACGCCCTCGGCGATGCCCTTGTAGGAGAGCAATTCGCCGAGATCGTATTGCTTCAGGAAATCCGCAAGCTCGTCGGCGGCAACGTCGGTGTAGACCGCCATGCAGATTTACTCTGCGGCGGCTTCGGGGCGCACCGAGCGCGGCAGCGGGAAGAACTCGTTCTCTTCCGCGGCCGAGACCGTTTCCACATGCAGCGTGTAGCGCTCGGCGAACGCGTCCATGATCTCCTCGACGATCACTTCCGGCGCCGACGCGCCCGCAGTGATGCCGAGACTCGTGATGTTGCCGAACTTGTCCCAATCGAGGTCGGTGGCGCGCTGCGCCAGCACCGCGATTCTGCAGCCCTCGCGCTCGGCGACCTCGCGCAGGCGCTGCGAGTTCGACGAATTCGGCGCGCCGACCACGATCAGGGCGTCCACCACCGGCGCCACCTTCTTCACCGCGAGCTGGCGGTTGGTGGTGGCGTAGCAGATGTCTTCCTTGTGCGGCCCGTTGATGTTCGGGAAGCGCTCCTTGAGCAGCGCCACGATCTCGGCGGTGTCGTCGATCGACAGTGTGGTCTGGGTCACGAAGGCGAGGTTGTCAGGGTCCTTCGGCGTGATGGTCTTGGCGTCCTCTGCGGTCTCGATCAAGGTCACGGCGCCGACCGGAAGCTGGCCGAGGGTGCCGACCACTTCGGGATGATGCGAATGGCCGATCAGGAAGATCTCGCGACCGCGCTTGAAGTGGATCGCGGCCTCGCGGTGCACCTTGGTCACCAGCGGGCAGGTCGCATCCAGCGAGAACAAATTGCGCGACTGGGCATCGGCCGGAACCGACTTCGGCACGCCATGGGCCGAGAACACCACCGGCGCGGTGGTGTTGTCAGGGATCTCGGCGAGCTCCTCGACGAAGATGGCGCCCTTCTTCTTCAACCCATCGACGACATACTTGTTGTGCACAATCTCGTGGCGAACATAGACGGGGGCGCCGTATTTATCGAGCGCCCGTTCCACGGTGTCGATCGCCCGGACCACCCCGGCGCAGAAGCCGCGGGGAGAACAAAGCACGATCTTGAGGTCTGGTTTGGCTGACATTGAGCGATCTCGGGACCGAATCACCCGTTTCGCCTTCCGGCGGGGGCGGTCGATGGATGGAATTGGGCTTAAACAGCTGCTTGGACCTTACAGCGACTTTAAAAGGAATTGGGCCCCCTTTCGGGCGCTGTCAAGGCACTATCTATAGCAGAACCATTGCGTGGCTACCCCCTCCGGGCTTATATAGCGCGAATTCCCTGTCATCGCTGATGACCACCGGTTTCGCCTCCAGAGGGGTGGGCGAAGCACAAAGGAGATTTGCCATGAGCAACGCACCTCTGATGCCCAAGGCGACCGCCGTCTGGCTGCTCGACAACACTGCGCTGACCTTCGACCAGGTCGCCGATTTCACCAAAATGCATCCCCTCGAAGTGCGCGCGATCGCCGACGGCGACGCTGCCCAGGGCATTAAGGGTATGGATCCCCTCTCCAACGGTCAGTTGACCCGCGAGGAGATCGAGAAAGGCGAGAAGAACCCGGACTACCGGCTTCGCCTCCAGGAGAGCAAGGTGGTGCTGCCGCCCCAGCCCAAGCGCAAAGGCCCGCGCTACACCCCGGTCTCACGCCGCCACGAGCGCCCGAGCGCCATCCTCTGGCTGCTGCGCAACCATCCGGAGCTGAAGGACGCCCAGATCATGCGCCTGGTCGGCACCACCAAGAGCACGATCGCGAGCGTGCGCGACCGCACCCATTGGAACACGTCGTCCCTGACCCCGATCGACCCCGTCACCCTCGGCCTCTGCTCGCAGATCGAACTCGATTTCGAGGTGCAGCGCGCCGCCAAGGAAAAGCCGATCGACGCAGCCTATGGCGGCGCCACCCTGCTGCCGGCCTCCGAGACCACCAAAAAGGACGAGTACGAGCCCGCGGAGAAGTCCAGCGACGACCTCAACGTCGACGCCGTATTCGCCAAGCTGAAGACGCTCGGCGGCAAGAAGCAGGAGGACGAGGAGGAGTAGGCTTGCTTCCCTGCATCGCATCCGGTTCGAACGCGGCGGAGCAATCCGCCGCGTTTTTGTTTGCGGCCGGGAACTTTCGCGACACCGCTCCCGGAACGATGCGGCTGACGTCGCATTGTTTCCAGCGCGGAGGATGAGCGATGCGGGACGAAAACCATTTTGCGTTGATGCTGGGGCGCGCTGTCCTGGCAGCGTGGGGCGACATGCCCCGGGATATCCAGGAAGCCCTGTTCGAGATTGCCCTGACGGACCGCCCTGGCGATCGCGACGATTTGGCGAAGCTGCTGCATGAGCGGCATCCGCGGACGGCGCACGCGGGATAGCCGCTTCTCACCCCTCATCTTATCGCATTCGCTGGTGAGACGATGCCAAGCACCGTCAATGTCAGGCCCCGGCGATGACGATCCCATAACAATCAAACGGAAACTACACCGCGGCGCCGGGGCCACCCGGCGCCGCGAAACGCCGTCAGAACTTGTAGGTGACGCCCGCGCCGACCAGCCACGGGTCGATATGCGCAGTGCCGGTGACGGGCAGGCCAGAGACGGTCGCCGAGTAGTCCGGCCGCAGCCAGAGCTTCTTCACGTCGACGTTGAGACCCCAGTGCCGGTCGAGCATGTAGTCGAAGCCGAACTGCACCGCCCCACCCCAGGCATTGCTGACGTGCAGGCTCGTGGTGATGGCGACGATCGCGGGCGGCCCGACGATCGCGGCCGGCGTGTTGGCGGCCGAATTGTTGAAGAACACGGTGTAGTTCACACCGGCGCCGATATAAGGCTTGAACGCGCCGAAATTGTCGAAGTGATATTGCAGCGTCAGCGTCGGCGGCAGCAGCGTGGTCTTGCCGATCGGCAGGTTCGCGAGCGAGCCGGTGCCGCTGATCGAATGCCTGGTCACACCGAGAATCAGCTCGGCCGCGATGTTCCTGGTGAAGAAATAGCTGGCACGACCTGGTCGCTGATCGAGAGGCCCGAATTCGGCGACGACAGCGACGGCACGCCCGCAACATTGACAGTGCTGCCGCCGGCGTCCGGCAACACGCCAAGCACGCGCAGGCGCACCATCCAGGGATTGAAGCTTTCTACCTGTGGCGGCGCCTTCTTGTAGACCGGCAGATCGGCGGCCTGCACTGAGGCAGAAGTCACCGCGAGCATCGCGCCAATCGCTGCGAGCCGTGCCAAGTTTCTTATCGTTCCGTCCATCTTCATTCCCCTTCAGTATCTCTCGCGCGTCGTTGCGCGATACGAGCGTCAGAGCAGAAAGGAGATGATGAAGGATTTGACGCCGATCAAATCAGGACAGGCCGCCTGCGATTTGGTCGCGGCGTGGCAGATGTGTCACGAGAAACGTGAATGCGGGCAAACGGCGCGGCATGATAATTCCGCGCCAGCGTTCACGGCCGTTCCGGATGGTTCAGCATGTATTCGCCGAGATCGCGCTGACGGCGGTCGGCGCGCGCGGTGGCCGCATTGCGCTGGACGTCGCGGTCCTTGCGGCAGGCCACGTATTCCGGCGAGCCCTGCGCATAGCCGCGGCTCTGACAGACCGCGTCGTCGTCGTCGCCGCCCACCGCCACCGGCGTCTGGTAACGCGCAGAGCACGCGGAGAGAGCGATGGCGAGAGCTAAGGCTGCAAGCAGACGCGACGTGGCGGCGAGTGGCATACGAGGTCCCCTATTGGCCGGCACTGTTTAACGCGGAATGCGGAGAATGTAAGTCCTTGGATACCGTCCCATCTCGCTGTCATTCCCCGCGACCCGGCTACGCCAAGGCTTCGCCGGGGTTGAGGGGGCGCCGAAGCTTTAGCGTAGGCGGCAGGCGGGGAATCCAGTACGCCGCGGCATCTCGGCTCTGGCATCGCCGCCTCTGGAATACTGGATCACCCGCTTTCGCGGGTGATGACAGCGGAAGTTTGGTGAAGCGGTACGCACCCACTGGCAGGATAGCGCGCCTCACACCCTCCCCTTCAGCGCCGCGCCGATCTCGTCGAGCACCTTGGGATCCTCGATCGTCGCCGGCATGGTCCAAGCTTCGCCGTCGGCGATCTTCTTGATGGTGCCGCGCAGGATCTTTCCGGAGCGCGTCTTGGGCAGGCGGCCGACGGTGACCGCGAGCTTGAAGGCGGCGACCGGGCCGAGCTTGTCGCGCACCAGCGCGATGATCTCCTTCTCGATCTCGGCGGGCGCACGCGTCACGCCCGCTTTCAGCACCAGGAAGCCGCAGGGCACCTCGCCCTTGATCGCGTCCTTGACGCCGAGCACCGCGCATTCGGCCACATCCGGATGCGAGGCCAGGATCTCCTCCATGCCGCCGGTGGAGAGGCGATGGCCGGCGACGTTGATGATGTCGTCGGTGCGCCCCATGACGAAGACATAGCCGTCCTCGTCCTTGTAGCCGGCGTCCGAGGTTTTGTAATAGCCGGGAAATTCGCTCAAGTAGGATTCCTTGAAGCGCTCGTCCTGATTCCACAGCGTCGGCAGGCAGCCCGGTGGCATCGGCAGCTTGATGACGATCGAGCCCATGGTGTTGGGGCCGACTGGCTTTGCCGCTTCGTCGACGATGTCGACTTGGTAGCCTGGCATCGGCACCGTCGGCGAGCCGTGCTTCACCGGCAGCATGCCGAGGCCGACCGGATTGCCGGCGATGCACCAGCCGGTCTCGGTCTGCCACCAATGATCGATCACCGGCACCTTCAGCTGCTGCTCCGCCCATTCCACCGTCGGCGGATCGGCGCGCTCGCCGGCGAGGAACAGCGTGCGGAATTTCGAAAGGTCATATTGCCGGATGAATTTTCCTTCGGGATCCTCCTTGCGGATCGCCCGGAACGCGGTTGGCGCCGTGAAGAAGGCGACCGCCTTGTGCTCAGAGATCACGCGCCAGAATGCGCCGGCATCGGGCGTGCCGACCGGCTTGCCCTCATACATGATCGAGGTCGCGCCGTGGATCAGCGGCCCGTAGACGATGTAGCTGTGGCCGACCACCCAGCCGATGTCCGAGCCGCACCACCAGACCTCGCCCGGCTTGACCCCATAGAGATTGAACATCGACCAATTCACCGCGACGAGGTGACCGCCATTGTCGCGCACCACGCCCTTGGGGATGCCTGTGGTGCCTGACGTATAAAGGATGTACAGCGGATCGGTGGCCGCGACCGGCACACAAGGGGCTTTCTTGCCGTCGTTCATCGCCTTGCGACGCAGGCTCGCCCAATCATAGTCACGGCCGGGCGTGAGGTCGCAGGTGTGCTGCGGACGTTGCAGCACGATACAGGCCTTCGGCTTCGTGCTCGCGAGCTTGATTGCCTCGTCGAGCAGCGGCTTGTACTGCACGATGCGGCCGGGCTCGATGCCGCAGCTCGCGGAGAGAATGAGTTTCGGCTGGGCGTCGTCGATGCGGGTGGCGAGCTCCTTGGCGGCAAAGCCGCCGAACACCACGGAATGCACCGCGCCGATGCGCGCGCAGGCGAGCATTGCGACCACCGCCTCCGGCACCATCGGCATATAGAGGATGACGCGTTCGCCCTTGGCGACACCAAAATCCCGCATGATCGCGGCAAGCGCCTGCACCTCGCTCAAGAGCTCGGCGTAGGTGAATTTGGTGACGCTGCCCGTCAGCGGCGAATCATGGATCAGCGCGACCTGGTCGGCGCGGCCGCGTTCGACATGGCGGTCGAGCGCATTGTAGCAGGTGTTGACCACGCCGCCGGCGAACCAGCGGCCGTAGGTTCCTTGCGTGGAATCGAAGATGGCCTTCGGCGGCTCGATCCAGTCGATCTCCTTGGCCGCCTCGGCCCAGAAGCCCTCGGGGTCCGCCAGCGAGCGCGCGTGGACCTCATGATAGAGACTCTTGCCCTGGGTATTCATTCCCGCGCTCCCGCTCCCTTTATGGCCTGGCCCTGACCCTTGTGGCAGGACAGGCGTCCCGCCATGACCAGGATCAAGTACCGGCCTTGTTTGAGGGCTATTTTCCCGGGAACGGGCCGCGGTTCAAGCCGAAAAGGATGACGTCCTTCCCCCTCTCCCCGCTTGCGGGGAGAGGGTCGGGGTGGGGACGGCGGCAGTTGGACTCGCGGAGAGTCCCCCCTCACCCGGAATCCGCGCTTTCAGCGCGCATTCCGGCCTCTCCCCGCAGGAGGGGGGAGGCGAGAACCCGACTACCCCTCCATCGCATTCAGCTTCTGCAATCTCTCCTGCATGACCTTTTTCAGATCATAGCCGGGGCGACGGAAGCTCGCATCGCGCGTGGCAAGGAAATCGCGCTGGGACTTGCGCAGGCCATCCGCCGAGCGCTTGCTCGCGGATTTCAGCACCCGCTCGTAGGCCTCGGCGATCTGGCGGTCGAGCACGCCGAGCTGCGGATCGGCGCAGATCACCTTCTCGACCTCGCGCTTGGCGGAGGCGCAGTCGAACGACGGTTCGCTGGGAGCGGCGTTCAGCACACTGCGCGGCTCGCCGCCGAATTTTGCGATCTCGGCGATCATCGCGCGGCGGCCGTTGAGCGCGTTCTCATTGGCGGGATCGAGCCGCAACGCCGCCTCGTAGTCGGCCAGCGCCTTCTTGCGCTCGCCCATCTTCTTGTAGAGCACGGCGCGGTTGTTGTAGGTCTTGGCAAAATTCGGATCGAGTTTCAGCGCGTCGTTGTAGTCCGACAGCGCAGCACCGAGCTCGCCCTTGAACTGGTAGGAGTCACCGCGGTTGGTCAGGAAGTTCACCCGCTGCTCGAGACGGATCGCCTGATCGTAATCGGCGATCGCCTTGTCGTACTCCTTCATCGCGGCATAGGTGAGACCGCGGTTGTCGAAATACTCCGGCACCTTTGGATCGAGCCGGATCGCCTCGCTGTCGTCTGCGATCGCCTTGTCGAGCTCGCCGAGCTTCTTGTAGGCGGCGCCGCGGTTGGTGTAACTGCGCGCCCGGCTCGGATCGAGGCGCAGCGCCTCGCTGAGGTCAGCGACGGCCTTGTCGTAGTCGCCGCGCAGATAGAAGGTCGCGCCGCGGTCGGACCAGGCCTGGGCGAAATCCGTCTTCAGCTTGATGGCCTGATCGTAGTCTGCAATGGCGCGGTCGAGGCGATGCTGGTTGGTGTAGACGACGCCGCGCGACTCGTAAGCCTCCGCATCCTGCGGATCGAGCTCGATCGCCTTGGTGAGATCCGTCCCGGCCCGATTGAGGTCGCCGCCGGCCTCGCGCAAGAGGTTGCCGCGCACGCGCCAGGCCTTTGCGTTCTTGCCGTCGAGCGCGATGGCGCGGTCCAGATCGCGCAGCGCCTGCGACTGGCCTCCGGAGGTTCGCACATTCGCTTCCGCGCGAGCGACGAGCGCCATGGAGCGTTCAGACGCCGGATTTGCGCTCTGGTCGATGATGGCGCCGCACGCGGGGATCAGGTCCGCGGGAATAGCCTTGCTGCCCGGCACGCAATCGATGCCGGCGGCGGCTGGAGCGACGAGGGCTAGGCTCATTGCCGCGCCGAGGAAGGACGCGCGCAGCGAAATTCTGGCAAACGAGGGCGTTTGCGCGGGATAAGGCGTGCCGCACATGGCATAGGGCTCCGTGACGTCGGGTTCTCACCGTTGTCGCGGCTGGCGAGGGATGGGTTCAAGGAGGGCCGTCAGGGGAGCACTGGCGCTTCTCTCCCTCGCCTCGCACGCGGGAGAGGCGAAGGGCTCAATATCCGTCCACCCCGTTCAGCCGCTGCAACCGCTCCTGCATCGCCTTCTTCAGGTCGTACCCAGGCCAGCCGTACCCGGCATTTCGGCGGGCAATGAAGTCGTCCTGCTCGCGCTGGAGCGCCTTGGCCTCGCCTGCATTGCGCGCCTCGCGGATCGCGCGGGCACTTGATGCAAAGATCTCCCGGTCGAGATCGGCGAGCTCGCGATTGCCGCAGATCGCCCTTTCCACGGCACGACGCGCCCGCGCGCAGTTGAAGCTGGGCTTGCCGGCGACCGCCATCTGCGCCCCGATCCGCTCGAGCTCGCGCGCCATCGCCTTGTGATTGGCCTTGGCCTTCTCGTGGTTGGGATCGATTCTGAGCGCCGCGCCGAAATCCTGCACCGCCTTGGGCTTGTCGCCCTTCTTCAGCCAGAGCTCGCCGCGCGCGTTGAAGATGTCCGCGAGGGTGGGATCGAGCAGAAGTGCACGGCTGTCGTCGGCGATCGCGCGGTCGACCTGGTCGTGCCGCGCATAGATCGCGCCGCGCGCGATCAGCGCCTTGATCAGATCTTCCTTCGCGGTCTTCTCATTGTCGATCACGGCCGCGCAGGCCGTGACGGCCTTGTCCATGTCGTCGGCGGCGGTCGCCGCGAGGCATGGCGCGACGTCGATCTGCGGCACCGCGACCGGCTCGCTGCCCGTCGCGGCATGCGCCGCGGCGAGCGAGAGCGCGCAGAGCAGCCCGGCAGCTGACAGTTGAATGAGAAAAGAACGCATGCTCGTTACAGTCGGAAAGTCTTGCTTGTCGTCAGCCTTGTAGTCGGCCTCGCCTTCAATCTTGCCTTGTCGCCCCACTATCCATCATTACGGCCGGATTGGTGCTAGCTTGTGGCGTCGCTCAAATCGGTTTCGGGGATCATCGTGTCGACATTCGAATGGATTATCGTGCTTCTGCTCGGCGCCGTTGGCTTATCGGCGCTGGCGCGGCGGATCAAGGTCCCCTACCCGACCTTCCTCGCCATCGGCGGCGCGCTGATCGCCTTCGTGCCGTCGAGCCCGTCCTGGACGCTGGAGCCGGACCTGGCTTTGGCGCTTTTTGTCGCACCGGTCCTGCTCGATGCCGCGTTCGACACCTCGCTGCGCGATCTGCGCAACAATTGGGTTCCGGTCTCGACCCTGGTCGTCGCCGCGGTCGGCCTCACCACGGTTGGCGTGGCCTATGTCGCGCACCGGCTGATGCCCGACATGCCCTGGGCCGCTGCGGTCGCGCTCGGTGCCATCGTGGCACCGCCGGACGCCGCGGCCGCGGTCGCGATCCTGAGCCAGGTGAAGCTGCCCCACCGCATGGTGAAGGTCCTGGAGGGCGAGAGCCTGCTCAACGACGCGACCGCGCTGCTGATCTATCGCATCGCGGTCGGCGCGATCGCCACCGAGCACCTGACGTGGAGCCAGGTCGCGCCGACCATGGCACTGGCGCTGGTCGGCAGCGTCATTGCCGGCCTGCTCGCAGGACGCATCATTCCGCTGTTCATGGAGCGCGTGACAGAGGCGCCGAGCGCCATCATCGTGCAGTTCGCCACCACCTTCTTGGTGTGGATCGCCGCCGAGCATCTCGGCCTCTCCGGCATCCTTACCATCGTGGTTTACGCCATCACCGTCGCGCGCACGGCGCCGGCGCGCATCCCGGCGCGGCTGCGGGTGCCGTCCTATGCGGTCTGGGAGACGACAGTGTTCGTGCTCAACGTGCTCGCCTTCATGCTGATCGGCATGCAGATGCGGCCGATCTGGACGCGGCTCGATGCCGACGTGCGTTGGGAATATTGCGTCGCCGCCGCCTGGATCCTGCTCACCGTGGTGCTGGTCCGGCTGTGCTGGGTGACGTTCTACCGCACGACGCTGCGCGTGCTGGTCGCCCGCGGCATCTATCATCCGAAGGATCCAAAACAGGTCGCCTCGGCCAAGGGCGGTCTCATCATCTCCTGGTGCGGCATGCGCGGCCTCGTCACGCTCGCCACCGCTTTTGCCCTGCCGGAGAACTTTCCCTATCGCGACTTCATCGTCTTCATCGCTTTTGCAGTGGTGCTGGGTTCGCTGGTGATCCAGGGCTTGACGCTGCGGCCGCTGATCCTCGCCTTCGGCCTCAAGGACGATGATCCGGTCGGCACCGAGGTCGCGCGCGGACGTGCCATCGCCTATCGCGCCGCGCTCGACGCCATCGAGAGCGATCCATCGGAGGAAGCGGAAATCCTCAGGCTCGAATATCGCGCCATCCTGATGCAGGCCGAGACCGATCCGAACGGCGGCATCGCCAATGGCGAATTGCCCGCCGATCCCCTGCGCCGCCGCGCCATCGAGGCCGCGCGCAAATCGATCTTCGATCTGCGCGCCACCGAGGTGATCGGCGACGACGCCTTCCACAAACTCGAGGAAGAGCTCGATCGCGCCGAATTGAGCGCGGGGGGATAGGCCAAATCGGCCGTCGTCCCGGACAAGCGAAGCTCCAGACAACGCGCAGCGTTGACGGGAGCGGAGCGCCGATCCGGGACCCATAACCACAGGATGTGGTTTGACGAAGACTCGGAGTTGCCAGCTCGTGCTGGTAACTCAACCCTGTGGTTATGGGTCCCGGATCTGCGCGCGCTTGAGGGCGCGCTTGTCCGGGACGACAGCGGAGGGTGAACGGCAGGCGTTTGAACCAAACCGCTCCTTCCCAGACTCATTCCAGATGACAACCCTGATCGACGACCGTCGTGTCCGCGCGCGAGATGCGTCGCCTGCACGATATTTTTATCTCCACATGGCGCTGGCTTGCGCCGCCACCGCGTTTCTGGGCTTTGCACCGACCTATTGGGTGCCACTCGCCAACCGGACGTTTTCCGCAAGCCCGGTCATCCATTTTCACGGACTCTTGTTCTTCACCTGGTCGCTCTATTTCGTGCTCCAGACCTGGCTCGCAGCGTCCGGCCGCGTGGTCAATCACCGCTCGCTCGGCATCGCCGGTGTGTCGCTGGCGACCGCGATGACGATCTTCGGCTTCCTCGCCTCCGTGCATGTGATGCAGCATTCCGCGGCGCTCGGGCAGAAGGAGGCCGGCATCGCGTTCTCGATCGTGCCGATGAGCGGGATCGCGTTCTTCGCGGTGGTGTTCGTGCTGGCGATCATGAACACGCGGAGGCCCGAGATTCACAAGCGCCTGATGCTGCTCGCGGCGGTCTCGATTCTGGATGCCGCGATCGCGCGCTGGTTCCTCACCTTCCTTGCCCCTCCCGGTCCGCCGGGCCCGCCGCCGGTGCCCGTCACCATCGCGCCGGCTGTCGTCGCCTCGCTTCTGCTCGTCGTCGCCATGGTGCGCGACTGGCGCACCGAGGGCCGCGCCCACCCGGTCTACATCTACGGCACGCTCGCGCTGCTGGTGGTGAAGGGGCTGAACTGGCCGGTCAGCGAGACGGCGGCCTGGCATGCATTTGCCGGCGGGATATTAGCGCTGGCGCAGTAGACGGCAGCCAAATATTCAGCGTCGTCCCGGCCCCCGTGCGCAATTGCGCACTAGGCCGGGACGACGGCGGAGGTTGAGGCTACGCCCCCGCCTTGCAGGTGATCCCGCCGTCCACCACGAGTTCGATCCCCGTCACGTATTTCGACTCGTCCGACGCCAGGAACAGTGCGGCGTTGGCGACGTCGAAGGCGTCGCCCATGTGGCCCATCGGCACTTGCGCGTCACGCGCGCGCCACATCGCCTCGACGTCACCCTTGGCATAGCTCGCGGCCAGGCCGGCAGAGTGCTCGACCATCGGCGTCTTCATCAGGCCCGGCAGGATCGCATTGACCCGCACATGGTGGCGCGCGAACTCGATCGCAGTGGTGCGCGTCATCTGGTTCATTGCCGCCTTCGAGGTACCGTAGGTGACGTAGGAGATGCCCATGTGGCGGATCGAGGCGATCGAGGAGATGTTGATGATCGAGCCGCCGCCCTGTTTCACCATGACGGGAATGACGTGCTTCATGGCGAAATAGGCGCTCTTGAGGTTGACGCTGAAGACGCGATCCCAGCTCTCCTCGGTCACCTCGACCACGCTGCCCATCTCGGCGATGCCGACATTGTTGTCGAGCACGTCGATGCGGCCATGGGCCTTCAGGCACGCCGCCACCATCGCCTCGATCTCGGCAGACCGCGAGACGTCGGCCGTGAACGCCGTCGCCTTGCCGCCTTCGTCATTGATGATCTTCGCAGTCTCCTCGGCGGCCGCGCCGTTGCGATCGACGCAAAACACCTGCGCGCCCTCGCGCGCAAAGGTCACTGCGGTCGCCTTGCCGTTGCCCCAGCCGGGTCCAATCGAGCCGGCCCCCACCACCATCGCAACCTTGCCCTTGAGCCGATCCATCGTGATCTCCCTTATTTCTCTTGTTGTTTGCAGATGCTCATTTTGGTGACGTTATCACCGATCGGATGCCCCACAATCTCCGACAACGTCCGGCACCGCCCGTCATCGCACAACCGCCACTCCCCCGCCGCGCCGGAATTGCCCAGCACCACCTCCGGCATCGGCGCGCGGTCCGGCCGCCACTGAAACCAGCCGCCAATCAGCCGCGCTTCGGGCGGAGGCTCCATGCCGGGGCCGGTCCCCTTGACGCGGGCCTGCACCAATTCGAGGCCGGCGGGGGTGACGCGCCAATCTTCCTGCCAATCGACCTTCGCGATCGAATGGGTCCACACCAGCGTGAAGGCGGACAGCGCCAGCGCCTTCACACCGCCTGCCGTTGCGAAGCAGAGGCTCACACCGCCTCGACCGTTACAGGCGGACGCTGCCGCCACTGCCACAGCACGAGCGCCGCGGAGAACACGAAGCCGGCAGTATCGCTGAACGGGAAGTCGCCGAGCAGGCAGAACGCGGCACCGAGCGCGACCAGCCGCTCGATCAGCGTCAGCCGCGTGAACAGGAAGCCGATCGCGACCATGCCGAACAGCGCGATCGCCACCAGCGCCTTCAGGCTCGCGAGCGCGACCGCGCCGTAAAAGCCGAGCTTGGCCGCCATGGGATCGCCGGCTTGCAGCATCAGGGCCGGCGAATAGACGAAGATGAAGGGGATGACGTAGCCGGCGAGCGCGATGCGCATCGCCTCCCAGCCGATCTTGTCCGGGTTCTCCTTCGCGATCGGCGCCGCCGCAAGCGCAGCCAGCGCCACCGGTGGTGAGAGGTCGGCCATGATGCCGTAGTAGAACGCGAACATGTGGCTCGCGATCAGAGGCACGCCGAGCTTGGCAAGCGCCGGCGCGGCGAGCGCGGCGGTGATGATGTAGGTCGGGATGGTCGGGATGCCGGTGCCGAGCAGGATCGACAGCAACATGGTCATGATCAGCGCCAAAAACAGGCTCTTTTCACCGAGACCGATCACCCAACCGCCGAAGATGGTGCCGACACCGGTCTGCGACATCATGCCGATGATGACGCCGACGATGGCGCAGGCCATGCCGACGGTGATGGCGGATTTGGCGCTCTCAGCGAGCGCACCGCGGCAGGCGCGCAACGCCGCAAAACCGCCGCGCACGAAGGCGGTGATCACGATCAGCCCGACCACGACACAAGCAACCGGCACGATCTGAAGCCCGTCCCGCGAGAGCGCGGCGACGACGAGCGCGAGGCCGATCCAGAAGATGTAGCGGATGACCGTCGCGGACACGCCAGCCGTGATGCTGGTGCCAAGGATCAGCGCCACCGTCAGCGCAAGGCCCATGCTGCCGGCATAGAGCGGCGTAAAGCCTTCGAACAGCATGTAGACGAGGGCGGCGAGCGGCAGCACGAGGTACCAGCGCGTCACCAGCGCCTTCCAGGCGCTCGGGATCTCGGAGCGCTTCATGCCGACGAGGCCATGCTTGCCGGCTTCGAGGTGCACCATCCAGAAAGCTGATGCGAAATAGAGGATCGCAGGAATCGCCGCAGCCTTGACGATCTCCGAATATTGCACGCCGAGCGTCTCGGCCATGATGAAGGCGACAGCGCCCATCACCGGCGGCATGATCTGTCCACCCATCGAGGCCGTCGCTTCGACGCCGGCGGCGAACGCGCGGCGGTAACCGAACCTGATCATCAAAGGAATGGTGAACTGGCCGACGGTGACGACGTTGGCGACGCCCGAGCCGGAAATCGTGCCCATCATGCCCGAGGCGAACACCGCGACCTTGGCAGGACCGCCACGGGTGCGGCCGAACAGGCCGAGCGAGACGTCGGTGAACAGCTGGATCATGCCGGCGCGCTCCAGGAACGAGCCGAACAGGATGAACAGGAAGATGTACGTCGCCGAGACGTAGATCGGCACGCCGTAGAAGCCCTCGGTGCCGAACGACAGATGCGTGACGATCTGATCGAAATCATAGCCGCGATGGTTGAGCGGCGACGGCAGGTATTGGCCGAAGAACCAGTAGACGAGACACGCACCGCACATCAGCGGCAGTGCCGCGCCCATCAGCCGCCGCGTGCCCTCGAAGATCAGCACCGCGAGCAGCGTGCCGACCACGAGATCAAGTCGCGTCGGATCGCCGTCGCGGGCAATCAGATCGGCATAGAAGATCCACTGATAGAGGCCGCAGAAGAAACCCGCGCCGCCGATCACCCATCCGAGCGCACGGCCGAAATTGCTCTTCGCCGTGAAATTGGCGATCAGGCCGAAGGTGAGCAGAACCAGGAAGCCGACATGGACGCCGCGCACCACCTGGCTCGGCAAATAGTTGAAGGCGGCGACATAGAGCTGGAAGGTCGCAAACGCGATGCCGATCCAGTATGCGAGATGGCCCCACCAGCCCGGACCAAAGCCTTCCGGAAAGCCGTGCTCGAAATTGTCGAACTCGACCTTGATGGGCGCAGCTTCGGTGCCCTCTGCCTTTTCCAGCATCTCATTCGTCCTCAGCCTGTCCATGCCGGATAGCATTGGCACGTGGCTCCAAAAACGTCATGCCCGGGATTGTCCCGCCTGCGGGGCCGAAGCCCCTTCGGCGCGGCGAAGGCCCGGGCATTCGCGATAATCCTCTCCGTCAATGTGACGGGACCGCGTAGCGCGGCCCGAAACATCGAACCCGGAGTGACAACGGAGGGAGGCTACTTGATCAGCCCCTTTTCCTTGTAATAGCGGATCGCGCCGGGGTGCAGCGGAACCGGGCTCCCGGCGGCCGCAGTCTCGAGCTTGATCTCCTTGCCGGCCGCATGCGCGTTGGCGAGCTCGGGGAGCGACTCGTAGACCAGTTTTGTCATCTGATAGGCGAGATCGTCAGATACAGCGGAACTCGTGACGAGATAATTGACCACGGCAGCCGTCGGCACGTCCTTGTCCTGCCCAGTATAGGTGTTGGCTGGAATGATCGCGGAGATGAAGGGCGGGCCGATCTTGTCGACGGTCTCCTTCGGCACCGACACCACCGTGATCGGGCTCGAGGTCGACAGGTCCTTCAGCGAGGCGACGCCGAGGCCCGCCGATTGCAGCGTGGCGGCGAGCTGGCGGTTCTTCATGAGATCGACGGATTCGGCGAAGGGCAGATATTCGACCTTGCCGAGATCCTTGTAGCTCATGCCGGCCGCCGCGAGGATCGCGCGGGAATTCAGCTCGGTGCCCGACTTCGGCGCCCCGACCGACAGGCTCTTGCCCTTGAGGTCGGCGAGCGTCTTGATGCCGGACTCAGTGGTCGCGACGATCTGGATGTAGTTCGGATAGATCGCGCCGATGGTCCTGAGCTTGTCGAGCTTGGTCTTGAAGCCCGCCTCCTCCTCGCCATTCCAGGCCGCTTTCAGCGAGTCACCCAGCGTGAACGCCAGTTCGCCGCGGCCCTGCTGCAGCAGGATGAGATTCTCGACCGACGCCTTGGTGGCCTGCACCTGCGTCTTCACGTTCGGGATCTTGTCGCCGTAGATCTTCCCGATCGCGACCCCGAGCGGATAGTAGACGCCGGAGGTGCCGCCGGTCAGCACGTTGATGAAGGATTGCGCATGTGCGCAAGGCGCCGACGCCGCCAGAGCAAGAGCCGCGGCCACGCCGAAGAACGTCCGTTTCATGGTTGTTGTACTCCCCAAACCGGCGGCGAAATTGGCCGGATGAGGGCAGCGGGTCAACCCATCCAAAAGGCAAAACAGGACTGCGGTAAATGGCCGTTCCGGCTGGATTTTTGGGAACCCGGCGGTGCGGCGAGGTGGCGCAGCGCTCACCTCTCCCGCTTGCGGGAGAGGTCGCGCCGAAGGCGCGGGTGAGAGCTTTCTCCTCTAGGGGATTATCCCGTTGTGGGAACACCCTCTCCCCGACCCTCCCCCGCAAGCGGGGGAGGGAGCGCAGCTTCTACGAGACGACGCCCCCTCACTGGAACGTCATGTCCAGGCATTTGGAGATGTCGGAGCCGAGGCCTGAGGAGATGATGATGCAGCCGCGCACCTTTTGCGCGCTGACGTCGGTGGCCCAGACCGAGTAGCCGCCGGGGCCGAAGAACGAGTTGGTGTTCGGCGGCTCGGTCTCGGTGGCGTCGAAATCGTATTTGCCATCGGTCTCGAAGATGCGCGGCTTCTTGGTGCAGCCGCCGTCGGTCTGCACGTTGATGACTTCCTTGTTGTCGCGGGTCAGCGCCAGCGAGACCTGGCAGCGGAAATATTCCGAGGTCTTGGTGTTGAAGAGATAGGTGTAGGACTTGCAGGTGGCCGTGTTCAGCTTGCCGGGGGCAAGGCCGCGGCTGCACGAAATGCGCTGGTTGTGGCTGAGCTGGTAGTCATCTGCCCGCGCGGCCGGCGCCAGCGCCGTCAACGACAATGCAGCAGCCCAGCAAAGTTTGATCACATGGCGCATCCGAATCATCCCCACCAATAATTTTGTCGAGTTGCGTTCTAGACGGAAAGCGGAACATAGTCGCGAGGGGACGAAGGGAAAATCACAAACTGCTGGGCAGGACGTGATGCGCTGCGGCGCTTTCGCAAATTGACCCGGAAATGCCGTTCGTGATTTGTTCAAGCCGGTACCCCAGCGACGGGGAGGATGGATGATGGCATTTTCAACGAAGACATTTGCACTTGCTTCAGCAGCACTCGTCACGGTGATCGGCGCGTTTGCCGTGCCCGCATTGGCGCAAGTCCCGGCAACGCCGTGGGAGCTCAAGCCCGACATGGGCTACGCCTATGACAGGGACGGCAAGACCTATTCCTACAAGATGGGTACCAGCAATGCCGGCGAGCTGCTCAAGGGCGCCAAGAAAGTGCCGAAGGGCACGCTGTTCTTCATCGGCCACAACGGCCAGCTCTACATGCGCACCGGGCCGTATCTCGAAGGCGACGGCAAGTTCAAGTTCGGGCCGGATCAGTAGGCGCAGAGCCGAGAAACTGTAGGGTGGGCAAAGGCGCGGCAGCGCCGTGCCCACCATCGGTCAGCGCATTCCGATCGAGAATGGTGGGCACGCTTCCGCCTTCGCTCTTCGAGCTACGGCGGACAAGTCGCTTTGCCCACCCTACGGCAGCTTCGCCGGGACGACATCTGATATCCAAAACACCCCTGCCAGCTCCCGCGCGCCGGCTTTGCTGCCGTTCGAATCCATGCGCTCATCCGTCACGGCCAGCAGCTTCGCCACCGTGTTGTGGCGGATGGCTACCGGGTTGCGCTCGTAGCCGCCGCGCTGGAAGAAGTTCGAAGTCGGCACCTGCTCGCGCATCGCCTGCGGCATCGTCACCATGTCGAGGCCGGTGCCGTCGCCGGTGAGGTTCATCATCTCGAGCTCGGCTGCGGTGAGCGGCCGTGTATAGCCCTTGGCGCGCGCGAACAGCACCGAGGTCAGCAGCTTGTGGGTCTGCAGCATCGGGCCGACGTCGACGTCGAGCACCATCGCATGCATGGCCCAGCCCTGCGCGGTGTTGCCGATCTTCTCGTGCTCCGACCAGGTGTCGGGCACCGACTTCGCATGCGCGACCATTTTCTTCAGAACAGCGAGCTTGTGCTCGAGCGACTGGCGCGCCGGCCCTGAGCTGCGCGCCACCTTGTCCGAAAGCGCGCGGACGAATTCATGGCCCTGCTCAGCCAGCAGCTCGACGCTGTTGGTGGTCAAGAGCTGATTGTAGCCCATCGCAGTCGAGATGGCGCGCTTGCCGCCGTGCTCGATGCCCGCCTGCACGTCGTAACTGCCGGTGCCGCCGGTCTCGAACGAATAGACCCGCACCGCTTGCTCGCGCGTCAGCCCCGAGGCGAGCGCGTAGCGCGCATAGGCGCGCTTGAACTCGACCTCACTGGTCGGGCGCTGCGGCGTGAACTGATAGAGCTCCTGCGCCGCGCGCAGGAAATCAGCGACCACCGGGATGGGTTTTCGGGGCGGACGCTCCGGCGCTTCCTCCGGCTCCGGGTTCACCGGCCGCTTCGGACCGGTATAAAGCGGCGGATGCTCCAGCACGTAATCATCGAGGGTCACCTGCTGCCCGCTGCGCCGCTTGGCGTTGCGGGTTTTCCGCTTCTCGGAGATCTGGCTCCAATAGGCGCCCGCCTCGGCGTCGAAGGCGGCGCGCGCCGCCTGGTATTCCGCGAGCTTGCGGCGATATTCGAGCACGGCCGGCGAGGCCCCGCCTTGCGCAAAAAACTGCGACAACAGCTGAGCATTGGCATTGCTGACGGCGGGCGGCAGCGCGTCGGCCTCACCGCCGCGCGCGGCGGGCGCGAGCAGCACGAGCGCGAATGGAACCAGCGTCAGGGCGCGTCGAATCGGTGTGTGATGCATGCTGCCCTCTTAGCAGGCATCCGGTAACCGTCACGTTAACGCGCCGTTTACCATCGTCACTTCCAGGCGAACACCGGCTGTTCCAGCTCGGTCACGCGGGTGTGCCGCCCCGCCAGCACCTCTCGGAACTGGTAGATCAGCGCCGCCGTCGGCGCGTGGATCAGGCTCATCTGATGATGGAAGCGGATCACGCGGCGCGCGCTTTCGGGGATCGCGATGAAATCGAAGGCGTCATCGCGCTCGATCGTGGTGAGCGTTATGCGATGGACGGACGCGACCTCGTCCGGGTTCGGCCTGATCGCGGCGCTCTCGGCGGCCCAGACCACGACCGGCGTGATCAGATAGCCGGAGCGTGTCGGATAGTCGTCGAGCGTGCCGAGCACGTCCGCGCCGGTGAGGCGGAGCCAAGCTCCTCGTCGAGCTCGCGCAGCGCCGCCTCGACCGGCGTCTCGCCGGCGTCGCAGCGTCCGCCCGGCAAGGCCCATTGGCCGCGATGGGCGCGTAAGTGCGATGCGCGCAGCGTGAGCAGCAGCGCAGTCTCGTCGCCCTCGCCTGCTGCGGTCAGCGCAACCGCCACAGCGGCACGCTTCAATGCCGGCTGCGCTTCTTCCTCAGGCAGGCGCGCGAAGGCCGCGCAGGCATCCGCGATATTCCGCCGTGTGGCATCGTCGAACGGTCTCATGATGCTTGACTACACCACGTCCGGCCTCGATGAAATGAGATCGAAGGTCCGCACAGGAATGGACGACGACATGACCAACAAGGCCGCCGCGAGGCTGAAATCAGACGGCTGGACCATCCTCGAGACCACGGGCTTCATGCACCTGATCGGCCCGTTGTGGGAGCGCAAGATCGACGGCCATTACGAGTTCGCCCTCGCGACCGAAGACAAGCACCACAACCGCCGCGGCATGATCCAGGGCGGCGTGATGATGACCTTCGCCGACCGCACCTGCGGCATGACCGCCCGCTACCTCTCCGGCAAGGAGTTCATGGCGACGGTGCAGCTCGACACCCATTTCGTCGAGGCCGGCCAGATCGGCGACATCCTGATCTCCCGCCCGCGCGTGGTGCGTTCGACCCGCAGCCTCATCTTCATGAGCACCGAGGTCACGGTAGACGATCGCTGCATCGTGATGGCCAATGGCGTGTTCAAGATTTTGAAGGGGCCGGGGTAGGGCGCGTCTCGTCGGACCGCCGCTGCGCACCACACCCGCCGCTGTCATTCCCCGCGAAAGCGGGGAATCCAGTACGCCGCGGCGTCTCGATCAATTGCAGGCGCCTCGGCGTACCGGATCGCCCGATCAAGTCGGGCGATGACAGCTGAGGTGTAGGGGGCAGTTTCCTCGTCATTGCGAGCGCAGCGAAGCAATCCAGCATGTTTCCGCGGACGCAGTTCTGGATTGCTTCGCTGCGCTCGCAATGACTGACGTAGCTGGCTATGCTGGCACCAACGCAAGCGTTGAGGAAGCAGCCCATGCAATACCGCCAGCTCGGCCGCAGCGGCCTGAAAGTGTCGCCGATTTGTCTCGGCACCATGATGTTCGGCGGGCCGACGGATGAAGCCGCATCCAAACGGATCATCGCGAAAGCGTTCGATGCCGGGATCAACTTCATCGACACGGCGGATGCCTATTCGAAGGGCGCGTCTGAAGAGGTCGTGGGCCGCGCCATTACCGGCAATCGTCACGCCTGGGTGCTCGCCACAAAGCTCGCTAACCCCATGAACAACGAAATGAGCGACGATCCCAATCGCGGCGGCCTGTCGCGGCGCTGGGTGCTGCAGGCCGCCGACGAAAGCTTGACGCGGCTCGGCACCGACCACATCGACATCTACTACCTGCACAAGGAAGATCATGCGACGCCGCTGGAGGAGACGGTACGCGCGATGGGCGACCTGATCCGCGCGGGCAAGGTGCGCTATTTCGGCGTCTCGAACTACCGCGCCTGGCGCGTCGCCGAGATCTGCAACATCTGCGACCGGCTTGGCATCGACCGGCCCGCGGTGAGCCAGCCCTATTACAACGCCATGAACCGCATGCCGGAGGTCGAGCATTTTCCGGCCTGCGCCTATTACGGCCTCGGCATCGTGCCCTACAGCCCGCTCGCGCGCGGCGTCCTCACCGGCAAGTACAAGCCCGATGCTGCGCCGGACAAGGAGACGCGCGCGGGCCGCAACGACACCCGCATGATGCAGACCGAATGGCGGCCGGAATCACTCCAGCTCGCGCAGGAGATCAAAGCCCATGCCGAGAAGAAAGGCATCACCGCCGGCCAGTTCGCGGTCGCCTGGGTGCTGAACTCCGCTTTCGTGACCTCCATCATCGCCGGCCCCCGCACCGAGCAGCAATGGGACGACTACATCCGCGCGCTCGACTATCGCTTCACCACGGAGGACGAGGCGCTGATCGACCGGCTGGTCGTGCCGGGCCATCCCTCGACGCCCGGATACAACGATCCGGCCTATCCGATCGAAGGACGCCGCGCGCGGACGGCTTGAACTCCGGAGACGACCATGGCGCTTGAAGACCGCTACGGCCTGCCGCTCTCCACCACATCCGATGCGGCAGCATCCGCTTATCGCGAGGGCGTCGACCTCATGCTCGCGGGGTGGACCGGCACGGCGGAGGCGCTGGAGCGCGCGATTGCGGCCGATCCGGATTTTGCGTTGGCCCATATCGCCCGCGCCCGCGTGCATGCCTTCTATCAGCAGGGCGATCTCGCGCGCAGCAAGGCGGCGGCCGCGCGCGAACGCGTTGCGAAACGCGGCACGGAGCGCGAGCGCTCCCATGTCGAGACGCTGGCGCTGGCGATCGAGGGCCGGCTGCCCGAGGCGATCGCAGCGATGCGCAAGCACATCGAGACATGGCCGCGCGATGCATTGGTGCTGTCGCTGCCGCTCGGCGCGTTCGGTCTGTTCGCATTCTCCGGCATGGCCGATCACGATCGCGCCCGGCATGAGCTCTGCGAGCGCGTCGCGCAGCACTATGGCGAGGATTGGTGGTTCCTCACCATGTATGGCTGGGCGATGACGGAGAACGGCGATGTCGCCCACGGCCGCGGCGTCACCGAGCGCGGATTCAATCTGCGCCGCGCCAACGCCCATGCCGCGCACGCCGTGCTGCATGCGATGTTCGAGGACGGCTCGATCGACGACGCCGATCGCCTCGTCGACGACTGGATCCCCGCTTACGACCGCGCCGGAATTCTGCACGGCCACATCCGCTGGCACCAGGCCCCCGGCGCGCTCGAGCACGGCGATGCAGCGCGGGCGCTGTCGATCTATGCCGACGTGCTTCAGCCGTCAGTCGCGCAGGCGCCTCCGCTCAACGCCGTCACCGACGGCGCCTCGCTGCTGTGGCGCCTGTCGGCCTACGGCCATGCCGTGCCCGAGGCGCTCTGGCGCGATGCCGACGCGGCCGCGCAAAAACTATTCCCGAAATCCGGCCTGCCGTTCGCCGACGTCCACATGGCGCTGTTCGCCGCCGCAACGCAGAACCGCGAGGCGCTTGCCGCGCGCCTTGCGGTGATCGAGCAGCGGCTCGCGGACGGCAAGCTGCCGGCCGGCCCGGTGGTGCCCGCGATCTGCCGCGCGCTTCTGGCCTTTGCGGATGAGAATTACAGGGCCTGCGTGCAAACGCTCGCGCCGGTTCTCGCCGACGTCGTGCGCATCGGCGGCAGTCACGCCCAGCGCGAATTGATCGAGGACACCTATATTGTCGCGCTCATGCGCAGCGGAGAGCTGCCGCGTGCCCGCGCCCTGCTCGAGGCTCGCCTGCACCGCCGCCCGTCCCTGCGCGACAGGGCCTGCCAGGCGGCGATGGGCTAGCGCTGCCACGAAAAAAACACCGGCCTGACGGCAAGTGCCACAGGATGGATTTGGGGCGATCTCGCGAATCGCCGTTGGGGTGGCGCGGTGGTATTCCGGTCGGGTTCGGCAAGACAAACGGGATCGCAACCAATTTGTGGTTCGATGGTTATCGGACGGAACTTCTCCGTGGTTCCCTGGCATGTGAGCCTTCCGATGCGCCTCCGCCGACCTGCCCTCGGTGCCGCTCTCATTGCCCTGGCAAGCCCTTGTTTTGCTGAGACTTCCGCCCCCGTCCCGGTCAACAATCCGCTGGTGCAGCAGAATTCCTTTATCGACCTGCTGGCGCTGATGTCGGGCAAGTGCAAGACGCTCAAGGTCGCCGGGCGCACCTATGCCTGCAAGACGGTGGCCTACGCCCATGGCGACAAGGGCCGGGTCAATTTCGCGGTCGCGGTCGACGATCCCGCCGACGCAAATCACGTGGTGTCGTTCTCTGGCGAGAACGGCAAGCGCGCCGACGACAATTCCTACGAATTGCCGATCGATCGCATGCTGCTCAACTCCAAGGACCGTCCGAAGGTCGATGGCCTGCCGGTGCCGGCCGAGCAGACCTCCACCGGGGTCTGCCGCCAGACCGGCAATTTCGCCGCCAGGAAGGTGAACGACGTCACCTGCTCCGCCACCGACAGCGAAGGCCGCAAATACGAGCTCCTGTTCGTCTCCGACGGCACGCCGGTCAGCGTGCGCCGCATCCGGCAGTCAGCGCCGTCGATCCAGGATCCGTTCAAGTAGCGGCAGCCTTGCCGCCCGCGCATCGTCATCAAAGATGTCGCCAATGCGTCAATCGAGGCGAGGTGATGGCAGCATCGCGATCGACGTCGGTGCTGCGGCGATAAATCTCACAACATGCGATCATTCGCGCGAACCGGACGTCGCATGCTGCGTCGTTTCGACGCCTGCGCTGGCCGGAACGCGCCGGATGCTCATCTGTTGTCACACGACGTTCAACTGGAGTGATGACATGAAGTATCTCATTGTCGCGATGGCCGTTAGTGCTGCGGCACTTGCCGGCGGATCGGCGGCGAACGCGGCCGGTGGTTCAAGCGCGGGGCAGACCGCGCACGAAAGCCAGTCCACCGACATTAGCGCGCACCGCAGGTACCACCGCTGGCATGGTCACCATCATTGGCGGCATCACGGCTACTATCGGCCCTACTATAGAAGCTACGGCTATTACCCCCGGCACAGCTATTATGGTGGTAGCCCCTACGGATATTACGGCGGCGGTCCCGGCGTGACATTCAGCTTCGGCGGCGGACGCTGGTGAGACAAAAGGCCCGCAGAGATGCGGGCCTTCTTCTTAGCTCCGCAAGATCGTCCTCGCCGTCTCCAGGCCGCTAGCCAGTGCCGCCTCGACCGTGCCCATGTCGCGGCCGCGATAGAGCGCTTCGCCGGACAACAGCACCAAGCCGTCGGCGCGGGCGAGAATCGCTTGCGCCTCGCGCGTCCGCGGCGTCGCCCAGGAATAGGCGCCGCGGGCGAAGGGGTCGTGCGCCCAATTGGTTGCAGCCGCCGCCACGAGATCGCGCGCGATATCATCGCGCGACCGCTTGAAGATGGCGGCGAGCGAATCGAGCCCGGCCTCGATCAGTCCTTGCGGCTCGAGATGCGACAGCTCCGCTGTCCGCGGGCCGCCGAACCAGCCGGTGAGCAGCGGATGCTGGTCCGGATATCGCGTCCACCACACCGGAATCACTTCGTTCGACAGCAGGAAGATCATGTCGGCGAGGTCGTCCTGTCGGTCGCGCCACCAGGTCCGCGCGAAGCGGAGCAGGATCTTGATGACGTTGCCGAAGCCGATGTCGTCGGCGGCAGCAAGCCTCGCGCCGACGTGTGCTGGCAGCGCGATCTTGCGCAGCAGCGGCAGCGGTACGGTGAGGATCGCCCGGTCGCAGGCAAGTCCATCGCCGCTGGCGCAGCGAACCACCACGGCGCCGCCCTCCTCCTCGATCGCCGATACGGCGCAACCGAGCCGGATCGCAACGCCGCGGGCGCGGCACTCGGCCGCTAGACAATCGATCAGCGCGCCATAGCCACCATTGATGCGCGCCTGCGGAGAGTGGCCGCCATCCATCCACTCCTCACGCAGCGCCAGCGTCGAGGCGCGCGCGGGGTCCGCCGCATCATAGCCCTCGACCATTCGCTCGATGGAATGGCGCAGCCGCGCATAGTCCGCTCCGGCAAAATGACGGCGCAGGAAGTCGGCGACAGCGAGATCGTCCTTCAAGTCCCGCAGCGCAGCTTGCAGCTTCGCCTCGTGCGGATCGTGGCGGTCCTCACGCGAGAGGCTTGCACCGTCAAAGCTCCATTGCGTGCCTCCGATCGCCTGAAGCGACAGCCCGGCCTCGCGCAGCAAAGCCCGCGTGACCGGCGCCTCACCATGGACGAACTCGGCGCCGCCATCGGCGGGGTAGCCGAACTGCGCCGCCGGCAGCGGATGGATGCGCCCGCCGCAGCGCTCGCGCGCCTCCAGGATGGTCACGCGTCTACCCGCACGCGCCAGCTCCCGCGCCGCCATCAGGCCGGCGGCGCCGGCACCGACGATGACGATGTGCTCCGATGGTCCCGACATGCCGGCGCGCTACTTTACCGCGGCCTGCGGATCGTTCTTGATCAGATAGCGCAGCAGCAGGACGCCGCCGCCGAGTTCCCGCGTGCTCTCCAGCGTCATCGCCGTGATCGGCGCGCGCTTGTCGCTGTCCGCTGCCGTCGAATCGAATACGAACGGTGCGCCGCTCGCGCCATCCACCGCGGGGCTAAGGATCAGGTTGAATTCGTCGATGAGGCCGGCGCGCAGGAACGCGCCATTGGCAACGCCGCCGCCCTCAACCAGCAGACGCTTCACGCCGAGCTCACGGCTGAGAATGTCCAGCGTCAGCGCCAGATCGATCTCGGACTTGCCGGCGAAGATGTAGGACACGCCTTCGCCGCGCAGCCCTGCGAGATGCGAATCCGGCACGCTCTCGGTCAGCACGACGACAATTGGATCGCCGCCGATATCGGAGCGGCCCCAGCCGATCTTGCCCTGCGCGTCGAGCACGACACCGTAGGTTTTTGCATCGCGTCGTGCGAACCAGTTCTCGCGCGGCAATTTCTCGCTCGTCCCGGTCGGGTACGACTTGCCCTTGGCGAATTCCGAGCCGGTGACGCGGCCGATCACCCAGGCATCGCCGCCGAGTTCGTCATGGATTTTCTCGAACCAGTCCGTGCCCGCGCCCTTCGGGCGCCAGCGGCTGGGATGCGTGCGGCCATCCAGGCTGGCGTGCATCAGGCAGATGACATAAGGCTTCATGTGATTCTCCGGTCTCAGGCCGCCGATCCGCCGCCCTTGGCGCGATCGTTCACGATCACCGCAAGCGGATTGAGCTTTGGCGGCGCGACGAGCTTGAGCGTGTTGGTGTCGTGGTGATTGAACGGCGCGCCGCGCACGAACAACTCGGTCTGGATCAGATAGGTCCAGCTGCCGTCGTCGTTGAAGCTGATGTCGCAGCGATAGGAATCGGTGCGGAAGGCCTGCTCCAGGAAGTCGGTCGAGCAGATCCCGTAAGCGGTATCGCCGCGCTTTGCCGTGACGGAGATCTTGCTGTCGTCCGGCCCGGCCTTGCCTGAGGCGAGCAGCACCTGCCCGCGCGGGATCGCCAGCGTCTGCATGATCAACCCGGTCGCGGGCTCCCACAGCCAGTAGCCGACCTGGTCGTGGAAGGTGATGTCCTCCTCGGGCGTGTTGATGTGGATGTGATAGCGCAGCCCGTAGAACAGCTGCGGCCCGTTGGCCTGCGGATCGATGGGATCCATGCGGATGCGCTCGATGAAGGTGCGCCGCTCCGGCCCCTCCGCCTTCGGATTGACGTCGATGCCCTTGTCCGCCTGCCAGCTGCCGGCGAGACGGCGGAGCGGACCGAGATTGGCAAGACCGTCGGGCGAGACGTCCTCGGGCTCGGTGAAGATGTCGGCAGGAAGGGGAAGCATGGGTGTCCTCGCGCAGATTGCGAGGGCAGCAATAGCACGGAGGCGGGAACGCGGCTCGTGCTCAAGTCTCACAATTGCGAATGGACATAGGCGCCACGCGCAGACGGTTGTGGGAAGGAGCTTGCCAAGTGAGCGAAGCCGGGAGGGTCAATTCCATCCCCGACGGGGAGGATAGCACGCGCGAATTTAAGATCCGCGCCCTGCCCTTCTCCTCACGCCGCCGCTCGCCGCCTCCGCCGCGTGGCGGGAGCTTGCCACGACAAGCCGGCGAGCGGCACGGGCTTGCTGAAGTAGTAGCCCTGGCCGAGCGGAATTCCGAGCGAATGGAGCTGTCTGACCTGTTCGGAGGTCTCGACACCCTCGGCGACGATCGAGAGCTTCAGGGTCTCGGCAAGCTGCACGATGGATTTCAGCACGGCGACGGTCTCGCGGCGGTCAATCCTGTCGATGAAGGATTTGTCGATCTTGACCTTGTCGAACGGAAAAGCCGTCAGATAGGACAATGACGAGTAACCGACACCGAAGTCGTCAAGCGCAATGGAGACGCCGAGCGCCTTGAGGCGCTGGAGCGTCTTGAGATTTTCCTGGGTATCGGCGAGGAAAACGCTCTCGGTGATCTCGAGCTCGAGCCGGGTTTGCGGAAGTCCACTCTGCGCCAGTGCGAACGTCACGGTGTCGACGAGGTTGGTGCTGGCGAACTGCAGGGCGGACAGGTTGATCGCGACCTTGACGTCGTCCGGCATGGTCATCGCATCCCGGCACGCCTTGGTCAGCACCTGATTGCCGAGTTCAACGATCAATCCACCCGCCTCTGCAACCGCAATGAACTCGGCGGGGGAAATGAAGCCCCTGGTGCCGTGATGCCAACGCGCGAGAGCCTCGACCGATTTCACACGGCCGGTGCCGAGCTCGGTCACAGGCTGATAGAACACTTCGATTTCCTCGCGCCAGATCGCCTCACGAAGCTCGATCTCGAGCACGTTGCGCTGATCCGCTTCGGCCTTGAGCTCCACCGAGTAGGTATGGAAGCAGTTCCGGCCGGCGTTCTTCGACTTGTAGAGTGCAAGGTCGGCGTTACGAAGAATCTCATCGACGCGGCTGCCATGCTCGGGAGCCACGGCGATGCCGATGCTGCAGCCGATCACGATGGGATGATCGTCGATCTGATAGGGCTCGGCAATGGCCTGAACCAGCCGCGCGGCGAGGCTGGCGGCGCCGTCGTGCATCGCGCCCCGGCCCGGCGCAACGATCACGGCAAACTCGTCGCCGCCGATCCGCGCCGCCGTGTCGGCGTCACGGATCTGCGCCTTGATCCGGCCCGCGACCTGCTTCAGCAAGGCATCGCCACATTGGTGACCAAGCACGTCGTTGACGGACTTGAACTTGTCGAGATCCAGCAGGAGTACGGCGAAGGGAGCTCCCGAGGCACCGGACGTCGCGAGTGCCTCGTCGATGCGCTCCTTGAACAGATTGCGATTGGCCAATCCGGTCAGACTGTCGTAATGCGCGAGTCTTTCGATCCGGTCCTCGGATGCCTTGCGTTCGGTGATGTCCTCATGGGTGGCGACCCAGCCACCGCCCTCGCGCCGTCCGTAGGAGACATAGACAACCCGCCCATCCGGAAACTGCACGGTGTTCGAGGTGTGCTCCGACTTGGCGAGCCGATTCTTCAGATCGACCAGGTAAGCCTCGACGTCGAGAACGGCGGTCTGTTTTGCAAACACCTCGCGGAAGTCCATGCCGATCCGAATCTCCTCCGGCACGAGACCATAGAGTTCGAGCCATTGTTGATTGAATGCGATCAGGCGGTCGCTGCCGTCGAACATGCTCAAGCCCTGGGGAAGGTTTCTGAGCGCGTCTTCGAACTTGCTGGCGAATTCGCGCAGCTCGCGCTGGGCGCGATCCAGCGCCTGTCGGCGCCGCCAGTGGAACATCGTCGCAGTCAGGATGATGAACGTGAGCAGCAGTGCGCCACCGAGATAGACCTTCTGCCTGGTATCCGCGCGCGAATAGATCTCGCGCTCCGAGATTCCTACGGTGAAGATGAGTGGAAACAGCCGCGATCTGCGCGCGGTCACCAGCCGGTCATCGCGGTTGGGATGGTTCTCGTTCCAATATTGGGCGTAGAAGCCGTCCCGAAGCTCGCCTTCGACGCGATTCGGCGCACGCTGCCCCAACACCGCGTCCTGGTTTATGCCCCGCGCGGCGAGCACGACCTGGTTTGCATTTCTGAGGACCAGCGTTCCTCCTGCGCCGAGCTTTGCGGTGTCGTAGAATCGACCGACGACATCGACGCTGATCGAGCCGACGACCACGCCCACGGGATTCCTGGCAAGATCGAAGAGCTTTCTTGCGAGCTGTATGGTCCATTTGTTGGACGCGCGGCCCAGAACCGGTTTCGCCACGTAGAGGCGATCGTCGGCCTGCGACATGGTTTGAATGAAGTGCTCGCGATCGCCGAGATAGAGCGGCGGACCGGAATAGCCCGTCGTCGTATCCGTCATGTAGCCATCCGCCCCGATCAGGGCGAACTGGACCACGTCGCCGGTGGCGATGCGAGCCTTCTCGGACCAGAACTTCAGGCTGAAGGTCAACGGATCCTGGGCGTAGAGCGCTCGCACCACCAGCAGCGACTGATCCACGCGCTCGAAGATGCGCTCGGTGTTCTCCTCGAACAATTCGGCGACGCTGTTGCCGTGCGACCGCGCCTGCTCGACCGCATCGGTCCGTTCCGATGACGTGATCGCGAAATAGCCGATCCAGACCAGGGGCAGGAAGAACAATGCGATCTGCAGCGGAGCATTCCGCAGGATCGTTCTTCCGGCTTTGCGGACGGAACTTGCGGGAATCACGACACGCGCCCTCGCCTCAGCCGCCAGGGCAGAACTGCGCTCGCCGCCAGTGATGGCATCGCCTGTCTCCGCCTCGATTGAGACCACCGCGGCCGAAAGTGGCGCGGGTGCTGTTCATAGCCCGAAGCTAGGCGGGACAGCCTTAAGTTTCTGTTTGGATAATGCTCAATTCTTTAGCTTACAACATCCGTATGACCACGGATGTCGGCTGTTTTTGAGCAACCACGCGGTATTGGCAGGGCGATACCTTTGGTCGTCTGTACCGGCCGCTCAGATCGCGCGCGCAAGAACGATCGTGCCGGACAGGATGAGGACCGCGCCTGCCGCATGACTCAATCGTTGGCCGAACGGCAGCAGCTTCTCAGCGGCGACATAGAGCGCGATGCCGATGATCCAGGCCAGATTCATCACGCCGCCGACGAACAGCAATACCATCAGAAACCAGCAGCAGCCGACGCAGTAGCTGCCATGGCGAAGTCCCATCCGGAATGCTCCGCGCGTGCCGGGCCGCCAATGCTGGCTGAGAAACAGCAGCGGGCTCTCGCAGTAGCGCAAGCAGGCATGTTTGAGCGGCGTGAACTGATAGAGGCCGGCGGCAAGCAGGATGATGCCGCCCAAAACCGCGCTGGTGCTGGCCATTGCCATCGACAACAACCCGAAATATTCGAGCGCCCATTGCGCCAGGACCGCAACGACACTGAACCCCGCCCATGTCATGAGATAGCCGGCGAGAAAGATCCAGGCATCGATTGCCGCCCGGGACGCAGTCTCCTGCTTGCGCTTGACGGTCGCATACAAAAGAACGGTCGGCGCCGCGCTCGGCGCCATCATCGCGATCATCATCACCCACCACATCACGAACAGCAGCGCGGCATAGAGCGGCGTCCACGGCATCGGCGCCATGTCCGGCATGTCGGCCATCATCTCGGTGTCCATGCCGGCGCCGCTGGCGAGATAGGCCCAGGCGAGTGCTACCACTGCGGCGGTCCCGATCGCGACGATCAGCCGGTCGCGATGGAGCAGGTGTTCCAGCATCAAGCGCCCCTGCATGGACTTGCCCAGGATAGTGATGAGGAGCTGACACCGAGATCTTGTCTCGATGTCAGCGCCGCATCATGCCGCAACGCCCTCGGGCGTCTGCACGACATTGGCGAGCGAGCTGTGCGTGCCCTTGGTCTCGAACGGGATCGCACCGGTCGAGCGGATGTTCGCGGACGCGACCTCGGCACCCCTGTGCTCGAACCCCTCGGGCATCACCACCTGGATGCGGTGCGGCTGACCCGTCACCGGATTCTTGATCGGCTCGACGTCGGTTTCGAGCACGCCCCTGACGACGAGTTTTGCGACGCGTCCGTCCTTGTCGAAGGAAAATTCGAAGGGCGCAAAAATCGGATCGTGAATGGTGGTCACGATCAGGCTGAAGATGTGGAATAGCGTGCCCTCGGCCGAATGCTTGCCCGACAGAATGTTGAACAGCGCCTGCTGTTGCTCCGGCGTGGCGCGCTCGTCGACGATGGGCTGCATCTTGCCGTTGCCTTCATGCAGCGCGCCGGGGAAATCTACGACCACGGCGAAACAGAGGCCATCGAGCTTGACGCCCTCAAAATGTCCCGCGGTGATCCGCATGCCGACCATGCCCTTGCAGTATCCGTGGGTGGGGGGAGCATTGAAATCGCAGGGGCAGCCAAACGCGCAGTTGCAATTCTTCATCCATTCGCCTTCGAGACGCCAGTCCGGTGCAGCCATGGCACATCTCCCAATGTGAGCGGGGAACGCGGCAGCCGTAGAGGATTTTGTTCAGCGTTATGTCGAGGCAATGCGAAAAAGCGCGAGCGGGATCGAGTCCGATCAGAAGGCCGGCATCGCGGGAAAGTCTGTGGCCAGCTGCCATTCACTGTCCCTATGGCCAAGAGCATATCAGCGGCAGCCGGGCGCGTACAGCGAACGGACGCGGCAGAGCAGCCGGGCTTTCAGGACGTCCGAAATCAGAAGAATGGAAAATAAAGCTGCGGACTCCCTATACGATTGAAATATCTATATAATTCCAACCCGCCGCTTTCCCGCTCATGGCCGTAGCGACGGCGAGTGCTTTCCATGAAGGCGGGATTGGCCTCGTCTTGCCATCACACCGAACCGTCCCTGGCAAAAAAGTCCGTGCAGCGGCGGCGTGCATGGATAGCGCTAGCCTAGCGCGTGCGTTGCGGCCGCCGCGCCTGGGATCACGGATGAGGTGAGCGTGCGCTTCGAACGTCCAACTCAGTTGCGGCATGCGAGGGCAAGGCCTATGCTGAAGGCCGGCAATCACGCAGCCGCCCATCGTGCGGCGGGGGCAGCCTCACGGTGGATGGTTGTATCCATCCGAAAGGCGAAGCCATGTCCATCGCCCCCACACTGCATCGGTATCTGGCTGCCGAGAACATCCAGTATGCCGAGATCCCGCACGATCTCACCATGTCATCCACGCGCACGGCGCAGGCTTGCCACGTCTCGGGCGATCGCCTCGCCAAGGCCGTCGTGCTGCGGCACGACGGCGGCTATATGCTCGCGGTCGTGCCAGCATCGCACCATCTCAACCTGCCGGACTTGAAGGAGAGGCTTGGCGAGGATCTCGCCATGGCCAACGAAACCGAGATCAACCAGCTGTTCATGGACTGCGCGCACGGAGCCATTCCGGCGGTCGGCCGGTGCTACGGGCTCGATCTCATCGTCGATGACAGCATCCGGGCCCAGCCCGAGGTCTATATCGAAGCCGGCGATCACGAGACGCTGCTCCAGCTCACCCATGCGCAGTTCGAGCGCCTGACGGCCAGTGCACCGCATGGACGCTTCAGCATGCATGACTGACGCGACATGGCGGCGAGATGCTCCCGGTACGCACCGTCACGGCGTGCGTGCGGCCGCGCTCGGTTCGATGTATAGTTAATTCAGCGGGGGCTGCGTTCGCAACGGAGGTCCTCCATGAAAGTCAGAGACGTGATGCACAAGGGCGTCGATTGGGTCAGCCCCGACACCCCGATCATCGAGATCGCGAAGTTGATGCAAGGGCACGACATCGGCTGCATTCCGATCGGCGAAGGCGACCATTTGGTCGGGATGGTGACCGATCGCGACATTGTCTGCAAAGGTCTTGCGAGCAGGGACTTCAACGCCGCGCGCATGACGGCGCGGGACGTGATGACCGAAGGTATCCATTGCTGCCGGGAAGACGATGATCTGGCGAAAGCCGTGCATCACATGGAGACGCTGAAAATCCGCAGGCTACCCGTGATCAACAAGAGCAAGCGGATGGTCGGCATGATCAGTCTCGGTGATATCGGCCAATCCGCCACCCCTGATCTGTTGACGCAATGCGTCAAGAGCGTGTCGGCCCATCATCATTGAGGCAAGGCCGGCTCGATTCCGAACCTTCGTCGGATCGCCCGCAGCCCCCCGCGGGCGCGGAGTGCTCTTGAGCGTGCATTGAGCGCACTGTTCACCGCAGTTCGGCTTCGCCGCACTCGGCGGCGAGCGCTGCGGCGCGTCATCACCGCAGTCCGCGTCGTAGCGTCGCATCATTCCGAACATTCTTGCCAAACCCCTGCGCAAGACTTTGACTTGTTCCAATAAAAAAGCAGCCGATCCGCAAGGGATCGCTATTTCCAAAGGGGAGGAGGCAACCATGACCAAATCAAAGAAGGGCAGCACTTCGAGTCGCCGCAGCTTTCTCAAGGTCGCTGCTGCGGGGGCCGCCGCGACGGTCGCCGCGCCGAGCGTCGTCAGCGCCCAGGGGCCGATCAGCATGCGCTGGCAAAGCACCTGGCCATCAAAGGACATTTTCCACGAATACGCCCTCGACTACGCCAAGAAGGTCAACGACATGACCGGCGGCGATCTCAAGATCGAAGTGCTGCCGGCAGGCGCTGTCGTGCCCGCCTTCGGCCTGCTCGATGCCGTGTCCAAGGGCGTGCTCGACGGCGGCCATGGCGTGCTGGTCTATCACTACGGCAAGCAGACCGCGCTGGCGCTCTGGGGCTCGGGACCGGGCTTTGCGATGGACGCCAACATGTTGCTGGCCTGGCACCGCTATGGCGGCGGCAAGGAGCTCCTGGAAAAGCTCTACGCGTCGATCAACGCCAACGTCGTCTCGTTCCCCTACGGTCCGATGCCGACCCAGCCCTTCGGCTGGTTCAAGAAGCCGGTCGCAAAGGTCGAGGACGTCAAGGGCCTGAAATTCCGCACCGTCGGCATCTCGATCGACGTGTATTCGGGAATGGGTGCAGCCGTCAACGCGCTGCCCGGCGGCGAAATCGTAGCTGCCATGGACCGCGGCCTCCTTGACGCGGCCGAGTTCAACAACGCTACCTCCGACCGCGTGCTCGGCTTCCCCGACGTCTCGAAGGTCTGCATGCTGCAGAGCTTCCACCAGAACGCCGAGCAGCTCGAGATCATGTTCAACAAGGACAAGTACAACGCGCTGCCGGACAAGATGAAGGCGATCATCGCCAATGCGGTGGACGCGGCTTCGGCCGACATGTCGTGGAAGGCGATCGACCGCTACTCCAAGGACTATGTCGAGCTGCAGACCAAGGACAACGTCAAGTTCTACAAGACCCCCGACGCCATCCTGAAGCGGCAACTCGAGATCTATGACGATGTGGCGAAGAAGAAGGCGGCGGAGAACCCGTTGTTCAAGGAGATCGTGCAGTCGCAGATCGAGTTCGCCAAGCGTGCCACGCAGTGGGAGCAGGATACCGTAGTGAACCGCCGCATGGCCTACGATCATTATTTCGGGCCGAACGCCGCGGCCAAGAAGATCTGATGACGAAATAAAGCCGGCAAGGCGCCGTCCGGACCACCCGCCGGACGGTGCCTTGTGCTATATTGGGGGTCATATTTAATGCCGAACCTTATCACATGAGTGTACGGCGCTTACTGCACACGATCGACGGCATCTCCACCTGGGTCGGCAAGGCAACAGCCTGGCTGATGATCCTGCTGATGAGCGTGGTCTGCATCGAAGTGTTCAAGCGCTACGCCGTGAACATGCCGACGGCGTGGATCTTCGACGCCGAGAACATGATGTACGGGTCGCTGTTCATGCTGGCCGGCGCCTATACGCTGGCGCAGAACGCCCATGTCCGCGGTGACTTCCTGTACTCCTCGATGCGTCCGCGCACGCAGGCCGCGCTCGACCTCGTTCTCTACTTCGTGTTCTTCATCCCGGGCATCGCCGCGTTGATCTATGCCGGCTACTTCTACGCCGCGGATTCCTGGGCCATCAACGAGCATTCCAACGTCACGGCCGAGGGGCCGCCGGTCTACCATTTCAAGACCGTCATCCCGATCGCGGGCGCGCTGATCATGCTGCAGGGGATCGCCGAGATCATCCGCTGCATCGTGTGCCTGAAGACCGGCGAATGGCCGAGTCGACTTGCCGACGTCGCCGAGACCGACGTCATCGAGGAGCAGCTCGCGCACTCTGAATTCGTGGACGAGGAATCACGCAAGCTCGCCATCGAGGGCGCGCAGCGCATCGATGAAATGGCGCGGCAGCGCGGCATGGGCGGGGACCTGAACACATGAGCGATCCAGCACTCGGCCTGTTGATGCTGACGCTCATCGTCGTCGTCATCATGATGGGCTTCGCCACGGCCTTCACTCTGATGGGCCTTGGCATGTTCTTCGGCTTCATCGCCTTCTACGACCCGTCGCAGAACTGGACGCACAACAAGGTCTTCGAGCTGATGGTCCAGCGCAGCTACGGCGCGATGACCAACGACGTGCTGATCTCCATCCCGTTGTTCGTGCTGATGGGCTACGTGATGGAGCGCGGCGCGCTGGTCGACAAGATGTTCTATTCGATCCAGCTCGCCTTCCGCCGCCTGCCCGCCTCGCTCGCGGTCACGACCCTGATCGTGTGCACGTTCTGGGGCATCGCCTCCGGGCTCGTCGGCGCGGTGGTGGTGCTGATGGGCGTGATCGCCTTCAACCCGATGCTGCGCGCCGGTTATGACGTGAAGCTCGCCTCCGGCGTCATCACCGCGGGCGGCACGCTCGGCATCCTGATCCCGCCTTCGGTGATGATCATCGTCTATGCCGCGGTCGCCGGCCAGTCCGTGGTCAAGCTCTATGCGGCGGCGATGCTTCCCGGCTTCTTCCTGGCCTTCCTCTACCTCGTCTATATCGTGGCCTGGGCGATGATCAACCCGAAGATCGCCCCGGCGCTGCCGGAGGAACAGACCCGCGTCAAGGTGCCGGAATGGATCAGGAATTTCGCGACGCTGTATTCGCCGAACCTGTTCGTCGGCCTGTTCAAGGCGCTGCTCTCGCCCGCAAAGGCGAAGATGCTCCAGATCGACGGCAAGCCGATGGGCTATGGCGCGATCGTGCAGAACTTCGTCATTTCGCTGGTGCCGTTCCTGATGACCGCAGCCGCGCTCGGCACGGTCTGGTGGTACGTCGTGATCCACCAGCAGGCCGGCGCCCCGAGCGAAGCCGTCGAGGGCCTGCAGCAGCTCGGCAGCCCGGTTGAGCCGAGGGAGCTGTCGCCCGCCGAAAAGGGACCGGACACCCAATTCTACATCTGGTTCGCGTTATCAGCCGCCGTGCTGGCAGCGTGGACGGCGCGCTCCTACTTGCGCATGGACGGCGAGCGCTTCGAAGTGTTGAAGCTCTTGACGTCGTCGGTGATGCCGCTCGGCATCCTCACCGTCGTGGTGCTGGGGGTGATCCTGTTCGGCATCACGACCGCGACCGAGTCCGCCGGAGTCGGCGCCGCCGGCGCCTTCATCCTCGCTATCCACGCCCGGACGCTCGACTGGAAGCGCACCAAGGAAGCAGTGTTCCTGACCGCAAAGACGACCGCGATGGTGTGCTGGCTGTTCGTCGGCTCGGCGCTGTTCTCGGCGGTATTCGCCATTCTCGGCGGTCAGGCGCTGCTGGAAAGCTGGGTGCTGTCGCTCAACATGACGCCCGTGCAGTTCATGATCTTGTCGCAGGCGATCATCTTCGTGCTGGGCTGGCCGCTCGAATGGACCGAGATTATCATCATCTTCGTGCCGATCTTCCTGCCGATGCTGAAGCACTTCAACATCGATCCGATCCTTTGGGGCACGCTGGTGTTCGTGAACTTGCAGGCCGCGTTCCTGTCGCCGCCGGTCGCGATGTCGGCGTTCTATCTCAAGGGCGTCGCCCCGAAGCACGTTACGCTGAACCAGATCTTCGCCGGCATGATGCCCTACATGCTGATCGTGATCCTGTGCATGGTGATCATGTATCTCTGGCCCGGCATGACGCTGTGGCTGCCGAACTATCTGTACGCGAGTTGAGGCGCAGCGGGGCGCACCGGGCGCCCGAGAGGCGCGCTCCCTGAGCAACGAGCGAGAGCGTTGCTCAACGGTGCGGCCCCATGAAATCAATCAATCCGGCTGCAAAGCCTTCAGGATTCTCCTCGGCGATCCAATAGCCTGCACCGGGGAGCGGGAGGACCCTCGGATCGGTGCTGACCTCCTCCATCATGCCGCGCACAGGGGAGGCGGTCGGGCTCGTCGCGCCGACCGCAACCAGCACCGGAATTCTCAGCTTGCCCTTGTTGGCGAGAAGATCGCGATTGTCTTTCGAATCCTGGTCAAACGATCGATAGAGTTCGAACGCCGCGCGCATGGCGCCCGGCGCCGTGTAGGCCGTCAGATAATCCCGGAAATCCGCTTCGGTGATGGCTGCCGGATTCGATATCCGGAAGTTGAAGAACCATTGCAAGTATTCTCGTTCGCGACCCGACACCAGTAGCTCGGGCAAGTCCCGGACTTTGTGGAACGAAAACTGCCAGTTGCGCGAATTGCCGGACAGTTGGTCGAAGATCGCCGTTCCCGGTAGCGGAGCATCGACTGCGACGAGATGAGCGACGTCCTCGTGATAGGTCTGCGCGAACGCGTAGGCCACCATGAGTCCGATATCGTGGCCGACCATCGCCACCGGGCACGACAGCTTCAGGTGCTCGTAGAGCAGCCGATAGATGTCAGTGGCCATCGTGCGCTTGTCGTAGCCGGAAAGCGGCTTCGACGAATTGCCAGCGCCCCGATAGTCAGGGCAATGACGCGAAAGCCCGCATTGGCCAATCGCGGAATGATGTGACGCCAGGCTCGCCACGTCTGCGGAAACCCGTGCAGCAGCACAACCGTCCGCGGCCCGCTTCCGGCGACCACATAATGGATGCTGACGCCAGGTTCGATATCCGCGGTGGCATGTTGCAGCGATGGGCTGTCCGGTTTGCCGATACTGGATGAGGCAACGCGTTGTTCCACGTGGTTCTCCTCTCAATCTTCCTGCCTGAACTCGCCACTAACGCGCGCTGGTATTTGGCTGAATCGCCATCGCGCGCCAGCTCCTTGATTGAGCACGATCTTTCCGGAAACCTGCTGCATACTTTTGCGGATCATGCTCTGGACTAGAACATGCCGTTGGCGTTAGCCGCCGTTGCTTCGGTGAGGGGCTGGCGCACGTCCCAATGCTCGATGATCTTGCCGTTCTCGAGCCGGAAGATGTCCACGATCGCCAATCCCAATTCGCTCGGTTGGCGCTGCGCGTGAACGTGAAGGATGACGAAATCGCCATCGGCGAAGACGCGCTTGATGTCGCTGCGCAACTCGGGAAATTGCTTCTTGAGGTCATGGACGAAAGAGCGAAAGCCGTCGATGCCGTCCTTGATCATCGGATTGTGCTGGATGTAGCGCGGTCCGAAGTGGGTGGCGGCGGCATCAAAATCCGACTGCCTTAGTGCGGCATCGTAAAATGCCAGCACGGTCTGCTTGTTGGCTTCGCGGATGTCGTCTCGGGCCTGGGATGTTCCGGCATGAGCCGGCACAGCGCCGGCCGAAGCCAAAGTGAGTCCGAATGTTCGCCTGTCAATCATCTGGCTTCTCCTGGAATGCGGGGGGCTTGTCAGCCGGGATCATGCGGTCTCAATGACCTTGCTCGGAGCGTTGTCGATGCCCGGCTTGGCAACCGGCCGATGCGATCGGGCGGCGCTTGGCAATCGCGACGACACCAGCGCGGCGGTCGCCGAGAGTCCGGCCGTCAACAGCAAGACCGCGGAGTAGCCGGCCGCCATGGTCTTTGCCGTCGCGAGATTTCCAAAGCCGCTGAACACGGCGACGGCCGCGGCCGCGCCGCAGGCCCATCCCAATTGCCGCATCGTATTGTAGATGCCGGACGCTTTGCCCATGTCGGCGGGCGCAACGGAGCCGAGTACCGCGCTCTGCACCGCGGGCATCGCGATGGCTATTCCAACGCCCGCCAACACCAGTGGCGCGACCCAGGCGCCATAGTCATAGGCGCCAGCGCAAAGGGCTGACATCCACAGCAGCGCAGCGCTCTGCAGCAGCAGACCCGCCACGGCCGGGGCCTTCTCTCCGAAGCGACCGGCGGCGATGCCGCCAAGGGGCGCAACGGCGAACAGCGATATCGTCCAAGGCAGCATCCTTTCACCGGCGCCCGACGCCGTCGCCTGCTGGGCAATCGAAAAATACTGCGCCATGAACATCAACGTACCCATCATGCTCATGAACATCAGCAGACACGCGAGATTGCCGGCCCTGAACTGAACCGAGGCGAGCAGTCGGCCCGGCACCAGCGGATGCAAAGCCCTGCGCTGCCAAGCGAAGAAGGCAAGCGTTGCCGCGGTCCCGGCCGTCAGCGCCGTGACGACCGTCACCTCGGACCAGCCAGATACATTGCCTTCCGACACGCCCCAAACGGTAGCTGTCATCGCCGTCGTCAGCAGGGTGACGCCGAGCCAATCGATTTGAGCGGCGACACGATCGTTGCGCTCGATGCGCCAGCCCGCGAGGAGCGCCGTCACTGCGCAGAGCGGCAGATTGATCCAGAACACCCAGCGCCAGCCGAGAGCGTCGACCAGCAGGCCACCAATGACCGGTCCGGACAATACGGCAAGGCCCGTGATGCTGCTGAACAGGCCCATCGCGCGCGGCCGTTGCGCCGGCGTCACCGCCGTTCCGAGCATGGTCATCGCGACCGGTACAAGCAGCGCGGAAGCCGCGCCCTGCAGCGCCCGGGCTGCAATAAGCCATCCAATCGAAGTCGCGGCTGCGCAGCCTGCTGACGCAACGGCGAAAGCGGACAGACCAAGAATAAACATCGTACGGCGCCCGATCCGATCGCCAAGCGCTGCGCCCGCCATCAAGAGCGCGGCGAAGCTCAGGCTATAGGCCGTCATCGTCCAGTGCAGATCTGACAGCGGCGGCGACAGGTCGCGGCGGATGGCATCCAGTGCCGTGGTGACGACCATGCCGTCCATCACGGCGATGAACGAGGCCGCCGCGATCAAGCCCAGCACCCAGCGCTGCTGGCCGGTGAATCTTTCGACACTCACGTCTGCTCCTCATCATTATGGACTGATCGGTCCGCATTAGATCAAAAAATTTTTATGTCAGTGCATTCAGCACCAGCGCGAGCGTCTTCCTCCGGCCGTCGGTTTCGAAACCGGCACGTCCCAGCACCTGAAGGCCGTAAAGATTAGTGATGAGAAAGCCCGAGAGCGCATCTGCATCGACCCCGGATGCGAACTCTCCTCTCGCCTGCCCCCGCAGGATGGCGTCACGGTACGCCCGCTGCAGCCGCTCGAGTCCGCGACGAACGCGCGTGCGGACGAGTGGGTCGTGCCCTGCCAGCTCCGTCGCGCAAACTTGCAGGAAACAAATCTTGGAGGAAGGCACAAAGCCCAGGATCTTCTCGAAGCTGCGCATGATCGCCACTCGCGCGGGTCCGCGTTGCAAGTCTTCGATGTTCGCCTGCAGCACGGTATCAATGTAACGGTCAAGTGATGCCAACAGCATTTCGTGCTTGCTACCGAATACTCCGTAGAGGCTGCTTTTGCTCAAACCAGTCTTTTCGAGCAGATCGTCGAGTGACGTCGCCTCGTAACCGGCGCGCCAGAACTGCTGGAGCCCGCTGTCCAAGACCTTCTCGTAATCGAATTCTCTAGGTCGCGCCATTTTTTTGGACCGATTGGTCTGAAATTGATATTCCCCCAAATCGATCTAGTCAGTCCCCCACGGATGTCCAAGCTATCCACCGATGGAGGCCCGCGAATGTGTATTTCCGCCCACGATTTTTGATCTCTGCGAAATGGTTCCCAAAACGCGAAAAGTGATCCTTCCAGGTCGCCTGCGCCGATATCGCAAGAATCGGTGGTTGCGGGGGCTCGCAACACCCGATTCCTGCGATTGATCGAGCGGGCCATTCCAAAGCTCGCTGCATAATCATCGCTGCAAGACGGATGCGAAACCTCGTCTCAGCTGCAGCGGCTCCGCCGAAGCAATTGATCGCTAACCTTCCTGCTCCAAGCGTTTCGATTGCCATGTCGATACCGCGGCCGACCATTCGACGAATAGCCCATCGCGCACCCGCAGGATTTCGATCCCAAACACCTCCATCCGTATCCCGGAAACGCTGTCGATCCACGTTCCCGTCCATGACGAAGCGATTTGGGAATCTCGGATGAATTCCAGCTTCTTGGAAAGCCGGTAGTCGCGCATCGCCGAGAATCTCCGGAGCAGCAGTTCTCGCAGCGCGTCCTTGCCTGCAAACGGAGGATTGGCGCCGTAGCGAACGCACACATCGTCGGCAAATCCTTGCAGGATTCCATCGACGTCACCGGCCGCGAACAGCTTTTCATATTCTCGCAATGCGGCCTGGACGGCGTTGTCGGTTGGCTCAAGAAGCTGCATGTCATTCTCCTGTCGATCAAACCGGACGTTGCCCTTCGCGGCCCGCCGCCGCGTCGCCGGCAAGGTCGGCAAGGAAATCCGGAACCGGTCGCTTGCTTGAATAGAGAAATTTCACCATTGGCCTGACTACGCTGCGTACCGCCGGTCGGGCGCTCATCGCGTCGCGCCAGCGAAGCAGGGCCGGCGTCGTCGCATCCAGCGGCGCACCCATTCGTTCAGCGAACAGCTGCGCCATGTAGAAAGCGATATCGGCGTAGGAGAAGCTTCCCGCGAGGAACCGGCGGTCGGAGAGAATCGCTTCCATTTCCCTGTAATACGCCAAAGCAACTTGCTTCGCTGCGGCGGCGGCAGCTGCATCTGGGTTCTTTCGCAAATTCATCAGCCGGATAATGTGCGCAAAAAACACCTCGTCCGATTTCAACTCGAGAATCCTCGCCCACGCTCGCGCCGCAGGTCCCGACGGCCAGAGCGCCGGCACCGGCTTGAGATCTTCGAGATATTCGAAGATTTGGGTCGAATCGAAGATTTCGAGATCACCGTGCACCAGCACCGGCACTTGCTGCTTTGGATTGATCCTCACGACCTCGGGATGCTTGGGCTCGTAGTCCGAAACGAAAGGGACCATGATTAGCTCGAAATTGAGCCCCTTCTCCCGGGCCGCGATTTCGGCCTTGGCTCCAAACATGCTGAGCGGGCCGGAATAGATGCGCATGGTCGGCTCGACGCTGGTCATCGCAGTCTGCCTTCACTTTGGGAGAGCGTGAATGCTGCGGGTGACTTCCGCTCTCGGCTACGGCCGCAGTAGTGAGCGCGAGGTCGGCGACAGCCGCAAGACTTGCGGCCTCCCGTACAGCCTGCGGACCAAATCGGGGTAGACGTCCGACCGCCAGCCCCCATCATGGCCGATGGCCGTCAGATATCGATGATACGCATCAATGCTATCGAGGGCGGCGAATGACACCACCACATGCTCGTTCTCACGCAATGGCAACCGCGGGAAATTGTTGGCGCTGTATTCGCGCGTGAAAAGGCCGAAGGATCTGGCGCCGGCCCGCGCCTGCAGCGGCTCTACGGCATTGAAGAAGAACTCGAAGAAATCCGGCTCTGGACGATCCGGGAGGTAATACAGCGTCACCACGATCAGGCCGCAGGGAGGCGGCGATTCGAGCGCCGGGCGCAGCGCCGGATCGTGCAAGCGGAAACCGCGCTCTCCGCTTACCGGCTTCAGCATCAGCGCATCGGTACTGTCTATCATGCTCGTCCGGGCCTTCTCGCCGTAACGCGCCCATGCCTCGCTGTGAAGATAGAATGCATTCAGCGCCCGCGCCCTCGACGGCATGTCATCGAAGCCGCGCATCCATACGAACTTGTTGGGATCGCCGAGATCCCTGAACTGACCGATCAACCTCATGTCGCAGGCTTCCTGCGTCTCCACGAACTGGCCATCGAACAGGTTGATGAACTCGTCGCGCGTTCCCGGATAGAGCGTGTATTGCCGGAGATCAATGATCGGACTGGCGAACGCCCCGGCATGTATTGGGCTCGCTGATGCCTGCGCTGTGTCAGTTGCCACGGATATCTCCAAACAGACCGATTGACCTGTTTGTAATACAGACCGGTTGACCTGTTTTGTCAAGTTGCTATTTTCTGGGAATCGAAGCCTTGAGGATTCTATTGATGCCAATAGCAGCACGCAGCCGATCGAACGCCCCTGACGAGACCAAGCGTCGCGTGCTCGACGCTGCTGCCGCGGCCTTCCAGTCGCGCGGCTATCATTCGACCACGACTCACGAGATCATGCGCGACGCGGCGGTCACGGCCGGCGCCATGCATCACCATTTTCCATCCAAGAAGAGCATTGGGCTCGCGGTCATCCGCGAACGAGTGTCGCTCGCGGTAGAGCAAACCTGGATCGAGCCCGTGCGGTTGGCTCGAAGCGGGGCGGAAGGCGTCAGGCAGGCATTCGCCGCGATCGCGAACACACTGGACAGGCGCGGGAGCGTGCTCGGATGCCCGCTTGGCAACTTGGCCATCGAGCTGTCGCTGGCGGACCCTGATTTCCGTAGAGAGCTCCAGGACGTCTTTGACAGCTGGCAGCGGGCAATCGCCGACAAATTCAGGGCCGATCACAAATCTGGCGAACTGAGGCATGGCAGCCCCGACGAGCTTGCTACCTTTGTCGTGGCTTCTTACTCGGGTGCGATGGCGATCGCGAAAGCCCGGCAGGATTCACTGCCGCTCAAGAGCTGCGCAAAGCAACTCGCCGCCTTGTTCGAGGATCACGCGAACCGGCGGCCAACTAAGGTAAAGCCGTCAAAATGAAAAAGCCCGCCAAAGGCGGGCTTGCTTTACTTGATGTCGGCGGATTGGTTGCGGGGGCTCGACTTGAACGTACGTGAACTTGGCGACCCCTAGGGAGAGAAATCCGCGAACGTTCCGCCGATCATCTAGCGAACGCAATCGTGCAAGATCGTACTTGCTGGTGGAAAAGCGTAGTTTTGGTGCCCAGGGGCGGAATCGAACCACCGACACTGCGATTTTCAGTCGCATGCTCTACCAACTGAGCTACCTGGGCGTGCTCCAAGAGAGGGGCCAAAGCCCATCGAGCGGGCGGTTTATAGTGGGCTAGAAGCGGCCTGTCCACCCGGCTTCGCCTGAAGGCTGCGCCGGGCGCGGCGCGGCTGTGTACAAGGTGGGGCGGGCTCGCCGCGGCTGGCGCGCGGCGCCTCCCGATCCGAACAAATCCTTGATATCACTTGCTATTCCACGTCATCGGTCTCGTCGTCGCGGCCCGGGATGACGTAGGAGCCTTTCAGCCAACGGTTCAAATCGACGTCGCGGCAGCGCGAGGAGCAGAACGGGCGGGTGGCCTCTGACTGCGGCTTGCCGCAGATCGGGCAGGTCTTGAGGGGGGCGGCGGGCGTTTTGACGTGATCGTTCATGGTCGAGACAGCTTACACGAGGTGAGGCAGGTCAAGCGCCTGCCGGCAAACGAGTTCCTCGGGCGAGGGCGCAGGCGCCCCGCCCAGGGCCCGCGGGCCAATTCTACTGTGCATGGGGTTGTTTTCGCGTTTTTTGTCGGCGGCGCTGTCAGGCTCACACCGCGATGGCGTTGAGCCAGCCGAAGCGGGTCGGAAAGCCCTCGCCGCCGAGCAGGGCCGTGGTCTCGTACAGCGGCAGGCCGACCACATTGGTGTAGGAGCCGACCATCTTGACCACGAACGAGCCGGCGATGCCCTGCACGGCATAGCCACCGGCTTTGCCGCGCCATTCGCCGGAGCCGATATAGGCCTGAATGTCGTCTTCCGAGAGGCGCTTGAAGCGGACGCGGGTCTCGACCAGGCGCTGGCGGAAGGCCTCGCGCGGCGTCACGAGGCAGATCGCGGTGTAGACCCGGTGGTTGCGGCCCGACAGCAGCCGCAGGCACTGCGCGGCTTCGTCGACGAGGTTGGCCTTGGGCAGGATGCGGCGGCCGACCGCCACCACGGTGTCGGCAGAGAGGATGAAGGCGCCGCGCAGCTCGTCATCCAGCTGCACCGATTTCAGCGCCGCATCGGCCTTGGCCCGGGCGAGGCGGTTGGCGCAGGCGCGCGGCAGCTCGCCCCGCTTCGGCGTCTCGTCGACGTCGGCCGGCCGGAGTGCATCCGGCTCGATGCCGGCCTGGTTGAGCAGCGACAGGCGTCGCGGCGAACCGGAGGCAAGTACGAATTTGGGGCGGCCGAGCATCAGGTGATTTGGGGGATGAAGCAGGAGTGAATTGCGCGCGGAACCTATCGGAAGGGGGCCGGTTTCACAACCCGGGAACCGGAGGTTTGCTGATTCGAAGTTGCCAACACGCGTGTGCCTGCGCTCTGTGACGCGGGTGTTACGGTTGCCGCATCCTACCCGCTCGCCGCACCCGCCTTCGCGAATCGCCGGCGGATGCGCATCAAGAGCTGATCGCAGACCTCGCGATAGGCAGCGAGCTTCTGGTCACGGCTGCCTTCGATGGTGGTGGGATCCTGCGTCGGCCAGTATTCGACGTCGGCGGCGAGCGTGCGGGTCAGCTCCAGCGCCCTGTGGTGCGCCTCCGGCGACAGCGTGATGATGAGGTCGAAGTTCAATCCCTCCCAGTCCTCCAGCTCCTCGAAGGTCTGCGGCCTGTGGGCGGAGATATCCTGGCCGAGCTCGGCCATCACCGACACCGCAAACGGATCGAGGTCGCCCTTCCTGGTGCCCGCCGACCTCACGTAAAGACCCTGCGGAAACATGTGCTGCAACAGGCTCTCAGCCATCGGCGAGCGCACGCTGTTCATCGCGCAGGCGAATAGCACCGATTGCGGATCGCGTGCGCGTGGGGGCGCAGCCATCCGCTTTTATCCTTTCCAATGCAGGACGGTAATGAGCGTGAACAGCCGGCGCGAGGTCTCGAAGTCGACCCGCACCTTGCCCTTCAGCCGCTCCTGGAGCGTGCGCGATCCCTCGTCGTGGATGCCGCGGCGGCCCATGTCGATGGCCTCGATCTTGTCCGGCGTCGCGGTCCGGATCGCCTGATAGTAGCTGTCGCAGATCATGAAATAGTCCTTCACGATCCGCCGGAACGGCGTCAGCGACAACAGATGCGCGACGACTGGCGTCCCGTCCTCGCGGCGGATGTCGAACATCAACCGGTTGCCGGTGATGCCGATATGCAGCGTGAACGGTCCCTGCCCGTCGGCGCCGTCGGGCGCGAACAAATTCTGCTCGATCAGGTCGTAGATCGCGATCGCGCGCTCATGCTCGATGTCCGGCCCGGAACGGCCGATCGAGTCCTCGTCGAGCGTGACGCCGACGATGCGATTGTTGGAGTCGTCCTGTTCGGGCGGCTTTGTCATGACAGATTGAGGCGCAATCCAATCGAGCGCGAATGGGCGTCCAGCCCCTCCGCCTGTCCGAGCGTCATCGCGGCCGGGCCCAGCGCACGCAGCTGATCCGGGCCGCATTTCAGGATCGAGGTGCGCTTCATGAAGTCGTGCACCGACAGCCCTGAGGAGAATCGCGCCGAACGCGCAGTCGGCAGCACGTGGTTGGAGCCACCGACATAGTCGCCGATCGCCTCCGGCGTATGCGCCCCCAGGAACACCGCACCGGCGTTGCGGATCTTCGCGGCGAGCGCATCGGGATCAACAGTCATGATCTCGAGATGTTCGGCCGCGATCGCGTCCGCGAGCGGGATGGCGTCAGCAAGATCCTTCACCATGATGATGGCGCCGAAATCGGCCCACGAGCTGCCTGCGATCGCGGCGCGCGGCAGCGTCTTCAGCTGCGCCGCGACCGCCTTCTCGACGTCGGCGGCAAGCCGCGCGGAATCGGTGATCAGGATCGATTGCGCGCTGGCATCGTGCTCGGCCTGCGCCAGCAGGTCCGCGGCGATCCAGTCGGCATTGCCGGTGTCATCGGCGATGACCAGCACCTCGGAGGGACCGGCGATCATGTCGATTCCGACCTTGCCGAACACCAGCCGCTTGGCGGCGGCGACATAGGCGTTGCCGGGGCCGACGATCTTGGCGACCGGCGCGATCGTCGCGGTGCCGTGCGCGAGCGCGGCCACGGCCTGGGCGCCGCCGACGCGATAGATCTCGGTGACGCCACCGAGCGATGCCGCCGCCAGCACCAGCGGATTGAGCTTGCCGTCGGGCGAGGGCACCACCATGACGAGGCGCGCAACGCCGGCGACCTTCGCGGGCACGGCGTTCATCAACACCGAGGACGGATAGGCCGCGGTGCCGCCGGGCACGTAGAGGCCGGCGGATTCGATCGCGGTGTAGCGCCAGCCGAGCTCGACGCCGAGCGGGTCGGTGAAATGTTCGTCCGTCGGGAGCTGGCGGCGGTGATAGGTCTCGATGCGGTCGCGCGCGAGCTTCAGCGCGTCCAGCGTCGCGGCATCGCAGGCCTTAGTCGCCGCTTCGATCTCGGCGGCTGTGACGCGCAGCCCCGATGCATCCAGCGTCAGCCGGTCGAACTTTGCGGTGGCCTCGAGCAGGGCCGCATCGCCCCGCTTGGCAACATCGTCGACGATCGCGCGCGCGGCGGCCTCGACGTCGGCCGAGACCTCGCGCTTGGCGGCGAGGAAGGCCGCGAATCGCTGGTCAAAGTCGGCGCTGCTGCGGTCGAGACGAACGGGCATATTGGCTTGGCTTCTGGCTGGTCTTTTGGGGCGGATTGGCTCACCCGACCCCCTGCTCAATGGCGCGGCCGGGAAGCGGCGTCAACCCTTGGGCCCGGCCGTTCCTCTCCAGCGCCGTCCTGGCGACGGCCAGGGCCCATTACCACCAGCGGATGTGTGGAGGCGCAATTGGGCCACATCTCGTTTCAACAACGAGGCCTTAGGGTTGTGGGTCCTGGCTTTCGCCAGGACGACAGCGGAATGCGTGGCCTTGGCATGCCACCTCACCCCTCCCCCGCGATCCCCGGTCCCGTTCCCAGCGCGTCCGCCCCGAGGTCGGTCAGCTCGCATTCCAGGCATTCGACGTCGAGGCGGATGGCGCCGCCCTGGGCGAACAAAAGCAGGGCGCTGCCACTCGGCTCCTCGTTGCGGCCATCCTGGGGGTGAAACTCGATGCCGATGAGGTCCAGGATCTCGTCCGGCGCGGCGAGGTCGATGTTGCGCGATTTGCAGGCAAGCACGCGGTCGAAGCGGAGCGCGGCGACCAGCCGGCGCGGCTCGGCCTCGCCTTCCAGCGTCTGCTCCCAGTCCAGCCGGCTCATGCCGATGACAAGCCGTTTCTCGCTCTGCCGCCAGATGATGTCGGAGGCCTGGACACGGGCGTCCTGGACATGGGTCGAGATCACCGCGAGATCGTCAGCATCGAGTGCGATCAGCTTGAGCTGGGGAGACATCGCCGGCGCTTCTCCTTCAGGGCGGACAGGACTCAACGCGCGCGGGCGCCGAAATTTCCGCGGCAAGCTAACTGTCCCGCACACTTGAGGCTATTGATATCCTCCATCTCCAGCACGTTCCGCGGATACCCCTCCCAGGCGACGCACCCCCTCACCCGTCTCGCCGCCGCGCCATAGCCGATGCGAAGCATCGGCGTTCTAAGGACGGCGGCCGAAGGCCGCCTATGCCACCCTCTCCCGCAAGGGGAGAGGGAGGGTAATCGTGAAGCTCACTCCTTGAAGAACGCCAGGAGGTCCGCGTTGATGGTCTCGGCGTGCGTGGTCGGCATGCCGTGCGGGAAGCCCTTGTAGGTTTTCAGGATGCCCTTCTTCAGCAGCTTGGCCGACAGCGGTGCGGAATCGGCGTAAGGCACGATCTGATCGTCATCGCCGTGCATCACCAGCACCGGCACGGTGATCTTCTTCAAATCCTCGGTGAAGTCGGTCTGCGAGAACGCGACGATGCCGTCGTAATGCGCCTTCGCGCCGCCCATCATGCCCTGGCGCCACCAGTTCTGGATCACGGCTTCCGACGGCTTGGCGCCGGGACGGTTGTAGCCATAGAAAGGACCCGCGGGGAGGTCGCGATAGAATTGCGTACGGCTGGCGGCGAGTTGCGCCTGGAGACCGTCGAACACGCTCTTCGGCAGGCCGCCGGGATTGGCAGGGGTCTGCACCATCAGCGGCGGCACGGCGGACAGGATCGCCGCCTTCGCGACGCGGCTCTCGCCGTGACGCGCGATGTAGTGCACGACCTCGCCGCCGCCGGTGGAGTGGCCGACATGGATGGCGTTCTTGAGGTCGAGATGTGCGGTGAGCGCGGCAAGGTCGTCGGCGTAGTGATCCATGTCGTGGCCGTCGGCGACCTGCGTCGAGCGACCGTGGCCGCGGCGGTCATGGGCGATGACCCGATAGCCGTGCGTGACGAAGAACAACATCTGCGCGTCCCAGTCGTCGGCCGAGAGCGGCCAGCCATGGCTGAACACGATCGGCTGGCCCGAGCCCCAATCCTTGTAGAAAATCTCGACGCCGTCTTTGGTGGTGATGGTGGGCATGGATTGCTCTCTTTCGGTGAAATCATCTGCGCGACGCGCGAACCAGCACGCGCCGATGATCCGCAGATAGTTGCGCGAGACCCCGAATGCGATGCATCGCGTCAACTGGGAACGTTGAGAATCGTGTGATCAGGCAAACGCCATCGGCCTGAAGCGGCGCCAGGCGCCGATGGTCAGTAGCACGAAGAACACCAGCACGATGCCCTGCACCACGGCGAACACCGGCCCCGACGGCGGCGCCGGCGGCACGGCGGGTGCAAGCGCGGCGAGCGCCGGCACCTTCAGGAACGACTGGATCACCAGCACGAAGACGTTGAAGTAGAGCGAGACCATCGCGGTCACGATGTAGACCGGGCGCCAGACGCCTTGGAGCTTCATGCCGTAGAGCGCGATGCAGGCGATCGCCAGCAGCACCAGCGAGATGATGCCGATGATGTGCGAGGGCAGCAGCTCTTTGAAGGGAAACAGGAAGCCGGTTGCGCTGGTGAGGATCGTGAACAGCAGGAAGATCGCGGTGATGCCCGGCATCGACTTCGAGCCGAGCAGGCCGAACATCACGACGAGGCCGGCGGCGATGGCGATCAGGCTGATGATGACATGGATCAGCGTCAGCGCGGGCAGGCTCAACCCAAGCACCATGGCATCTCTCCTACTCTCCGCATTGAGACGATCAGAGTAGTATGACGGTCCTCATGGGATTGTCACCTGCGTTGGTGTCCCACATGTGCGCGCAGCCATGCGTCATCGTGCGAATTGACAAACGCATGCTCGGATTTCTTGCAGCGCTGTCACCAACGACGGCAGTTTGTAGCCCGGATGGAGCGCAGCGAAATCCGGGGATCTCGCTTGTAGATGCTGCTGTCCCGGATTACGCTTCGCTCCATCCGGGCTACGAGCTTTCAATCGATCGTTGCAACATCGGCCCGCGATCGGCGGGCCGATGCGACGCGGCTCACACTTCCTTGGTGTCGAAGATCAGGAGGTCGGCACCGCCGCTGGCGAATTTCGGTACGTCGCCAGCTGCCGCCTTGCCTTCCGCGCTGCCGAATGCCGACTGGATGGCGGCCACGCTGTCAAAGGTGAGGATGGCGACGAGGTGGATTCCGGAAGGCCCAGCGGGGGAGCCGACCGTGCCCGTGCTGACCGCGTACTTCTTCAAGCCGGGAAGTTTCTTCGCGAGCGGAATGTGCGTCTCGGCATAATGCTTGTCGAAAGCCGCAGCATCCTTGGGCGTCTTGTAGAGCACGACGAGTTCAGCCATTTAGTCCTCCCTTGAACAGATTGTGTTTAGACCCCATGGTGAGGAGCGTGCGAAGCACGCCTGCGGACGATGCTTTCGCATCGCCGCGCGAACCATGAAGGCCCGGGTCGTCGTTCCGGGCCTGCATCCTTCGAGACGCGCGCTTAGGCGCGCTCCTCAGGATGAGGGGATAGTCTGTAGTTGCCGACAAGATGGCAAGCCACATTCCGCTTGCCATCCGCTTGTCTTCTGCTTGCCTAAAGCGCCGGTTTTGCGGCGTCGCCGAGATAGCCGTGCAGGGAGGCCACGACCTGCGCGCCTTCGCCGATGGCGCCGCCGACGCGCTTGACCGAGCCGGAGCGGACGTCGCCGACGGCGTAGACACCCGGCACCGAGGTCTCGAGCGGCGCCACCAGCTTGCCCTGGTTCTGCTCGGACTGCGCACCTGTCACGACGAAGCCGCCGCGATCGAGCGTGACGCCGCAACCGTCGAGCCAGGAGGTCGCGGGATCGGCACCGACGAACAAAAAGAGATTGCGGATGTCGGCAGAATCCTCGTCGCTCGACAAGCGGCTCTTCCAGCGGATCCGCCGCAGCAGCGCGGCCTCATCGCCTTCGAGCGCCGTGATCTCGGTGTTGAACATCAATTCGATGTTCGGCGTCGCTTCGATGCGCTCGATGAGATAGCGCGACATGCTGGCGCCCAAACCGCCGCCACGGATGATCATCAAGACTTTCTTCGCATGACCCGACAGGAACACGGCGGCCTGGCCAGCCGAATTGCCGGCGCCGACCAGCGCCACCTCCTCGCCGGCGCAGAGCCGCGCCTCGACCGGCGAGGCCCAGTACCAGACGCCGCGTCCCTCGAACTTGTCGAGGTTGTCGATCTCCGGCCGGCGATAACGCGCGCCGCTCGCGACCACCACCGCGCGTGAGCGCAAGGGATCGGCGCCGTCGAGTGCCACCGAAAATGCGCCGTCCTTGCGGGTGCAGTCGAGCGACTTCACCGTCACAGGGATCATGATGTCGGCGCCGAACTTCTGGGCCTGGGTGAAGGCGCGCGCGGTCAGCGCCTGGCCGGAAATGCCGGTCGGAAAGCCCAGGTAGTTTTCGATGCGCGCGCTGGCGCCGGCCTGGCCGCCGAAGGCGCGGGTGTCGAGCACGGCGACGGACAGCCCTTCGGACGCCGCATACACCGCCGTGGCGAGCCCGGCCGGTCCGCAGCCGACGACCGCAACGTCGTAGATGCGATCACCCTTCGCCCCGCCGATCATGCCGATGGCGCGCGCAAGCTCGGTCTCATTGGGGTTGCGCAGCACCGCGCCGCTCGCGGCGACGACCAGCGGCCAGTCTTCCGGCTTGGGCGAATAGCGCGCGATCAATTCGGCCGCATCGCGATCATTTTCGGGATCGAGCAGATGATGCGGCTGGCCGTTGCGGGTGAGAAAGCCCTGCAGGCGCACCACGCCGGCCGAATGCGACGGACCGATCAGCACGGGACCGCCGATGCCGCCCTGGATCAGATTGACCCGGCGCAGGATCAACGCGCGCATGATGCGCTCGCCAAGCTCGGCCTCGGCGACCAGCAGCGCGCGCAGCCGGTCCGGCGCCAGCAGCAGCGTCTCGACATCGCCCTCGGCGCGGCCGTCGACCAGCGCCGGCTGTCCCGAGAGCTGGCTGAGCTCGGCCAGAAATTGCCCCGGCCCCTGGTCGATCACCGGGGTGACATGGCCAAGACCATCGCGCTGGGTGATGGCGACATGGCCCTTCAGCACGACGAACATGCCGGGTCCCGGCTTGCCGGTCTCGAACAGGAACTCGCCGTCGGCATAGCGGCGGACCTCGCCGAAATGCCTGATGCGCTCGATCTCGGCAGGCATCAGCGCCGGAAAGGTCTGCTCGGGGCGGGTGAACCGCGACATCAGCGCGTCGCGATCGGTTCGTTGCTGTTCGTCCTGCCCCATGGCCACTGTCGTGCACTCCAAAATGTTAGTCGTCGGCCTTGCCGGCGGGCCCCTCATTTAGGGACTCATCGTCGTTGTGCGAGGGCTCGGCCATTGCGGCGCGTTCGCGCGCCTGCACCTTCCGCCGCTTCAGGTTTTCGCGCAGGGCGGATTTCAGCCGGTCCTGTCGCCCGTCATGGCCGCGTGCTGCGGCTTTATCGGTCTCGTCGATCATCATCCGGGCTCGTCAAGAAAGGGCCGCGTCGCGGTTTAGCATGCCCAAGGAATACGACAGCTCAAGAGGCCCGCGCGATCCGATCGTGCGAACTTCAAAATGGGCCGAATCCGACCGCACAGCCAACTGGCCAATTGGCTGGGGGACATCACTGGGACCAAAATCGTCCAAAATCGGTCATTTCGGGGCAAAAAGGCCATCTCCGGTCGGCAACGGCGCTGATTTTCTCGATTTGGCGGGGCCGGCAAGCTTGCACATGAGGGGGCCTTGTGGCATCCATCGCCCCGCTTGGCGGGCCCAGTCGCGGCCCGATTCTGTGCCAGCATTTGCTGCCGTAGCTCAGTGGTAGAGCACTCCCTTGGTAAGGGAGAGGTCGACAGTTCAATCCTGTCCGGCAGCACCAGTGTTCCACACATGACGAGGCGTTCTCGCGGCGTGAAGTGCCCGAGTTTTGCTCTATTCCGTGCCCCTCTTCGGTGAAGAGGGCGCAGGGAAGGCCGGGTGCCGGCTGGCACCCATGGTCCGCTGCGCGAAGAATTTGCACACGCAAATGCGCAGGCGGAGAACAGGTGGGCCGGAAAACACCCGGCCTTCCCTGCGCGATGGTTTGACGGCTTATGCCTGCTCTCCCCGGAGCCGAGTTCCTTCTGGCCTCCGTCACCTCGCGAATTGACGATGCCTCGCGACCCGGTTGAGCCTCAAAGCATCTCCGCAAGGCTTGACCGTAGCAACGACGGTCAGGACCACATGGTTTTGCCGTACGCAGCGATCCGGCTTCGCCCATAAGGCTCCGCCGGACACGGGCGCCGTCCGTCCGCACGCAGCACGACCTCACGAGGTTCATCTCGCCCTGGCCCCCACCTTCGCGTGCCCGACGCTGCCGCGTCCACCGCACCCCGGCCCACGTTTCGTTACGACGTACGATCGTCCCTCTCCCCGGACCGGGATGGCAGGGAGAATGCCGCAATTCCGAATTTCGGTAAAGTGGAATATTTTTGCGGCGGGGGATTGACGGGATTTTGCGGGAGGCGGGGGTGTGTTGCCCGACGGGATCAAAATCGTCGCGACCGACATCAGCTATTGACTCGAAGCGGGAGTTCTACTGAACGGCCATCTCGCCTGAAATCGCGTAGTCTTTGGACGCTCGTTGGGGTAATTTCTTGTTGCAACTGATAACCGCGAGCGCATCATTTCCGCCGCGACATCAAGGGAGGACGATCATGACCTTCCGCGCACGAAGCCGTTTTGCTTTCTTCGTCTTATTCTCGCTACTGACTACGGCTGACGTAGTTCGCGCGGGCAGTGAGGACGAAGTGAAGGCTCTTTTTGCAAGATTTGTCGCGGCACAAAACGCTCACGACCTCAAGGAGGTTGGCGAGGTTTTGCACGATTCGGCTCAGTTTTTGTGGATCACGCGTGGCGCGGCTATCTGGGGCCACGACGCAGCACTCAAGCGTTTCGAGGCCTTGTATCAAGGCACTTGGTCCCTCGACCCGAAGATGGACGAACTGAAGGTGATCGAATTGCAGACGGGAGTCGCGCAACTCTACGTGCCGGTGACCTTCATGATTTCACCGTCTGGGCAGACTGCGCAGCCTACACGATTCTTGTTGAATCAAGTGCTGGTGAAGACGGGTGACGGTTGGAAGATAACGAGCATTCTTCCAATTCCTGCGCCTCAGCCATAGACTAAATTTTTTCGAATGGGCTACGGACGATGTGGCGCGAGCTTTTCGAAAAGATGCAATCGCACTGTCCGTTTGCCTCCCGAATTCGTGGTGATAGTGTCACAATCCGCGGTCTGTCCGGGAGGACACAATGGGATGGTTTGACCGGCTGTTTGGAAGGACGTTGGCGCCTGCGACCCCACTCCTTGCGAGATTTAGGCGGAAATCACGGGCAGCGACTGATCCTGATCTTCTGAAGATTGCCAAAGACCGAAAAGGGCATGTCTCGCGGAGAGCCGTGAGAGATGAATATAATCGGCAGCTTCTGGAGAAGTACGCGCACGATAAGTCGTGACGTCTAAAGCGCGATGAGATGAGTGCGTAGCCCGCATCGCAGATAGAGTTTCATCTCGCAGGGGTTTGCTCTTCGCCCACCTGCTGTGCGGCGAAGCGATCGTCGGCACGGCGTAGCCGTCGGCAGAGCTCGCGATTGATGTTCTGCAGGACGATCACATAGGCGTGGATGTCGGCCTTGTAGCAAGCGTAGAGCTTTTGGGCGGTCAGCTCGTACAGCACGGTCGGACTCTCCGCGACCACAGTGGCGGAGCGATTTTGCATTTCGATCAGCGTCATCTCGCCGAAGAAGTCGCCACGCTCCAGACCGGAAATCGGGATGACGCTCCCCTTATTCGTCCGTTTGCTCACCGAGAGCCGACCGGATTCGACGATGAACATCGAGCGTCCCGGCTCACCCTCCGCCACGACGGTTGCTCCGGCATCGAAGCGGCGCTCGACCAGCATCGAAATCAGGAGATCGAGACCTGGGTCCGGAAGACCGCCGAAGAACGGCGTCGCGAGCAGGAACGCCTTCAGATCGGGAGCGCTGACAGCCATCACGCGAGGATACGCTCCATCGCCATCTGCAGCAAGCAGAGCTCGTAGGATGAGCAGACGCGAAACCCATCAGCAGTTCGATGGCGAAACATGATGGGTGGTTTCGCAACTGCTCTACCCATCCTACGCGCTGCCACTACATGTGTTGCTTGCAGACGCGCATGATCGCGCAGCCCTCCTCACCGGTACCCTCACATGATCCCCTTCTCCATCCTCGACCTCGCGCCCATCCGCCAAGGGGGCGACGCCGCGCAGGCGTTTCGCAATTCGCTCGATCTCGCCCAGCATGCGGAGGCCTGGGGTTACAAGCGATTCTGGCTGGCCGAGCATCACAACATGACGGGGATCGCGAGCGCGGCGACGTCGGTGGTGATCGCCCATGTCGCGGGCGGGACCAGGACGATCCGGGTCGGCTCCGGCGGGATCATGCTGCCGAACCATTCGCCGCTGGTCATCGCCGAGCAGTTCGGCACGCTGGAGTCGCTTTATCCCGGGCGGATCGATCTCGGGCTCGGCCGCGCGCCGGGCACCGACCAGTTCACGGCGCGGGCGCTGCGGCGCGATCTTGCCACGGCTGCCGAGAACTTTCCGCATGACGTGCTGGAATTGCAGGCGCTGCTCGGCGATGTGCAGCCGAACCAGGCGATCCGCGCCGTGCCCGGCATCGGGACCAAGGTGCCGCTGTGGATCCTGGGATCGAGCACCTTTGGCGCGCAGCTGGCGGCGATGCTCGGGCTACCGTTCGCGTTCGCGTCGCATTTCGCGCCGCAGATGATGCTGCCGGCGCTGCGCGAATATCGCGCGCGCTTCGAGCCATCAGTGCAGCTCGACAAGCCCTATGCGATGATCTGCGTCAATGTGTTCGCCGCCGACAGCGATGCGGAGGCGCAGCGGATGTTCTCATCGCTGCAGCAGCAGTTCATCAATCTGCGCCGCGGCACGCCGGGGCCGCTCCCGCCACCGGTCGATGACATGGACGCGCTGTGGTCGCCGGCGGAGAAGGCCGGCGTCGGCCAGGCGCTGTCTTGCTCCGCGGTCGGCTCGCCTGCCGTGGTCGAAGAGAAGCTGAAGGCGCTGATCGCCGAGACCGGTGCGGACGAGCTGATGACCACCGGGCAGATCTACGACCACGCCGCACGGCTGCGCTCGTTCGAGATCGCGGCGGAGGTGCGGGATCGGCTGGCGGCCTCGCTCAATCGCTGAACCGGCGCGCCATCCTGGCTGACAAACAGGCGTGAGATTGCAGGCCCCGCAATGCTGTCCTAAACTCGGACTTGGAAGGGTAGCGTAGCGCCGATCCCTCAAGGCCTGATCGTAGGATCGACGATGGATATGATCCGCAGCCGCGCATTCGAGTTCATCGAGACGGTGAAAGAGCTTTCCGACTCGGCGAGTGTCCTGGACGCCACGGGACGCATGCTCGGCCAGTACGGCCCCGACCAGTTCTGTTGCGCCTATGTCGCCCCGCTCTCGACCGAAGCCCCGCGCGAGGCCATTCTCGCCCATCGGCTGCCGCCTGGCTTTCTGGATATGTATTCCGCCGAGCAGTTCGTCTGGGACGATCCGGCGCTGCGCCACTGCAAGACGACGCTGCGCCCGTTCCGATGGTTCAGGGAAGCGCCATTCGATCCGGCCCGCGAGCCGCGCGCGGTCGAACTGGTCCACCGCGCCCGCGACTTCGGGCTGCTCGACGGCGTCATGGTCCCGATCGCTTCACCTTCGAATCGCATCGGTCATGTGTTCTTCGGCGGCCGCGAAATCGATCTGCCGGAGCGTGATTTGCCGGCCCTGCATCTCATGGCGCTCTATGCCTTCGACTGCGCGCTGGCGCTGCGCGGCCGGCCCGAGCCACGGACACTCGCGCTGTCCCTGCGCGAGTGCGAGGTGCTGACACTGGCCGCGATCGGACGATCCACCGACGAGATCGCCGACGCGCTGATGATCACGCCGCGCACCGTGAAGGCCCACGTCAAGAGCTGCTGCAAGAAGCTCGGCGCGACCACCCGCACGCAGGCGGTGATGATCGCCATGCGCGACCGGATCATCTCGCCCTGATGCGTCGCGCTACGAGTTGTTGTTTGCGCATGATCTTTTCGGAAAACCGCTTCGCACTTTTCCGGATCATGCGCTAATCCGGAAAGCCGAACAGCTTCGCCGGATTGTGGACGAGGATTTTTTCCAGCTCCGCCTGGTCGGGCGCGTAACGGTACATCAGCTCGAGCAGATCGGCATCATTCGGCGGCTGCTTCACCGAGACCGGGTGCGGCCAGTCGCTGGCCCAGACACAGCGGTCGACCGCTGCCTCGATATAGGCGCGCGCGATCGGGATCACGTCGTCGTAGGGGGCCCCAGTCTTCGAGGTCTTCTCGCCAAGCGATAGCATGACCCAGAAATTGCCCTTGCCGAGCAGCTCCAGCATCTTGCGCAGATTCGGATCGTCCTTGCCGGCTGCGGGATCGGGGCGCGCCATGTGGTCGATCAGCACGGGCACGTCGAGATTCTCGTACTTGGCGACGCTGGACATGATGCCGTCCTTCTCGGGCTGGATCTTGACGTACCAGCCGAGCTCGCGGATGCGGGCGATGGCGCGGGCGAAATCGGCATCCGACAGCACGGCGCCGAGCTCCTGGCGGAAGCTGAAGCGCGCGCCGCGCACGCCGGCGTCGTGCAGCTTGGCCAGATAAGCATCGCTCGCCTCCGCGAACACCAGCGCGTTGGCGCAGCCGCGATAGTTCGGGCCCATCGCCGCGAGGCCGTCGAGCACGACGGCATGGTCCGCGCCGTAAGTCGTGGTCTGCACGATGATGCCGCGATCGATGCCGAGCGCCTTGTGCATGCGCAGCGCCGCCTCCCAGGTCGCGGTCGGCATCCGATAGGCCGCGCCGGGACGCTCCGGATATTTGTCGATCGGCCCGAGCACGTGAAACTGACTGTCCACGGTCTTCGGTGGCGGCGCCTTCACCGGGCGGCGCGGATTGGGATCGAACGGCAGATAGGTCGGCATGCGCAAGACTCCTTCAGTCGATCACGGCGGTGAAGTCGCACTGCACCAGCGCGCCGCCGTCCATGTTGTCCATCGGCAGCGCGTGGCGCGCCGGGCGCGAATGCTCGTCCGGAAACATTTTCAGCCACTCGACATTGACAGGACCGCGCTGCGTGCGGTCCTTCAGCCATACCGTCATCTTGATGATGTCGTCCGTGGTGCCGCCGGCGGCCTCCACCGTCGCCTTCATGTGCGCGAACATATTGGCGCATTGCGCATCGAGGCTCTCGGGCATGACGCCAGCCGCATCGCGGCCGAGGATGACACCCGACATCACGAGATTGCCGATGCGGCAGGCATTCGGAATCGGGTTGGCATGCTTGAAGCCGCCGATGTGGATGCTCTTGCGCCGCGTGTGATCACTCATGATGCGCTCCCTGCTTGTTGTTGGTTCAGACGAACTGGCACGACACCGAGCCGAAGGTGCCGTAATCGGCATGGAAGGTGTCGCCGCGGCGGATGTCGACGGGACGCGTGAACGATCCCGCCAGCACCACCTCGCCGGCGGCGAGATGTTCGTCATGCGGCGCGAGGCGGTTGGCGAGCCAGGCGATGCCGTTTGCGGGATGATTGAGCACGCCGGCGGCGAGCCCGGTTTCCTCGACCTCGCCGTTGCGGAACAGGAGCGCGCCGATCCAGCGCAGATCCGCATCGAGAGGGCGGAACGGCCGGCCGCCGAGCACCAGCGCCGCGTTGGCCGCATTGTCCGAGATCGTATCCATCACCTTGCGGGTCTTGCCGGTCTCGGGATCGACGCGGTGCATGCGCGTCTCCAGGATCTCGAGCGCTGGCGTCACATAGTCGGTGGCGTTGAGCACGTCGAAGATGGTGCAATCGGGCCCGCGCAGCGGGGCCTTCAACACGAAGGCGAGCTCGACCTCGATGCGCGGCGCGTGGAAGCGGTCGAACGGAATCGGCGTGGCGTCGGCATAGAACATGTCGGCGAACAGCACTCCGTAATCGGGCTCATTGATGCCGACCGCGTTCTGCATCGCCTTCGAGGTCAGGCCGATCTTGTGACCCTTGATGACGCGGCCGCGGCCGAGCTGGAGCTTGGTCCAGGCGCGCTGGACCGCGTAGGCATTCTCGATGCTGAAGTCCGGATATTCTTTCGTGAACATCGGGATCAGCGCCTTGGTGCGCTCGGCTTCATCGAGCCGCGCGGCGAGGCGTTCGATCGTCGCAGCATCCAGCATGATCTATTGCTCCGCGACGACGGTGTTGCGCAGCACGCCGATGCGGCTCGACTCGACCTCGACGACGTCGCCCACCTTGAGCCAGCGCGGCGGATCGAAGCGGGCGCCCGCCCCGGTCGGCGTGCCGGTCACGATCATGTCGCCAGGCTTCAATGTGGCAAAGGTCGAGAGATAGGAGATCAGGAAATCAAACGGGAACATCAGCCGCTCGGTCGTGTCCTGCTGCCGCACCTCGCCGTTGACGCGCGTGATGATGTCGTGTGGCCCGCGCGGGTCGAGCTCGTCGGCGGTGACGATCCACGGGCCGATGCTGCCGGAGCGGTCGAAATTCTTGCCTTGCGTGACGTTGAACTTGCCGTGGCGCAGCCAGTCGCGGATCGTGCCCTCGTTGCACAGGGTCATGCCGAAGATGTGGCCCCAGGCCTTCTCGCGCGGGATGTGACGGCCGCCCTGCCCGATCACGATGACCAGCTCGCCTTCATAGTCGAGCTGGTCCGAAATCTTGGGCTTCTCGATCGGCTGGCCGGAGCCTGATATCGAGGACATGCTGCGCACGAACAGGCTGGGATATTTGGGCAGGTCCGAATTGTCCTTGTATTCGGCGTTGCGCTCGGCGTAGTTGACGCCGATGCACCAGAGCTTTTCCGGCGCCAGCACCGGCGGAAGCAGGACCAGTTTTCCCAGCGCGTAGTCTGGCTTTTGCCCGGCGACCGCCTCCTGCGCATCGGCAAGCGCGTTGGCAGCGATCAGCGCCTTCACGTCGGAGAAATCACGGCCGATCCGCTTGGTCAGATCGACGACGCCGCCTTCGACGGCCGCACCGTAGCGCGGCTCTCCGTCCACGAGATAGCTTACGAGTCGCATCGTCGTTCTCCAATGATGTCGCGGGCGCGGCCGAGGGCAGCGCGCTCAGTCGGTCGATTTGGGAGTCTGGAAGACGGTGTTCAGCGTCACGATCTCGCCGAGGCGGGCGTAGCGCGGCCCGCCGATGCGCGCGATCGGATCGAGCGCCTTTGTCTCGACCTTGCCGTCCTTCACGAGGCCGTCGCGAATGTGGAACATGACGACCTCGCCGACGATGAGCCGGCTGCGGGCCTCGCCGAATTCCAGGCACTGTCGAAAGCGGCATTCCATCGCAACCGGCGCGGCGGCGAGCCGACGCACCTTGATGAGCTCGCAGGGCAGCGTTTCGAGCCCGAGATGCTCGACCTCGCTGATTTCAGGTGGATGCTCGATCGAGCTGTCGTGCACCGCGGACATCAGCGGGGTATCGGCGATGTGGATCACATATTCCTCGGTATCGAGGATGTTGTGCGCGGTGTCCTTGTAATCGGCACCCTTGCGGCCGACGCTGATGGCGAGCATCGGCGGCTTCTGCGAGACGAAGGTGAAGGCGCTGAACGGCGCGAGGTTGAGCACACCGGAGCGCGACAGGCTCGTCACCCAGGCGATCGGGCGCGGCACCACGATGCCGGTCATCAGGCGGTAGATGCGCTCGGCGCCGAGCTCGGTGGGATCGATTCGCATTGATCAATCCGCCCTGATGTTGGCCTTGCGCACCACCGGAATCCACTTGGCGTCCTCGCGCGCGAGATAGGCCTTGAACTCGTCAGGCGTCATCGTCGTCGCCTCCCCACCGAGCTTCTCGAACTTGTCGACCACGGCCGGATCCTTGAGGATCGCGACCAGCGTCTCGTGCAGCTTGTCGACGATGGGCGCCGGCGTGCCCGCAGGGGCGAACAGGCCGGTGAAGGTCTGGCCGTCAAAGTCCTTGTAGCCGAGCTCGGCAAAGGTCGGGACGTCAGGCAGCGACTTCAGGCGGTGCGGGCTGGTGACGGCGAGCGCGCGGAACAGGCCGGCCTTGATGTGCTGGAGGCTGACCGTGAGCTGGTCGAATGCAAACTGCACCTGGCCGCCGAGCAGATCGTTGATCGCAGGCGCATTGCCGCGATAGTGCGCGGTGACCCATTGCAGCTCGAGATTGGATTGCATCAGCTCGCTGAGCAGGTGATTGGTGGTGCCGGGACCGGGCGAGGCCATGGTCAGCTTGCCGGGCTCGCGCTTGGCGAGATCGATGAATTCCTTGAACGTCGTGGCCTGCACGGACGGATGCACCTCGAGCACCAGCGGCGTCATCGAAATGGTCGAGATCGGCAGGAAGTCCTTTTTCCAATTATAGGCCTCGCGCTTGTTGATCTCGGTCGCGAACAGCACCGGGCCATTGGCGCCGACGAACAGCGTGTAGCCGTCGGGCGCGGATTTCGCGAAGGCTTCGCCCGCGATCATGCCGCCGGCGCCGGCCTTGTTCTCGATGATGAAGGGCTGGCCGAGCTTTTCCTGGAGCTTGTCGGCGATGATGCGCGCCGCGCTGTCGACATTGCCGCCGGCCGGATAGGGCACGATCAGCTTGACGTTGCGCGCCGGCCATTCCTGGCTTGATGCGGGGCCTGCCAGCATCGCGACTGCAGCAGCGATGGCAATCCAGATTAATCTCATGTTAACCTCCCGGCGGCGCTTCAACTCACTTCGGATGCCGCGACGTTGCGCATGGCAATTCGAAAAGCATCTCAATCGGAGCGAAATCTCCAGATGCGCGCTTGTCCTGTCGAGTGAATTGTGGCGTTCTTGTCCATATTATGGACAGAACCAGATTCGCCCGCAACGTCGGGGAACCGCGACAGGGCGCGCAGGCAATCCGGCGCGCCCTCGCAGTGCTGCGCATTCTGGCCGCAGGCCGCGAAGACGGTGTGCCATTGGCCGAGGTGATCCGTGCAACCGGGCTCACCCGCCCGACCGTGCATCGCATCGTCCACGTGCTGATCGAGGAAGGCATCGTCGAGCGACACGAGCGGACCGGCCGCTATGCGATCGGCAACCAGGTGCCGGAGCTGGCGCTCGCGCGGCCGCGGCCGTCACGGCTGCTGGTCGCCGCCAATGCATCGCTGCGGCGCGCCTCCGCTGAAATCGGCGACACACTGTTCCTGACGGTGCGGACCGGCAACGACACGCTGTGCGTCGATCGCAGGATCGGCGTCTATCCGATTCAGGTGCTGTCGATCGAGGTCGGCGCGCGCCGGCCGCTCGGCGTCTCTAGCGCCGGCGTCGCCATCCTCGCCGCGATGCCGGCGCAGGACGCGCGGAAAATCGTCGCGGCCAACGAGAAGAGGTTCGAGGCCTACCAGACCGACGTCGCAACCGTGATGGGCGAGATCACCACGGCGCGGCGGCGCGGCTACTACATGCGGGAGATTGGCCTCGTGCAGGGCACGAAATCGATCTCGACCTGGATCAAGAGCCCGGACGGACAGCCGGCTGCTGCGATGACGGTCTCCGCCGTGCGGACGAGGCTCGGTCCCCGCCGCGAGCAGGAGGTCGCGGAGATTTTGCTGCGCGAGACTGGGATCATCGAGCAGGCCATTCGCGGCTAAGGCGCCGGCGGCGCGACTTCGCCTCTCCCCGCCTGCGGGGAGAGGCCGACGCGCGAAGCGCGGCGGGTGAGGGCGAGTCTCCGCGAATTCAACTGCCACCGTGAATGCGGAAGCAGCCCCTCACCCCAACCCTCTCCCCGTAAGAACGGGGCGAGGGAGCGCAATGCCGTCGCGCCGCGGCTCGCATCACGTGTCGTCGCTGCATGCAGGCAACCATCACTGTCAATGGGCTGACGCCGCGCTTCGTTTTGTGGCACAAGAGCCGCCTCCGCCGATCGACCAACGAGGCCACGCATGCCCGCGCCGAAACCGCCTGCCTTCGAGACCCTGAGCCTGCATGCGGGCCAGCATCCGGATCCCGTAACCGGCGCCCGCGCCGTGCCGATCTACCAGACCACGTCCTACGTGTTCCAGGATTCCGACCATGCCGCCGCGCTGTTCAACCTGGAGCGCGCCGGCCACATCTACACCCGCATCTCCAATCCGACCACCGGCGTGCTGGAGGAGCGGCTGGCGGCGCTCGAAGGCGGCGTCGGCGCGATCTGCACCGCCAGCGGCATGGCCGCGCTGCATCTGGCCATCGCGACGCTTTTGAACGCCGGCGACCACATCGTGGCGTCGAGCTCGCTCTATGGCGGCACCATCAACCTGCTGGCACACACGCTGCCACGCTTCGGCATCACCACCACCTTCGTCAAGCCGCGCGATCTCGACGCGTTCCGCGCTGCGATCAAGCCGAACACGAGGCTGGTGATCGGCGAGACCATCGGCAATCCCGGGCTGGAAGTGCTCGACATCCCTGAGGTCGCGGCGATCGCACATGATGCGAAAATTCCGCTGCTGATCGACAACACCTTCGCGACGCCCTATCTCAGCCGCCCCATCGAACTCGGGGCCGACATCGTCATGCATTCGGCGACCAAGTGGATCGGCGGCCACGGCATCGCGATCGGCGGCGCCATCGTCGACGGCGGCCGCTTCGACTGGCGAGGCTCGGGCAAGTTCGGCGTGCTGACCGAGCCCTATGGCGGCTATCATGGCATCGTCTTCGACGAGCAGTTCGGCACCGCCGCCTTCATCATGCGCGCGCGCACCGAGGGCCTGCGCGATTTCGGCGCCTGCCTGTCTCCGACCAACGCGTTCCAGCTATTGCAGGGCGTGGAGACGCTCGGCGTGCGCATGGACCGGCATATGCAGAACACGCACCTCGTGCTGGACGCGCTGAAGGCCAGCAAGGCGGTCGACTGGGTGCTGCATCCCTCGCTGGAGGACCACCCGGACTATCAGCTTGCAAAGACGCTGCTGCCGCGCGGCGCCGGCTCCATCGTCTCCTTCGGCATCAAGGGCGGGCGGCCCGCCGGGCGCAAGTTCATCGAATCCCTGCGCATGATCAGCCATCTCGCCAATGTCGGCGACGCCAAGACCTTGGTGATCCACCCCGCCTCGACCACGCATCAGCAGATGGACGCCGAACAGCTCAAGGCCGCCGGCATCGGCGAGGAGCTGGTGCGGCTCTCGGTCGGCATCGAGACGGCAAGCGACATCATCGACGATCTCAATCAAGCGCTGCGCATCTCGCAAAAGGTCTGACGCCATGAAGCTCTCCGTCAACGGCACTGATGTGTTTGTCGCAACCGGCGGCCGCGACTTCGACAAGTCGCTGCCAGCGGTCGTCTTCATCCACGGCGCCGGCTTCGACCATTCGACCTGGGCGCTGCACACGCGCTGGTTCGCCCATCACGGCTTTTCGGTGCTGGCGCCTGACCTGCCCGGCCACGGCCGCTCGGCCGGGCCGTCGCTGTCGACCATCGCCGAGATGGCCGACTGGACGGCGGCGCTGCTGGATGCGGCAGAAGCCGCGAAGGCGCACCTGATCGGCCATTCCATGGGTTCGCTGATCTCGCTGGAGGCGGCGGCGCGGCATCCGGACAAGGTCTCCGCGCTGAGCCTGATCGGCACCGCCGCGACCATGACGGTCGGCCCGGATCTGCTCAGGGCCGCCGAAGCCAACGACCAGGATGCCGTCGACATGGTCTCGATCTGGGGCCTCGGCTTCAAGGCCGAGCTCGGCGGCAGCCTGGCGCCGGGCCTTTGGATGCATGGCGGCGCACAGGCCGTGTTGAAGCATTGCGAGCCGGGCGTGCTGTTCAGGGATCTGTCGGCCTGCAATGCCTATGCGAATGCTCTTCAAGCCGCCGCGAGCGTGAAGGTGCCGACCACGCTCATTCTCGGCGAGCGGGACATGATGACTCCGGCGAAAGCCGGCAAGGCGCTGGCGGCGGCGATCCCGCAGGCGAAGACCGTCATCGTGCCGGGCGCAGGACACATGATCATGGCCGAGCGTCCGGATGAATTGCTGGCGGCGCTGAGGAACTGAAAAAGGATCAATCGGCGGCCTTGCGCGTTGCATCCCTGTGATTTCAAAGGGAACTCGACCCATGCCAAGACAGGAAATCATCCGCAAAGCCAAGCAGGACAAGCGCGCCGGCAAATCGGCAAGCACGCAGGCCGGCGAATTCGTCAAGGACGAAATCGACAAGATCAGGAAAGGCAAGCATGGCGCGCGGTCGACAAAGCAAGCCATCGCCATCGGCCTGTCCGAGGCGCGCCGCGCCGGCGTCGATCTGCCGCCGCCGCGCAAGGGGCGTACCAAGAAGTCGACGCGCCGCAGCGCCAAATATGCCTATGAGGCCGGTCAGGGCAAACGCACCCCGAAGCGCCGACCGCGCGTATCGCGCGCCGTCGAGAACGTCCTGAAGAAGGAGCCGCGCTCCACAGCGTCGCGCAGCGCGCTGTCGAAGCAGGCCAAGCGCGCCGCGAGCGGGCGAACCGCGGCGTCGCGTTCGGCCGCCGCGCGGAAAGCGAGCCGCACCAAGGGCGCCAAGGCCCGCTCCGCTGCCGCCAAGAAGGCGGCACGCACCAGGACGCGCCGGCGCTGATCAGCTCAGACGCCGGCTCCGCTCGGAGAGCACCGCGTGGGCGGCGCGCTCGGCCTCGCGCGCCGAACGAAACTGACGGCCTTCGAGACTGTCGAACAGGCGCTCCGAGGAGAAGAAGCGGAAGCCACGCGCGTGTCTGGTGATGATCCCGGCGGCGCGGTCTTGGATCTCGATGATGTAGGCGTTCGACTGGGTTTGGGACATGACTGCTCGTTCGCCGAGTTTTCGGCGTTCCTGTCTTGAGATTTGCGGGATGCTGCTAGGAGTCGGTCAGCAACAACAACAGGCGCCGGTGGCCGCCGAGAAACAGCGACGCGTCATGCAAGCGTGCATGTCGCCTGGATTTCGCTGGTGATCGGTTCTCATATCGCAGCTTCGGCTCAAGGAGCAGTTTCGATGCTGCGAATATCGAGCGATTGCCGCGATTGGTCAATGAAATGGCTATCCATATTTGATAGCGGCACGCCGGGGCGCTTCTCCCGCAGAAAGCGCTGGCAGGCGGATTCATCTCGCGATGAGTTCAACACCCGCGCGCGGCCGGCATGATACGCTCCCAGCAACCGCAAAGCAGACGATTTGGGAGATCCGGAGATGGCGGATGATCTGAAGGGGCGCACGGCGCTCGTCACCGGCGGCTCGCGCGGAATTGGCGCCGCCGTATGTCGCGCGTTAGCTGAAGCAGGCGCCGCGGTGGCGATCAACTGCCGCGAGCAGATCGGCCAGGCCGAGCAGCTCGCAGGTGAGATCGGCAAGCAGGGCGGCCGCGCGATCGTGATCGCCGCCGACGTCTCGCAGCGCGAGGCCGTAGCCGCAATGGTCGAGCGTGTCACTGGTGGGCTCGGGCCGATCGACATCCTCGTCAACAATGCCGGCATCGCCATCACGCGCGGCGTCGATGATCTCACCGAAGACGATTTCGACCGCACCATCCTGGTCAATCTGAAATCCGTCTTCCTGTGCACGCAGGCAGTGCTGCCGTCGATGCGCGCGAGGAAGTGGGGGCGCATCGTCAACATCTCCTCGGGCGCTGCGCGCGGTGCCGGCGCCATCGGGCCGCATTACAATGCGTCCAAGGCCGGTCTGGAAGGCCTGACGCGAGGGTATGCGGCGCGCCTCGTGAAGGACGGCATCACGGTCAATGCGGTGGCGCCGTCATTGATCGAGACCGACATGATGAGCGGCCAGCAACAGCTCGTCAGCCGCATTCCGCTCGGCCGCTTCGGCACCGCGGATGAGGTGGCGAAGGCGGTGATGCTGCTGGTCGACAACGCCTACATGACCGGGCAGACCATCGCGCTGAGCGGCGGCATGGCGTTTAATTAGGGGGCGCCCTCTTCACCTCGCCCCACTTGCGGGGAGAGGTCGGATTGCATCGAAGATGCAATCCGGGTGAGGGGGTACAGGTCTTATCGACGATCTCATACGCGGAGCGAGCCCCTCACCCCGCCCTCTCCCCACAAGAGCGGGGCGAGGGAGACGAGAGAGAACGGAGACTCACCACATCGTCGCGGCGGCGCGCGCGGGCCAGGCGCGATCGTATTCGTCGCCGCCGACCTTGTTCTCGCTCATCTCGGCCAGGATCTGGCCGGGCGTCGGCAGGGTTTTCGGATCGACGCGCTTGTCTGGATTCCAGAGATCGGAGCGGACGATGGCGCGGGCGCACTGGAAATAGATCTCGTCCACGCTCATCACCATGACGCTGCGCGGTGCCTTGCCTTCGACCTTGAACGAGGCCAGCAGCTCGGGATCAATCGAGAGATGGGCGCGGCCGTTGGCACGAACCGCATTGCCGGAGCCGGGAATCAAGAACATCAGCGACACCCGGGGATCGCGCACGATGTTGCGCAGGGAATCGACCCGGTTGTTGCCGCGCCGGTCCGGCAGCATCAGCGTCTTGGGGTCATGGATGCGGACGAAGCCGGGCAGGTCGCCGCGCGGCGAGCAGTCGATACCCTCCGGTCCAATGGTGGCGAGCGCCGCGAACGGCGCCTTTTCGATGTAGATGCGGTAGAGCGGCGTGACATGGTCGGCGACTTTGACGGTCGAGGCATCGTTGGTGACGCCATAGATGGCCTCCAGCTGTTCGACCGTTTCGATCACCGACATTCCACTCTCCTGGTTGCGCTGGTTATTCCTGCCAGCCTTCGTTCCTGATCACCCGCAGGAGCTGACGGCCATGATAGTCCGCGCTGCCGGCGTTGAGGATGGTGACATCGGCCTGCGCCTGCGCATGATCGACGCTGCGCGACAGCCGTTCCGCGATGTTGCCGTCGCTATGTCGCGCCCGCGCGGCAAGCCGTTGCGCCAGCACGTCCGGCGGCGCCGTGATCGCGACCACCACGACATTGGCATAGGTTTGGCGCAACGCGCCGATCACCGTGCGCGAGACGTTGACGACCACCGTGCGTCCGGCACGGATATCGTCGTTGATCTCGAGCGGCAGCGCGTAGGAATGTCCGTGTGCCTCCCAGTGTACGGCGAAATCGCCATGCTGCTGCGCGCGGCGGAATTCGTCAGGGCCGAGCGCGACATTGTCTTCGTGACCGGAGGATTCCCGCGTCACGACGCGGCGTGGAAAGACGATATCGTGATCCTCACTACACGCTGCCTGCGCCAAGCGCAGCAGCGTATCCTTACCGGCGCCGCTGGGACCAACCACGAGCACCAGCCGCCCGGGACCAGTCCCGCCTGCCAAGCCCTGCGCCATGGCCGCGGTTTCGCTCATGCGACACGGCTCCCTTCGCGCCAGACGCTGCGGACGACGGGAACGCTGCCGGCAACATGCACGCGGATCAGGTCGGCGCGCTTGCCGATCGCGACCTCGCCGCGATCGGTGAGTCCAACCGCATCGGCAGGCGCCTTGGTCACGGTGCGGATCGCCGACGGCAGATCGATCGCAGGCACATGCTCGGGCAGCTGCAGCGCACCCATCAGCAGGCTCGACGGGATGTAATCCGACGACAGGATATCGAGCAGGCCTTCACGCGCGAGATCGACCGCGGCGATGTTGCCGGAGTGCGAGCCGCCGCGCACGACGTTAGGCGCGCCCATCAGGATGTCGATGCCGGCCTGGTGCAGGCCGCGCGCGGCCTCCAGCGTGGTGGGAAATTCCGCCACGGCGACGCCGTCGCGCACGGCGTCCGCGACGTTCTCCTCGGTGGTGTCGTCATGGCTCGCCAGCGCAATCTTGTACTGATGCGCCAGCGCCACGATCTCGCGCATGTTGGTCGCGGCATATTGCTTCTGGTACTCGAAGCGCTTTGCGAACAGCTCGTCGAGCTCGGCGTCGGTCTTGCCGCCGCCCTTGCCGCGATAATAGTCGCGCAGCTTGACCTCGTCGCGAAACTGGCGCTGGCCAGGCGTGTGATCCATCAGCGACATCAGCTTGACGTCGGGACGGTCGATCAGCTCCTTGGCCTCCTCGACCACGCTCGGCATCGGGATTTCGCAGCGCAGATGCAGGAAGTGATCGGCACGCAACAGGCTGGCATCGCGCGCGGTCGTGATTGCTGCGGCGAGCACGCCGGCGCGGCCGTCGACTTCCTCCGCGCCTTCCTCGCGCCAGACCCGGAGCGAATCGAACACCGTGGTGATGCCTGATGTGGCGAGCTGGCCGTCATAGGAGATGACGGCGGCGACCGGATTCCAGAACACTTTTGGCCGCGGCACATAGTGGGCTTCCAGATGGTCGGTGTGAAGCTCGATCAGGCCGGGCATGATGAGGTCGCCGCCGGCATCCTCGGCGCCGGCGGGCGCCCTGCCCTCGCCGATCTCGGCGATGCGTCCGCCCGCGAGAGCAAGCCAGCCCTGTTCGATCACCTGGTCGGCCAGCACGATCCTGCCGTTGGCGATGACGGTGTCCTTGGCGTTCATATCCATTCCCTTCAGGCCGCGGCGGCGAAGCTGGTGACATCGACGATGCGGTCGGCAATCAGATGACGTATTTCGTCGTCATGGACAATGGCGACCATGGCGACACCCTGGCGCTTCTTTTCAGTGACCAGCTCGACCACGACGGCGCGGTTGGCGGCATCGAGCGAGGCGGTCGGCTCGTCCAGCAGCAGGATCGGCAAATCCGAGATGAAGCCGCGCGCGATGTTGACGCGCTGCTGCTCGCCGCCGGAAAAGGTCGCAGGCGGAAGCTGCCAGAGCCGCTCGGGGATGTTGAGGCGATGCAGCAGGCTGCCTGCGCGCTGCTGTGCATCGGATCTGGCCACGCCGTTCACGATCAGCGGCTCGGCCACGACGTCGATAGTGGCAACCCGCGGCACCGCCCGCAGGAACTGGCTGACATAGCCGATGCTGGAACGGCGAACGTTGAGCACTTGCCGCGGCTCGGCACTGGCGAGATCGATCAGCGCGCCGCGATGGCGGATGCCGATGCGGCCGGAGTCGCACCGGTAATTGCCAAAAATCATCTTCAGGATCGACGATTTGCCGGCGCCTGATGGCCCTGACAGCACAACGCACTCGCCCGGATTGACGTGGAAGGTCACGCCGCGCACGACAGGCAGCTCGATCCCGCCTTGCAGGTGCATCGTAAAGGTCTTTTGGGCATCGGCAACGTCGATCATTGCGGTCATCGAAAAGCTCATGGCGGGAGAATCGAGGAGACGAGGAGTTGGGTATAGGGCTCACGGGGATCGTCGAGCACCTGGTCGGTGAGACCGGTCTCGATAACGCGGCCGCCCTTCATCACCATCACGCGGTGCGACAACAGCCGCGCCACCGCAAGATCGTGGGTCACGATGATGACGGCGAGGTGCAGCTCGGCGACCAGGCTGCGCAGAAGGTCGAGCAGGCGGGCCTGCACGGAGACGTCGAGGCCGCCGGTCGGCTCGTCCATGAACACCAGCCGCGGCTCGGTGACGAGGTTGCGCGCGATCTGGAGGCGCTGGCGCATGCCGCCGGAATAAGTGCGCGGCGCATCGTCGATGCGGGCGACGTCGATCTCGACCCGCGTCAGCCAGTCCGACGCGGTGTCGCGGATGCGGCCGTAATGATCCCACCCGACCGCCATCAGCCGCTCGCCGACATTGGCGCCGGCCGAGACCGCCATGCGCAGGCCCTGCGCGGGATCCTGGTGCACATAGCCCCAGTCGGTGCGGAACAGGAATCGCCGCTCGGCTTCGCCCAGCGTGGTGAGATCGCGAGTGACGCCGTCGCGCATCCGGTAGGAGACCTGGCCGGCGCTCGGCGCGAGCTGGCCCGACAGCATTTGCAGCAGCGTCGACTTGCCCGAGCCGGACTCGCCGACGATCGCCAGCACTTCGCCGGGGTAGAGCGCGAAGGAAACGTCGCGGCAGGCGGCGATGCGGCCGAAGGACTTGCTGAGCGACTCCGCAACCAACAACGGCTGGTCGTTTTCGAGCGTATCGAGATCAGCCATGTCTTGGTCAACCATGTGAGCCCGCCTTCTCCTTGTACGGCGCGGCGCTCAGGCTGCCGTGATGGCCGGCGGCCTGCCGTCCCTCGCAATAATCGGTATCCGAGCAGACGAACATGCGTCCGCCCTTGTCGTCCGTGACGATCTCGTCGAGATAGGAATTTTCGGCGCCACACAGCGCGCAGGGCGCGTTGAAGCGGTAAGGCTCGAACGGGTGGTCCTCGAAATCGAGCGATACCACCTGCGTATAGGGCGGGATCGCATAGATGCGCTTCTCGCGACCGGCGCCGAACAATTGCAGCGCCGGGCAATTGTCCATCTTGGGATTGTCGAATTTCGGCGTCGGCGAGGGATCCATCACATAGCGCGCGTTCACCTTCACCGGATAGGCATAGGCGGTCGCGATATGGCCGAAGCGGGCGATGTCCTCATAGAGCTTCACATGCATCAGGCCATATTCGGCGAGCGCATGCATGCGCCGCGTCTCGGTCTCGCGCGGCTCGAGGAAGCGCAGCGGCTCCGGGATTGGTACCTGATAGACCAGCACCTGGTTTTCATTCAGCGCCGTCTCCGGGATGCGGTGACGGGTCTGGATCACGGTCGCATCAATCGTCGCCGTCGTCGTGGCGACGCCCGCGGTCTTGGCGAAGAACTTGCGGATCGAGATCGCGTTGGTGGTGTCGTCGGAACCCTGATCGATCACCTTCAGCACGTCCTCGGGACCGAGGATCGCGGCGGTGACCTGCACGCCGCCGGTGCCCCAGCCATAGGGCATCGGCATTTCGCGGCTGGCGAACGGCACCTGATAGCCGGGGATCGCGATCGCCTTGAGGATCGCACGGCGGATCATCCGCTTGGTCTGCTCGTCGAGATAGGCGAAGTTGTAGGCGGGCGCGTTCATTCCGCGGCCTCCTTCATGGGCTCAGCATTGGCCTCGGCAAATTCTTGGCGCAGCTTGCGGAGCAGGCCGAGCTCGGACTGGAAGTCGACATAGTGCGGCAGCTTGAGATGCTCGACGAAGCCGGTCGCCTGGACATTGTCCGAATGCGACAGCACGAATTCTTCATCTTGCGCCGGGGCGAGCGCCTCTTCGCCAAGTTCGCGGGCACGCAGTGCGCGGTCGACCAGCGCCATCGACATGGTCTTGCGCTCGCTCTGGCCGAAGGCGAGGCCATAGCCACGGGTGAAGCACGGCGCTTCCGTCGCCGATCCCTTGAACTGGTTGACCATCTGGCACTCCGTGAGCTCGATCGAGCCGAGCGGCACGGCGAAGCCGACGTCTTCAGCGAAGAATTCGACCTCGACCTCACCGAAGCGGATCTCGCCTGCGAAGGGATGGTTGCGGCCATAGCCGCGTTGGGTGGAATAGCCCATCGCCAGCAGAAAGCCTTCGTCGCCACGCGCCAGATTTTGCAGGCGCAGGTCGCGGTCCGCCGGAAAATTCAGCGGCTCGCGGGTGAGATCGCCGACGCCGGCGCCGTCCTCGGCCTGTGGCGAAGATTCGATCAGTCCGTCACGGCCGAGAATATCCGTCACGCGCGGCGTCGCCGCGGTCGAGGCTTCGGCTATCGCCGGTGCTTCCGGTACAAAGCCTTCGGCGAGCGAGGGATCGAGCAGGCGGTGGGTATAATCGAAGGTCGGCCCGAGGATCTGGCCGCCCGGAATGTCCTTGAAGGTCGAGGACACCCGCCGCTGCACGCGCATGGCGCCGGTGTCAACCGGCTCGCTCGCGCCGAAACGCGGCAGCGTGGCACGGAAGGCGCGGACCAGGAAGATCGCCTCGATCAGATCGCCGCGCGCCTGCTTGATCGCAAGCGCCGCGAGCTCGCGGTCGTAGAGCGAGCCTTCGCTCATGACGCGGTCGACGGCGAGGCCGAGCTGCTCCGAGATCTGGTCGAGCGTGACTTCCGGAACGCTTTGGTCGCCGCGCCGCGCATTGGCGAGCAGGCGATGAGCGTTCTCGATGGCGCGTTCGCCGCCTTTGACTGCGACATACATGCTTCAGCTTCCCTTGTTCGCGACGCGCGTGGTGCGCGGAATCGCAACCACGGCATCATCGGCGACCAGCACCACATCGAGGCCGCGCGGAAACAGCGCCTCGTTGAACCGCAGGCGTTCGAACAGGTCGAACGGCTTGACCGACGCCTGGAGCGTGGCGACGCCGTCAATGCCGGGCCCGCGCAGCTCGAAGCCGCGTCCCGAGCCCAGACTCTCGACCTGCAGGATCAGTGTGGTCGAACGATCCGGATATTCGTTGGTGCCCAGCGCGAAGCGCTCGAACGGCGGAAGCAGTGCGCCATCGCCGATCAGCGCGAAGCTCGCAATCGAGGTGTCCTGCACCACCGGCGCGCCGGTGTGGAACCTGAGCCACTTCACCACGTCGGAATTTTGCGCCATGCACGCATCGAGCCAGAGTGGCGTGTCGTGATCGAACAGCGTCAGCGCGATCGCGGCGGTGCCGCGCATCATCGTATGGGGCGTTCCGGCTGTCGGCACGATACGCTGGACCGAGCCCGGCCGCGCCATCGCGTCCATCACCGAGCGGAAGGTCGATTGCGCCGACAACACCTTATCGGCGAACCCCGGCGGCAGTTCCGCAATCGTGGTCATGACCTCACCCCTCACCGCGCACCATGGTGTAGAAATCAACCTTGGTTGCGGCAGTCTTCGCCGCCACCTGCTGGCGCCTCGTCATAAGCTGCTCGCGCAACGGCGCGATCACGTCGCGCTCGACGGCTGCGTCGAAATCGCAGGACTGCACCAGCGCGTCGCACAGCGCGATCAGCCGCGCCTTCTCACCATCGCGGCCAAGGGTGTAGCCGAAGCCGACCTCGCCGCTGGCAAGCCGGACCGCCGCGCGCGACACCGTGGCTTCGCCGAGGTTGAACGGCGCACCGTCGCCGCCGACCCGGCCGCGCAGCATGACCAGACCGTTTTCGCCTTCGCGCAGATCCTGATGGGCCGGCAGGGCTAAGTTGCGGAGGCGAGCGGCGATCTCGCCCGCCTCCGCGTGCGCCAGCACGGCCATCGCGGCCTTGCGCTGGGCTTGCTGATTGTTGTGTTGGGTCACCGGTTCACCGATCTTGCCGATTCTAAGTTGTCTATGATACTAGACAACTCCATAGTGGAGCGCCATGACTGTTTCGTGACAAAGGCGTGATTTCTGGGCTAGGCTGACCGGCGATATGAGCATGCAAGACACTGCATCGTCGGGCGTCGCGCTGTGGCGCCTCGTCGCCGACGGCATCGAGCGCGGCATCGCCGACGGCCGCTTTGCCGCCGGCGACAAATTACCGGGCGAGATGGAGATCGCCGAAACCTACCGCGTGAATCGCCACACCGTGCGGCGCGCGCTGGCCGCGCTTGCCGAGCGCGGCCTCGTGCGCGCCGAGCGCGGCAGCGGGACCTATGTCGAGGCGCAGAAGCTCGCCTATCCGCTGCGCTCGCGCACGCGCTTCTCCGAGATCGTCGGCGCCGGCGGCCGCGAGCCGCGTGGCCAACTGATCGAAGCTTCCGATGACGTCGCGACCCGGGAGCTGGCGCGCGAACTGGGTTTGAAGACCGGTGCGCCGCTGGTGCGGATCGAGGCGATCCGCCTCGCCGACCGCACGCCGATCTGCGTCTCTACCACCTGGCTGTCGGCGGAATTGTTTCCGGGCGCAGGCGCCGTGTTCGCCACGACGCGCTCGATGACGAAGTTGCTCGAGCACTACGGCATTCGCGACTACCGCCGCGGCGCGACCCGGATCACCGCCGGCATCGTCGACGCGACCGACGCCGCCCGGCTCGATCTTGCGCTGGGACGTCCGATCTTGGTGGTCGATGCGACCGACCACGCTCTTGACGGCAAGCCGCTGGTGACGAAGCATTCGCGGTTCGCGGCGGAGCGGGTGGAGTTTCTGGTGGAGTCGTAGCAGCGGAGCTCTCTCCGCGAAACCGGAGCCGTAGGGTGGGCAAAGGCGCACTTGCGCCGTGCCCACCATCTTTCCAAGATTCGCGAGAAGCGGTGGGCACGCTTCGCTTTGCCCACCCTACGGCAGCGGTGATTAAGCGACAGCCCTTCGCCCGATAATCGCAAAGCGCAGCTTGCCCGAGATGAAATCGATCGCAGCAACCGCAATCAAAATCATCAGGATCAGGAACGACACCTTCTGCCATTCCAGCACGCGGATCTGCTCGGCGAGCTGGAGGCCGATGCCGCCGGCACCGACGATGCCGATGATGGTGGCCGAGCGCGTGTTGGATTCGATGAAGTAGAGCACCTGGCCGGCGATCACGGGCAGCACCTGCGGCAGCAGGCCAAAGCGGATCTCGTGCAGCGTGCTGCCGCCGGAGGCGCGGATGCCTTCGACCTGCCTCTGGTCGGCGCCCTCGATCGCCTCCGAGAACAGTTTGCCGAAGGCACCGAAATCCGACACGGCGATGGCGAGCACGCCGGCGAACGGGCCGAGCCCGACCACATTGATCCACACCAGCGCCCAGATCAGCGTGTCGACGCCGCGGATCGAATCGAGGAAGCGGCGAACCGGGAAGCGCAGGATGATTGACGGCACCACGTTGCGCGCGGCCAGCAGGCTGACCGGCAGCGCGAACAGGGCGGCGAGCGTCGTGCCCAGCAGCGCGATCGACAGCGTCTCGCCCAGCGCTTTCAGATAGACCGGCAGCGAGGAGCCGGGATCGGGCGGGATCATCATCAGGCTGATCCAGCCGAGCTGGCTGAGACCGGCGAGGAACCGCGACGGCGAGAAGTCGAGATCGACCAGGCCGTAAGTGAGGATCGCAAACGCCGCGACGATCATCGCGGGCGTTGCAAGCCGCGCCGAGGCCGGCCGGTCGAATACATCGGGGTAGCGCGCACGGATCTCTCGCGTGTCGACCTGCTGCGGCTTCGTCACGTCCGCGCCTCCTTGCCGAACAGGCGGCCGCGCAGCCAGCCGGTGGCGATGTCGATGATGAAGACGGTGACGATGATGGTGAGCAGGATCGCGCTGACGTCGGAGTAATAGAACTTGCGGATAGCGACCACGAGTTCCTGGCCGATGCCGCCGGCGCCGACAAAACCCATCACAGAGGCTTCGCGGACGTTGATCTCGAAGCGCAACAGCGCGTAGCTGGCATAACCCGCGGTGACCTGCGGCACGACGGCGAAGCGCATGCAGGAGAGCCAGCTCGCGCCGGTCGAGCGGATTCCCTCGACCGGCTTCATGTCGGCATTCTCGACGATCTCCGAGAACAGCTTGCCGAGCGCGCCGGTGGAATGGATCGCGATCGCGAGCACGCCGGCCATGGGTCCGAGTCCGAAGGCGATGACGAACACCAGCGCGAATACGATGCCGGGAACGGTGCGGGCGAATTCGAGCAGGCGACGCACGACAAAGCGCAGCCAGGGCGCGGGCGAGGTATTCTCCGCCGCGAAGAAATTCAGGGCAAAGGCGAAGGTCGCGCCAATCAGCGTGCCGACATAGGAGATCAGCAGGGTCTCGCCCAGCATCCTCAGCCATTTGCGCCAGCCCCACAGCCACTCGCCGACATCGGTCCAGACCCGCTGGCCGCTGTCGAGTGTGAGGACGCGGTCGAAATAGCTGATGAAGTTGCCGAAATAGGTGAACAGCGTGCGCAAATTCACTTCGGCGCCGATCGCGGCGAGAACCAGCGCTGCGGCAAAGATACCGGCTCCCACCAGCAGACGCCATCGCCTGCGCGCGACCGCCTGGCGATAGGCGGCGTTGAGCACGGCAAGCTGCTGCTCGGGGAGGATCGAAACCGCGGCGGTCATCTTGTCAGGGAGAGTGGCCTGTAAGAGAGAATGGCCTGTAAAAAGAGAAAGAGCCGGGTCCGTCGACCCGGCTCGAGTAGCTCGTCCTGAGATCAGGACGCCTTCTTCTTACGCAGCGCATCGACGAACTTGATCAGCTCGATCGTGCCATCCCAGTCCTTGGTGGTGGCGGGATGAAAACCCTTCTTCTGGCCGTCGGAGAGACGGTCGAATGCCGCCTTGTCCTTGCTCGGAGCGTCGAAGAACGCCTTGGCGATGGCGGCCTTGGCATCTTCCGGGAGATCCGAGTTGTAGGCGTAGGGGCCGTTGATGATCGGCGCCGACTTGTGGATGATGCGGAAATCGTCCTTTTTCATCGCCGAGCCATCGGCACTCTTCAGCATGCCCTTGGTCAGCATCTGCGCCAGCGTCGAATCGTCATCGCTGGTCCACTGGTTGGCGGCAACGTCGACCGTGCCCTGCGCCAGCGCCAGCATCGCGTTCTCGTGGCTGCCGGTGAAGACGACCTTGCTGAAATAGCTGTCGGCATCGTGGATGCCCATCTTGTCGAGCTCGAAGCGCGGCACATTGTTTCCGGAAGTCGAGTTCGGATCGACGAGGCCGAGATTCTTGCCCTTGAGGTCATCGACCTTCTTGTAGGCGCTGCTCGCCTTGACGAAGAACACGGAGTAGTAGCCGGTCGAACCGTCGGCGTTGATGTCGTTAGCGAAGGCATCGGTCTTGACGCCGGTCAAACGTGCGCGCGCGAACGAGGCCGAGCCGTAGCTGGCGATATGGATGTTGCCGGCGCGCTGGCCTTCGATGACGGCGGCGTAGTCGTTGGCGATGCGCAGCGTGACCTTCACGCCCAATTCCTTGGAGAGATAGGTCATGAACGGCGCCCAGCGCTCGGTGACGCCGGAGGCGTTCTCCGCCGGCACGACCGCGAAGGTCAATTCGGGATATTTGGTTTTCCAGTCGTCCGCGGAGGCGGAAGTCGTGAACGCGAGCGCGGCGGCGCCGGCAAGGATCAATCTGCGAGTGATCATGATACCCTCTTCATCGGTTGGGGTCGGTTGACGCAAAGACTTGAACTAAACAGGCTAGGCTCAGGCCGCCGCGGCCGTCCCGAGCGCCGGAACGCCCTCGGGCGCCGGGACGGGCATGCCGCCCATGACGTCGGCGGCTTCGAGATCGTAGAGCTCGCGCGCCACGCGATCGGTCAGCGCGGACGGCGCGCCGTCGAACACCACGCGGCCCGCGGCCATGCCGATCAGGCGGTCGCAATAGCTGCGCGCCAGATCGAGTGAATGCAGATTGCAGAGCACCGTAATGCCGAAATGCTTGTTGATGCGCAGCAGCGCATCCATCACGATCTTGGTGTTGCGCGGATCGAGCGAGGCGATCGGCTCGTCGGCGAGGATGATATCGGGCTGCTGCACCAGCGCGCGGGCGATCGCGACACGTTGCTGCTGGCCGCCCGAGAGCTGGTCGGCGCGCTGGGCGGCGAGCGCAGCGATGTCGAACTGCTCCAGCGCGGACATCGCCAGAGCCTTGTCCTGCTCGGGCCAGAGCTGCGACAGCGAGCGCCAGGCCGGCATCGTTGCGAGGCGCCCCATCAGGACGTTGGTGAGAACATCGAGCCGGCCGACCAGGTTGAATTGCTGGAAGATCATCGCCGAACGCGCCCGCCACTGCCGCAACTCCTTGCCGCGCAGCGCGGTGACGTCGACGCCGTCGAACAGGATGCGCCCCTCAGTCGGCGTCACCAGCCGGTTGATGGTCCGCAACAGGGTCGACTTGCCGGCGCCGGACCGTCCGATCACACCGACGAAGCCGCCGGGGGAGACTTGAAACGAAGCGTCGTCCACCGCGGCTTTTGCACCGAAGCGACACGTCAGACCTTCCACCACCAGCATGCAGCGCTCCAGATTAACTGGAGCCCACCGCTAACGCCGGCGCTTAACACTTGTGTGACATCCGCGTTGCGGTGCGGCGATCCAACACACGTCATCCCCTGTCATCGCCGCGTCATGACATTGTCATCAAGCCGCTCGAAGAGGAACGCCCCGCCCTCGCGCTTCGGATACGACATGGCCGCCAAAGCTCTTTCGATTCAGCCGACCATCGATCCCTCGGCCAAGCTGCACGAGGCCAGGCTCGGCGCCTACACCGAGGTCGGCGCGCGCACGATCCTGCATGAAGTGACGATGGGCGATTACTCCTATGTCGTCGACGACGCCCAGATCACCTACACGACCATCGGAAAATTCTGCTCGATCGCGGCGATGACACGGATCAATCCGGGCAATCATCCGATGCACCGCGCGACCCAGGCGCACTTCACCTATCGGTCGAGCGCCTACTTCGAAGGCGAGAGCGACGACACCGAGTTCTTCGACTGGCGGCGCCAGCATCACGTCCATATCGGTCACGACGTCTGGATCGGCCATGGCGCGATCGTGCTGCCGGGCCGCAACATCGGCACCGGCGCGGTGATCGCGGCCGGCGCGATCGTCACCAAGGACGTGCCGGCCTACACCATCGTCGCCGGCAACCCGGCGCGCATCGTGCGGCGACGGTTCTCGGAGGAGATCGCCGGACGGCTCGCCAAGCTCGCCTGGTGGGACTGGGATCACGACAAATTGCGTGAAGCGCTGCCCGATTTCCGCAGGCTCGGGATTGAAGATTTCCTCGCGACATACGAAGCACGGGCGAGCTCTTTCACCGGTTCTCCTGCCAGCAAACGAAGCGCGGTCGCGTGACAGACATTTTCCTTGAAGGCGGCCGGGCCCTGATCGGCGCCGAGCTCGTCGAAACCTCCCTGCTCGTGTCCGGAACTGATATCGCGCAGGTCGATGCCTCTCGCGGCCGCGCGCGGCTGGCGATCGACGCCCGCAACCTGCTGGTGTTGCCCGGCATCGTCGATCTGCATGGCGATGCCTTCGAGCGCCAGATGATGCCGCGCGCCGGCGTCGATTTTCCGATCGACGTCGCGCTCGCCGACAGCGACCGCCAAGCGATCAGCAACGGCATCACAACGGTGTTCCACGCCACGACCTGTTCGTGGGAGCCGGGCCTGCGCAGCGTCGACAATGCGCGCGGCCTGATGGAGGCGATCGAGAGGCAGCGTCCGCAATTCGCCGCCGACACCCGCTTCCACCTGCGACACGAGACCTACAATCTCGATGCCGAGGCCGAGATCGCCCAGTGGCTCGCGGAAGGCCGCGTCGACCTGTTCGCCTTCAATGACCACATGGACGGCACCGTTGCCGACATGGCCAAGCCTCGCAAGCGCAACCGGATGGTGGAGCGCACCGGGCTATCGAGCGAGGAGTTTGACCGGCTAGTCGAACGTGTGGTGGCGCGCGCCGCCGACGTTCCAGCCTCCGTGTCGCGGCTCGCCGCTACGGCCCGCGCTGCCGGGGTGCGGATGCTCTCGCATGACGACGCGACGCCGGCGATGCGCCAGGAGTTTCGCGAGCTCGGTGCGATGATTGCCGAGTTTCCGATCAACGTGGAGACTGCGCGAGCGGCAGCAAGCCACGGCGATGCCATCGTCTATGGCGCGCCGAACGTCGTGCGCGGCGGCAGCCACACCGGCTGGACCAGGGCGTCGGACATGATCGCCAAGGGCCTCTGCTCGGTGCTGGCGTCGGACTATTACTATCCCGCACAGCTGCTCGCCGCATTCCGGCTCGCCGCCGACGGCGTGCTGCCGCTGGAGAAGGCCTGGGATTTGGTCTCTGCCGGGCCTGCCCGTGCAACCGGCCTCACCGATCGCGGCATCCTCGCGGAAGGACGCCGCGCCGACATTCTTTTGGTCGACGATAGCGTGCAGCTGCGGCCGCGGCTGATCGCCGTGATATCAGGCGGCAAGCTCGTGCATCTCACCGATGCGACGCGGCTGCTCACAGCGGCGGCGATGCCACGCGAGACTGTCGTTGCGGCATGAATTGGCTATGCTGAGGCAATGACAGGTTTTCCCCGCTACGCGATCTATTTTGCCGCCGGCGCCGACGGCGCCCTCTCCCGCTTTGGCGCCGAGCTGCTCGGCTACGATGCCTACACCGACGACGAGGTGCCGTTTCCGCGCGAGGCACTGCATGTCGCGGCCGACTGGCGCGACGTCACCGCCGATCCCCGCAAATACGGCTTCCACGGCACGCTGAAGGCGCCGATGACGCTGGCGGCCGGCAGAACCGAGGCCGAGCTTGCGGCGGCCTGTGCGGCATTCGCCAGCAAGCCGCGGCCGATCCCGGCGATCCGACCGGTCGTCGATTCCATCAGCGGCTTCATTGCCGTCATTCCGGCTGAGCCCGTCCACACGCTCCAGCAGCTCGCCGCCGATTGCGCTCGCGAGTTCGACTCGTTCCGCGCCGCGATGACGGCGGAAGATCGCGCACGTCGCAGGCCTGAGAAGCTGAGCGAGCGGCAGCGCGACTATCTCGACCGCTGGGGTTACCCTTACGTCATGGAAGAATTCCGCTTCCACATGACGCTGACGGGGCGGCTGGACGCCGAGCGCCGCGGGCCGATTCTGGAGATGCTGCGGAGGAGGTTTGCGACGTTGAAGCTTGATGCGCTGACGATAGATCGGATCGCGCTGTTCAAGCAGGATGATCCCAAGGCTCGCTTCCGCATCGTCGGCGAGTGGGCTTTGGCGCGATAAAGCTTGATGGGATGAGGCATTGATCGTTGCAACGAGCGAAGTGCACTCCCTCTCCCGCTTGCGGGAGAGGGTTGGGGAGAGGGTGTCTCCACGATGGGACAATCCCCAAGAGGAGAGAGCCCTCACCCGGCGCTTCGCGCCGACCTCTCCCGCAAGCGGGAGAGGTGAACCACCCGCGGCAATCGATTCAACCTAACGCCATTCCGCTTTAGTCACTGCCGGCTCGACAGATTGAAGGCGAGCGCCACGACGCCAACCACGATGAGGCTGGCCGCCCAGATCAGATCCAGATTGAACCAGCTTCGCGAGACAAACCTCAATCCGAGATAGCGGTATACCAGCCACGCCAGACATCCGCCCGCGCCGATCATGGCGGCAACGTGCACCAGTGACACCAGCACCGCCATCCCAAGACTTGTCTTCACAAGACTTGCCTTCATTAGCGCGCCGGCGGCCTCATGGCCGGCATCGAGTTCGAAGGCCTGGCAGAGACCGAGATAGATCGGCACCAGCATCAAGGCGGCGCCGTGAGCAATGGCAACAGCAAATGACCAGAGCGCCAATTGCGTTGGCGGAATTCGGGCCAGCGCGCGCGGATGACGCCGCTCGATCAGCCGATAGACGCCAAAGCCGATGACGAGAAGGCTCGCACCGATCTGGATCGAGCGCTGCCACTCGGCCAGCACGAGCAGCAGCGCGAATGGCAGCAGAACGAGAAGCGTTGCCAGGAGATGTCCGGCCGCCAGAGCCAACAATGCACGGAAGAGCGCGCGCGGGCTCTTGTCCATGAGCCCGGCCGATACGGCGAGCGGCCATCCCATCCCCGGATTGATCCCGTGATAGAGACCGCTCGCAACAAGCGCGAGCCAGAGCCAGCCAAGCGCCGGGCTCGCGTGTCCCCAATCTAGGCCGACGGGTAGCAAAAGGAGTCCGTCGAACAATCGCCGCCCTCCAGCCTGATCTGGTGCGCACGATATCCGTCGGGGAAGCTCACGAAGTAATCCTTGTCGAGCTCGAGGCCGCCGTCGCGACCGACATTGGCCATGACCTCCACGCCCGGAACTCCGTCGGGATAGAACTGGTCATCCCAGGTGGAATAGAGCGAATTGGTCCAGTACACGCGCCTGCCGTCGCGGCTGATCTCGACCATCTGCGGACCGGCCGCGAATGCCTTGCCGTTCGGATGCGGCGTGCGGCGCGCGATGCCGCCGATGTGGACCGAGCCTGCATGCTTTGGCTTGCGCGGATCACTGACGTCGTACTGGCGCATTTCACCCGTTCCCCAGCACGAGACATAGAGAAAACGATCATCCATCGACAGGTCGATATCGGTCACCAGCGGCGGCACGGCGCCAAAGCCTTGCAGCAGCGGCGGGAGCTTCTCCTTTGGCGCAGGCTCGGGCGGGATCGTCGCCGTCTTCTCCACGTGGAACGTCCCGCCGTCTCGCCACCAGGTCCAGATCGATGCTTCGAGATTCGTGGTGTCGACCACGACGCCGACGAAGCCGTACTCGCGAACCGGATCATGCGCCGGTCGTACTTCCAGGGCCATCTGATGATTGGCGCCGAGGTCGATGGTCTGGACGTTGCGACGGGCGCGAAGATCCCAGAAGTGGAGACGATGGCCATATTTATTCGCAAGCAGATCTTCCGGGACGATCCCGTTCTCGAACTGCGGCGGCAACGCCCATTCACTCGTCACCATGTAGTCGCGCGGCAGGTTCCACCAGAAATCATAGTGCAGCGTCTGCGGACCACGGTCGATCTCCCATCGTCCCAGGACCTCGAACGTCTCGCAATCCATGATGAAAACGCCTGGAGGACCGTTGGTGCCGTCTTTGCCGCCACCGCCCAGCGTGCTCACATAGATGCCGTCCGGCCCGCAATGGATGGTATGCGGCCGCGAGTAACCGGTCTTCTTGAAGACTTCCTCGGGCTCGATGATCTTGTGAATCTTGGCTTTGGTCGGATCCGGCTTGGTGTCGATGATGTAGATCCGCGACGAGCGCAGTCCGGGGATGATGAGATAGCGCCGCTCGATGAAGGCATGTCCGGTGAGTGGCGACAAGGCGGAGGAGCAGGCATTCCAGCCGAAGTGATGAAACTCATCGCCCTTGTTGGGCATCGTCACGGTATGGACGATTTGGCTGTAGGTCGGCGATCCCGGCTTGACGTCGATGACCGCGAGAGCATCGGGTTTTGAGAAATCTGGACTGAGCAGCAACGTGTAGGCAAAGTTCTCCGCTGGTGCTTCCATCGCAAGCTTGGGCGATGCGTGAAAGGTGGGATCCGGCCTCATCGTCATGGCACTGCCTCCCTGTTTCGTTGGCTCGCTCCAACCTGGCCCGGGATAACGGCATAATGAAGAGGTGTTACGCGATGTCTCGGGGTTGCTCCGCAGGGCCCTGGTTGGCGCGCGTATAATATGTCATCGCCGGGCTGCGGGAAACGGGCGGAATCGCGTTAATTCGACGCCATCCGGCGAGATGGGCAGCCCCCCGTCATTGCGAGCGAAGCGAAGCAATCCAGGCTGCCTCCGCGGATACATTTGCAATGACGAGGGCCAAGAGAGTGCCCCTACTTCCCCCACCGCAGCGCCAGCGCATCGCGCTCCTTGGCCAGCTCCAGCAGCCCCGCGCGCGTCGCCGGATGCAGCGGTTGGAGCGGATGGCGCACGGTGTCCGACTTGATCACCCCGCCGGCCTGCATCATCACCTTGCAGGCGATCAGGCCGCATTGGCGGTTCTCGTAATTGATCAGCGGCAGCCAGCGCTCATAGGCGGCTTTCGCCTCTTCGCGCTTGCCGGCGAAATAGGGATCGATGATCTGGCGGATGCCGTCGGGATAGCCGCCGCCGGTCATCGCGCCAGTGGCGCCGGCATCGAGGTCGGCCAGCAGCGTGATCGCCTCCTCGCCGTCCCAGGGGCCCTCGATGTCCTTGCCGCCCGCCTCGATCAGGCTGCGCAGCTTGGCAGCGGCGAAGGGCACCTCGATCTTGAAATAGCGGATGTTGGCGAGCTCGCGTGCCAGCCGCGCGAGCAGATCGACGGAGAGCGGCGTGCCGGCCACAGGCGCATCCTGGATCATGATGGGAATGTTGATCGCGTCCGAGAGCACCTTGAAGAATTCGACGACGCCTTTCTCGGGCACGCGGAAGGTCGCGCCGTGATAGGGCGGCATGACCATCACCATGGCAGCGCCGGCCGCCTCGGCCTGCCGGCTGCGCGCGGCGCAGACGGCCGAGCTGAAATGCGTGGTGGTGACGATCACGGGAACCCGGCCCGCCACATGTTCCAGCACCGTATGCATCACCGTTTCGCGCTCGGCATCGGTGAGCACGAACTGCTCGGAGAAATTGGCGAGGATGCAGAGGCCGTTCGAGCCGGCATCGATCATGAAATCGATGCAGCGACGCTGGCCCTCGAGGTCGAGCTCGCCGCGCTCGTCGAAGATGGTGGGCGCGACCGGGAACACGCCGCGATAGGGGCGCTGGACCTTGTGTTGTGGCGTGACCGGCATCGAACTCTCCATCCCTGATGTCTCTTACGTCTGTCTCAAGCGCTCGCGGAGCGAGGCGGCACAGATGTACCCGCCGCGCGGACCGGCGGCAATGCCCGCGCGCCGTTGGATGGAAGAACTGAGAGGGACTACGAGGCGACTACGCGGTCTTTACGGCGCCCAAGAAGCCCTCGACCGCGACGCGGAGACGATCGGCGTCGGCCGACATCTTCTTGACGGAATCCGACAACATCGTGCCGGCGTTGCCGGTCTCCTGGTTCAGCCTGGCGACGCTGCCGATGGTATCGGTGACTTCGCGGGTGCCTTGTGCGGCCTGCTGGAAGTTGCGCGAGATCTCGGTGGTCGCCGCGCGCTGCTGCTCGACGGCGGCGGCAATCGCCGTCATCTTCTCGTCGATGCCGCTGATGGCGCCGCCGATTGAACGGATGGCAGCCACGGCCTGGCCGGTGGCGCCCTGGATTTCCTCGACCTGGCGCGAGATCTCTTCGGTCGCGGTTGCGGTCTGCGCCGCAAGGCTCTTGACCTCGCCGGCGACCACGGCAAAGCCGCGGCCGGCCTCGCCGGCACGCGCCGCTTCGATGGTGGCGTTCAAGGCCAAGAGGTTGGTCTGGCCGGCAATGGCGTTGATCATCTTCACGACCTCGCTGATGCGGCTTGCGGTCTGGTCGAGGATCTCCACCGTCGCATTGGTCTGCTCGGCCTGCGCTACGGCCTCGCGGGCCTCGCGGGCGCTGGACTGCACCTGCGCGGAGATCTCGCCGACGGATGCGGAGAGTTCCTCGGTCGCGGCCGCGATGGTCTCGAGATTGTTGGTGGCCTGCTCGGCCGCGGAGGAGACCGCCGCGGTCTGGCTGCCCGATTCCGAAACCAGCGAGCGCACGTCAGTCGCAGTGGCATCGAGCTCCTTCGTCGACGCTACGACGCTCTGGATGACCGCCTGCACCGTATCGTCGAAGCTGCGGCAGGCCGCATCGACGGTGCCGGAGCGGGCGAGCTGGAGCGCCTGCTGCGAGTCGCGCTCCTGGCCCAGGCGTTCGGCGGTCGCCGCGCTTTCGCGCAGGCTTTCGAGCGCGGCGGCCATCGTGCCGAACTCGTCGGGATGCCGGGATTGCGGCACCGGAGTCGCATAGTCGCGCGCGCTGATGCGGGCGATGGCATCGAGAATGGCGCGCACCGGGCGCATGAGGCGATTGCGCACCACGAACACGCCGGCCAGGGTCACGGCCAGCGCCAGCAGGAACGCGAGCGACTGCACGATCAGATTGGTGAGGGCTTTCTGCTGAACCGTCTCCGCGCGTGCGATCGACTGGTCGAGGGCCTTGTTGGCGATCGCGACAATGGACGCGAACGGCGACTGGCACAGCGCGTTCCATTCCGCGGCGGGCATCGCGGGACGGCCGCTGCCGTCGAAGCCTTTGGTCAGCTCGCCGATCTGCTTGAGGACACCGTTGGTCTTGGCGCGCGCCTCCTTGGCCGCGTTGGCGAGGTCCGCGGTCACATCAGGCGCAGCCAGCAACTCGTCCATGCCGGTCCAGCCGGCGGTGACGATGCCGTTCCAGCCGGCCACGGTCTGCTTCTGAGTCTCGTCGAGCGGCTTGGAGCTGTTGACGTTCGGGCGCAGGGTCGAGCACTGGATGCCGTAGCGGTCGCGCACCTGCCAGGCGAGGCGGCGGGCCTGGATCATGCGGGCGATGAAAGGATCGTTCATCCAGGCGCGGTTCGACACCGCGGTGGACGCGAGATTGGCGGTCTCGATCACCCTGGTGACGGCATCGTACCAGGCGGCGGTGCGCTCCACCTTGCGCTCGCCGCGCGGCTGCTTGGCCTCGTCGTAGAACAGCTGGAATTTCGGCGCGGCCTCGCTCCAACGCTGCTTCAGCGTGCTCGCAAGCTCGTCCCGGCGGGCGAATTCGACGGTGGAGAGCGCGGCCATGATGGCGTCAAAGCCGGCCTGCTCTGCCTTCTCGGCGGCGCCGAGCTTGGCGCGCGGATCGTCCTCGCCGAGCAGCGCGCTCTGAGCATCGCCGCGATTGTTGCGCAAGGACAGCACGCCATGGAAAATCGCCTTGTCGGCGTTCGCGAGCCGTTCGGTTTCCAAACTGTCGCTGTAGCGGCCGAAGGCGCCGAACATCTGGATCGCCGTGCTGGTCAGCGCACCAACCGCCAGCAGCGCCATCAACACCAGGAGAAGCGTGCTTACCGATTTCTTAAACATTGCCATGGGTCGGGGCCTACTCGTCACGAATAGGCCACCTTGCATCGCGACATGCCAAGGTTTGGTTAAAACTCTAATCAAACACCTGCGGTTGTGCCTGCGGCGCCTCCCCAGCAGCCACGCTCTCTCACCCAACCTTGGTGAAGTCAGGCGGACGGCGCTCCGCAAAGGCGGTGAATGCCTCGCGCGCTTCGGCGGTGCGCAGGCGCTGCGCGAACTGCTCGCCCTCCGCGTTCATCTGCGCGACCAGCGCCTCGCCATTGCGCATCAGCTTCTTGGTGGCGATGAGCGCGCCGGCCGGCTGACGAGCCAGACGCTGGGCGAGTGCGAGCGCCTCGGTATCGAGCCGGTCGAGCGGCACCACGCGGTTGGCGAGGCCCCATTCCAGCGCGGCCTGCGCCGGAACGGTTTCGCCGAGCGCAAACATCTCGTAGGCGCGGGCATAGCCGATGCGCGCCGGCATCAAAAGGCTGGAGGCGGCTTCCGGCACCAGCGCCAGGCTGACGAAGGGCGTCGACAATTGCGCATTGTCGGCGAGCACGACGAGATCGCAATGCAACAGCATCGTGGTGCCGACACCGACGGCGCGGCCCTGCACGGCCGCAACCAGCGGCCGGGTGCATCGTGCCAGCGACTGGATGAAGCGCACGACGTTGCGGCTGCCTTCCGATTTGCCCGCAGCGACCGCCGCGAATTCGCCGACGTCGTTGCCGGCGGTGAACATGTCGCCCTCGCCGCGGATCAGGATCACGCGGGCCGACGGATCGAACTCGGCGGATTCGATGCTGTCGGCGAGCTTGCCGTACATCGCGTCCGTGAGCGCGTTCTTCTTGTCGGGGCGCGCCAATGTCAGCGTGAGAATTCCGCCATTGCTCTCGATCCGGACGTGCTCGGTCATTCGTCTGCTCCTACTATTCGTCTGAACTTCTTGGGAACTTGTCCTGAATGCTCGTCAGCCAGCGCGCGACGATGTCGATCTCCGCACTGGTGAATCCCTCCGTCAGCGCCGCATTGATCTCCGCCGCGCCTGCTTTCGCCTGCGCCAGCGCGGTGCGCCCCTTCGGCGTCAGCCAGATCCGCCAGGCGCGTCCGTCCTCGCGGTCGGCCCGCCGCTCGATCAGTTTGGCGGCCGCGGTGCGGTCGACGAGGCCGGAAATGCCAGCCGGGCCAAGATCGAGCGCCGCGCCCGCCTCGCCCATCAGGACGCCGTCTTGTCGGCCGAGGATGAAGAGCAGCCCGGCCTGCGCCGGCGTCACTTCGCTCTCGGGTCGAGCCGCCATCCAGCGCTGCAACCGGCGTTGCGCGACGCTCAGGAGGTAGATCAGCCGATGGTGGCTCGCACCGGCTCCTTTATTTCGCATGCGAAATATATAGCTGAGCGCGAGGCGGTTGTCAAACGAGCGGTTTCGCTACGGCGCGCAGGTAAAGCTCGACGCCTCCGTCAACGGGCCGCTCTTGTAGTGCGGCCAGGCTGGCCAGCGGCACAGCGGCAGCGCGCGGGTCACCGCAAACGACGGCGCCTCGACCTTCTGCTCGGCGACTTCGAGATCGCCGGGCGCCTTGCCGTTCTCGACCCAGTCGACCAGCGCGCTCAGCACGTCGACATTAGCCGGCGCGCCGGAGCCGACATGGTCGACACCGGGGGCGGTGTAGAGCCGCGCAAACTCGGCCGTCTCGGCCTTGCCGAGCTTGCGCTCGACGCTCTCGAAATAGCGGATGCCGGCATAGGGGCTCTGCGCGTAGTCGGCCATGTGCTCGAGCATGATCAGCCGGCCGCCGCGCATCCGGAAGCGGCTGAGATCGGGATCGGTCGAATCCATCAGCTTGGAGACTTCGAGCAGCCGTGCCTTGTGCTCCTCCAGCTTGTAGGTGGTGACGTCGAGCTTGGGATCGCGCGCGAACACATATTGAATGCCGCCGGCACCGTAAATCCAGGCGATGCCGTTGTTGGGCGCAGGCGGCTGCGCGGGCGGCGCGGTGCCGAGCCACCAGGCCACCCAGCCGCCGGTCGGGCCGATTGCCGGCGTGTCCTCGCCGGAGATGCCCCAGCCCGGATAGTCGTCGAGACCGTTGGCGAGCGCGAACGGGAATTTGTAGGTGCCGTGCAGCGTGTTCACGGCCTTGATCTGCGCCTCGGTGAGGCACTGATCGCCGCTCTGGCCCGCCGCGCAGCGCAGCGTCTCGACCTTGAACGCCGCCTTGCAGGCGACCGGATCCTGCACCAGCGCATCGTCGGAGCCATCGGCCTTGTCGCAGGCCGCGCGCACCGCGTCACCCACGAGCTTGACCTGTGCCGGATTGATCCAGCCCTCGCCCATGGTCGCGAGACCAGAGCGGGTGCCGGCATGCTGCAAGCCGACCCAGTTGATGACGGGCACGCGGGCGAAGATACCGTCGAAATCGTCGGGGTAGCGCTGGGCCATGGTGAGGCCTTCGCGGCCACCCTCGGACGAGCCCATGAAATACATCTTGTCCGGCTTCCTGCCGTAGGCGCGCTGCATCAGCGCGACGGCTGCATCGCGCACCTTCTTGTAGGCGCGATGAGCGAAGTTCTCGAACGCTTCGTCGTTGAGCGCGAACAGCTGCGGTGGCTCGCCCTGCTTGGTCTCGTGGCCGGAATCGGTGCCATAGGTGACGAAGCCGCGCGCGAGCGGCGACGGCTTGTCGAACGGATAAGCCGGCGGCAGCGCAAGTCCCGTGATCAGCACGCCATTAAAACCGCCGCCGCCATATTGCAGCGAGCGCCCGTTCCATTCGACGGGAAGATTGACCTGGAATTTGATCGGCGGCGCCGTGGGATCGGTGGGATCGATATGGCCGAGCACCTTGCAGAAGCGCGGATTGGCCGGCGTGATGCGGCCCGACGGCGTCGGCCCGCGCTCGGCGACCGCGAGCTGCGACGGCGCCTGCAGGGTCGCGGAATCAATCTTCACGGCGTCAGTGCCGCCGACGAGCGCCGTGCAGACGGCATCTGCATCTTCCGCCAGCGTCGCCGCCGACACGCTGCCCGCAGTCAACGCAGCCGCGGTCCCTACGAGCAAAACACAGAGCTTCGCACGCATTTGCGCCATCGTTCCCCCCGATTTCTTGTTCTCGTTCGATCCGTCAGGAAGCCGCATTGAAGGCGACCTCCGGCCGGCCGTCAATGACGCGCTAGTGTTCGAACACCAGTCGCGCGCCGACCGTGCCATCGAGGGCGCGGATCTGCTGGAGCAGCGCGGCTGAATCCTGACCGCCGAGGTCGGCATCGAGCACGACGTAGCCGAGGTCGCCGGCGGTCTCCAGATATTGCGCGGCGATGTTGATGTCGCGCTGGAGGAAGACTTCGTTGAGCCGGCGCAGCATGCCGGGCACGTTGCGATGGACGTGGCTGAAGCGCGCGCCGGAGGGGCGTAAGTGCAGCTGCACCTCCGGAAAGTTCACCGCGCCCATGGTCGATCCCGTGATGAAATAGTCGATCAGCTTGCGCGCGACTTCGCCGCCGATGCGCTCCTGCGCCTCCTCGGTCGAGCCGCCGATATGCGGCGTGAGGATGACGTTCTCGAGGCCCTGCACCGGACTCTTGAACCGGTCCGCGTTCGAGGAGGGCTCGACCGGAAACACGTCGACGGCCGCGCCGGCGAGATGACCATCGCGCAAGGCGCGCGCGAGCGCATCGAGATCGACCACGGTGCCGCGGCTGTTGTTGATCAGGAACGAGCCTGATTTCATCGCCCGCAGCTCCTTCTCGCCGATCATGCCCGCAGTCTCCGGCGTCTCCGGCACGTGCAGGCTGACGATGTCGCTCTGCGCCAGCAGCTCTTCCAGTTTCTCGACCGGCTCGGTGTTGCCGTGGCGGAGCTTGTCGGTGCGGTCGAAATAGATCACACGCATGCCCATGGCTTCGGCGAGCGTTGAAAGCTGCGAGCCGATATTGCCGTAGCCGACGATGCCGAGCGTGCGGCCGCGCACCTCGCGGCTGCCGGTCGCCGACTTGTCCCAGCCGCCCCCATGCGCCGACACCGAGCGCGGAAAGATCCGCCGCAGCAGCATCACGATCTCGCCGATCACGAGCTCGGCAACGCTGCGCGTGTTGGAGAACGGTGCGTTGAAGACGGGAATGCCGCGCTTACGCGCCGCGGTGAGATCGACCTGGTTGGTTCCGACGCTGAAGCAGCCGACCGCGAGGAGCTGGTCGGCGGCGCCAAGCACCTCGTCGGTGATCTGGGTGCGCGAGCGGATGCCGAGCAGCGTCACGCCCTTGAGCGCCCGCCGCAGATCTTCGCCGTCCAGCGCCTTGGTCAGGCGCTCGACATTGGTAAAGCCCGCGCTTTTGAACAGGTCGACAGCGCTATCATTGACGCCTTCGAGCAGCAGCGCCTTCGCATTCCGCTCGGGGCTTTGGCCGGGGGCTGGCATGGTGTCTCCGTAAGTAGCAGCTTTGCCGCAGCTCATAGACCGCGGACGGTGCGCGGCACAATAGGAATTGGATACGGGGAGAAGATGGCGGCGGCCGGTAAGCAGGGAGGCACCGCTCTCAGCTTCAAAGTTGTCCTGGCGAAAGCCAGGACCCATTATCCCAGGCGCCTGGTGTCTGGCAATCTGGGGCCACGAAATCCCCAAACAACACGGGGCGGTGGTAATGGGTCCTGGATCAGCGCTCGCTATCGGACAACGCTACGCGTTGCTAAGCGCTCGCTTGTCCAGGATGACGAAGAAGATTTGTTGCGTGCGCGGCAACAGAGTCAAATCACATAAAACCCGTGCGTTCCATCCCTGCGGAGCTGCTCGACGAGACCATATTCCCAATCCAGATAGGCCTGCATCGCGGCTTGCGCGACGTCGGTGCCTTCATAGGGCCGGCGGTAGCGATGCGCCGGGTCGGGCTTGGGCAGCAGGCGCGGCGGACCAACTTCGAGCGCACCGTCATAGCCGCCTTCGAGCACATAGACCTCCCAGCCCATCTGCGCCAGCCAGGACGCCGTCATGTCGGCACGCACGGCCTTGTCGTCGGTCAGCAGGATACGCGCTCCGCGCACCGGCGCGGCCATGTCGGTCTCCTGGACCAACTGGCCACCGGGATAATGACGGAAACCCGGCAGATGGCCCGCGACATATTCCTCCGCGTCGCGCACGTCGAAGCGATAGAGCGTGCGATCGGTCTGCACGACAAGCGCCGCCGCCTCGCTCGCGCCGATATGACGAACGCCGGCGCGATAGGCGACGTCGCGGGCATTGGCTGGACCGCCTTCGAACGGCCCGATCGCGCCGCGCCTGTCGGCACCGTGATCGAGCGTGTGGCGCGACAGCGTCCAGCCGATGGTGCCGTTGCGCAGCGCGCGCACCTTGTTGGGCACGCCGGCATTGATCAGCGACTGGGTGCCGATGATCGAGCGCGTGCGGCCGGCGCAGTTGACGATGATGGTGGTTTCAGGATCGGGCGCGGCCTGCCCGGCCCGCAGCACCAGCTCCGCGCCGGGCACGCTGACCGAGCCCGGAATGTTCATGGTGGCATATTCGTCGAAGCGGCGGACATCGAGGATGGCGATGTTGGCCTTGTCGGCAATGAGTTTCGCCACCTCGTCGGCGCTGAGCGAAGGCGTGTGGCGGCGCGCCTCGACCAGCTCACCAAATGCTTTTGAATAGGAATTGACGTCCTCGAACACTTCATAGCCCGCTGCGCGCCAAGCCTTTAGCCCGCCTTCGAGCACGCGGATGTTGCTGTAGCCGAGCGCGGCCAGCCGTTCGGCCCCGGTTGCGACCAGCCCCTCGCCGTCATCATATAGCACGATCGCCACGTCCTTGCGCGGCAGCCTGACCTCGGCTTCGACCGCGATCCGGTCGGCAGCCATGTTGGCGGCGAACAGCGGATGACCGGTCGCGAACGCGGCCTCATATCTGAGATCGAGCAGCGCGATCTCCTCGCGCAGGAGCAGGGCGCGGCGGATCTCGGCGGGAGTGACGGTGGGAAGCTTCATGGCGTGAACCCTGACGAGAGAGCCAGAAGCTTTTGAACCATTGCGGCGCTGTTGGCTAGCCATATCGGAGAACAGGACGAAAGCAAGTTCGCCGCGCAGAGATCAGACTAGTCGCATTCGCATGTGGCAACGGCTTTCGAGAAGTCACGTTGAGCAAGAGCATCCCGATCAATCCAAAAATGAAGCACACCACCGACATTGGAGTGCCAATCGAAAAACGCGAGATCTCCTTGTATCTGGAGCAACAACATGTCCTCCAGATGCTCCTCGGTCGCATCTTGCGGGCCGCTGCCATATCCCAGCATCTGATGAAGCGCTGTTCTGAAGTGGCGCCGCCGCCCGTCGTCCACGGTCGGGGTTTTCCAATGATTCTGCCGCGCGAGATTCGTAACGTAGCTGAAAGGGGCGTCTTCGGAAGCATCGACCTCCTCGGTCGCCATGCAACGGATCGTGTGATTGATGGCATTACCTAGGTCCGCCGCGAATTCGCTGGTGTATGTGCGTACCTGCCCGTCCATTTTCTCGTAGGTCTTCACCACCTCGAACCACCAGCTCCTGAAGGACACCTTTGTGTCAGGATCGACGTCATCCATTGGGGTGAGCGTCCGACAGCGCTCGAGCCACGCGATCGCGCCAGCGCGAACACGATTCAATTCCACAGTTGCTACGTCGGCGAGCGGCTTGCCATAGTATCCAAGCTTCAGATCGCGCTGAATGTGCGACAACACCGACCGAACCACGCAAACGATCAGGAGCCAATTGAAGGGCCAATCCTCGTCTTTCTCGTACTTGGCCGCGCTTCGGAATTGAAGCAGATCATACTCCTGCGGCTCGCCCGGACCCAGCGCCCTGCATAATTCTTCGACCATAAGCTCGCCGCCGACGGCATCGTCCCGGAAGTGGAAGTCGCGGAACAGCCGGAAGGAGACAGGATATTTGAACTCGATCTTGGAATGAAAATCGAGGTTCGGATCGAGCCATTTGACCTGATAATCACCGTCGGTGCCTCCTAGCGGCATCAGATCCGGCGGTGGTGGACGGTCAGGATACGCGTCGCCGCCGGCAGCGCTATAGAGGACGCGGCAAGCTGGATGTCTTTCGCCAACGAACACCGAACTGCAGAAGAAATAGAGTGTGCCTCGCTTCGGAAGCGGCGACCAGCCGGAGCCGGGCACGTCGGCCAGGTCAATTTGAGCCACGAATGTGAGCGCAACCGTTTCTCGTCCTCAAAACTCATGATTGCGCCGGTCAGCGCGATCAAGGCGAGCAGCAGCGCGAGCACCAGGCCCGCGATGGAATGGACTTGAAGCAGGATGGACTTGAAGGCGGGCCAGGACTCACGCATCGGCACCGACCCCTCTGGTCAGGACGACCCGCAAATCGGCTTCGGCGCGCTGCGGCCCCATCACTAGAACTTCACGGTCGCCGACAGCGAGTAGCGACGCGCGTCGCCAGCAGCACGGCCGCTCCGATGAGAAGACCTGCGCGGCTCTTGCCGGCACGAAGACGATGGCCGCTGACGCGTTGGCCATCCACGAAGGCACGCACTTTCATTCCACTTCAAGTCAGGAGCATTGAAGTGTGCGCGTGTAACAGCCGTCGAGATCGAGGAGAACCGTAGCGGAGCTTGAATCGCTCTAGTGTTGAATCATTCTAAGAGCAGACCGGCGCTGAACAGCATCATGAATTGCCGGTGCGCCCTGCGCGACACGCAGCACGCGAATTTGCCGCGGCGTGTCGCGATCTTGCGCGATCTCAGGCGACGGCAGGCGCGATCAGCGCGTCGATCTTCCGCAGGAACGCGGCGCCGTCGGACAAGGCGCGAAGCGGCGGACGCACACGCAGCCAGCCGGCATCGCCCGTCTGCGCCGCGAGGATGGCCTTCAGCGTCGCTACCAGCGATGGCGTCTTCACCACGACGTCGATCGCCGCCTGCATGCGCGCTTCGACGTCTTTGCCGTCAACCATGCCCTTGACCAGTTCGGGCACGACATTGGCCATGCCGCAGATGGTGCCGGCGCCGCCGGCGGCGATCGCACGGGCGATGTCGGCTTCGTTGCCGACGGTGATGGCGAGTTCGGGCGCGGCTTTGCGGAACGCCTGGAATTGCTTGAAATCGCCACTGGAGTCCTTCAGGCCGGCGATAATCTTGCCGTAGCGCTTGCGCAGGCTTGCGGCGACTGTCGTCGGGATCGCGACGCCCGAGACCTGCGGGATGTGATAGAGATAGGCGCGAAGGCGATCGTCAGCGACGCCGTCAATGATGGCGGCGAAGGCATCCTCGATGCCTTCGGGCGTGACGCTGCGATCGAAGTAAGGCGGCAGCAACAGGACGTGACGCAGGCCGAGGCCAAGCACGGCGCGCGTCAATGCGATGCTGTCGGTAATAGCGGGGAAGCCGCCGCCGATGCCGATACGCTCCGGCGCGACGCCGGCCTTGAGCATGGCTTCGATGGTCGCAACACGCTCAGGGACATTGAAGGAGGTGCCCTCGCCGGTGGTGCCGAACAGCACGACACCGTCGACGCCCTTACTGAAGAGTTGCTTGGCATGCGCCGCGAGCTTTGCGGAGTCCACGCTGCCGTCCGTCGCCAGCGGCGTCGCCGACGCCACCCAGAACCCGCGAATTGCCTCCGTCATCTCACTACCCTTTAGCTGCGACCTCGGACCAAGCCTCTGATCTCCTGACGGACCTTGAGAGGGCTTTCCGAGTCTTGTTTTTGCTTTACTTTCGATCTTGTACCTTACATACAAGAAGGAGGCAAATCCTTTCCACCGTCGCGGCGCGCATAGGCGCAGTCAGATCTGAGGAGGTCTCGCATGGACATGGTGACCCCGAATGAGCGTCCTGACCAACTGCTTGGCGCATTGCGCGACAAGCTCGGCGCGGCCGCGGTGCTGACCGGCGGCGACGTGCCGGCGCGCAATTGCAACGACTGGAGCGCGAGCCTGCCGCAGACACCACTCGCGGTGATCCGTCCGCTCGATGCGCAGGGCGTTGCCGATGCGATTCTGACCTGCCGGAAGGCGCGACTTCCCTTCGTGCCGCAGGGCGGATTGACCGGGCTGTGCCGCGGCGCCTCGCCCGAGACAGGCTGGGTCGCGATCTCGCTGGAGCGCATGACCGGGATCGAGGAGATCGATCCTGCCTCCGCGACGATGACGGTGAAGGCCGGCACGCCGCTGGAGACGATTCAGAAGGCCGCGGATGAGGCCGGCTTCTTCTTTCCGCTCGATCTCGGCTCGCGCGGCTCCTGCGCCATCGGCGGCAATCTGTCGACCAATGCCGGCGGCAACCGCGTGATCCGCTACGGCATGACGCGCGAGCTGGTGCTCGGGCTCGAAGTGGTGCTGCCCGACGGCACCATCATCACTGGCCTCAACAAGCTGATGAAGAACAACGCCGGCTACGATCTGAAGCATCTGTTCATCGGTTCCGAAGGCACGCTCGGCATCATCACCCGCGTGGTGCTGCGGCTGTTTCCAAAACCGCGCTCGACCATGGCCGCGCTCTGCGCGCTGAAGGATTATGCCGCGGTGATCGCGCTGCTCGGCGCCGCGCGCAGCGGGCTCGGGCCGCTGCTGTCGGCCTTCGAGGTGATGTGGCCGGACTATTGGGACGTGATCACGACGCGCGCCGGCGTGAAGCCGCCGGTCGCAGCAAGCCACGGCCTCTACGTGCTGGTGGAGGCGCAGGGCACCGACGAGAGCTTGGATGCACCGCGCTTCCAAAACTGGCTAGAAGAGCTGATGGAGCGCGGACTGCTGGCGGACGCCGCCGTGGCGCAATCGCTGGCGCAAACGCAAGCCTTCTGGCGCGTGCGCGACATCTGCGCCGAATTCGGCCAGGTGCTGGGGCCGCACATCTCCTACGACATCGGGCTTGCGGTGGCGCGGATGGACGAGTTCGCGACGCGCTGCAAAGCCGCACTCGCGAAGGGCATCAAAGGCTGCGAGAGCGTCTATTACGGCCATATCGGCGACGGCAATCTGCATCTCGTCTCCTGGGTCGGTGGTCTTCCCGTCGCGCAGCAGCCGAAAGAACAGATGGACGCGATCATCTATGGTCTGGTGCGCGAGATGGGCGGCAGCGTCTCCGCCGAGCACGGCATCGGCACGCTGAAGAAGAAGTGGCTGGATCATGCCAGGAGCGAGGCCGAGATCGCGCTGATGCGAACCCTGAAGGCCGCGCTCGATCCCGAGCATCTGCTCAATCCCGGCAAGGTGATCTGACCGGAGAGCCCATGAAGTCGCTGAAGTTCGATACGCCGAAATCGCTGTCGCAGCGGGTGATGCAGCGGCTGCGCCAGGCCATCGTCGACGGCGAATTCGCGCTCGGCGCCGCCATCTCCGAGGAGATGGTGGCCAATTCCTTCGGCGTCAGCCGCACGCCGGTGCGCGAGGCGATGGGCCTATTGCAGGCGCAGGGGCTCGTGGCGATCCGGCCGCAGGTCGGCAGCTTCGTGTTCACGCCGAGCGCAGAGGACATCCATGCGCTCTGCACCTTCCGCATCGCGCTCGAGCCGAAAGCGGCCGAGCTCGCCTTCCGCCACGATCGCGAATGCGCAATCGCGACAATGAACGCAGCGATCGCCGCGATGGAGCCGGCGATCGCGGTGAAGGACAACATCGCTTATGGCCGCGCCGACGCCGCTTTTCACGAGGCGCTGTTCGCCCATTGCGGCAACCGTTACCTCGCCGAATCCTATCAGCTCGTCTCCGGCCGCGTCGCCGCGCTCCGCACCAATTTGACCTCGCCGATCGACGTGCGCACCCGCTCGTCCTTCGACGAGCATCGCAGGCTGCTCGATCTGTTCGCCCGCGGCGAATTCGCGGCCTTCGAAGCGCTGATGACGACGCACATCACCAATTCGGGCGTTGTCTATGCCAAGGCGCTGAAAGTAGAGGCACTGAAAGTGGAGGCGCCGCAGATGGACGCGCCGAAGGTGGATTGAGCGCCGTCACGGTCCCTCCCTCGGTCCCGGCCTGTCCAGAAAATCCAGCGCGGTGTTGATCTGTTCGAGCTGGTGCTCGAGCCTGTCGCGGTCTTCGACCGACTGCGTCGTCTCGAGCTGTTCCACGAGCTTCTGCTTCCGCATCAGCAAGTTCTCTATAACCGTGCTCACAATTCCCCCATCGCCAGAGGCGAAGATCAGGGCAATGCCAAACCCGAACGCGAGCGCGCGCGACCCGGGCCGCATCAACCCTCCATCAGAATGTTCGCGGAGGCGGATGGTTCCTGCAGGTGAACCACGACGCGCTCGCCGAGGTCCGGCAGTTGCTCGCAGGCGGCTGAAGGTTGGCTGGCAGCCCGGGGAACCCCGACCTTTCACGCGCCCGTCGGTTGAATTCGGGGCCTCGGCGTCTTATCCGTAAGCCCCCATGGACACCCAGATCATCACCGCCGAAAAACCCCTGATGGCGCAGGCCCGCCCGCGCAAGCCGGCGCCGTTCCTCCCGATGAGCCGCGCCGAGATGGATGCGCTCGGCTGGGATGCCTGCGACATCGTGCTGGTGACCGGGGACGCCTATGTCGACCATCCGAGCTTCGGCATGGCGATCATCGGCCGGCTGCTGGAGGCGCAAGGCTTTCGCGTCGGCATCATCGCGCAGCCGGACTGGCATTCGGCCGAGCCGTTCAGGGCATTGGGCAAGCCAAAGGTGTTCTTCGGCGTCACCGGCGGCAACATGGACTCCATGGTGAACCGCTACACCGCGGACCGCCGCTTGCGCCATGACGACGCCTATACCGCCGGCGGCGAAGGCGGCAAGCGGCCGGACCGCTGCACCATCGTCTACGCGCAGCGCTGCCGCGAGGCGTTCAAGGATGTGCCGATCGTGCTCGGCGGCATCGAGGCCTCGCTGCGCCGGATCGCGCATTACGACTACTGGTCCGACAAGGTGCGCCGCTCGGTGCTGGCCGACGCCAAGGCGGACTTGCTGCTCTACGGCAATGCCGAGCGCGCCGTGGTCGAGGTGGCGCAGCGGCTCGCTGCCGGCGAGGCGCCGCGGGAGCTCGACGACATCAGGGGCGTCGCGCTGTTCCGCCGTGTGCCGGAAGGTTATTCCGAGCTGCACGCCGACGATCTCGACTCCGCTGACGAAGGCGCATCGCGGAAGCCGGGCGCCACGGTGATCCGCCTGCCGGCGCTGGAGCAGGTCGAGCAGGACCGCGAGGCCTATGCGCGCGCCTCACGCGTGCTTCACCGGGAGAGCAATCCCGGCAATGCGCGGCCGCTGGTGCAGCGTCATGGCGATCGCGATCTCTGGCTCAACCCGCCGCCGATCCCGCTCACCACCGAGGAGATGGACGCGGTCTACGATCTGCCTTACGCACGCGCGCCGCACCCCTCCTATGGCGAAGCACGAATTCCCGCCTGGGAGATGATCAAATTCTCGGTGACGATCATGCGCGGCTGCTTCGGCGGCTGCACCTTCTGCTCGATCACCGAGCACGAGGGCCGCATCATCCAGAACCGCTCGGAAGGCTCGATCCTGCGCGAGATCGAGAAGATCCGCGACAAGACGCCGGGCTTCACCGGCGTGATCTCCGACATCGGCGGCCCCACCGCCAACATGTACCGGATGGCGTGCAAGGACCCGAAGGTCGAGGCGGCGTGCCGGCGGCCGTCCTGCGTCTTCCCAGAAATCTGCCCGAACCTCAACACCTCGCATGACGATCTGATCCGGCTCTATCGCAAGGTGCGCGAGACCCGCGGCATCAAGAAGGTGATGGTCGCCTCCGGCGTGCGCTACGACCTCGCGGTCGAGAGCCCCGAATACATCAAGGAGCTCGTCACCCATCACGTCGGCGGCTACCTCAAGATCGCGCCCGAGCATACCGAGCGCGGTCCGCTCGACAAGATGATGAAGCCGGGCATCGGCGCTTACAACAAGTTCAAGCGGATGTTCGATGAAGCGGCCGAGCGGGCCGGCAAGAAATATTACCTGATCCCCTATTTCATCGCGGCGCATCCGGGCACGACCGACGAGGACATGATGAACCTCGCGCTGTGGCTGAAGAAGAACCGCTATCGCGCCGACCAGGTGCAGACCTTCCTGCCCTCGCCGATGGCGACCGCGACCGCGATGTACCACACCGGCGTCAATCCCTTGCGCGGCGTCCGTCACGGCGGCAGCGACAAGGTCGAGGCGATCAAGGGCCTGCGCCAGCGCCGCCTGCACAAGGCGTTCCTGCGCTACCACGACCCTGACAATTGGCCGGTGCTGCGCGAGGCCTTGATCGAGATGGGCCGCCGCGACCTGATCGGCTCGCAGCCCCACCAGCTCGTCCCGGCGCACCAGCCACCCGGCACCGGCAAGGCCGCCGGCACCAAGCGTCCCGTTCGATCGGGCGGCAAGACGCAGAAGTTCACGACCAAGGGTCTGCGGGTGATGAAGTAGCGGAGGCTGGATCAAGTACGGTTCAGCCTGACGCTTTCGGCCCCCTAAACAAAAATGTCGAAAAACAACCCCATGCACAGTAGCCGGGGATAGCAAAATCAATGACTTAAAGCGCGACGAGATGAGGGAGAATCGCGATCGCGCCTTGGCTCATCGTTTGAGCATGGCCTTTCCGGAAAACCGTGGCTCACTTTTCCAGTTTTACGAAACGGTTGCACCGTCGGGCAAAACAGGCGCAGGATGGCATGATCGGAGGCGCTTCGCGGATCGTCGTTTGCGAAGAAAGCAATCTCTCACGCGGCCCCACCGTCGGATGCATCGGGTCTCGCATCGAACGGCGCCAGATCCATGCCACCGGCTCTGCACAGCCCAATGAGTGTTCGCATTTGATCACGCACCAGTGCGATCGGGTGCTCGGCGGCGATCTCTTTGAGGAGCACCTCCTCGTCATAATCGTAGTCCGCCGAGTACTGAAGCGCGCCCTTGATCAGCTCAGGAACAGAGCAGCCATCCCAGCCCTCAAAGGGAGTGCGCATGTACGCGATCCGCGCGACGGCGTCCCGCTCGGCCGGGCCCCCCAATCCGTTTTCTATTTTTCTGAATGATGCCGAAACCGGTTGACCTCGCCGCCATCATGTAACATGTAAAGTTACATGAAACGAGACAGCCGATTGTCCGGCGTGCTCCATGTGCTCCTCCACATGGCGCAGCAGGTCGACCCTTTCACGTCCGAGACCCTGGCGAAGGCGATGGACACCAACCCGGTCGTGATCCGCCGCATCATGGCGGGCCTGCGCGAGCTTGGTTATGTCCGCTCCGAGAAGGGCCACGGCGGCGGCTGGACGCTGGCCTGCGACCTTTCCAAGGTGACGCTGCGCGACGTCTACACTGCGCTCGGCAGCCCGCAGCTGCTGGCCATGGGCAACCGGACGGAGGCGCCGGGTTGCCTCGTCGAGCAGGCCGTCAATGCCGCGCTCGATCGGGCCTTTGCCGATGCGGAGGCGCTGCTGCTGTCGCGCTTTGGCGAGGTGACGCTGGCGATGCTGGGCGACAATCTGCGCAAGCGGCTCGGATCGCGGAAGCATCAAGGCATGAGCGCGCATCACGCGTGATGAATTCGGCAGGACGACAGATGAGCGACATTCAAAGCGCGTTCGCCGATCCGCAAATGGTGGCAAAATATACGGAAGGACCGCCGCGGTTCGTTCCTGGTTATAACACCATGCTGTCGATGGCGGCGATCCTTCTGGGCGAGCGCGCGCCTGACGATGCGCGGATACTCGTGCTCGGCGCCGGTGGCGGCCTGGAGTTGAGAGCCTTTGCCCAGGCGCAGCCACGCTGGACCTTCGATGGCGTGGACCCGTCCGCGGCGATGCTGGATCTCGCCGGGCAGACACTGGGTCCGCTCGTCTCGCGCGCTCGTCTGCTCCATGGCTATATCGACGTCGCGCCGGAGGGGCCGTTCGACGGCGCCACCTGCCTGTTGACCCTGCACTTCGTGAACGCCAAGGAGCGGCTGCGAATAGCCTCCGAAATCCGCCGCCGCCTCAGGCCGGGCGCGCCCTTCGTCGCAGCTCATTTCAGCATCCCCGATGGCGACAATAAGCGACCGATCTGGCTATCGCGGTATTCCGCGTTCCTGTCCGCATCCGGTGTCGAACCCGACAAGGCCGCCGCCGCCCGCGAAGCGGTCGACGGCCAATTGAGCATCCTGCCGCCCGAGCAAGATGAAATAATTTTGCGTCAGGCCGGCTTCTCGGACACAACCCTGTTCTACACCGGCTTCACCTTCCGCGGCTGGGTGGCCTACGCTTGATGCGGCCCTGCTTCGTCAACAGAGATAGACTGTTCCAATGAAAAAGATCGGATTCCTCTCCTTCGGGCACTGGACGCCCTCGCCGCAATCGCAGACCCGCTCTGCCAGCGACACGCTGCTGCAATCGATCGAGCTTGCGGTCGCGGCGGAACAGTTAGGGGCGGACGGCGCCTATTTCCGCGTGCATCACTTCGCGCGGCAGCTGGCCTCGCCCTTTCCCCTGCTCGCCGCAGTCGGCGCCAAGACCAGCAAAATCGAGATCGGCACGGCCGTGATCGACATGCGCTACGAGAACCCGCTCTACATGGTGGAGGACGCAGGAAGCGCCGACCTCATCGCCGGCGGCAGGCTCCAGCTCGGCATCAGCCGCGGCTCGCCGGAGCAGGTGATCGACGGCTGGCGCTATTTCGGCTATCGGCCAGCCGAGGGCCAGAACGATGCCGACATGGGCCGGCGCCATGCCGAGGTCTTCCTCGACCTGCTCCGCGGCGAAGGTTTTGCCGAGCCCAATCCGCAGCCGATGTTTCCCAATCCGCCCGGGCTGTTGCGCCTCGAACCGCATGCGCAGGGCCTGCGCGAACGGATCTGGTGGGGCGCCGGCTCGAACGCGACCGCGGTGTGGGCGGCCAAGCTCGGCATGAATCTGCAGAGCTCAACGCTGAAGAACGACGAGACCGGCGAAGCCTTCCACGTGCAGCAGGCCGCGCAGATCCGCGCCTATCGCGCCGCGTGGAAGGAAGCCGGCCACAGCCGCGAGCCGCGCGTGTCCGTCAGCCGCAGCATTTTTGCGCTGATCGACGATCGTGACCGCGCCTATTTCGGCAGGAGTGGTGAAGGCGAGGACCAGATCGGCTTCATCGACCCGCGCACGCGCGCGATCTTCGGCCGGAGTTATGCGGCGGAGCCGGATGTACTGATCGAGCAGCTGCGCGGGGACGAAGCGATCGCGGAGGCTGATACGTTGCTGTTGACGATCCCGAACCAGCTTGGCGTCGCCTATTGCGCGCACGCGATCGAGGCGATTCTGACTCACGTCGCGCCGGCGCTGGGGTGGCGGTGAAACGAACGGCGATATATCCCTTGGCTCACCCCGTCTTCGTCCCCGTGATGACGGCGAGCGCCTCTGCGAAGCGATCGAGATCGGCCTCATTGGTAAAGAGTGCCGGCGTCACCCGGATGCACTGACCTTTGGCGACGCCCGCCCGGCGCACCGTCAGGATCTTGTGGCCGTCCCTGAGCTTCGCGACGATGGCGTCGTTGTCGGCCTTGCTGGTCTTGCCGGCGAGGCGGAAGGACGTGAGCGCTCCGTATGAGCCGACTTCATCCGGCGTCAGGATCTCGATGTCCTTGAAGCCGCGGGCGCGGCTCACCCAGTAGTCGCGCAAATAGCGCAGGCGGGCCTGCTTTGCTGCTGCGCCAATCTGCTGATGCAGCGCCACGGCCGTGGGCACCGTCAGCACCGTCGCGAAATTGACCGTGCCGGTGTGCACCCGCGAGCGGATATCGGTCTCGGCAAAATCCTCGTCGCCCATGTCGCGGTCGATGGCGGCGAGACGGTCCTTTCTGATGTAGAGGAAGCCCACGCCGACCGGCGCGCCGATCCATTTGTGCAGGTTGAAGCCGACGAAATCGACATCGAGCTCACCCACCCTGAAGTCGATCTGCCCCCAGGAATGGGCGGCGTCGACGATAACGTCGATGCCCTTGGCTTTGGCCATGCGGGCGATCTCGGCGATCGGCATGACGAAGCCGGTGCGATGGCTGACATGGGTGAGGAGGAGAAGTCTTGTCTTCGGGTTCGCCTCGATGGCGCGGGCATAGGCGTCGAGCACCGCCTGGCGGGTGGCGGGCTCGGGCACATCCAACTTGACCACGTCGACGCCGCGGCGCGCCTTCAGCGCGTTCATCGCATACTGCATCGAATCATAGTCGAGGTCGGCATAGAGCACGGCATCGCCCGGCTTCAGCCTGTTGTAGCCGCCGATGAGAAGCTGCAGCGCTTCGGTCGCGCCACGGGTGAGCGCGATCTCCTCAGGTGCCGCGCCGACCGCCTCCGCCACCTTGGCGCGCACGGCCTCGAAATCCGCACCCGCGCGCTGCCGCGCGTAGTAGGTGTTCTGATAATTGACCATGTCGGTTTGGCGAATGAACTCGCGCCTCACCGGCTCGGCCATGATGCCCCAATAGCCGTTCTCCAGATTGACGACGTCAGGCGTCACGGCATAGAGCCCCTTCACGGCCGTCCAATAGGCCTTGTCGGTGGCGATGGCGGCCGCCGCGCCGGTCGGCTGTGCCGGAAGGCCTTCAGCCGCCATCGCCGGTACTGCCAGCGACGTGACCGCTGCGGCCGCGAGGCCCTTCAGGATCGACCGGCGGTCGGACGACATAGTCTCAATCAGATGCATATCAGCCTCCACGATGCGCGGCGAAGGGAGCAGCGATCGATAGAGCGCGAATGACGGAGCGATGACAATTCGATGATGCCCGGCCCGCCGGTTACACGCCGACCATTGTCTCGTAGATCGCGTGCTGCGCCGATGGCGGCCGTTCCGGGAAGCCCGCCCGCCGGAACGGGGTGGCGATGCCCATGCGCCGCTGAAAGCCGCTCTGGCGATGATTGCCGATGCAAATGACCGGCGGCCACGCTCAGCTGATGTTCAGAAGGATGCGCCCCGACTTGCCGCTGCGCATCAAATCCAGCGCGTCGTTGATGTCGTCGAGCGCGAACTCGTCGGTCACGATGCCGCGGTAACTGACCTTGCCGACTTCGTCGAGGCGAACGAGGCGCGGGATATCGCGCGCCGGCTGGCATTGTCCGCCTTCCGAGCCCTTCAGGACTTTCTCGAAATGGAGCGGCAGCGTGTAGATCTCGACCTTGTCGCGGGGAACACCGACCAGGATGCAGCGGCCCTTCTTGGCGGTGATCTCGTAGGCGAGCTCGATCAACCGGCTGACGCCGGTGGTCTCGACGACCTTGTCGGCTCCGTCGGTGCCGGTGATGGCCTGGACCTCGGCAGCGAGATCCTTCACCGCGTCGGAGTTGATGGTGTGGGTGGCGCCGAACTGCCGGGCCATCTCGAGCTTGTTGTCGAGACGGTCGATCGCAACGACCGGATAGGCGCCGACCATCGCGGCAAATTGCACGATGTTCAAGCCGACGCCGCCGACGCCGAACACGACGACGGCTTCGCCGATGGCGACCTGCGCATCGTTATTGACGACGCCGAGCGCGGTCGTCACCGCGCAGCCGAGCAGCGGCGCGCTCCTGCGATCGATCGAGGCCGGAACGGGCGTGACGCGATTTTCCGACACCACGGCATATTCGTTGAACGTGGTGACCCAGCCCGCGTTGAGGCGCTTGCCGCGCCAGGAATAGACCGGCGTATTGGACTGGATGCCCTTGCCCGGCCGCCAATGCATGACGACGGTGTCGCCCTGCTTGCAGGAGACGACGCCGGGTCCGGTTTCGACGATGGTCGCCAGCGCTTCGTGCCCCAACAGATGCGGCAGGAACTTGTCGACGCCCTTGACGGCGTCGATCTCGTTGATCTGTGCCCCGCAGATGCTCGACGTGTGCACCTGCGCAAGCACCTGGCCGTGCTCGAGCTTATCCGGCAAGGTGAACTCGTCGACGATCAGCGGCTTGCCGGACTCGACGAGAATCGCCGCCTTGGCTGTCTTGATATCCATGGGTCGTGCCCGGTCACTCGAAATAGATGAATTCGTAATCGCCGGTGTAGCCGAGCTTGCCGTAGAGCCAGATCCATTCCGATGTGTGCAGGATGGATTCCGCCGTCAGCGCCCAGCATTCGAGATTGTGCAGCTCGGCGACGTTGCGGTAGCCCTCGACCATGACGTATTTGTTTTTGCCGACCCGCTCGATCTCCTTGAACGCCGCCTCGAGCTCATAGAGCCGGAGATTGTGCAGGGTGCCGAGCGAGATGACGAGGTCGAAACTGTCGTCGCCATAGGGATAGACGTCCTGGGCGCGATAATTGAACAGATACGGTTTCACCTGCTCGTGCGCATGTGCGAGGCCGTGTTTGGAGATGTCGAAGCCGACCACCTTCAGGCCCGGCAGGATCTTCTGCATCTCGTAGAGCAGAAAGCCCTTGCCGCAGCCGACGTCGAGCACGCTGGACCCATCCTTCAGACCATAGGTCTCGATCAGCGCCTTGGCGACCGGCGCCCAGCGCCCCTCGATGAAGCGGTAGCCGCCATAGCCGAAGCGGCGGTCGCCATCCCAATAATCGGCCTCGTATTCCCGCGCCTTCAGCGAGCAGGCGATCTTGTCGTCATTCATGCGGCCCATGTAGTCGCGCTTGGTCGCCGTATGCAGCGGCGTCACGATATTCAGGAGTCGTCCCATTGAGCCCTCGGATTCCAACACGCGCTGAGATTGTCTCGACCGGCCTTTGATGCCTTGCGTCGCGACCTGCGACTCGGCCTAGCATTTGTGCCGAAGACCATCATTGTTTCAGATCAATGATGTGGACATCCGTAGCCGCAACCGCACGCGTGTCCGAGGCTCGCTCGGCCTTTGTTCGGGATGCGAGGTCGGGCGAACCTTGATTCCACGCTCCACCGCGGTATACGTTCCCACCATGATGTTCATGTCCACATTCTTCCCGCTGATCTGAACGACTGAAGTCGTTCCGGCGCATCCGCTCCAATCAGATCAAACGGCTGCGCTTGATGCGTAGCCGAACGGAGAATGTGCAATGCCCAAGACCGAACAGGCTGGCCTGACGCCCCGTCAGGTCCAGAACTTCATCGACGACGGATTCGTCAAGATCGAACATGCCTTCAGCGCCCAGCTTGCAAAGCGATGCAGGGACGAGCTGTGGGCGGACATTGGCCTGTCGCCGGACGAACCCGAACACTGGACCAAACCCGTTATCCGGGTGGGCGCCAAGGCTTCGCCCCCGTTCGTTGAAGCCGCGAACGCGCCGTCCCTGCACAAAGCCTACGATCAACTCGTCGGCGAAGGGCGCTGGCTTGCGCCCAGGGCCCTCGGAACTCTTCCGATCCGCTTCCCCTCCGCGGAATCCCCCGATGATGACGGCTGGCATGTGGACATGAGCTTTGGCACCGCCAGTCCGGATTTCATGGAGTGGCGTGCCAATGTGAAAAGCAGCGGACGTGCACTGCTGATGCTCTTCCTGTTCTCGGATGTCGGCCCGGACGATGCGCCCACGAGGATCCGGAAAGGCTCGCATGCCACCATCGCGCGGGAGCTGCTGCCCTATGGCGACGCAGGCGCGACGCTCCGGCAGCTCTCTGCCGAGGACTACGCCTCGACCGCAGATTGCGAGGTCGAACTGGCGACCGGTGCGGCAGGCAGCGTCTATCTGTGCCATCCGTTCCTTGTTCATGCCGCGCAATCCCACCGGGGGAAGCGGCCGCGCTTCATGGCACAGCCTCCGCTGCTGCCGAAGGGCGAATTTGATCCGGCGTTGCCACCTTCGCCGGTTCAGATCGCCATCCGGCAGGCGTGTGGGCTGGCGTTGTAGTCGGACAACATCCGGGACCGCTGGGGCGGCTGATGTTCCGGTTGCTCCCGGCGTTTCACGGGGCAACGGGCTGAAGGGCCGAATGCTGAGTCCGGTGGCACAGGTGTTTGGCGATTGCGTTCGCGAAATTGCCAAGCCGCTTGCCCGCCACTGAGGGCACGGCGTGATGAGAGCGGCGGCGAAATCGTACTGAAGCGCGCGAAATCGGAAATGGCGTGCCGTTCAGAACAAAACAACGAACTCATACATAATTGAAATTGCGTGTGATTTTTCCTGCCCCAGGCGTTCCACCGCCGTCGGCGCAGACTTCGGGTCCCACCCGTTGTCGTAGGAAAATTCAACACACCTCACGACAGCGTGCACCTTTCGCTCCTGGGACGTAGTATGTTGCCGGAAGCCGTCGACGCTTCGAGACCGACATTTCGCGTGGCACTCGATCGCGAGCGCTCGAAGAGATGCACTCCAGAATCAAGCTGATGATCGCGGCAGCGGTCGGACGGCGCGGCAAATGGAGGACACGATGGTGTGGCGTGACGACAAGGCCCGGGCAACCCTGATCCGCGATGCAGCAGGCAGCGTGCCAGCCGGCAAGAGCCCCCGGGCCTTTGCCGAGCCTCTGTTCGGCTACACCAATGCCGAGGACCTCGCCAATTACGATGCGGCCTCGCTTGCCCTCCTGGCGGAGCAAGCCTGGGAACACGTGCAGCGGCGCACGGCCGGCCGCGCCGATATCCGCGTCTTCAATCCGGTGCTGCCCGACGGACGCGAGATTTCCGTGCTCGAAATTCTCAACGACAACATGCCTTTCCTGTTCGACTCCACCATGGCGGAGCTCATCGAGCAGGGCATCGAAGTCACCCTTGTCGCTCATCCGATCATCGCCGTGGAGCGCGATGACCAGGGCAAGCTGCTGCGCTTCTACGGCGAATCACTGCCGGAGGGAGCAAAGGGCACGCGCGAAAGCCTGATTCATCTCCACATCACTCGCCTGGACGCCGATGCGGATCGCAAGAAGCTGATCGAGGGCCTCACCAGCACGTTGAACGACGTCCGCGCCTGCGTCACCGACTGGCGCGCTATGCGCGACCGCGTCGAGGAAGCGATCAAGACTTTCTCTTCCAATCCGCCGCCGCTGCCGATCGACGAGGTCGCCGAAGCAAGCCAGTTCCTGCAATGGCTCTGCGCGGACAATTTCACCTTCCTCGGCGTGCGTGAATATCGCTTCTCGTCCGACAGCGACGCGTCCGACGACATTACAACCGGCGAAGGCCTCGGCATCTTGCGCGATCCCGACGTGAAGGTGCTGCGCCGCGGCACGGAAATGGTGGTGATGACGACGGAAATTCGCGAATTCATGCGCGAGCCGACGCTGCTGATCGTCATCAAGGCCAATGTCTCGAGCCGCGTCCATCGTCGCATCCGGATGGATTATGTGGGCATCAAGCTCTATACGCCCGACGGTCGGCTCGAGGGCGAACTGCGCGTCGTCGGCCTTTTCACCTCGGGCGCCTATACCCGTTCGGTACGACAGATCCCCTATGTCCGCCACAAAGTTTCGGGAGTGCTCCAGCGCGCGGGCTTCGACCCGAGCGGCCATTCCGGCAAAGCGCTCATGCATATTCTCGAAGAATACCCACGTGACGAACTATTCCAGATCGACGTCGATACTCTGAACAATTTCGTCATCGAGGTCCTGATCCTCTACGAGCGCCCCCGCGTCCGGGCGCTGGCGCGGGTCGACAAGTTCGATCGCTTCGTATCCGTCCTCACCTTCATTCCACGCGACAAGTACGACACCAATGTGCGCACGCGTGTCGGCGCCTTCCTGGCGCAGGCCTACAAGGGCACCCTGTCGGCCTCCTACGTAGCATTCCCTGAGGGGGCGCTTGCGCGCGTCCACTACATCATCGGGCGCTATGAAGGCAAAACTCCCCTCGTCGAACGCGCCGCGCTCGAAGCCGGAATCAGCGCCATTGCCGCAACCTGGGCCGACAAGCTGAAGGCTGCGCTCACTGCGTCGACCGATGGCATGCGGGCACGCATGCTCGCCAATCGCTATGCCCAGGCCTTTAGCGGCGGCTATACCGAGGTATTCACGGCAGAACAGGCGATCGCCGATATCGCGACCATCGAGAAGCTCACGCCGGCGCGCCCGGTAACGATTTCGGTTCACCGCTTCGAGGGCGAGGGCAATCCCAGGCGCTTCGGCCTCAAAGTTTTCTCGGACGCCGCACCACTGTCGCTGTCCTACCGCGTGCCGGTGATCGAAAATCACGGCCTGCGCGTGGTCAACGAACGCACCTATCAGATCGTGCCCGGTAACAGGCCCGCCCCGGTCTGGCTGCACGACATGACGATCGACACCAACGACGGTCAGCCGATCGAGATCAACCCGGACTTCAGCCATCGCCTAGAAGCCTCGATCATGGCCGTGGTCACCGACCGCGCCGAATCCGACGGGTACAATGCCTTGATCCTGCGCACGGCCCTGGGCTGGCGGGAAGTCTCGACCATCCGGGCGCTGTCCCGCTATTTGCACCAGATCCGTGCCCCGTTCACCCAGGATTATATGTGGGAGACCTTGCGCAAGAACGCCGCGATCACGGCCAACCTCGTCGCACTGTTCCAGGTTAGCCGCGATCCGCATCTTATCCTTACCGATCGCGAACGTTCAGCGCGCGAGGCAACTCTCCTTGCCGAGATCGAGGAGCAGCTCAAATCCGTCGCCTCGCTCGACGAAGACCGCATCCTGCGCCGCTTCACCAATCTGGTGCAGGCAACCGTTCGTACCAATCTGTGGCAGATCGGCGAGGATGGACATCCGCGTCCGGTGATCTCCTTCAAGTTCGAGGCGCGCCGAATCGACGACCTGCCCGCTCCACGACCTCTCTACGAGATCTTCGTCTATTCACCTCGTGTCGAAGGTATTCACCTGCGCTTCGGCAAGGTTGCGCGCGGTGGCTTGCGCTGGTCCGATCGGCCGCAGGATTTCCGCACCGAAATCCTCGGCCTGGTGAAAGCACAGCAGGTCAAGAACGCCGTGATCGTGCCGGTCGGGGCCAAAGGCGGCTTCGTACCCAAGCGCCTGCCATCGCCCTCCGATCGCGAGGCGTGGCTAGCGGAGGGCACGGAAGCCTATCGCATCTTCGTTCGTTCGCTGCTCGAACTCACCGACAATCTCGGCGGGGACATCGTGGTGCCGCCCGACCTGACCGTGCGGCATGACGGTGACGACCCCTATCTCGTGGTAGCCGCCGACAAGGGCACCGCCACCTTCTCCGACGTCGCCAACGCGATCTCGGCCGAGAAGAACCATTGGCTCGGCGATGCCTTCGCATCCGGCGGCAGCCAGGGTTACGATCACAAGAAGATGGGGATCACGGCGCGCGGCGCCTGGGAGGCGGTCAAGCGCCACTTCCGCGAGCTCGGCACCGACATTCAGACCACGCCGTTCACCGTTGCCGGCGTCGGCGACATGTCCGGCGACGTCTTCGGCAACGGCATGCTGCTCTCGCCGACGACGAGGCTCGTCGCCGCCTTCGATCACCGCGACATCTTCATCGATCCCTCGCCCGATCCCGCGATCAGCTTCCATGAGCGCCAGCGTCTGTTCGACCTGCCGCGGTCGAGCTGGCAGGACTACAACAAGTCGCTGATCTCGCAAGGCGGCGGCGTGTTCTCGCGCTCGCTCAAGGCGATCGCGCTCGCTCCGGAAGTGCGCACCCTGCTGGATCTCGATAAGCCGCAGGCGACGCCGTTCGAGGTGATGACGGCAATCCTGAAAGCGCGCGTGGACTTGCTGTGGTTTGGCGGCATCGGCACCTATGTTCGCGCGTCGGCGGAGAGCGACGATCAGGTCGGGGACCGCGCCAACGATCCGATCCGCGTCGCGGGTGGCGACGTGCGCGCGCGGGTGATCGGCGAAGGCGCCAACCTCGGCGTCACCCAGCGTGGCCGCATTGAAGCGGCACAGAAGGGCGTCAAGCTCAACACCGACGCTATCGACAATTCGGCCGGCGTGAACACGTCCGACGTCGAGGTCAATATCAAGATTGCGCTGGCGCGCCCCGAGCGCGAGGGACGCCTCAGCCCCGCTGACCGCAACAGCCTGCTTGCCGCAATGACCGACGAGGTCGGTACGCTGGTGTTGCGCAACAACTATCTGCAGACGCTGGCGCTCTCGCTCGCCGAGCGCAAGGGCGTGGCCGAGGCCGGCTTCCTCGCCCGCCTGATGCAGTCGCTCGAGCAGCGCGGCTTGCTCAGCCGCGCGGTGGAGTACTTGCCCGACGACGCAGTGCTCACCGAGCGCATACGGCGCGGCCAGTCCCTGACGCGGCCCGAGCTTGCGGTGCTGCTCGCCTACGCCAAGCTGACCCTCTACGATGATCTGCTCGTCACCAGCGTGCCCGATGATCCCTATCTTGCCCGCGAGTTGTCTCAGTATTTTCCGCGCGAAATTCAGGACAAATTCCCGACAGCGGCCGAACTGCATCGTCTGCGGCGGGAGATCATCGCGACCAGCCTCGCCAATGCGGTGATCAACCGCGGCGGCCCGGCCTGTGTCGTACGTCTGATCGACGAGACGGACGCCGATATCCCGACCATCGTCATGGCCTACGTGGCGGTCGATGAATGCTACGGTCTGAAGGGGCTCAATGACGCGATCGATGCACTCGATGCCTGCATCGACGGGCAGGTGCAGCTGTCCCTCTACGCTTCCGTGCAGGACCTCCTGCTCTCCCGCATGGTCTGGTACGTGCGCAATGTCGATTTCAAGGGCGGGCTGGAGGCCGTGGTCGCGCGCTTCGGCCCGGCGATCCGCCAGATTGTCGCCGCGCTCGACACTACCCTGCCGCCGGACTTGCAGGCCGCACGCGCCAAGCGTCGGCAGGACCTGACCGACGCTGGCGTCCCGGCCGGCCTTGCCGGCGAACTCGCCGATCTCGACGCTCTGGTCTCGGCACCCGATATCGTGACGGTCGCCGAGCGCACCACCCGCCCCATTGGCGACGCCGCCGCGACCTTCTTCGCCGCCGAGGCGAATTTCCGTCTCGACCGCATCATCGCCGCCGCGCGCCACGTGCCGGCAAACGACTATTTCGAACGTATAGCCATCGATCGCGCCGTTGAGCAGATCGCTGGCGCCGAAAGAAGACTGGCCGCGGATATGCTGGCGACCGGCCAGTCCGGCCAGCAGGCCGTCGAGACCTGGCTCGCGGCTCACCCCCAAGCGACGCGCATCCGCAGCTCGGTCGAAGAGATTGCTGCCAGCGGCCTGACGCTCGCCAAGCTGACGGTGGCGGCGAACCTGCTGGGCGACTTGGTCAAGGCCTGAGGGCGTAGCGAGGCAGCGATGTGAAAAGTCTAGCCAGGTTGTCAGCCGGCGAATGGAGGCATCCAATGATCCACGCTACTTGCCATACAGCCGATAATGTCCGCTGCATCGAGTTCGATGCCACACCCTGGTTCAGCGAGGCTGACGCTCCGAGCATTATCGACTTGGCCCAACGCGGATGGGCCAGTACCGCGATTGCCGATTCCCTCGAGGGCCGACGCGGATACGAACGACTGCACGACCTCGTTGAGTATGCGGCGAAGCGGCTGCAATCAGAATCCCTGGAGGACCCGACCTGGGAAACCTTCGAGTGCGTCGTCGACGGACCGGAGGCCGTGGCCTGGCTCGAGAAAAACCGACCCGACGTGGTGACAAGGATCCGGTAAGCCATGAAAAGCGCTGCAACGGCGACGCTTGATTTTTGCGATTGCAAACGAAAGAAATGGCGCTCCCTGGGGACGGGCCAGAAGCGAGTGATCTCAGTGAACTAAAGAAACGTTTGGGCAGCAACAGCCTTATTGCCAGGCACGGTCGCTACGACTGCAAATCAATTCAGGCGTAAAGCTTCACTCATCCAATTTCTTGTTCAGTTCAGGATCGAGCTTGGTCCGGTCGACAGACTGATAGAACGTGATAGGTCTGCATTTTCCGTCGAAATCCGCGAGGACGACGGCCGTCCAGGGACTCGTGGTCTCGCCCGAACTATCGCGGGAGTCCGGCATGACCTTGCGAGCAGCGACGACATACCAAGCGCGACCAGCCGTTGCCGCCTTCGCAGCCGCAGCGAACTCATCCAATATTCCGCGCAGATTTTTGCGCATTTCTTCTTCCGTGTCGCCGCGGAGGTATTTTCGAGACGACTTTCCCGCCTCCCCGTACTCATGCTGAATGTTCAACTGCAGTCGGGCATCGTCCACTTCGATCTTGGTCACCCGTGTCACCGCTCCGCCTTCGCGAAGATAATCCCGCACCCGGACGTCGCAGGCCAAAAATCTGTCCGTGGGCGGCTGAGCGACGCTAGCTGCAGGGGAGACTGCGGCAAGTGTCCTGGTGTGCTTTTTTCGAGGAGCAGCGTCCGCAGGCATCGTGGCGATGGCGGCGCTGAGGAGCGCCACGGCGAGCACGACTGGAAGACGGGTATTCATGAGTGCGCTGCCAATTCGGTCTTTCTAAAACGCACGGGCCTCGGCGTTGGTTCCGCGGCGCGGCCAGGTCGGAGCAATCATGAAGGACCGGAGAAGCGGGCGGCGGCTCCTCAGGAACTTTTTCCTCAACACAGTCTTGTTTGTTATTGTTCTACGACCTTGCGGAGGCGGCTTTTCGACCATCGGCCGGTCATGGACTCGATACTCATCAAGATCTTCGCCACGGCGCTTGCCTTCAGCCAGGTCACTACCCGGCCGGATGGGATCAAGACGGAGTTCGATGCGGTGCGCGACCGCTTCGAGGTGGCGGAGCTTTTGAGTGCCGGCTGCGCCCACATGCGCAAGGCTTTCGACATCGAGGACATCAACCTGGACGATCTGATTGCCACCGCCATGGATGACAAGGAGGCGTTGAGCAGCGAGATCAAGGCGCTCAAAGGACTGAATCTGGCCGACCTCCAGGTGGCCTATAGGCAGTTCTGCAAGGTCGAAAACGTGCAAGACTCTCCGGTCGATCTCGGTCAGGTCATCACCTTCTACAACAGCGCGGTCAAGGATCTGCCCGACGCGGCGCAGCTTGAGCAGCTCAGGCTTTCTGGCACCAGCGAAGTCCTCGACAACAAGGGCGAGCAGCTTGCTGAGATTTACGCGCCTAACAACCGCCGCATCTCGGTCAAGCTTGCGGATATCCCGGAAGCGGTACGCAACGCATTTATCGCCGCCGAGGACAAGCGCTTCTTCCAACACGCCGGCATTGACGAGCGCGGACTGGTCCGCGCCTTCATCGGCAACTTCACGCACCCGGGCCGGCCGCAGGGAGGCTCGACCATTACGCAGCAGGTCGCCAAGAACCTGCTGGTTGGTAACGACATCACTTACGAAAGAAAACTGCGTGAAATGATCGTTGCCTCGCGGATGGAGCGCGCCCTGACCAAGGCGGAAATCCTCGAGCTCTATCTCAACTCGATTTATCTCGGTCGCGGAGCCTGGGGCATCGAGATCGCGGCGCGCAGCTATTTCGGCAAACCGGCCAAGGCGCTCTCCGCCGTCGAGGGCGCCCTCCTCGCCGGGCTAGCCAAGGGACCGAACTACTTCAACCCCGACCACCACCCCGAGCGCGCGCGCGAGCGTCTTGCCTACGTGCTCGGCCGCATGCGGGACGACGCCATGATCGACGACGCCGCGGCGAAAGCAGTATTGCCACAGCTGGTCGAGTACCGGCCGACGCGACGGGACTTCGGCTTTCACTTCGTCGATCACATCGCCCGCGAGGCAAAGTTGGTCGCGGGCCTTGAGACTCTCACCAACGCCTCCTACACGGTGCGCTCGACCATCAACTCGGCCTTGCAGCGCGTAGTCGAAGCGACATTGCAGGAGGGCCTCGCGCGGTACGAGCTGAATACCGGCCGCTACAAATTTGAGGGACCCGAGGCGAACATTTCCGATGCCGTCCGTCGCATTGCGACAGACCTGAAGGCTACGGAACCGGCTTGGCTCGCGGCGTTGAAGGCGACACGGCTACCTCTCTACGACGTTCACTGGGACTCGGCGGTCGTCCTGGAGAATGCGCGTGGCAAACGTGGCCACGCGATCAACGTCGGTCTGACCGACGGAAGAATCCTGCCGCTGAACACCTGGAGCGCCGCGATCCAGCGCGGCCTCAAGCCGTACGATGTGGTCTACGTGCAACTGCGCGAAGCCAAGGGCAAGGAAGCGGCGCGTGCCGATCTGCGTATTCGACCGAACGTGCAGGGAGCGGCACTCGTACTCGGGAACGAAACCGGCCGCATTCTCGCGATGGCGGGCGGCTTTTCGTATCCGGCAAGCCAGCTCAACCGCGTCGTCCAGACCCTGCGCCAACCCGGCTCCACCTTGAAGCCGCTGACCTATCTCGCTGCCCTTCGCAAGGGATTGCAGCCCAACACGCTGGTGATGGACGAACCCATTACGCTGACACCGATCGGCGCGACGGTCCACGCGCGCCGGGGCGATTTCTGGTCGCCGAAGAACTATGACGGCGGCGCTTTGGGTGCCATTACACTGCGGCGTGCGCTGGAAAACTCCCGCAATCTCGCCACCGTGCAACTGCTCGCGTCCGGCCTCGACGACAGTGCCGAGCGAGGCCTCGACCGGGTCTGCGAGCTCGCGATGGAAGCGCAGCTCTACAAGGACTGCATGCGCTACTACCCGTTCGTGCTCGGTGCCCAAACCGTGCGGCTCATCGACCTTGCGGCGTTCTATGCAGCGATCGCCAACGAGGGCGCCCGGCCCCGGCCCCATGCGATCGAAACGATCGAACAGGACGGCCGACCAATCTACCGGCACGATCCGCGTGCGGTGGACTGGATCGGCTCGGCCGACCGAGCATCGTTTTACCAGTTGAAATCAATGCTGCAGGGCGTGCTCGCGCGCGGAACCGCGCGCGTGGTGAAGCATCTTTCGCCCTTTGTCGGCGGCAAGACTGGTACCACTGATAATGCGGTCGACGCCTGGTTCGTCGGCTTCACAAATGACGTTACCATCGCCATCTGGGTCGGCTACGACAACAGCGATGGCGGGCGCCGCTCCCTTGGCAGCGGCCAAACCGGATCAAAAGTGGCGCTGCCGATGTTCGAGCCGATCGTGCAGGCGGCCTGGGAGCTGCACGCTCCCAAGATGGCATTGAACGGCCCTTCGCGCGAAGCACTGCGTCAGCTCGTTCCCCTGTCGATCGATCCCCATACCGGCGATCCTTCACCGCCCGGCTCCGGCCGCGCTTTCACCGAGTATCTCAAGAGAGATCCGTCGGGCAGAATCGATGATACGCAATTTCGGATCGTCTCGCGTGCAGAAAGCTACGCCCATCGTGGCGGCCGTGACGAAGACGACGGGCCATTCCAGCAGTGGTCCTACGACAACCGCCATTACGGCGATAACCGGTCGCCCTTTCCATTCCCGACCTGGCGTCTTGGTCCGCGCGAATATCCCTCCTGGCGCGGACCTCCCGATGACGAGGACCGCCTCCCGCGACCGCCGCTCCGAGTCGATCCCGATTATTTCTGGCGGCGGCTGAATTGAGCATTGACCCATGAGACTTCACCTGAGACTTCACCGTGCCGCAGTCCTCATCGCCGCCTGGCTGGCCGCTTGCACAGGTGCGGTCGCGCAGGAATTCCAGCTGGAGGACGTGGCCGCAGTCGCCAGCATCCCGATCGCACAGATCAAACCGCACACCGTCATCTTCGCCGACCAGCGCAACGATAAACTCGCCGATTCCTCGACCGAGCTCATTCCTTTCGACGATTGGGCCCGCTCACGTCCGGTTCAGCGGCGCTTCCTCTCGCTCTTCCCGAGCTTCGTTGAGCCCACGCTCAACCAGCAAACGAAGCTGAAGCTCTCGGTCTACCAGGCGGAGGCCCGGTTTCGACTTCCAAGACCGGCAGTGGCATTGGATCTGTCGCGGTATGCGAATGTCGCGTTCCTCGAGCAGATCGATCGGGCAGTCAAGCACTGGCCGATCACGGCGGCCGATGATGTTCCCAGCAAGGACGCGGGCGCCGCGCAGAACCGTCCGCCGGATCGCCGCTGGTGCGAGGACGCGAACGCGATCTGCGTGCGGTCCCGCTACGTGTTCGAAGGGAAAATTCCGGCGGGCATTCAGCTTGCCAACAAGCTGCGCGAGGAGAGCAAAAAACCGATTCCGGATTTCATCGAGTTCCTGAGTGAGATCATGTTGGTCACGCAGCCGCGCCTTGCCGAGCTGCCGACCCTGACAGGCCTCGACTCCACAGTCACCAGCGCGCTCGAGCAGAACATCTTTTGGGTGAACCAGGTCATCCAGTTCGGCAAGCTGCTTGCGGTTCTGCAACAGCATCCGACCCAGCCGGAAGCCGCCATCGCAACGGTCTACATCCTGATTGCGGTCAGGAACGACGTGCTCAACAAGCAAAGGGAATACAGCAATACACCCGTTCTGCGAAACCTCGTGCCCGCGCAACTGCTCATGGGCAAGAGCTCCTTCAACAGCGGCGATTCGCTGAGCGCCGGCCTGCCGAAATACGCCAGAAGCCGCATCAAGGCGATCGCCAACATGATGGAGCGGGAATGAGTAGATCGTGCGCGGCAACGACAAATCGCGTTTGCCGTCGACAGGCGTCTGAGAAATCCCGAAGAACTGGCAAACAGTCTCCGAGCCAGGGCAAGACTCCTGCCCGCCACCCCTTGCAAGATCAGTTGATCAAGAGGCTGGCACTTCCGATCGGGACTCCCATCCCAAAATATCGCGGAATATCGTGCATCTGGCGCGTCCGGAACGATTCGAACGCCCGCCCCTCAAATTCGTAGTCTGATGCCCTATCCGGCTGAGCTACGGGCGCGTTTTCGCGAACAGCGATGGCGGGCTTGGCCCGCGACACCCGGTTCGTGAACCGGAATGGCGTGGAGGCCGACGAAGATGGGCACTCTTGCATCTTCCTGGCCTCCGCCTGTCCGATAGAGAGCGAAGAATGAGACGGCAATTTTTTTTGGTGATTCTCGTTGCGGCTCTGCCGATCCTGTCGGCGTGCGGGCAGCCGGTGCCGGACGACAAGGCCGCTTATGTCGGCGAGTGGCACGCGCAGGCGATGGACGTTGAGCTCACGAAGGACGGGACGGTCCGCTACAAGCGCGTCAAGCGCAACACCACGGCAGGCACCACCACGATATCGATCGACGCCCCGTTGCGGCGGTTCGAGGGCGACAATTTCGTCGTCGGCATTCCATTCCTTACGGCGACATTCGAGGTATCGACGCCACCGCACCAGGAGGCGGGGACATGGAAGATGGTGGTCGATGGCGTCGAACTGTCCCGCATTCCCTAGCCGGACTTTTCCGCCGGAAACCTGGCGGCCCACCCCCAATGCTCAGAGAACGGCCCTGGTTTCAGGCGGGGTCGTTTGCGGAGCCCAGGTCGGGACGAATGCCGTAGCGGCGCAGCTTGGCATAGACCGTGCTCTTGGCGAGACCGAGTGCGGACGCGGTGGCTGCCACATGACCATCGCATGAGCGCAGCGTGCGCGCGATGAGATCGCGCTCGGAAGATTCGGCGAGCGACAGGCCGTGGTCACCTCCGGCGCGCAATTCCGTCTGGGGGATGAAAGCGGGCAGATTCGAAACTTCGATCACGTCCCCGTCCCCGGTCAACATCAGGCTTTCGACCAGATTACGCAGCTCGCGCACGTTACCGGGCCAGTCATAACCTTGCAGGCGCGCAAGCGCCTGCGGCGTGAAACTGCGATCGCCGAGGCCATAGCGCATCCTTGCCTGAGCAACGAAGTGTTCGACCAGCATCGGAATGTCATCCGGCCGCTCCTTCAAGGGAGGCACGACGACCGGGACCACCGCCAGCCTGTAGTAGAGATCCTTGCGGAAGCGCCGTTCATTGACCTCGATTTGCAGCTCGCGGTTCGTTGCAGCGACGAGGCGGAAGTCCACCCTGCGCGTCGTGGTTTCGCCGATGCGGTTGATCTCGCCGCTTTCCAGCGCCCGCAGCAACATGGGCTGGAGGTCGAGCGGCAATTCGCCGATCTCGTCGAGGAAAAGAGTTCCGCCTGAAGCGGCTTCGATCTTTCCGGCGGAGCCGCCGCGACGCGCGCCGGTGAAAGCACCCTCCACATAGCCGAACAGCTCGCTGGCGAGCAGCTCGCGCGAGACGCTGCCGCAATTGACGACGACGAAGGGACGCTCGCGCCGAGGCGATGCCGCATGGATGCCTTGGGCAAATATTTCCTTGCCGACGCCGGTCTCACCAAGCAGCAGGACGGGCGCGGAGGTCGCGGCAACGCGGCGGCATGTCTCGACCACCGCATGCATCCTCGCATTGCCGTGGACGACGCTTGCGAATGCATGCGTCCCTTCGCGCGAAAGCGGCAGGCACGTCCTGCTCGCCGCCACCGGCTTTGGCGCGACCATGACCGTGCCGAGATGTTCACCCTGGTAGACCACCGGCCGCAGCCACTCCTCCTTGATCCAGGCCGGGCGTGACGTACCCCAGGGACGGTCATCGCTGGTCCCGATCTGAGGAAAGTCGGGCTGGCCCCGTGGCGCGCCGAGGTCGCGCATGATCTGCGCCATCTCGCCGTTGGCCTTGAACGGACGCCCGGCACTATCGAACAGCACCGTGTGGTGGCGGTCCGCGGCAGGCACCATCCAGAAGCACTGATCAAGCAGCCGGTAGCGGGCGTCCATCTCCATCTGGAGCAGATGTGCCTCGATGCGCGCGGCCGCCGAGATCGCCAGTGCGAGGGCCTGCCGTCCGTAGGAATCGGACAGCCCGGAAATGTCGATGGCCCCGATGACTGCGCCGTCGATGGGATCGCGGATGACGGAAGCCGAGCAGGTCCAGCGCTGGATCCCGGAGCAGAAATGTTCGGTGGCATGGACCTGAATAGCCTGGCCGGTCTGCAGCGCCGTGCCGATCGCGTTGGTGCCGCACGTCGCCTCACTCCAATTGCTGCCGGGCAACAGATGCGTCTTCTCCACGGCATTGCGCAGCGCGAGCCTGGTATCGCCTTCCAGGCGCAACACGATGCCATCGGCATCGGTCAGCACCATCACCGTGCCGGTTTCGAGCATGTAGTCGCGCGCCAGCGCCATGGTCGAAGCGCCGGCGTGGACCAGGCGGGTGCGCTTGTCGAGTAGGCGGTGCAGCCGGTCGTCGTTCATCGGCAGAGGCGCCTGGCTGCGCCGATAGTCCACGGCCGATTGCTGGCTCCGCCGCCAGGACTCGTTGATCGCGGGCCGAACGACCTGCCCGCCGGCGGCGCTTCCGGACATGAAGCGCTCCCAGCTGGTCAGGACGGCGCGTTCAATACCTGGATTGGCAAAGGCTTCCTCCGGTGTCTGCCCCAACACGCTTCCTCCTTTGACGCGCTGAGCGGTCCAAGATCTTTTTGTTGTTGGGGGACCCCAAGCTTTATCGCCTGATTTTGAAATCATTCCATGCTGAGGCGCAACTGACAACCGGATCAGGGCGCAACTTAGGCGCGCCTCCGACCGCACTGCGAAAGCCGTGAAGCCGAAAGGCGCGCCGAATGTCCTAACCTGACAACGCGCTTACGCGGCCTTGCGCCGGTGCAGGGCGTCGTAGAAGGCCGTCTCGAAACGCATATATCCGGTGAACGAAGCCGGGTCGCCGAACGGCAGGATCTGGGTTGCCCAGTAGCCGCCGAAGCCATTCTGCCGGTCGATCCAGTAGAACAGGTTTGCCAGGCCCGCCCAGCCGAGCGCACCCGCGGGGCGGCCCGTCGGTGCTTCCTCGTCATTGACCATGAACGTGAACGCCCACGATTTCGATTGACCCGGGAAGAACTCGGCATCGTTGGAGAGCGACTTGATCACGCCTGGCAGCGCCGTCACCTTGAGATCGCCGAGATGGTTCTTTTCCGCCATCTGCACGGTCTCCGCTTTCAGCACGCGGCCGTGCGGGCCATTGCCGTCGTTCAACCACATCCGGATGAACCGCATGTAGTCTCCGACCGTGCTGTAGAGGCCGTGCCCGCCCATATGGACCTCGGGGCTCGCCGGCAACTCGAAATCCATCGGCGTGAGCGAGCCGTCGGCGTTGCGGGCGTGCACGCCGGCGAGCTTGCTGCGGACGGCATCGCTGATCTCGAACGTCGTGTTCGCCATTCCGAGCGGCTTGAAGATGCGCTCGGCGAAGACCTCGCCCAGCCGTTTGCCGGTAATACCCTCGACGACCTGCCCCACCCAATCGATGTTCGTTCCGTACTCCCACTTCGACCCGGGATCGAACAGCAGCGGCGTCATGAGCGAGGCCTTGGACGAGGTGATCACGCTCGGTTGTCCGTGCTCGGTCGCCAGGCGCAAATAATTTTCGTTGAAGAAATCGTAGCCGAAGCCGCCGATGTGCAGCAGCAGCATGCGCGTGGTCAGCTCGCGCTTCGGCGCCCGCAGCCTGGGCTGGCCCTTGGCGTCGAAGCCGTCGATCACCTGCAGCTTGCCGAGATCGGGCGCGTATCTCTTGGCGGGAGCATCGAGATCGAGCCGGCCCTCTTCGATCAGCTGAAGTGCGGCGGTGCCGGTGATTGCCTTGGTGGTCGAGAAGATGGCGAAGCTCGAATCGGTCGTCATCGCCTCCGGCTTATCGGTCCGACGCTTGCCTGCAGCGCCTTCGTAGATGTTGCCGTTGCGATCCGTCACCATGGCGACGACGCCCGGCACACCGTTCGCGTTCGCGACCGTCTCATTGAGGATTGCGTCGGCGTCGACAGTGAATTCCTTGCGCATGTGTTTCTCCGTTCTGTGTTGGCGAGATGCAAAAAGCGAGGCCGCGCTCACGCGACGGATCGCGCGGCCCTGTTTGCGGTGCTTATTGCTTGGCGAAGCCCTGGTAGCCGGCGGCGGCGACTTCATCGCACTTCTTGCGATAGGTCCCGACGCCGCCGATGTAGGACAGCAGTCGGCGCGGCTTGCCCTCGACGTTAGAGCCCATGTACCAGGAGTGAGTCTTGGTCACGAGAGTCGCGCTCGCGATCTCGTCGTGATGGGCGACCCAGGCATCCTGCGCTTCCCGCGTCGGCTCGATGACGCTCAGCTCGTTCTTGCGCAGATAGCCAATGCAGTCGCTGATCCACTCGACCTGCTGCTGAAGACACGTCGTCATGTTGCACAGGGCGGTGGAGGGTGCCAGCGGCGCTCCGGTCGTGAACATGTTGGGATAGCCATGGACCTGCAACCCCATGGTGGTACGGATATCGCGGCTCCATTCGTCCTTCAGCGAACGGCCGTCGCGGCCGCGGATGTCGATGCGGGTGAGCGCGCCCGAGCCGGCGTCGAAGCCGGTCGCGAGGATGATGACGTCGAGATCGTACGTCGTGCCGTCGGCGAGCTTGAGGCCTGTGGGCGTGATCCGCTCGATCGGATTGTCCTTGACGCTCACCAGCTCGACATTCGGCTGATGATACGCTTCGAGATAATTGGTCTCGAGCGGAACGCGATGTGTCCCGAAGCCGTAGTCGGTCGGAATCAGCGTCTCGCACAGTTTCGGATCCTTGAGTCGCGCGCGCATCTTCCTGCGGACGAATTCGGAGATTTCCTCGCTGACGTCCTCCTCGAAGAACATCTCTGCGAACGAGGCGAGCCACAGCCGCAGCGAGCCCTCGTCCCAGATCTTCTCCAGCACCGCATGGCGCTGCTCGCTGGTCAGGTCCTTCCAGTTGCCGTTGGTGAAGTCGTACTCGAAGCCGGTGAAGCTATGGGGAAGCGTCTCGCAGAACTCCTTGAAGCGCGCTTTGTAGGCCTCGACCTCCTTCGGGCCGTATTTCGGATTCTTCATCGGGATGATGTATTGCGGCGTGCGCACGAACACCTTGAGGCTGCCGACCTCGCTTGCGATGGTCTGGATCACCTGGATGCCGGTCGCCCCGTTACCGACGACGCCGACGCGCTTGCCGGCAAGATCGAGATCCTGCTTCGGCCAGCGGCCGGTGTGAACGAGCTTGCCCTTGAACGTCTCCTGTCCGGGAAACACGGATGTCAGTGGCGCCGACAGCATGCCGGTGCACGTGATCAGGAATTGCGTGTCAATGACCTCGCCGCTGTCGGTGGTGATCGTCCAGCGCTGCGTCGCCTCATTGTAGACGGCGGAGGTGATCGTCGTGCTGAAGCGGATGTCCTTGCGCAGGTCGAGCTTGTCGGCAACATAATTGAGCCAGCGTTCGATCTCGGGTTGGCCGGGGAAGCGTTCGCTCCAGCTCCAGCCCTTGTAGAGCTCTTCGGAGAACAGATACTGGTAGATGTAGGCCTCGGAGTCGAAGCGCGCGCCAGGGTAGCGATTCCAGTACCACGTTCCACCGACACCGGTTGCCGCGTCGAACGCCTTGACCTTAAGACCCTGCTCGTCGCGCAGCTTATAGAGCTGATAAAGGCCAGCAACGCCCGTACCGATGACCACCGCATCGAAACTCTCGTGTTGACGCGCGGAGTTGGTCCTGTTCCCACTCATGCATTCCTCCAATCTCGCTTGTTGTCCTCCCCCCGCCGCAAGGCGTGAGGTGCCAGTGGGAAACGCAGATTGTGTGCCAGCCCCGACGCGCGGCTCTAAGCACTTGCGATGATTGAGTTTATGGTTTGCCGGCTGCGGCGCGGCGCGTTCGAAATTCGAACTGGGCGAGATGCGCGAGACCGAAATCCGATCGCGCATGCGCCTTCACGCTTCCGGGGGCGCCGTGCAACTCATCAGGCGCAGACGAGGCGGCCAACGCAGGATTCCGCGGGCCTGAGGCAAATTCCTGTCAAGTGAGCCGCAGCGCGTTCACGAGTGCAGCCAGCGCAGCAGGCTGATGCTGACGACTGGGGTAATACATGAAGAAACCGGGAATTGGCGGCGTCCAATCCTCCAGGACGCGGATAAGCCGACGCTTCGCCAAGTGCTCAGCGACCTGCTCTTCATAGGCGAGCCCGATGCCAGCTCCAGCGAGCACCGCCTGAATCACCAAGTGCGTATCGTCGATGATGAGCGGTCCGTTCACGCTGATCGTGACCGATTTTCGTCCTTGCTCGAATTCCCATCGATATGGACCGCTCGGAAGACGCAAGGTGATGCAGCGATGATCATTGAGATCCTTTGGTCTTTGCGGAATGCGTCGTGACGCGAAATAACGAGGCGATCCAACCACCGCCAGTCGCAAGTCCGGCGTGACCCGCACGGCGATCATATCCTTTTGAATGTACTCGCCGAGCTGAATACCGGCATCGAACTCGCCCGCAACGAGGTCTACGGGGCCGGTGACGGTGACAACGTCGAGGACGATGTCAGGATAGGCCTCGACGAATGCCGTCAGCTTCGGCAGCAATACCATCACCGCAGCCGACCGGGACATTACAATTCGAAGGCGCCCAGCAGGTCGCTGCCGAATGCTTCGGGCTTTGTTGAGAGCACGATCAATCTGCTCGAGCGCCGGAGACAAGTCGTTCAAAAGAGCTGCCCCTGCAGCGGTTGGCGCGACACTCTTGGTTGTTCGAGCAAGAAGCTGCAGCTCAAGCCGTTGCTCAAGTCTCCGGATCGTGTGGCTGAGAGCAGACTGTGACACGCCGAGCTTTACTGCGGCCCGCGTGAAGCTTCGTTCACTCGCGACGACTGCAAAGGCTGTCAGTTCGTTCAATTCCTTTCTCATGATTTATGAATATCACTCATGACTCCATCCCGTGCAACAGATCTAGCATCATAAGCCGCTTGGCCCTAGGTTCGGCCAACAGGGAGCATGAGGCACTTTCGGCACATCCCGGGTGCTTAAGACTCTCGACACGGCAGGCGGGCCGCGCGAGTCGGTCCGTTGTAACGGTTTTTGCAGGATGACTGATGGACACGGATGTTCGCGCCTTGCGCTCCCTGGCGCAGACCTATTTCGACGCGGCCTATGAAATGGATGCTGAGAAATTTGCATCCATATTCCATCCATCGAGTTCCGTCACAAAGGTCGGTGACGATGGCAACGTGGCTGTGACGCCGATTGCCGCGTGGCTCGCAGCTGTCCGCAACCTTAGAGCACCGAAAGAACAGGGCCTCGAGCGCGACGACCAGATCGTGTCAATCGACGTCGAAAGAGAGCTCGCGCTCTTGACGTTGAAATTTCAGATTCCGCCTCGTTACTTCACGGACATGCTGTCATGCTTAAAGGTCAACGGGGCCTGGAAGATCGTTCAGAAGGTGATGACTTCGAAAACGTAGACCCTCGTCAAGTCCGGCCGCTACCAGAATGCCAGCGAAGTGCTGCGCGAAGGGTTGCGGCTCGTGGAGCAACGAGAGGCCGAGGATGCGGGCAAGCTGAAAGCCCTGCGAGCGGCGGCTCGCGCCGGTGTCGGGGCGTTGGATCGGGGAGACTTCAAAGAATTCGGGAATATCGAGGAGCTGCAAACCTATTTGAATGACCTCTCAGAGAAGGTCATCTTCCGAACCGCCGAATAGAGCCCTCATGGCCGACCAGAGACTACCGACGAAGATGGGCACTATTGCTTCGCCGTGGCGCTATGATGCTGTGGCCGGGAACACGGTCCGGTCACCAATGCATGGCTAGCCTTCGATTTTGCACTACGCGTCATCGGGCAATGTGCTCTCAGGCCCGGCTCCCCATACGCCTCCGCCACGGAACGGCATGTACGTGGGTCGCGGGAAGGCGTATGGTTGTTGGGTCCTTCTCGCACGACGATCAACATGACGTGGAGGTGGCCATGAAATATGTGCTGCTTGGTAATCTGAGCCCGGAGTGGGCGAGCAAGCAATCGGAGCGGATCGGCAAGGCCAAGGCAAAGCTCGACAATCTGGGTATCAAGATCGAGTCGATCCACTACACGCAGGGCTACTACGATTTCGTCGACATCATTGATGCCCCGAATCCGGAAGCGGTGCTCGCGTTCTCGGTCTGGTACTCGACCCAGGGTCTGGGGCGGATCCAAAGTATGCCAGCCTTCGACGCAAAGAGCTTCGAAGCCGCGATCAAGAACGCAGCGGGCTAAGCGCTGCCGGCTCACGGATCGCAGACCGAGCGACGGCAAGATAAAAGCGACGGTGTCACTCCGGGCCCTTGTGCGCGGCGTTGATGAGATCATCGCGCTTCACGCTCCGATCCACGACGCGATCTATCGCGACTCGACGCTCGAAAACGAGGTGATCGATGTGGTCGCCATCGGCGATGGCGTGGCGGTCGCGCATTCCTGGAGCCGTCTCACGGTTGGCGCCGGGCATCCAGCCGGACCACATTCCGTGGACACCTTGATCCAAGCGGTGCTGACCCCGCTGGGACGGCAAATGGCTGATCAAGGCGCTTGAAAACGTGACCTTGACGAACCCACGCACCGGCGAGCCGGTCCTGCGAAAGTGACGGACCCGACACGTGTTGGAGGCGACGATGAAGACGATGGAGACGAACTCAGGAAGCTGTTCGAGCGATATGAGAATATCTCCAAGGCTTCTCTGCGCGGCGACGTCGACATGGATGACGTCGCGGCGCTCTACGCCTCCGAGTTCGTCGCGGCCACGCCGGCCGGCGTGATGACCGGGAAGAACGACGAGCATCTCAAGCAGGTCATCGCCGAGGGCTATGCCCACTACCGGGCTATCGGAACAAAGGAGATGCACATGCGGGGACTCCGCATCTCGCCGATAGACGAACACCATTGCGTCGCCCATGTCGCCTGGAGATCGACGTATGTCCGCAAGAACCAATCCGACGTCGTGATTAATTTCGACGTCCACTACCTCGTCCAGCAGTTGGGCGCAGAGCCCAAGGTCTTCGGATGGGTGTCGGGGGACGAGCAGGCGCTCCTGAGGTAGCACGGCATCATTTGACGCTGGCTAGGCCCCTCACGCACATCTTGATACCGAAATGGCGCGCCACGGCCGATGAAGATGGGCACTATTGCTTCGCCGTGGCACTATGATGCGGCGGCCCGCCACGCGCCTCAACCGACAAATCAGCGACGGCCTACGATTTTGCGGTGGGTCGCGCGCAGCTCCATACGCGATCCCGAATGACCGTGCATATCTGGAATTTGTAGTCGCTGAAAAAGCTCTGGATGCCGCGCCGCTTCGCCTTGGCGTGCTCGGGATGATGGCGCCATTCCTGCAAGGCCTCCTCCGATTCGAATTCGACGATCGTCACCCGCTCCCCGTCTTCGGCGACGAAGCCCTTGTGGGAAATGTAGCCGGGAATCGTACGCGCCAGCTCGCTCATCTGCCTTGCCGTGGGGCCATACTCTCCTTCGACCCCCGGATTAAGCCGGGAGCGAAATATGGTGACGATCATTGGTCGATTCCCTTGCGGTGATGGACTGGATTTTGCTGCATCGGCGCGGCTGACGGTCGTCACCAAGCCTCTGTTGGGGCCTCAGGTACCGTGACCGGGAGCTGCCATTCGGACTTTCGGCGATGGTTTCGCTGTGCCGGCGGCGCCTTGCGTAGGCGACCAAGCAACCAGGCAAACATCGCGCCGATCACCCGAGCACGCTCGGCATTCGCGCGGCGAATGATGCACTTCCTGAGCGCCTCCCGCTCTTTCGACGACAGCGCTTTGAGGTCGATCGGTCCAATGTCGGATGCATTACCGTCTCGCATGTCTTGGTCCATCGCTTGTGCCGAGCCACCGGGAGCGGCGGCTTGCCGGTAATGAGCTTTACGTGTGACAACAGATCATGCAAAATGAATAATAATGATGTTTTTCATCTTGAGGAGAGATGCTTGGACTTGTCCGATCTCCGCATCTTCAGCACGGTGGTGCGCCAAGGCGGTGTGACGCGCGCCGCCGAGCAGCTACATCGCGTACAGTCCAACGTAACCACGCGGATTCGCCAGCTCGAAGAGGATCTGGGCGTTGCGCTTTTCATTCGTGAGGGCAAGCGTCTTCATCTCGCGCCGGCTGGCCAAACGCTGCTCGATTATGCCGATCGTCTACTGGCGTTAGCCGATGAGGCGCGCGTGGCGGTGCAGGATCCGCGCCCGCGCGGCGTGTTTCGCCTTGGCGCCATGGATAGTACGGCGGCCGTCAGGCTTCCCGGACCTCTCGCCGAATATCACAGGCTTTATCCCAACGTCGTCTTGGAGTTGCGCACGGGAAACCCGACGCAACTCGGTGCTGCAATCCTTGCTGGCGAGCTCGATGCCGCATTCGTTGCCGAGCCCATCCCCGACGAGCCGTTCGAGAAGATTTTCGCATTCGAGGAAGAGCCGGTCATCGTTGCGGCTGCCGATCATCCACCCATCGGTAAGAAGGGTGCGATCCCACGTACAATCATCGCCTTCGAACATGGTTGCCCGCATCGCAAGCGGCTGGAGGATTGGTACGCCAGGCGCGGCGAGATGCCGGAGCGCACGATCGAGCTTGGCTCATATCCTGCCTTGCTGGGCTGCGTCGTCGCCGGCACGGGCGTGGCACTGTTGCCGCGCAGCGTCCTGAGTACGTTTCCCCTTAGCAAGCGACTTTCGGTCCATGCGCTGCCGCCAGGCGAGAACCGGGCTGAGACCGTTCTCATCTGGCGCAAGGGTGCGGGCTCACCTAACATCCGGGCTTTGCAACTGCTCGTGAGCGGCAACAACCGGACGGGCAGGGCTAAGGCTGAACGTAAAGTCTGAGAGCGCCAATCCCCGCACCCCGACCGACGCGTGCGGGCGAAAGTCGGCAGCGTAGAAGCAGCAAGGCCCGCGCAGGATCGGCGCTTTTTTGTCGGCGATAGCGTGCTTTGGCGTAGCTGGCGCGCCGCGGCCGATGAAGATGGGCACTACTGCTTCGCCGTGGCGCTATGATGCGACGTCGCCCACGCGATTCAATCGCCCAATCCGCGAAGGTTTGCGATCCTGCCCTACGCCTCACGGGCGCCGTCTCCCCCGGTTTCGCCGGTTCGTCCGGCAAAGCGGCCTTCTTGACCAATCCCAAGATCGACGCGATGGGCCAAATGCCGAGATTGCGTAATCGCCGTGAAGTTGCGCGATTCCGCGTTGCCATCTAAATTAAACGGATGCTTCCCAACGCTGAGCCCAATCTCACCGATGAGTTCGATTTGCTTTACGTCCGTGGCGCTCACGGTTGGAGCGATTTGCATGTGGTCACCCGTGGCACTCAAATCGCAGTTAGAATTACACACATTTTTTCTGATCCGATGGACCAGCTATCTGCACTGTGTTGCGAACTCTTGCGAGGTGAACCTCAGTGCGTTGCACGATTGCACGATGAGCCTGGAATGACGGTAGTCACGGCATCAATTTATGCCCAACAGAGACATGTGGCCCACGTTGAGTTCTGGGACTGCCCCGGCTGGGGGGATTACACGCGCTCAGATGGAAGACTGACGTTGAGCGTCGACATCAAGATCCGGCATTTCGTTGGCTTGATATACCGCCAATTTGAAAAGGTGCGGTGGCTATACGAGGAAAAGAGCTATCAAAAGGATCGTAGCTCATTCCCACATGCCTCGTTTGAAGCGCTCCGACAGTCGTGGTTGAACTCAGCGAGTTAGCGGTTCAATGCGTCGAAGTTGCGCAATGGGGCGCAGGCTGACATTAGCCCGCGATGCGCATCGGATGCCTTGGGTTGCGGCGTATGAAGTCATCAACGTCCCGCAATCGTTCTGGCAATGGTTCAGCGTCGGGGTGGCTCCGGTAGCTCCAGAAGCGGAAACCTGCTGACCAGAGGGCTTGCACCTTCTGCCATTGTTCGGCATCGGACCGCTTCGGAGCTTTGAACGAGCGGCCCATCTCATGGAGACAAGAGCCGCACTGCGGACAAGCCGCGCCCGTGTCCGCCCGCACCTTCCATGATTTCCGACACTCGAAGCAGGCATGGGCTATGAGGTAGTCAGGTCCGCGCACCACTTTAGGCGGACGCGCGTCAGCACGCGTGCCTGTGGAGCGCCGCAAATCCATCCGTCGAGCTTTTTCCCAGCCGCCTACCATCCGGAGAGAATGACAGCGGACCCCAATGTCTGCAATGGGGTCATTCGCTCGATATTGCCAAGTCCGCCCGCTCGTCTGCTATCGACAATACCCGACCTTCCCAACCAAGAGTTGGGCGCGAATCTCGACGGATTAGGACGACAAGATAAAAACGACGGTGTCGCTCCGTGCTGTCGGGGGTCGTAAGTGTTTGTCTGCACATTGTTTTGGATGGCACTGCAGCGGCACCGTATGAAGTGGCCTGGTGCCGCTCGAACCGCGAAAGCATTCAAAATCAACGTTCCGAACGCCATCATTCGCAGCCTAGCGTCTTGTTGCGCGTGCTCGGCGTTATGTCCGGCCATGATCGCATGGGACGCCGCTGCCGGACCAACGGTGCGCCGTCAAGGCTCGCGCTGCGCGCGACCGGCTCCGCCGGCTTGCGGCCTTGACCGCGCTCCGCTGGCTCGGCTCTATTGCTTCCACGCGTTCACGGCCTGCTCTGCGCGATCGCGCTCATGCTGCAGAGAAAGTGCGAGTTCGCAGGGCTGCAGCGTGACTTGGCGTAGACATCGGCCGTTCTGTGGATCGGTCAGGCTTGCCACAGTGGCGCCATGGCTCCCCCTCACAAATCGCAGCTACGGCGTCCGCCGGACCGCGCCTCACTTGACGATCTCTACGACTATGCGCGTGCGCCCGCGCGTCCTGGCCGACGACGAGCGAAGCGCGCTTCGGTGACATGGGCGGTGACGGACGACTGGCCGAAGGATGTGCCGGTGACCGAAACGGAGATGGATGTCTTCGAAGCTTGGTTCGGTGATCTGTTCGACGAGTTGCTTGGAAAGGATTGAGGGGACATCAACATGGCTGCAACGGTTCGGGCGGCTCTTTACCTGCGAGTCTCGACGGGGCGGCAGGCCGACAGCGATCTCTCCATCCCAGATCAGCGCCGCCAGGCGAAGGATTATTGCGCATCGCGTGGGTGGGAGATCGTCGCCGACTATGTCGAGCCCGGCGCGTCCGCCACGGACGATCGGCGGCCGGAGTTCCAGCGCATGATCGACGCGGCGACGGTCAAGCCGCCGGCGTTCGACGTGATCCTCGTGCACAGCTTCAGCCGGTTCTTCCGCGACCAGTTCCAGCTTGAGTTTTATGTCCGCCGACTTGCCAAGAGCGGTGTGCGTCTGGTGTCGATCACCCAGGAGCTCGGCGACGATCCGATGAGCAACATGATCCGCCAGATCATGGCGCTGTTCGACGAATACCAGTCCAAGGAGAACGCCAAACACACGCTCCGGGCGATGAAGGAGAACGCACGGCAAGGCTTCTGGAATGGCGCGCTGCCGCCGATCGGCTACCGCGTTGTTGAAGCCGCCGAGCAGCGCGGCCACCGCACCAAGAAGATACTGGAGATCGATCCTATCCAGGCCGAGACCGTGCGGCTGATTTATCGCTTGGCGCGCGAAGGAAACGGCTCATCCGGATCGATGGGCGTCAAATCGATTGCCAAGCATCTGAACGAATCCGGCATCCGAACGCGCGATGGCGGGCGCTGGGGCGTCGATGCCGTGCACAAGGTACTGACGCGCACGACGTATATCGGCCGCCACCGGTTCAACACCAAGCATTGGAAGACCCGCGAGCGCAAACCGGAGGCCGAGGTGGTCGAAATGGCGGTGCCCCCGATCATCGACTTGGCCGAGTTCGAGGCGGTACAGACGCTGCTCAAAGCGCGCAGCCCTGCACTGAGCGCGCCGCGTGTCGTCAGCGGCCCGACCCTCCTTACCGGCATTTGCTTTTGCGCCACCTGCGGCGGCGCGATGACACTGAGGACCGGGAAGAGCGGGAGATACAGGTACTACACCTGCTCGACCAAGGCCCGGCAGGGCGAGACCGGCTGCAAGGGCCGCACCGTTCCGATGGAAAAGCTTGACGGCATCGTGGCCGAGCACATCGAGCAGCGCCTTTTGCAGCCAAAACGCCTCGAGGAAGTTCTGTCGGCCGTCCTGCACCGCCGGAAGGAGCGTGCCGAGCGCCGAACGACGCATATCGCCGAATTGCGCAAGCGTGCGGCCGAAGCAGAGGCCAAACTCAAGCGGCTGTACGACGCGATCGAAAACGGGATCGCTGACGTCTTCGATCGGCTGCTCAAGGAGCGCGTGTCCGAGCTGAAGTCCATCCGCGACCAGGCCCGCGCCGACGCAGAGCGGGCCGAGGGCGCGCTTGATCGAGCCGGACCGAGCATCACACCCCAGGGGCTCAAAACCTTCGCCAGCCAAGCCCGCAAGCGGATGCGGACCGAGTCTGGCGGTTATCGCCGCGACCACCTCCGTGCACTGGCCCAGCGCATCGAGGTGGACGCGAAAGAGGTTCGCATCATGGGATCGAAAAGCGTGCTCTTGCGCACTCTCGTCGCCGCATCCGGCGCAAAATCGGTAGGTTTTGGAGTGCCCAGTTTTGTACCGAAGTGGCGCGCCCGGAACGATTCGAACGTCCGACCCTCAGATTCGTAGTCTGATGCTCTATCCAGCTGAGCTACGGGCGCGTTTTTCGCAAACAGCGATGGCGGGGGTGACCCGCGACGCATCTCCCGGAGGGCCGGGAGGGGTGCGAAGAGCGCTCTGACTAGCCGCTCTTGCCGGCGTTGGCAAGGTCCGGGATGGGGAGATTTTGCAAGGAGATGACGGCCTCTTCCCTGTCATTCCCGGACTCGCGGAGCGAGAAGTGCGGAATCTCGCGTCCAAAACCTCCGGATTCCGGGTTCGGCGCTTCGCGCCAGCCCGGAATGACGGACTCAGCGCGGCCGCTGGCCGACTTACGCTCGCGCCCGCTCGTTGCGGATGGAGAGCAGTTCCACGGGGCGATCGGGGATGACGATGCGGAAGGTGGCGCCGATGGTGCCTTCGACGAGGTGGATGTCGCCGCCATGGGCGCGGACGAGCTCGGCGGCGATGGCAAGGCCAAGGCCGCTGCCGCCGGGGCGGCCGGAGGTCTGGAACGCCTCGAACAGGTGCTCCCGGGTCTTCTGGGGAACGCCTGGACCGGTATCGGAAACCTCCAGGATGGCGACGGCGCCCTCGCGTTTTCCGGTGATCCGGATCTGCCGCACGCCGCCATCGCCGGACGAGGCGTGGGTTTCCAGCGCCTGGGCGGCGTTGCGGACGAGGTTGAGCAGCACGCGGAACAGCTGGTCTGGATCGGCATCGACCGCAAGCCCGCGTTCGATCGCCGCGACCCAGGCGATCGTGGCATCGCTGGCCAGCCCCGCGGTCTCGCGCACCTCCAGCACCACCGGCTCGATCAGAATCATGCGGCGGTCGGGCGCGGCCTCCTGGGCGCGGCCATAGGACAGCGTCGACTGGCAGAAGGCGATGGCGCGCTCGAGCGAGCGCACCAGCTTCGGCGCAAAGCGCTGCACCCGCGGATCCGGCACGCTGGCGAGCTGGTCCGACAAAAGCTGCGCCGAGGCCAGCAGGTTGCGCAGATCATGGTTGATCTTGGAGACGGCGAGCCCGAGGGCAGCGAGCCGGCTCTTCTGATTCAGCATCGACATCAGATCGCGCTGCATGTCCGACAATTCGCGCTCGGCCACCCCGATCTCGTCGCTGCGCTGGCTCGGCACGATGATCCGCGCCGCGCTCTCCGGGTTCTCGTGGAAGCCGACCAGGCTCGCGGTGAGCCGCCGCATCGGGCGCACGAACAGGTAATGCAGGGCGAGATAGACGAGGCCCGCGGTCAGCGCCGCGATGATCAGCGCGACCACCACGACGTTGCGCGAGAAGCGGTACATCTGCTGCCGCAGCGGCAGCTCGTCGGTCACGATCTCGATGAATTGGGCATTGCCGACGCCGGGCCCGACGATGCGGATGGCCTGGTTGCCGGTCTCCAGCATCATCCGGAACGAGCCGGTGATCGCGTCCCAGGCCGTCATGTCGCGCAGATCGATGTCGTGCTCGATGGCTGTCGGAAGGTTATCGCTGGCGAGCAGCCGGCGCTGCTGACCCATCTTGATGGCGACGGCGCGGGCATTGATGCTTTTCAAGATCTGCCGCGACAGCGAATCGGGAACCATGCCAAGCGGCGCGGCATCCAGCACCAGCGCTGCCGTATTGGCCGCCGCCACCCGGTCGTTGAGCCGGTTGACCCAGAAGTTGGCGATGGCGGGCACGTAAAGCAGGCTGGCCGCGATCATCACCAGAGGGACGGTAAGCAGCAGCAGCTTGCCTGACAGCCCGAGCCCGCCCGACCCGCGCGGCCGCATCGCCGGCTGGTCCGGCGGATCCAGATCTTGGATCGGCTGGCGATCTGTGGCTGCCACGAAATTCGCCCCTGTTGACCTTGGCTGATGCAGGATGCGACCCGTCCCGGGTCCGGTCAAATTACGGATCGCTAATCTGCCAAGGTGAGATGTAAGCGCTGGTAAAGCGAGTCGCCACCTTAAGGGTTAAAAACCCCGCACAAACAGCGATATTCACCGGAAACGTGCGCTTGTGCGGCGTTGACGAAAACAAGGCGCTCCCTTATAAGCCGCGCGAATTGTCCGCGATGACCCGGTGCGACACCGGGAGCGGCTCTTTTGGGGCCGGAAACGGCCCGTTTTGGGCCGCATCTTCGGGACTTTACCATCAATTCTACAGGCAAATTGCCCGGTCAGCGGAGAAAAACCCGTGAAGCGGACTTATCAACCCAGCAAACTGGTGCGCAAGCGCCGTCACGGCTTCCGTGCCCGTCTCGCCACTGCCGGCGGCCGCAAGGTTCTCGCCGCCCGCCGCGCCCGCGGCCGCAAGCGTCTGAGCGCCTGAGCCGGACCCCCCTTTTTGGGATTTCATCATGGATCGGCTGAGGCAGCGGGCGGATTTCCTCGCCGTTGCCAATGGCGCGCGGGTGAATAATCCCGCGTTCGTGCTGCAAAGCCGCCGCCGGGACGACGGCGGCCCGATCCGGATCGGCTTCACCGTTTCCAAAAAGAACGGCAACGCCCCCGAGCGCAATCGTATCCGGCGCCGGCTTCGCGAATTGGTGAAGCGGCTCGATCCGGTGTCGATGCAACCCCATCATGATTATGTGCTGGTCGGACGAAGGGACGCGCTCTCGCGCGACTTCGCGACCATGCTCGACGATCTGCGCATAGCATTCACGAGGCCGGCGCGGCATACGGCCAAAGGACCGGCCAAGGCGCGCGGCCAGAGGCCGGATCGCGCCACAGCGACCAGCCGCAAACCGGATTGATGACGAGACAATCGAGATGACCGACAATCGCAATACCATCCTCGCCGTCATTCTATCCGGCCTGGTGCTGATCGCCTGGCAATATTTCTACAACGTGCCGCAGATGGAGAAGCAGCGCGCCCAGCAGCAGGCACAGACCGAGCTCCAGAAATCCACGCCGCAGCCGACGGCGTCGGCAACGCCGGGTACCACGCCGCAGGCGGGCGGCGCGACTCAGCCCTCGACACCGGCCGCGAACCAGCAGCAGGCCCAGCCGGTCGTTGCCCGGGACGCCGCGATTGCGGCCAGCCCGCGCGTGAAGATCGACACGCCGCGGATTGCCGGCAGCATCGCGCTGAAGGGCGGCCGCATCGACGACATCGCGCTGGTGCAATTCCGCGAAACCGTCGACCCGAAGTCGCCACCGATCATCCTCTATTCGCCCTCGGGCACGGCGGAGCCCTATTACGCCGAGTTCGGCTGGGTGGCGGCGACGGGCGTGACGGCGAAGATGCCTGATGCCCAGACCGTCTGGCAGCAGGACGGCAGCGGCAGCCTGACGCCATCGACGCCGGTGGTGCTGAAATGGGACAATGGCGAGGGCCTCACCTTCCGCCGCACCATTGCGGTCGACGACCATTATCTCTTCACCATCAAGGACGAGGTGAGCAATGTCGGCAACGCGCCGGTCACGCTCTATCCGTTCGCGCTGATCTCGCGCCACGGCGCGCCGCAGGTCTCGGGCTACTACATCCTGCATGAAGGCCTGATCGGCTATCTCGGTGACCAGGGCTTGCAGGAATACGCCTACAAGAAGATCGACGAAGCCAAGACGGTCAACTTCAAGGCCACCAATGGCTGGCTCGGCATCACCGACAAGTACTGGGCCTCGGCGCTGCTGCCCGACACCAATGCGCAGCTTCAGGCGCGCTTCTCGTCGAACCCGGTCGGCAACGTCCACACCTACCAGACCGACTATCTGCTCGATCCCGTCACCGTCGCGATCGGCGGCACGGCCACTGCAAACGCGCGGCTGTTCGCGGGCGCCAAGGAAGCCGGCGTGGTCGGCGTGTTCCCGTTCGCCGGCCTCGGCGGCTACAACAAGGCGCTGGGGCTCAACCACTTCGATCTCTTGATCGACTGGGGCTGGTTCTACTTCATCACCAAGCCGATGTTCCTCGGCCTCGACTTCTTCTACCGCTTCTTCGGCAATTTCGGCATCTCGATCCTGCTCGTGACCGTGATCGTGAAGCTGCTGTTCTTCCCGCTGGCGAACAAGTCCTACGCCTCGATGGCGAAGATGAAGTCGATCCAGCCGCAGCTGCAGGCGCTGAAGGAGCGCTATCCCGACGACAAGGTGAAGCAGCAGCAGGAGATGATGGAGATCTACCGCAAGGAGAAGATCAATCCGGTCGCCGGCTGTCTTCCCGTGGTGATCCAGATCCCCGTGTTCTTCTCGCTCTACAAGGTGCTGTTCGTCACCATCGAGATGCGGCACGCGCCGTTCTATGGCTGGATCAAGGACCTCTCGGCGCCCGACCCGACCAATTTGTTCAACCTGTTCGGACTGATCCCGGTCGACCCGACCACGATCCCCGTGTTCGGCCACTACCTCGCGCTCGGCATCTGGCCGATCATCATGGGCATCACGATGTGGTTCCAGATGAAGCTGAACCCGACGCCGCCGGATCCGACGCAGCAGATCATCTTCAACTGGATGCCGCTGATCTTCACCTTCATGCTGGCCGGCTTCCCGGCGGGCCTCGTGATCTACTGGGCCTGGAACAATCTGCTCTCGGTGGTCCAGCAGAGCTTCATCATGCGTCGCAACGGCGTGAAGGTGGAGCTGTTCGACAATCTCAAGGCGACGTTCGCGAGGAAGGCGACGTAGGCGCCGTTGCCGGGCGCAAATGCCTCCACATCGTCATGCCCGGGCTTGTCCCGGGCATCCACGTTTTTGGAGGCTCGTTTCGTGACTAAGACGTGGATGGCCGGGACGAGCCCGGCCATGACGAGAGGATAGACTGCTCGCATGAACGACAAGACCGACGAGCGACTGATCGAGGCCGGGCGAAAACTGTTCGCCCGCGACTGGCAGTTCATCTGGGCCTCGCCCTCGATTGCCACGCTGCCGCCGATGGCCGGGCTGGAGATCGCCTTTGCGGGACGCTCCAATGTCGGCAAGTCCAGTCTCATCAACGCGCTGACCGGCCGCAATGCGCTGGCGCGCACCTCGCATACGCCGGGCCGCACCCAGGAGCTGATCTTCTTCGAGGTCCCCGGGAAGAGTGACCTGCGCCTCGTCGACATGCCCGGTTACGGCTATGCCAAGGCGCCCAAGAGCCAGGTCGCGTCGTGGACCGAGCTGATCCACAAATTCCTGCTGGGACGTGCCTCACTCGCGCGCGTCTATGTGCTGATCGACGCGCGGCATGGAATCAAGGACGTCGATCTCGAAGTCCTGAAGACGCTCGATCGCTCCGCGGTCAGCTACCAGATCGTGCTGACCAAGGCCGACCAGGTGAAGGCCTCCGAGCTGCAGGCGCGCATCGCCGAGACCGAGGCTGCGCTGGCCAAGCACCCCGCCGCGTTCCCGAACGTGCTCGCGACCTCGTCGCGGAGCTCGACCGGCATGGAGGGCTTGCGCGCCGCGATGGCGAAGCTCTTGGAAGAGCGGGCCTCGTGATGGTGGCACAACGCCTGCTGATCGGGCTTGCCGGTTTGATTGGCGCCGCCGGCGTCGCGCTGGCGGCCGCCTCCGCGCATGGCGCCGATGCGAGCCGGCTGGCAACGGCCAGCGCCATGCTGCTGTTTCATGCAACTGCCATACTTGCGACCGTCGCGCTGCTCGCGCGCGGCCTTCTGCACGGCGGAATTGGCCTCGTTGCCGCGTTCGGCTTCGCAGCTGGCGCCGCATTGTTCGCGGGTGACCTGACCTTGCGGCAATATGCGGGGCACGCGCTGTTTCCCTACGCGGCGCCGACGGGTGGGACGATAATGATCTTGGGCTGGTTGGCGGTGAGTGTGGCGGCGGCGGTGGCGAAGAAGTGACGCTCGCTCCTACCCTCCCCTGGAGGGGAGGGTAGGAGCGAACGCCACACTTTGCGCCGCGCCCGCCAATCAGATAGAACGCAGGCCGCGTTAGTCCCGCCAGCGAGATCCGCCTCATGACCGACATCTCCCCGCTCGACCAGGCCCGCATCCTGTCCGAAGCGCTGCCGCACATGCAGCAGTATGACGAGGAAACCATCGTCATCAAATATGGCGGCCATGCCATGGGCGACGAGGAGACCGCCAGGAACTTTGCGCGCGACATCGTGCTGCTGGAGCAGACCGCGATCAATCCGGTGGTGGTGCATGGCGGTGGGCCGCAGATCGCGACCATGCTCAAGCGCCTCGGCATCGCCTCGGAATTCGCCGCAGGCCTGCGCATCACCGATGCCGCGACCATCGAGATCGTCGAGATGGTGCTCGCCGGCTCCGTCAACAAGCAGATCGTCGGCTACATCAACGAAGCCGGCGGCAAGGCCGTGGGCCTGTCGGGCAAGGACGGTAACATGGTGAAAGCGTCGAAGACGACGCGGACCATCATCGATCCGGGCTCGAACATCGAGAAGGCGATCGATCTCGGCTTCGTCGGCGACCCCGAGAAGGTCGATCTCACTTTGCTCAACCAGCTGATCGGCTACGAGCTGATCCCGGTGCTGGCACCGCTCGCAACCTCCAAAGAAGGCCAGACCCTGAACGTCAACGCCGACACGTTTGCCGGTGCCGTTGCCGGCGCGCTGAAGGCCAAGCGTCTCCTGCTGCTCACCGACGTGCCAGGCGTGCTCGACAAGTCCAAGAAGCTGATCCCGCAATTGTCCGTCAAGGACGCGCGAAAGCTGATCGCCGACGGCACCATTTCCGGCGGCATGATCCCGAAGGTCGAGACCTGCATCTACGCGCTCGAACAGGGCGTGCAGGGTGTCGTCATCATCGACGGCAAGATGCAGCATGCGGTACTGCTCGAGCTCTTCACCAACCAGGGCACGGGAACGCTGATCCACAAGTGATGCGGGAGCGGACAAAGAAAGCCGTCATGGCCGGGCAAGAGCGCGAAGCGCGTCTTCGCGAAGATCTCCCGGCCATCCACGATCTTTCGTTCCGCGCCAAGAACGTGGATGCCCGGCACAAGGCCGGGCATGACGAGCGGAGAGAGCGGCAGCCTCGCCGTCCTCCCCTGACCCGCTTCCTGATGACGCTGCCCGCCGCAGCCGTCTCGTTCTTCTTCTCCTCCGCGCCGGCTCTCGCCGACCTCAAGATCTGCAACCGCATGTCCTATGTCGTCGAGGCCGCGATCGGCATCGACGACAAGGCGGCGACCGCGACGCGGGGCTGGTTCAGGATCGATCCTGCCACCTGCCGCGTGGTGGTGCAGGGCACGCTGATGGCCGACCGCATCCTGCTCAACGCCCGCGCGCTCGGCGTCTATGGCGCCTCCCCGATCCCGCAGAACGGCCGCGACATGCTGTGCGTGGCGCAGGATAATTTCGTCATTGCGGCGGCGCGGCAATGCCGCAGCGGCCAGATCCAGGCCGCCTTCACGCAAGTGACGCCGACGCAAGGCGCGGACGGCAACCTCATTGCCTATCTCGCCGAGGATTCCGAATATGACGACGAGCAGGCGCGCCTTGCCAGCATCCAGCGACTGCTGGTGATCGCGGGTTACGACGTCGGCGCGATCGACGGCGTCGACGGGCCGAAGACGCAAGCAGCGCTGGCCGCCTTCCTGAAGAGCCGCGGGCTGTCGTCCGACGTCGTCTCGTCGCCGAATGTGTTCAAGACCATGGTCGATGCGGTGCAGACGCCCTCCGCGACCGGCCTCACCTGGTGCAACGACACGCCGCACAAGGTGATGGCGGCAGTCGCGAGCGACGACGGCAAGTCGGTGACGAGCCGCGGCTGGTATCGCATCGATCCCAAGACGTGCCTGCATCCTGACGTGACCGGCCAGCCCAGGCAGATCTTCAGCTTCGCGGAAGCGGTCGACGCCGACAACCGCGTCATCAAGCTGAAGGACCGGCCGCTGAACTGGGGCGGCGACAAGCAGCTCTGCACGCGCGAGACCAAGTTCGAGACGAGCGAGCAGACCGATTGCGGCGCGCGCGGATTCGCCGCGACTGGTTTTGGCGCGGTGGACATGTCGAGCGGCGGCAAGACGCTGCGGTTTGCGCTGCCGTGATGGGTGGGATTGCTGTGACGATTGTTGCGGTGACCGCGCCACAAACTCCACCGTCGTCCTGGCGAAAGCCAGGACCCATTACCCCAGGATGGGGTTTGGCAAAGAACGACAACCAGAGTGCCCCATTGATAGGTCACGGCGTATGGGTCCTGGCTTTCGCCAGGACGACGATTGAGGGTGAGGCCACAGCGCCGCCCAACGGATAGAGAGTTGCGATGACTTGGCCCCGCACCTTCGCCCATGTCGACACCTGGGTATTCGATCTCGACAACACGCTCTATCCGCATCACGTCAATCTGTGGCAGCAGGTCGATGCGCGGATCGGCGAGTTCGTGTCGAGCTGGCTGAACGTGACGCCCGAGGAGGCGCGCAAGATCCAGAAGGACTATTACCTGCGCTTCGGCACCACCATGCGCGGCATGATGACCCTGCACGGCGTCTCCGCCGACGACTACCTTGCCTACGTCCACAAGATCGACCATTCGCCGCTGGAGCCGAACCCGGCGCTCGGTGCAGCCATCGCCGGGCTGCCGGGGCGCAAGCTGATCCTGACCAACGGCTCGGTCGACCATGTCGATGCCGTGCTGGCGCGGCTCGGCTTCGCAACGCATTTCGACGGCGTATTCGACATCATCGCCGCCGAGTTCGAGCCCAAGCCGGCACCGCAGACCTACCGGAAGTTCCTGAGCGACCATGCAGTCGATCCGACCCGCGCCGCGATGTTCGAGGACCTCGCGCGCAACCTCGCCGTCCCGCACGAACTCGGCATGACCACGGTGCTGGTGGTGCCCGACGGCACCAAGGAGGTGGTGCGCGAGGACTGGGAGCTGGAGGGCCGAGACGCCGTCCATGTCGACTACGTCACGGATGATCTGACGGGGTTTTTGCAATCGCTCGCCGCCTGAGCGCGACCATGCAAGGAGCGAACGTGTCCCGGAAACCGCCAGGCCTACCCGCCATCGAATGGGACGATCTGCGCTATTTCCTGACCCTGGCTCGCGAGAAGAGCCTGTCCGGCGCGGCGCGCAGCCTCGGCACGACGCAGCCGACCATGAGCCGCCGACTCGAACTGTTCGAGAAGAAGCTTGGCGCCGTGCTGTTTCAACGAAGGCCGTCCGGCCTCGAGCTCACCGACACCGGGCGGCAAATCCTCGACTATGCCGGCAGGATGGAAGACGCAGCTCTTGCTGCCGAGCGGATAGCGACCGGTAGCAGCGCCGGGCTCAGTGGAACGATCCGCGTGACCTCCGCCGAATGGCTGGGCGCGCGGGTTCTGTCGCCCCTGCTTGCCGAGTACTGCACCCTGCATCCCGAAATGAACATCGAGCTCGTCACCGACACCGAGGCGCTAAGCCTGACCCGACGCGAGACCGATATTGCCGTGCGTTTCGGACGCTTCGAGCAGGAGGGGCTGATGCAACGCAAGATCGGCAGCCTTCCGTTCGGCCTCTATGCGGCGCCCGGCTACCTCAAAGCGAAAGGTCTCCCGGATTTTCGGCAAGGCGGCGCCGGCGCCACGGTCATCGCCATGAACGCGGCGCTTGCCGAAAGCGTCGCCGAGACAAAGTGGCTCCGCCACCATTTGGCACACGCCCACATTGCCTTTCGCAGCAACAGCCGCGACGGCCAGGCGGCGGCGGCCGTTGCCGGCGCCGGCCTGGTTTGTCTGCCGGCACGTCTCGCCGGCGCATATCCGCAGCTGCGCGCAATCGAGACGCCGGCCCCTGTTCCGAGCCGCGATGTGTGGCTCGGATTCCACCGCGACACGCGCGGGATTCCCCGGGTGCGCGGTGTTGTGGACTTCCTCGCCGCGCGCACGCGTCGGCTCCGCTGACGATCTCCGGTCCGCGTATAGGGATCATACGCCGGCAGCCGATGGGCATCGGCGCAGCTGCCGCTTATGTCGTCTCCCGAGCCCCCCGCAATCGAGGAGATCTGCAATGTTGGACTGGAAGACCTATCAAGGCGAACTGCTGGCGCGCATCGGTGACGTCGGCAAGCTCAGCCCGGAGACGGTGAAGGGTTATCGCGCGCTCAGCACCGCGGGCGCACAGAGCAGCCGGCTCGGCGACAAGACCCGCGAGCTGATCGCGCTCGCCGCCGCGGTGACCGCACGCTGCGATGGCTGTATCGCCGTCCATGCCGAAGCCGCGACCCGGCACGGCGCGAGCCGCGAAGAGCTCGCGGAAGCACTTGGCGTCGCGATCGCAATCGGAGCGGGCGCCGCGCTGGTGTATTCCGCCCGCACGCTCGATGCATTCGAGGCGAACAATGCGGCGAGCCCAGCGGCGGTCCGATGACGGAGGCGGCCCTTCAGACTGTCGCCTTTTCCGAGAGCGGCACCGCGGCAGCTTCTTTCCAACGCGCCCTCTCCTCGACGCTGCCGGTCGAGGAGATCGTGACGCGCCTCAAAGACAGAATCCTCGCTGCCGATCTCTGGGTGCTGTACGAGATCAATCCGCAGATGCTGCTGCATCGCGGCGGATACGACATCGGCCCGGCTCGGCAGATCCTGTTCTTTCACCCGCGCCTGATGTCGCGTCTGCTGGCGGCCGATTCGGCGGCCTTGCTCGAAGTCCCCCTGAAGTTCACAGTTATCGGCTTCCGCGAAGGACGAACCGAACTGCGCTGGCTCGATCCCGGCAAAGCCTTTGCGCGATATCAATCGCCGGCGCTTGCAGCGCTTGGCGACGAACTGGCCGACGTTTGCGAGAGCATCGTCGCCGGCCTCGATCCCTGAGAGGCAGGCCCCCGCCCACGTTCCGGGTGCGTCGGCGCCATCCGGAACAAGGCCGAGAGCGTTCTTGACTCTCCTCGTCCAAATCCCGAAAAAGCCCCCTCGATTTCCCGCAAATAACTCCGGTTTTGAGGAAGCCTCCGATGTCCCTGTCCGCCCTGGAATCCACCATCAACAGCGCCTTCGATGCGCGTGAGACCATCTCGACCACGACCAAGGGCGAGGTGCGCGAGGCCGTGGATCAGGCGCTGGAGATTCTGGACAAGGGCGAGGCGCGTGTTGCCGAGCGCGGCAGCGACGGCAAGTGGAAGGTCAATCAATGGCTGAAGAAGGCCGTGCTGCTGTCCTTCCGCCTCAACGACATGGGCGTCATTCCCGGCGGATCGGGCAAGGCGACCTGGTGGGACAAGGTGCCCTCGAAGTTTGAAGGCTGGGGCGAGAACCGTTTTCGCGATGCCGGTTTCCGTGCCGTCCCCGGCTCCATCGTGCGCCGCTCGGCCTTCATTGCCAAGAACGTCGTGCTGATGCCGTCCTTCGTCAATCTCGGCGCCTATGTCGATGAGAGCACCATGGTCGACACCTGGGCCACCGTCGGCTCCTGCGCCCAGATCGGCAAGCGCGTGCACATCTCCGGCGGCGCCGGCATCGGCGGCGTGCTCGAGCCGCTCCAGGCCGAGCCCGTGATCATCGAGGACGACTGCTTCATCGGCGCGCGCAGCGAGGTCGCCGAAGGCGTGATCGTGCGCAAGGGCGCGGTGCTGGCGATGGGCGTGTTCCTGGGCGCCTCGACCAAGATCGTCGATCGCGAGACCGGCGAAATCTTCATGGGCGAAGTGCCTGAATATTCGGTCGTGGTGCCCGGCGCGCTGCCCGGCAAGCCGATGAAGAACGGCCAGCCTGGCCCAAGCACCGCCTGCGCCGTCATCGTCAAGCGCGTCGACGAGCGCACGCGGTCCAAGACCAGCATCAACGAGCTGCTGCGAGATTGATCGGACGCGCATGACCGATGCTCTCTCCATTGCCCGCGATCTCATCCGCTGCCCCTCGGTAACCCCGGCCGATGCCGGTGCACTCGGGGTGCTTGAAAAAGCCCTCAGCGCCGCCGGCTTCATTTGTCACCGCGTGACGTTCAGCGAACCCGGCACCGCCGACGTCGACAATCTCTATGCGCGGATCGGCAGCGAGGGCCCGCACATCACCTTTGCCGGCCACACCGACGTGGTGCCGCCCGGCGACGAGACCGCCTGGAGCGTCGGCGCATTCTCGGGCGAGGTGAAGGACGGTTTCCTGCACGGCCGCGGCGCGGTCGACATGAAGGGCGGCATCGCTTGCTCGGTCGCCGCGGTGCTGGAGCATCTCGCCGCCAATGGCGGCAAGCCGCGCGCCGACGGCCAAAAATCGGGCTCGGGTTCAATCTCCTTCCTGATCACCGGCGATGAGGAGGACGTCTCCATCAATGGCACCATCAAGCTGCTGAAATGGGCCGCCGAGCGCGGCGAAAAGTTCGACCATTGCGTGCTGGGCGAGCCCTCCAACGTCGAGACGCTCGGCGACACCATCAAGGTCGGCCGCCGTGGCTCACAATCGGGCACGCTCTATGTCGACGGCGTGCAGGGCCATGTCGCCTATCCACATCGCGCCTCCAACCCGGTGCCTGATATCGCGCGACTGATCGTGGCGATCTCCGACGAGCCGCTCGACCATGGCAGCGCCCAGTTCCAGGCTTCCAACCTCGAGTTCACCTCGGTCGACGTCGGCAACAAGGCCAGCAACGTCATCCCCGGCGAGGCCCGCGCGAAATTCAACATCCGCTACAACGACAACCACACCCAGGCGAGCCTGCGCGAATTGGTCGAGACGCGCCTCGCAAAAGCCTGCGGCAACCGCATCCGCGCCCGCATCGTCTGGGAGCCCTCGAACTCCAGCGTGTTCGTGACCAAGCCCGGGCCGTTCACCGATCTCGCGGTGTCCGCGATCGAGGAGGTGACCGGCCGCAAGCCGGAGCTGTCGACGAGCGGGGGTACGTCGGATGCGCGGTTCATCTCCAGCTACTGCCCGGTGATCGAGTTCGGCCTGGTCGGGCAGACCATGCACCAGATCGACGAGCGCGTGCCGGTGACGGATCTGGAGAAGCTGACGCAGGTGTATCGGGGGATTTTGGCGCGGTATTTTGGGTGAGGCGCTAATTCTCGCCAAACCCTCTACCGTCATGCCCGGGCTTGTCCCGGGCATCCACGTTCTTCGGCGCGTCGGACAAGAAAGGTCGTGGATGGCCGGGACAAGCCCGGCCATGACGCCAGTGGCGGCATCAGGGTCAATAATCCACCTTCACCAGATACAACCCCTCCGGCGGGGCGACGATGCCGCAGGCGGCGCGATTGCGGGCAGCTAAGGCTGCGGAGAGATCGTCCGCGGTCCAGCGGCCCTCGCCGACCCAGACCAGCGAGCCCACCATCGAGCGCACCTGGCTATGCAGGAACGAGCGCGCCGAGGTGAGAATCGTGATCTCGCGGCCATCGCGCGCGACGTCGAGCTGGTCGAGCGTCTTCTCCGGTGATTTGGCCTGGCACTCGGTGTCGCGGAACGTGGTGAAATCGTGCTTGCCGAGCAGGCGTTGTGCTGCCGCATGCATAGCATCGGCATCGAGCCGGCGCGGCACGCGCCAGGCGTGGCCGACGTCGAGGGTGAGATTGGCGCGGGTGTTGACGATGCGGTAGCGGTAATGGCGCTTGATGGCCGAGAAGCGCGCCTCGAAGGTCTCGGGGACGATCTCGGCCTCGAGTACCGCGACCGGATGCGGGCGCAGATGCGCGTTGAGCCCGTCGCGAAAACGATCCGGCGCAAATTGCTTCGCGATGTCGACATGCGCGACTTGGCCAAGCGCGTGCACGCCGGCATCGGTGCGGCCGGCCCCATGCACCCGCGCGTCCGCGCCGGTCATCGCCTTGACGGCAGCTTCCAGCGCGCCCTGCACCGAGGGCAGCGTCTCCTGCACCTGCCAGCCGCAGAACGGCGCGCCGTCATATTCGATGGTGAGCTTGTAGCGGGGCATCTCAATCCGGGTGGTGTCATCATCCGCGAAGGCGGATGATCCAGTACTCTGAGACAGCTCCGTTCGACCGAGACGCCTCGGCGTACTGGATACCCCGCTTTCGCGGGGTATGACAGCGTCAGCTGAACTTCGATCCCGCCTTCAGCGGCACGCCCCGCAAAAAGTCAGCGGCCTGCATCCGGGCCTTGCCTTCGCGCTGGAGCTCGATGATGCGGATCGCACCCTCGCCGCAGGCGATGGTGAGGTGGTCGTCGAGCACCTCGCCGGGCGCAGCTGAGCCGTTCGCCAATTCACATCGCAGGATTTTGACGCGCGCATTCTCGCTGACGTCCGCGAGCTCGGCCCAGGCACCGGGGAACGGCGACAGGCCGTGGATGTGGCGCAGCACCGCGCGTGCAGGTTTCGTCCAGTCGATCCGCGCCTCGGCCTTGTCGATCTTGGCGGCATAGGTGACGCCGTCCTCGCTCTGCTTTTTGAGCTGAAGCCCGCCGCGTCCGAGCGCGGCCATGGCGCGGACCATCAAATCGGCACCGAGCCGGGAGAGGCGATCGTGCAGATCGGCCGCGGTCATGCTGTCCGTGATCGCGAGCCGTTCGGCCATGGCGACGTCGCCGGTGTCGAGGCCGACATCCATCTTCATCACCATCACGCCGCTCTCGGCATCGCCTGCCATGATGGCGCGATTGATCGGCGCGGCGCCGCGCCAGCGCGGCAACAGCGAAGCGTGCAGATTGTAGCAGCCGAGTTTTGGTGCATCGAGGACGGCCTGCGGCAGGATCATGCCGTAGGCGACGACGACCGCGGCATCGGCATCGAAGGCGCGAAATTCGTCGAGCGCTTCCGGCGTCTTCAACGTCTTCGGCGTCAGCACGGGAACGCCGAGTTTTCGCGCAGCTTCCTCGACCGGCGTGGGCTGCAATTGCAGGCCGCGGCGCCCGCCCGGCTTCGGCGCGCGGGTGTAGACGGCCGCGATCTCGTGGCCATGCGCGACCAGCTCGAGCAGCGTCGGCACGGAGAAATCGGGTGTGCCCATGAAGATCAGGCGGAGAGGCATGGGACGAGACAATCCTCGGAAAGGAACAGAGTACTCGTCATGGCCGGGCTTGTCCCGGCCATCCACGTTCTTTCTCACTCGACGGACGAAGAACGCGGATGTCCGGCACGTTAGCTTGAAGACGCGCTTCGCGCTTTTGGGCTTGAAGACGCGCTTCGCGCTTTTGGCCGGGCATGACGGCGGAGGACGTGGTTACTCCCCCGCGCGCTTGGCGGCTTTCTCGAACTTCTTCATCACGCGGTCGCGCTTGAGCTTCGACAGATAGTCGACGAACAACACGCCGTTGAGATGATCGATCTCGTGCTGGATGCAGGTGGCATAGAGGCCTTCGGCATCCTCCTCGTGCACCTTGCCGTCGAGGTCGGTGAAGCGCACACGCACCTTCGCGGGACGCTCGACCTCCTCGTAATATTCGGGGATCGACAGGCAGCCTTCCTCGTACACCGAAAGTTCCTCCGAAGAGGAGAGAATCTCCGGGTTGATGAAGACACGCGGCTCGTGCTTGGTCTCGCCGTTCTCGTCGCGCTTGGCGAGGTCCATGGTGATCAGCCGCAGCGGCTGCGCGACCTGGATCGCCGCGAGGCCGATGCCGGGCGCGTCATACATGGTCTCGAACATGTCGTCGGCAAGCTTGCGGATCTCCGGCGTGACCTTCTCGATCGGCTTGGAGATCAGACGCAGCTGCTTGTCGGGCAGGATGATGATTTCTCTGAGGGCCATGGCGGCGATTTAAGCTGCGCGCCGGATGCGGTCAATCCGGCCAGGAACTTCGTTAACCCTCCGCTAACCATAAAACTTCAGCTTTCGTTAACCATAAAAATTAGTGGGTCGTTAACCACCGACGTTCCCTCTTCGTTCGCGCATTCCGGCGAATCGGGTAGAAGGGGACGCATGAACGAGATCATTGTCATGCTGGGCGACTGGCCGGTGCGCACGATCGATGCGCTGATCGGCTTCGGCGCCCTTATCCTCATCCTGCTGGTAGTGATTGCCGTCGTGATCGCGCGCTCCGGGCGGCGCGGCGCGGAACTCGCGATGGCGCATGCGATCCGGGCCGACGAGCTCGAGGAGCGCCTGAGCGAGGTGCTGCGCGCCCAGAGCGAGGCCTCGGGCCGGGTCGACGCCATGACCCAGGCGCTGGCCGGCCGCCAGGCCGAGATGGCGCGGGCGGTCAACGAGCGGCTGGATTCGGTGACGCATCGCGTCGGCCAGTCCATGGAACATTCGACCCGCAACACCATGGAGAGCCTACGCGCGCTGCATGAGCGGCTCGGCATCATCGACAGTGCGCACAAGAACCTCACCGACCTCACCACGCAGGTGACGACCCTGCGCGACGTGCTCGCCAACAAGCAGTCGCGCGGGGCCTTCGGCCAGGCGCGAATGGAAGCAATCGTCCAGGACGGATTGCCCAAGGGCTCGTACGAGTTCCAGTTCACGCTCTCGACCGGCAAGCGGCCCGATTGCGTCGTGTTCCTGCCGGACCAACGCCCGCTCTGCATCGATGCGAAATTTCCGCTGGAGGCGATGACCGCGCTGCACGACGCCCGCACCGACGAGGAGCGGCGCTTCGCCACGCAGCGGCTGCGCGGTGACGTGATGAAGCACGTCAGCGACATCGCCGAAAAATATCTCGTCACCGGCGAGACCCAGGAGATGGCGCTGATGTTCGTGCCGTCGGAATCGGTCTACGCCGAGATCCATGACGGCTTCGACGACGTGATCCAGAAGGCCTATCGCGCCCGCGTCGTGCTGGTGTCGCCCTCATTGCTGATGCTCGCGATCCAAGTCATGCAGCAGATCATGAAGGACGCGCGCATGCGCGATGCCGCCGACCAGATCCGCACCGAGGTGATCAAGCTGGGCGACGATTTGGGCCGCCTGCGCGACCGCGTGCTGAAGCTGCAAAAGCATTTTGCCGACGTCAACGAGGACATGCGGCAGGTGCTGATCTCCGCCGACAAGATCGAGAAGCGCGCCGGGCGAATCGAGGAGCTCGATTTCAGCAAGGCGGATGCGCCCGAAGGCCCACATTTGGTGGCCACCGGTGCGCCGGAGCTGTTTCCGAGGAAGCTCCAGGCGGGGGAGTGACGTCTTCACCTCTCCCCGCTTGCGGGGAGAGGTCGGATTGCCACCGGCGATGCGAAGCATCGTCCGGCGCAATCCGGGTGAGGGGTACAGGTCCCTCGACGAGTTCAAATGTGGCGAGAGGCCCCTCACCCCAACCCTCTCCCTGTAAGAACGGGGGAGAGGGAGAAGAGGCAGCGCCCCCAGAATCTGCTAACACCACCCCATGACCGCACCCGACGCGACCTCCTCCGCTGGCGCCACCGCTGCCTCCTGGCGTGACAGCCTTGCCGTGTACCTGCAACCGCGGGTGCTGATCGTGCTGTTCCTCGGCTTCTCGTCCGGCCTGCCGCTGGCGCTGTCGGGTTCGACGTTGCTGGTGTGGATGCGGGAGGTCGGGGTCGATCTCAAGACTATCGGGCTGTTTGCGCTGGTCGGCACGCCCTACACGCTGAAATTTTTGTGGGCGCCGCTGGTGGATGCGATCCATGTGCCGCTGTTCACCCGCGTCTTCGGGCGGCGGCGGGGCTGGCTCTTGTTCTCGCAGCTGCTGCTGATCATCGCCATCCTGCTGCTGGCGATGACCGATCCTGCGCGCTCGCCGTTCTACGTCGCGCTCGGCGCGCTGCTGGTCGCGACCACGTCCTCGACCCAGGACATCGTGGTCGACGCCTTCCGCGTCGAGAGCCTGCCGGAGAGCGAGCAGGCGGCCGGCATGGCCGCTTATGTCGCGGCCTATCGCATCGGCATGCTGGTGTCGACCGCAGGCGCGCTGTTCATCGTCTCCGGCTTCGAGGGCACCGGCATTACGCGACACTCGGCCTGGATGTTGGGCTACGTGGTGATGGCGGCGATGGTGCTGATCGGGACGCTCACGGCGCTCGTCGCAACCGAGCCTGAGCAATCGACAAAGGCGGAAGCGGCGACGCACGCAGAGCCGGCCTTCGCTCGCGTCGTTCAGGCCGCGATCGGCGCCTTCGCCGAATTCCTCTCCCGCAAGGACGCGCTCGCCGCGCTCGCTTTCGTGGTGCTGTTCAAGTTCACCGATGCCTTCTCCGGCACGATGACGGCGCCGTTCGTGATCGACCTCGGCTTCTCTCGCAACGACTATGCGGCGATCGTGAAGGGCGTCGGGCTCGCCGCGACGCTGATCGGCGGCTTTGCCGGCGGTTTTGTCGCGCGGCGTTATTCGCTGGCGACCAGCCTCTGGATCGGCGGCGTGGTGCAGGCGCTCGCCAATCTTTCGTTCTCCTGGCTGGCGTTCGTCGGCACCAGCCAATGGGCGCTCGCCTTCGCCATCACGGCCGAGAACTTCACCAGCGCCATCGGCACCGTGATCTTCGTCGCCTACCTCTCCGCCCTGTGCAGGAACCCGCTGCACACGGCGACGCAATACGCGCTGCTCACCGCGCTTGCGGCGGTGGGACGAACGTATCTGTCATCAGGCGCCGGCTTCGTGGCTGATACGACCGGCTGGGCGCTGTTCTTCGTGATCTGCGTGCTGGTGGCGATCCCGAGCCTGGTGCTGCTGGCCTGGCTGCAGAAGCGCGGGCATTTCGAGACGCTGGGGCCGGTGAGGGTTTGATACCGCGAGCGCCACGCCCGCGATGCCGTAGGATGGGCAAAGCGAAGCGTGCCCACCAACCTTCAGCGCGATCGACGAAAGATGGTGGGCACGGCGCGTTGCGCCTTTGCCCACCCTACGGCAGCTTGCTCCTCGCAATGACGACGGAGAAAGCGTCGCCATCCCCCTACTGCTTCTTGATCAAACTCCACTTCGTGATCACGGCCTCACTCATCTGGCCGGCATCGCTGGCGCAGGCGATCTCGTCGACCTTGACCGAGATCTCCTTGCCGACGAACGATTTCAACTGCGCGGCCTGCGCGTCGCTGGAGGTGACGAGCTGGAAGGTTTCGGGGCCGGTCTCGAGATTGCACAGCCCGTTCGGCGGCGGCAGGCGGCGCGGCTCGGACGTGATCTGATAAGTCGCGACGCGCTTGCCGTTCTTGACGTCGCGCACCTTCATCGCATTCAGCTCGCCGGAGAGCACGTCGCCGGTGTTGATCGGCTTGCCGGGCTTGGACGGCGGCGGCGTCTCGTCGCCCTGCTGCGCGGAGATGGCCGGGCTCACCAGCACCATCATCGTCGCGACCAAAGCCAATCGTGTGGCGAAAAGTTTCGTCATGTCGTCCGTTCCGTAAAGTCTGGATGGCTAGAACAGGGTGCGCTGCCGCATCGCAGCCGATAGCGTACCTTCATCGAGATAATCAAGCTCGCCGCCGACAGGAACACCATGGGCGAGCCGCGTCACCTTCACATTGGCGTCCTGAAGCAGGTCGGTGATGTAATGCGCCGTGGTCTGGCCGTCCACCGTCGCATTCAGCGCCAGGATGATCTCTTGCACCTGCGAATCATGCGCGCGCGCCACCAGCGCGTCGATGGTGAGATCCTGCGGGCCGACGCCGTCGAGCGGCGACAATGTCGCGCCGAGCACGTGATAGCGCCCCTGGGTGGCATTGGCCCGCTCCAGCGCCCAGAGGTCGGCGACGTCGGCGACGACGACGATGATGGAGGGATCGCGCTTTGGATCGGTGCAGACGGTACAGGGATTTTGCGTGTCGATGTTGCCGCAGGTCTTGCACACCTCGACCTTGTCGAGCGCGACCTGCAAGGCCGACGACAGCGGCATCATCAGCGCCTCGCGCTTCTTGATCAGATGCAGCGCCGCGCGTCGCGCCGAGCGCGGACCGAGGCCCGGCAGCCGCGCGAGCAGCTGGACCAGCCGCTCGATTTCAGGACCTGCAACGGCGCCCATCTTACTGGCCGAACAGCCCCGGCGGCAGGCCGAGCCCGCCGGTGAGGGCCTGCATCTTCTCCTGCATCGCAGTCTCCGCCTTGCGGCGGGCATCACCGAAGGCGGTGACGAGCAGGTCTTCCAGCACCTCGCGCTCTTCCGCCTTCATCAGCGAGGGATCGATCTTGATGCCCTTGACGTCCATCTTCGCGGTCATGCGCACGGCGACGAGGCCGCCGCCGGAGATGCCTTCAACCTCGACGTTGGCGAGCTGGTCCTGCATCTCCTGCATCTTGGATTGCAGCTGCGCCGCCTGCTTCATCATGCCGAGAAAATCAGCCATAGCTCGCGTGTCCTTGAAAGAGGCTAAGGCGCTATGAATCATCATCGTGCCTTAGCATATTGTTTGCGCATGATCTTATCGGAAAACCGCTTCGCACTTTTCGCTACGCGGCCCTTCGGGTCCGGATCATGCGCTAGAGATCGTCGCCGTCGGAACCCTCTAGCGGATCGTCACTGCCATAGTCCGGGTTAATATTGGTTTCCGGCGTCTCGGGGGCAAGCCTGCGGACCTCGACGACCTTCGCACCGGGAAAACGCGACAGCACCTCCTGCACGCGCGGGTCGGCCTCGGCGGTGCGCGCATGCTCCTGCTTCGCGGCCTGGTTCACCGAGCGCAGCGTCGGCTGGCCCTGCTCGTTGGAGACGATCACGGTCCAGCGGCGACCGGTCCACAGCTCGAACTTCTTCGCGAGCTCGGAGATCATGGTCTTGGAGGCGTTGGGCTCGAGCGCGACCTCCAGCCTACCTTCCTCGAAGCGGACGAGGCGCATGTCGCCTTCGAGCGCGCCCTTAGTGAGGAGGTCGCGCTTCTGCCCCGCCAGCGCGACGAGCTGGGTGAAACTGGTGACGCGCAGCACCGGCGCTGCGCCTTGCGGATCGGGCGCCGGCGCCGCCATCTGCGGCCGTGCAGCGCCACCGCCGAACGAGGACGGCGAGGAGGTCGGCATGCGAACCGGGGCCGTGGAAGCAACCGGCGCCGAAGGCGCGCTGCGCGCGGCGCTGGCGCCGCTCACGATCGGCGAGCCGCCGCCGTTCTGCTCCAGCATCCGGATCGCTTCGTCCGGCGTCGGCAGGTCGGCGACATAGGCAATGCGCACCAGCACCATTTCGGCGGCCGCGGCGGGACGCGTCGCGACCTGCACCTCGGTGATGCCCTTGAGCAGCATCTGCCACATCCGCGACAGCACGCGCATGGAAATCTTGGACGCGAAGTCCCGCGCGCGGACCCGCTCGGTCTCGCCATAGGCGACGTTGTCGGCGGTTGCCGGCACTATCTTCACGCGGGTGACGAAATTGACGAATTCGGCGAGGTCCGAGAGCACGACGATGGGATCGGCGCCGACGTCGTACTGGTCGCGGAACTCCTTAAAGGCGGCCGCGATGTCGCCGCGCGTCAGCGAATCGAAGAGATCGATGACACGGGTGCGATCAGCGAGGCCCAGCATCTGCCTGACGGCATCGGCCTTCACCTGCCCCGCGGCATGCGCGATCGCCTGGTCGAGCAGCGACAGCGAATCGCGCACCGAGCCTTCGGCGGCACGCGCGATGATGCCGAGCGCCTCCGGCTCGATCTCGACGCTTTCCTTCGTCGCGATGTTGGCGAGGTGCTTCATCAGCACGTCGGCCTCGACCCGGCGCAGGTCAAAGCGCTGGCAGCGCGACAGCACCGTGACTGGAACCTTACGAATCTCCGTCGTGGCGAACACGAACTTGGCGTGCTCCGGCGGCTCCTCCAGCGTCTTCAGGAAGGCGTTGAACGCCGCCGTCGACAGCATGTGGACTTCGTCGATGATGTAGACCTTGTAGCGGGCGCTGGCGGGGGCATAACGCACGCTGTCATTGATCTGACGGACGTCGTCGACGCCGGTATGCGACGCCGCGTCCATCTCCAGCACGTCCATGTGCCGGCTTTCCATGATCGCCTGGCAGTGTACACCCAGCGTCGGCATGTGGATGGTCGGGCCCTTCACCGAACCATCCGGCATCTCATAGTTGAGCGCACGGGCCAGAATACGCGCAGTGGTGGTCTTGCCGACGCCACGGACGCCGGTGAGGATCCAGGCCTGAGGGATGCGCCCGGTCTCGAACGCGTTGGAGACGGTGCGGACCACGGCCTCCTGGCCGATCAGATCATCGAAAGAGGAAGGACGGTATTTGCGCGCCAGCACCCGGTAGGGCGTGCCCGGCTCGGCGCCGAGTGCAAAGCCAGCCTGGCTGGCGCTGTCGGGATTGGGAGGGGCGCCAGCGTCGGTCATCGGTCGATCCGCAATGAAATCTCTCTCGGCCGGCTTTTGCGGAAAGGAGCGCGCCAGCGGGAGGCCCGCCGGCGCAATTCGCTCGGAAAAAAAGGTAGGAGACTGACGAGCGACCCGATCCAGACCTCGTTAGGGCTGCTTCCTTCCGGACCTGACCCGGTTGGCGAGTGGCTCGTCCACCGCCAATCTCCCGGTCCCTATTTGGGGCCAAAGGGAGCGGAAAGCAAGCGGGTATCGGCTTGAACCGGTTGAGTTTGCCCAGCATCCGGGCAATTCCAGATCTGCCCAGCCGATAGGCTGTGCTTTCGCTGCTGGGACCACCTTGCTAAGAACGCTTGGCGGAACTCCATCCAACCAGAAAAGCGATTGATCCCAATGGTTACACGTCGTGATGTTGCATCGATTGTCGGACTTGGCGCCATTGGTGCGGCGGCTGCAGGGGCGCTGGCCTCCCCGGCCATGGCCCAGGCGGCCGATCCGAACGAATCGACCTTCGCCCGCATCCGCCGGACCAAGAAGATGCGGATCGGCGCGGTCGGCGGCGGTGCGCCCTACTACATGAAGGATCTCGCCTCCGGCCAGTGGAAGGGTTTTTACATCGACATCGCCAAGGGGCTCGCCGACGACATGGAGGCCGAGCTCGAGATCACCGAAACCACCTGGGGCAATTCGGTGCTCGATCTGCAGGCCAACAAGATCGACATCTTCTTCGGCCTCAACCCGACCCCGAAGCGCGCGCTGGTGGTGGACTTCTCGGTGCCGGTTTTCAACAACGCCTTCGCCATCCTCTGCAAGAAGGACTTCAAGCCGAAGAGCTGGGCCGAGCTGAACTCGCCCGACATCAAGATCGCGGTCGACCAGGGCTCCTCGCACGACCAGGTCGTCAGCCGCCTGACGCCGAAGGCGCAGATTACGCGGCTGAAGACCGCCGATGACGCCACCGCCGCACTCCAAACCGGCCGCGTCGACGCGCAGTGTCTGATCACCATGCTGTCGCTGACCGTGCTGAAGAAGAATCCCTCGCTCGGCCAGCTCGTGCTGCCGACGCCGATCTTCGCCACCACGTCCAATGCCGGCTTCCGCCGCGAGACCGACAAGACCTGGCGCGATTACGTCAACACCTGGATCGATTTCAACAAGGGCCTCGGCTTCATCCGCAACGCGATCATCACCAACATGGAGCTGGTGGGCGTGACCGAGGCGGACATTCCGCCGGGCGTGTCGCTGTAGCGTATGATTGGGCGCCGCTGCATCGGCAATCTCGCTGCGCCCCCTCTCCCGCTTGCGGGAGAGGGTTGGGGAGAGGGTGGCTCAGCTGGCAAGACTCCCCCAGGGGAAAGAACCCTCACCCGTGCCGCATCTTCGATGCGGCACGACCTCTCCCGCAAGCGGGAGAGGTGAAGCAAGAAAGCACGCATGTATCAGTGGGACTTCGGCATCCTCTGGGGCTATCGCTGGCTCTTTCTCAACGGGCTCGGCGTCACCGTCGGCTTCACCGTGGTCATCGTCGTCTGCGGGCTGCTGTTCGGCCTGCTGGGCGCGTTCGGCAGCCTGTCGCGCTTCAGGGCGCTGCGCCTTGCTGCGCTCGCCTTCATCGAGGCGTTCCGCTGCACGCCGATCCTGGTGCAGCTGATCTGGTTCTATTACGCGCTGCCGATCCTCGCCGGCGTCGAGATGACGCCGATCGCCGCCTCGGCGCTGGCGCTCTCGCTCTATGGCGGCTCGTTCTATTCGGAGATCATCCGCGGCGGCATCGTCTCGATCGACAGCGGCCAGTCCGAAGCCGGCGCCGCGCTCGGCATGACGCCGATCCAGACCATGCGCCGCATCGTGCTGCCGCAGGCGATCAAGCGCATGATCCCGGCGCTGATGAACCAGTCCATCATCCAGTTCAAGAACACCTCGCTGGTCTCGGTGCTGGCGGTGCCCGACCTCGTCTATCAGAGCCAGGTCGCCGCTCATGACAGCTACCGGCCGCTGGAGACCTACACCGCCGTCGCGGTCGCCTATGCGGCGATCCTGATTCCGCTCACCATCATCGTCCGGCGCGGCGAGAAGCGATTGGCGGTGAGTGAATGAGCGAGACGTCCAATAACACCTCAAAAATCGAAATCCGCGGCCTGCGCAAGAGCTTTGGCAGCAACGAGGTCCTGAAGAACATCAATCTCGACGTCGCCAAAGGCCGCGTGGTCGCGCTGATCGGCCCGTCCGGCTCGGGCAAATCGACGCTGCTCCGCTGCATCAATCTCCTGGTCGTGCCCGACGGCGGCAGCGTGCGCGTCGGCGACACGCGCTTTTCATTTGGCGACGGTTCGAAGCTGCCCGACGTGAAGACGCTGGCAAGGTTCCGCGCCACCACCGGCATGGTGTTCCAGCACTTTAATCTGTTCCCGCACATGACCACGCTCCAGAACGTGATGGAGGGGCCGGTCACGGTGCGGCGGATGACCAAGGCGGACGCCGAGAAGCTCGCGCGTGCGCAGCTCGCCAAGGTCGGGCTTGCAGAGAAGGCCGATCAATATCCGGCAACGCTCTCCGGCGGACAGAAGCAGCGCGTCGCGATCGCGCGCGCGCTCGCGATGGAGCCTGATGTCATGCTGTTCGACGAGGCCACCTCGGCACTCGATCCCGAGCTCGTCGGCGAGGTGCTGAACGTGATGCAGCGGCTGGCATCGGAAGGCATGACCATGGTGATCGTGACCCATGAGATCGCCTTTGCCCGCGAGGTCGCCGATCGCCTCATCTTCATGCGCGACGGCATCGTGGTCGAGGAAGGCCCGGCGCGGCAGGTCATCGACAATCCCAGGGAAGCCGCGACACGCGCCTTCCTCAGCCATTTCCACCGCACCGGCGCACTGCCGCCGGCCAACGCGACACCATGATGCCTGATATCGAACGCGTCTATCTCGTCACCGGTGCCGCCAGCGGCATCGGCCGCGCCACCGCAAAGCTGCTCGCCGCGCCTGGTGTTGGGCTCGTTCTGCACACACGCGCGAATGCAGAAGGCCTCGACGCCACCGCGGCGGACGCCGAAGCGAAGGGCGCTGTCAATGCAAAGTGTCTCGGCGATCTTGCCGAGGAGGCCGCGGCCACCGATGCCGTCGCCGCCGCGCAAGCCGCCTTTGGCCGGCTCGATGGATTGATCCTGGTCGGTGGCCACGCCCGCCGGGGCAGCGCGATCGGCACGCCGGCGGATCAATTCCGGCAGGCGATGGACGAATCCGCGCTGGCGTTCACGCGAATGGTCGAGGCCGCGCTACCGCTGCTGCGCGCAGGGCGAGACGCACGGATCGTCGCAGTCTCCTCATTCGTCGCGCACGCGATCCGGCCCGAATTCGCGCCGTTCGCCGCGACCGCCGCGAGCCGCTCTGCACTGGAAGCCTTGGTGCGGCTGACCGCGGTCGAGCTCGCGAGCGACGGCATCACCGTCAATGCGGTTGCGCCGGGCCTCATCGTCAAGGACAAGCCGAGCGAGAGCCGGCTGTCGCCCGAGCAGATCGCCGCGACCGAGGCGCTGATCCCGATGCGCCGCCGCGGGCGGCCGGAGGAAGTCGCGGAGATCATCGCCTTCCTGGCATCCCCAAAAGCATCTTACGTCACCGGCCAGATCTGGCACGTCAATGGAGGCCTGACATGACCGAAGCGACCATCGAACGTCTCAGGCTGTTCCTGATCGAGAGCCCGATCAAGATGGCGCGCCTGCAGGGCGTCGGCAACGTCAAGGGCACGGTGAAGCGCGTGCTGATCGAGCTCACCGCGAGCGACGGCGTGATCGGCTGGGGCGAGGCAGCGCCGTGGGAGGTGTTCACGGGAACGCCGGAAGCGGCGTTCTCAGCGCTCGACATTTACTTAAGGCCGATCGTGCTCGGCAAGCCGGTGCGCCGTATCCGCGCGCTGATGGCAGAGCTCGACCGTGCGCTGGTCGGACATGCCGAGGCCAAGGTCGCCATCGAGATGGCGCTGCTCGACATCGTCGGCAAGTCGTCCGGCTTGTCGGTCGCCGACCTCCTCGGCGGCCGGGTGCGCGACACGATTCCCCTCTCCTTCTCGATCGCCGATCCGGATTTCGCCGCCGATCTCGACCGCATGCGAAACATGGTGCCGGACGGCAATGTCATCTACAAGGTCAAGACCGGCGTGAAGCCGCATCGCGAGGACCTCGACCACCTCGCGGCGATCCGCAAAGAATTCGACGACAAGGTCGATCTGCGCGTCGACTACAATCAAGCATTGGCGCCGTTTGGCGCCATCAAGACCCTGCGCGATGTCGAGGAGTTTGCGCCAACCTTCATCGAGCAGCCGGTGCCGCGCAAGTTTCTCGACGTGATGGCACAGCTCACCGCGGCGCTGGAAACGCCCGTGCTCGCCGACGAAAGCTGTTTCGATCGCCGCGACATGATGGAGGTGGTGCGCCGCGAGGCAGCCGATGCCGTCTCGATCAAGCTGATGAAGGCCGGCGGCCTGTTCGAGGCGCAGGCGATCATGGCGATCGCCGACATCGCCGGCCTGCCCGGCTATGGCGGCACGCTGTGGGAGGGCGGCATTGGGCTCGCCGCCGGCACGCAGCTGATCGCGGCGACGCCGGGCATCTCGCTCGGCTGCGAGTTCTACATGCCGCATCACGTGCTCACCGAGGACGTGCTGGAAGAACGCATCGCCAACCGCGGCGGCCATGTCGTGGTGCCCGACGGCCCCGGCCTCGGCATTCGTGTGAGCGAGGCATCGATCCGCGCCAATGCGCGCGTGCTGGCTGAGGCGTAACTCGCTGTCGTCCTGGCGAAAGCCAGGACCCATTACCCCAGGGGGAAGTTGTGGTCCGCGCTGGTCACCACAAATCTTCGCCAAACTACTTCCTGGGGTAATGGGTCCTGGATCAGCGCTTCGCTTGTCCAGGACGACGACGGTGCATGCAGCCCCTGCGGAGCCCGATCCTTCCCCTCGCTAACCGCGTATCGTATGGTCGGCCCCAACACGCCCGCCCCCCGGCTATCCGGAAAGACACATGCCCGAACCCGCCTGGTCGCTGCACTCCCGCCTGAAAGAGGACACCATCGACATCGGCGATTTGCCGCTCTCGAAGGTGCTGGTCATCAAGGACGCGCATTATCCCTGGCTGCTGCTGGTGCCGCGGCGGCCTGACGCGGTCGAGATCATCGATCTCGACGAGGTGCAGCAGGCGCAGCTGATGACCGAGATCTCCCGCGTCTCGCGCGCGCTGAAGGAGATCACCAAATGCGACAAGCTCAACATCGCCGCGCTCGGTAATCTCGTGCCGCAGCTTCACGTTCACGTCATCGCGCGCCGGACCAGTGACGCGGCCTGGCCGCGGCCGGTGTGGGGCGTGATGCCGCCGCTGGCGCACGACGCCACTGAAGTGCAGAATTTCATCAGCGCGCTCCGCCGCAAGATCTGGTTGGGTTGAAAGAATCATAATGTCAGCATTCGACGCGTTTCCGCTGGGACAGCCGGCCTTCGTCACCAACGTCCTCGACCGCGCCGCGCATCTGCGCCGCGACGACGAGAAGCTGTTCGCGATGGAGCAGAAGCCGTCATCGCGCGCCTATGTCGTCTATCGCGACTCGCTCCTGGTGAAGCGCGAGGGCGACAAGGTTCGGGCGCTGCTGGGAATCGACGAGGCGCTGAAATGCGGCGCCAATCCCGGCACGGTCTTCTTGGGGCTGCGCGATGGCGCGGCGATGTTCGGCATGGGAATGTCGCAGGCGGCGGCCGAGAAGCTGGTCGGCCGCGACGACTACACCGTGACCGAGCTGCGCGGCATGGCGATGCAGGGCGCGCTGCCGCCACAGGAGTTGTCGGCGATCGCGATGGCGAAGTCGATGGTGGGCTGGCATCAGCGCCACGGCTATTGCGCCAATTGCGGCGCACGCACCAGCATGAAGGAAGGCGGCTGGAAGCGCGACTGCCCCGCCTGCAAGGCCGAGCATTTTCCGCGCACGGATCCCGTCGTGATCATGCTGGTCGCCTCCGGTGGCAAATGCCTGCTCGGCCGTCAGAAGCAGTTTCCGCCCGGCATGTATTCGTGCCTCGCCGGCTTCGTCGAGGCAGCCGAGACCATCGAGGACGCGGTGCACCGCGAAATCCTGGAGGAGTCCGGGATCCGCTGCACCGACGTGCAGTATTACATGACCCAGCCCTGGCCCTATCCGTCGTCGCTGATGATCGGCTGCAGCGCGCGGGCGCTGAACGAGGACATCGTCGTCGATCGCATGGAGCTGGAAGACGCGCGCTGGTTCACGCGCGAGGAGGCCGCTCTGATGTTGACGCGGACGCATCCGGACGGGCTCGCCGGCCCGCATCCGTTCGCGATCGCCCATCATCTGCTCGGCCGCTGGGTGCACGACAAGAGCGGCGCTTGAGCTGAGAGCGCCGATGACCGCAACGGGACTCGCGCCGCACATCCTCTGCATCGGCATTCCCGTGCGCGACCTCACCTTTCGCGTCGAGGCCGTGCCCGAACGCGGCAGCAAGGCCAACGCGAGCCATCTTGCGGAGATCTGCGGCGGCAACGCGCTCAATGCTGCGATCGCCATCGCCCGTCTCGGCGGCCGGGTCTCGTTCGCCGGACCGATGGGCGATGCCGGCGAGACGTCGAGCGGCTTCATCCTCGAACGGATGGCGCAGGAGGGCATCGAAACCACGCACATCGTGCGCATGCCGGGCCTGGCCACGCCGGTCTCGGCGATCATGATCGAGCCCTCCGGCGAGCGGACCCTCACGATCTATCGTGATCCCGCTTTGTGGACCGTGAAGCTGGCGGACGCGGACGAATTGCTCGCCGATTGCCGCGCGGTCCTCGTCGAAAGCCGCTGCGCTTCGTTCGCGACCTCGCTCTGCACTGAGGCGCGCCGGCGCGGCATTGCCGTCATCGTCGGCGTCGACCGCGCGATGTCGTTACAGGACGGCCTGCTCACGACAGCCTCGCATCTGCTGTTCGCCAGCGAACAGGCGCAGGAGACCGCCGGCATCGCCGACGACGGCGAGGCCTTGAAGCGCCTGGCCGGGTTGACGCCGGCCTTCCTCGCCGCCACCCGCGGCCCCCGCGGCACGATCTGGCTGAACGAGGCGGGCGAGTTGGAGCAGACGCCAGCCTTCCCGATCCAGGCGGTCGATACGCTCGGCGCCGGCGACGTCTTCCATGGCGCCTTCGCGCTTCGCCTCGCCGAGGGCAAGGGGGCGCGGCAGGCGCTGCGATTCGCCGCGGCCGCCGCAGCGCTGAAATGCGGCCGCCATGGCGGTGGCCTAGCCGCCCCACAACGCGTTGAAGTTGAAGAGTTTTTGAGCGAGCAGCCGGCGGCGATGCCCGGCCGGTCGCCAACATTATAGACTTGCTATAGAATGATTTTCTCTATATCAGGGAAATCTGCCCCTGAAATGGAACAAAGTTCTTCAAATGACCGACCTTGCCGTCCAGATCCCCGAGACCAGCCGCCGCCTCGATGCCATCGACCGCAAGATCCTGATGGTCCTCCAGGAGGATGCCTCCCTGTCCGTCGCCGAGATCGGCGATCGCGTCGGCCTGTCCTCGACCCCCTGCTGGAAGCGCATCCAGCGGCTCGAGGCCGACGGCGTGATCATCAAGCGCGTCGCGCTCGTCGACCAGAACAAGATCGGGCTCGGCATCTCCGTGTTCGTCTCGGTGGAGAGCTCCGACCATTCCGACGCCTGGCTGAAGCGATTCGCCGAAGCCGTCAGCGCCATGCCGGAGGTGATGGAGTTCTATCGCATGGCCGGCGACGTCGACTACATGCTGCGCGTCGTGGTGGCGGACATGCAGGCCTATGACGTGTTCTACAAGAAGCTGATCAGCGCCGTGCCGCTGAAGAACGTCACCTCGCGCTTCGCGATGGAGAAGATCAAGTCGGTCACCGCGCTGCCGATCCCGGCGGTGGTGGCGGCTTAGGGCTTTCACCACACGACGGCTGTCATCGCCCGGCTTGACCGGGCGATCCGGTAGTCCGTGACGCCTGCGATCGAATCGAGAAGCTGCGGCGTACTGGATGCCCCGCCTGCGCGGGGCATGACAGCGGTGCGTGTGGCGACTTGCAGCTACGCCTCAAATCTTCTGATTGTACTCGCCGACTTCGGGATGGGTGCGCAGCACGCTGTTCACCATCTCAAACATGTCGTGCATGCGCTGCTCCGAGACCGGGCTCTCGACCACGACCACGAGCTCGGGCTTGTTGGAAGAGGCGCGCATCAGGCCCCAGCTGCCGTCCTCGACCGTGACGCGCACGCCGTTGACGGTGACGAGATCGCGGATCGACTGGCCGCCGATCTTGGCGCCCTTCGCCTGCAAGCCTTCGAAGTGCTTCACCACCTTGTCGATGACGCCGTATTTGACCTCGTCGGCACAATGCGGCGACATGGTCGGCGACGACCAGGTCTTCGGCAGCGCGTTCTTCAGGTCCGCCATCGACTTGCCCGGCGCGCGGTCGAGCATGTCGCAGATCGCGATCGCCGAGACCAGGCCGTCGTCATAGCCGCGGCCGAATGGCTTGTTGAAGAAGAAGTGGCCCGACTTCTCGAAGCCCGCCAGCGCGCCCATCTCGTTGGTGCGACGCTTCATGTAGGAATGACCGGTCTTCCAATAGGCGACCTTCGCGCCCTGCTTCTGCAGCACGGGATCGGTGACGAACAGGCCGGTCGACTTCACGTCGACGACGAACTGCGCCTCCTTGTGGATCGCTGACATGTCGCGCGCCAGCATCACGCCGACCTTGTCGGCAAAGATCTCCTCGCCGGTGTTGTCGACGACGCCGCAGCGGTCGCCGTCGCCGTCGAAGCCGAGGCCGACATCGGCCTTGTGATGCAGCACCGCGTCGCGGATCGCGTGCAGCATCTCCATGTCCTCAGGGTTCGGATTGTATTTCGGGAAGGTGTGGTCGAGCTCGGTGTCGAGCGGGATCACCTCGCAGCCGATCGCCTCCAGCACCTGCGGCGCGAACGCGCCGGCGGTGCCGTTGCCGCAGGCTGCGACGACCTTCAGCTTGCGCGTCAGCTTCGGACGAGAGGTGAGGTCAGCGATATAGCGCGCCGGATAATTCTCGTGGAATTGATAGGAGCCGCCGGCCTTGTTCTTGAACTCGGCATTGAGCACGATCTCTTTCAGCCGCGTCATCTCGTCGGGACCGAAGGTCAGCGGGCGATTGGCGCCCATCTTCACGCCGGTCCAGCCATTGTCGTTGTGCGAGGCTGTCACCATGGCGACGCAGGGCACGTCGAGATCGAACTGCGCGAAATAGGCCATCGGCGTCACCGCAAGCCCGATGTCGTGCACCTTGCAACCTGCCGCCATCAGGCCGGAGATCAGCGCGTATTTGATCGAGGCCGAATAGCCGCGGAAATCGTGGCCGGTGACGATCTCCTGCTTGACACCGAGCTCGGCGATCAACGCGCCCAGCCCCATGCCGAGCGCCTGCACACCCATCAGGTTGATTTCCTTCTGGAACAACCAGCGCGCGTCGTACTCGCGAAAGCCCGTCGGCTTCACCATCGGCTCGGATTCGAAGGCATAGGTGTTGGGCAACAATACGGATTTCGGCTTCGGGAACATTGAGACGGTCTCGTGAAAAGGGGGCAGGATTTGCTGCAGCCTTAGCGAATGCCGGGCCACAGCGGAAGGCGGGAATGAAGGCTTGTGGCCGATAATTGCGGCAGTTTGGTAACGAAGAAACGTTACCGCGAGGGCGGTGAAAGCAAAGAGATTTTCTTGAAATGGACGGCCGCGTGATCGCGCGGACTGCGCCTACTGCTCGAGCACCATCTGGCCGTTGGCGTATTCGAAGCGCTTCAGACGGGACAGGAAGGAGAGGCCGAGCAGGTTCTCCGACAGCGCTGCGTCCGGCAGCACCATGGCATCGACGTCACGCACGATAAGGCCGCCGACCTCTAACATGGCGATGCGGGTGCGCGCGGCCTTGATGGTGCCGTTGGCGGTCGAGACGGTGGCAGTGTACTCGCTGCGCGAGGGACGCAGGCCAAAGCGTGCGGCCGAGGTCTCGTTCAGCGCGACCACGGAGGCGCCGGTATCGACCATGAAGCCGATACGCTGGCCCTCGATCCGGCCCTCAGCCTGGAAATGACCGCGACCGTCGCGGGAAATGGCCAGGCTGCGGCCGCCGGCGGGCGCGGTGGAGGCGACTGCCACCGTCGTGCGCGGCACCGAGGTGGCGGAGGCGGAGCTCATCTTGTCCGCCATCTGGGCCATGAAGGTGCCGAGGCCGATCATGACGGCCGCGAAGATCACTATGTTACGCATCACACCACTTCCGAGCCGAAAGCTCGATTTCACCACGCGGCGCGCCCGTCCGCGAGCGAAGGCACGCCGGGGCGCGTGTCATTTTGACGAAAAGAATGAGCGGATGGTTAATGCGGTCGCTTGAACCTCTGCCCGCCTGCGGCAGGGGGAGAGGACCTCTTACGTCCCCCGCGGCTTCGCTCGCCTGGTCGGCAGCGCGCTGGCGGGATCGTCGGGCCAGGGATGGCGCGGATAGCGGCCGCGCAGATCGGAGCGTACCGCGCTGTAGCTGCCGCGCCAGAAGCCGGGCAGATCGCGCGTCACCTGCACCGGGCGCTGCGCCGGCGACAGCAATTCCAGCACCAGCGGCACCTTGCCGGCGGCGATCGAGGGATGGGTGTTGAGGCCGAACAACTCCTGCAGCCGCACCGCGATGGTCGGCCCCTGCTCGGCTTCGTAGTCGATCGCGAGCATGCTTCCGGTCGGCGCCTCGAAATGCGTCGGCGCCTCGCGGTCGAGGCGCGCACGCATCTCCCAGGGCAGCAGCGCCATCAGCGCATCGGAGAGATCGCCGGCGGAGATGTCCTTGAGCGCGATCTTGTCGTAGAGCGCGGGGACCAGCCAGTCGTCGCGGCGCGCGATCAGTCCGTTGTCGGAGAGATCCGGCCAGCTGTCGCCCTCGGCCTTGCGCAGGAACATCACCCGGTCGCGCCACTGCTTGGCGGCCTTCGACCAGGGCAGCCGGTCAAGGCCCGCGGCGATCAGGCCATCCGCGAAGATGCGCGCCGTATCCTCCGAGGGCGACACGGCAAGTGTCGCCTCGGCGAGCGTGATCGCATGCAGCGCGCGCTTGCGCCGCGCCCGCAACGCCATCGCGCCTCGATCGAACGAGATCTCGTCGGCACTCTCGATATGCTCGGCGAAATGCCGCTCGATCTCGTCCTGCGTGATTTGCGCGGCGAGTAGGATGCGCCCGCTCGCCGCCGTTCCCGTCATTTCGCCGATCGCGATGTAGGGCGCGCGGGCGAGCGAGGAGGTCTGCTCGACGGAATTTGCGATTTGGCGAGTAGGATGCGCCCGCTCGCCGCCGTTCCCGTCATTTCGCCGATCGCGATGTAGGGCGCGCGGGCGAGCGAGGAGGTCTGCTCGACGGAAGCACCGCGGCCATTGGCCAGCACGAAGCTGCCATTGCCGCGGTTGCGCGCGACACGGTCCGGAAAGGCATAGGCGAGCATCAGGCCGGTGGAGAGATCCTCCTGCTGCCCCGCCGTCTCCGAGGCAGCCACCTGCGAGGCCCAGCGCCGCGCCAGGTCACGCGCGCTCGCCGCGCGCGGCGAGCGATCACGGCGGAACTGGTCGCGCCTGTGTTCGAGATCGACGCTGTCGCCGCCGAGCCCGCGCTCGGTGATGATCGCCGCGATCTCGGCCGCAGCCTCGCCGCTGCCTGCACGATGCGAATCCACGATCATGCGCGCCAGCCGCGGCGGCAGCGCCAGCGCGCGCAGGCTCTTGCCCTCCGCGGTGATGCGGCCGTCGCCATCGAGGGCGTTGAGCTCGGCAAGCAGACTCTTGGCTTCCTTCCAGGCCGGCTGCGGCGGCGGATCGAGGAACGACAGCGCAGTGGGCTCGGCGACGCCCCATTGCGCAAGATCGAGCACCAGCGACGACAGATCGGCGCTGAGGATTTCCGGCTGGGTGTAAGGCGCGAGCGAAGCCGTCTGTGGCTCGTCCCAGAGCCTATAGCAGACACCAGGCTCGATGCGGCCGGCGCGGCCGCGGCGCTGGTCCACCGCCGCGCGCGAGGCGCGCACGGTCTCGAGCCGGGTCAGCCCGATGTCGGGCTCGTAGCGCGGCACGCGGGCAAGACCGGAATCGACGACGATACGCACGCCTTCGATGGTGAGCGAGGTCTCGGCGATCGATGTTGCCAGCACCACCTTGCGTGTGCCCTTGGGCGCTGGCGCGATGGCGCGGTCCTGCACGGCGGCATCGAGCGCGCCGAACAGCGGCACGATCTCGATGGAAGCGTCCTGCACGCGTTCGCCCAGGAAGTTCTCGGTACGGCGGATCTCGGCGGCGCCGGGGAGGAACGCCAGCACCGAGCCGCTCTCGGCGCGCAGCGCGGATGCGATGGCGTCGGCCATCTGCCGCTCCACCGGCGCGTCTGCCTTGCGGCCGAGATAACGCGTCTCGACCGGATAGGCGCGGCCCTCGCTCTCGACGACGGGCGCCTCGCCGAGCAATCTTGCCACGCGCGCGCCATCGAGCGTGGCCGACATCACGAGGATGCGGAGATCCTCGCGCAGGCCGGTTTGCGCGTCGCGCGCCAGCGCCAGGCCCATGTCGGCATCGAGCGAGCGCTCGTGGAATTCGTCGAACAGAACGGCGGCGATGCCGGAGAGTTCGGGATCGTCGAGGATCTGGCGGGTGAAAATACCTTCGGTCACCACTTCGATGCGCGTCGCGCGCGAGATCTTGGAACCGAAGCGGACGCGATAGCCGACGGTCTCGCCAGTACGCTCGCCGAGCGATTTTGCCATGCGATCGGCACTGGCGCGCGCCGCGATGCGGCGCGGCTCCAGCACGATGATCTTCTTACCCTTGGCCCAGGGCGCATCCAGCAGCGCCAGCGGTACCCGCGTGGTCTTGCCCGCACCCGGCGGCGCCACCAGCACGGCCGCGTTGTGCGCCTCCAGCGTGCGCGACAAATCGTCGAGCACGGCATCGATCGGGAGGGGCGTGTCGAAGCTGCGGGGCAAAAGTCTCGGTCCGTCATCGTCTGCCCTGTACGCAATTGCGCACTGGGGCCGGCGATCCAGTAACTCGGATCCCAGTTATTACGAAGGTCACGGGCTCCTGGATACCCCGCCATCGCGGGGTCTGACAATCATGTGTAGCTATCAGCCCTGCACCGACGGGCGGCCGATGCTCTCGTAGACGAAGCCGGCGGCTTCCATGTCCTCGGGGCGGTAGATGTTGCGGAGGTCGACGACGACGGGATTTGCCATGGTCGCCTTCAGCCGGTCGAGATCGAGCGCACGGAACTGCACCCATTCGGTGACGATGACGAGCGCGTCGGCACCTTGCGCGCAGGTATAGGCATCCTCGCAATAGGTGATGTTGGGCAGCTCGCTCCTGGCCTGCTCCATGCCGACGGGATCGAACGCCTTCACATTTGCGCCCATGTCGATCAGGCCGGTCACCAGCGGGATCGACGGCGCATCGCGCATGTCGTCGGTATCGGGCTTGAAGGTGAGGCCGAGCACCGCGATGGTCTTGCCGCGCAGCGAGCCGCCGAGCGCCTGGCTCACTTTGCGCGCCATCGCGCGCTTGCGGTTCTCGTTGACGGCGAGCACGGATTCGACGATGCGCAAGGAGACGTCGTAGTCCTGCGCGATCTTGATCAGCGCCTTGGTGTCCTTCGGGAAGCACGAGCCGCCGAAGCCGGGACCCGCGTGCAGGAATTTGGTGCCGATGCGGTTGTCGAGGCCAATGCCCCGCGCGACTTCCTGGACGTTGGCGCCGGCTTTTTCCGAGAGATCGGCGATCTCGTTGATGAAGGTAATCTTGGTCGCCAGGAACGCGTTGGCGGCGTACTTGATCATCTCGGCGGTGCGGCGCGCCGTGAACATCAGCGGCGCCTGGTTCAGCGACAACGGACGATAGATGTCGCCCATCACCTTGCGGCCGCGCTCGTCGGAGGTGCCGACCACGATGCGGTCGGGGAATTTGAAGTCGCGGATCGCGGCGCCTTCGCGCAGGAATTCGGGGTTGGAGGCGACGACGACGTCGGCCGACGGATTGGTCTCGCGGATGATGCGCTCGACCTCGTCGCCGGTGCCGACCGGCACGGTCGACTTCGTCACCACGACGGTGAAGCCGGTGAGCGATTGCGCGATCTCACGGGCGGCCGCGTAGACATAGGAGAGGTCGGCGTGACCATCGCCGCGGCGCGAGGGCGTGCCGACCGCGATGAAGACGGCATCGGCCTCCGCGACCGGCTTGGACAGGTCGGTGGTGAAGTCCAGCCGCTTGGCTTTCACATTGTTCGCGACCAGCTCGTCCAGCCCGGGCTCGTAGATCGGGATTTCGCCGCGATGAAGGCCAGCGATCTTCTTCTCGTCCTTGTCGACGCAGGTGACGTCGTGACCGAAATCCGCAAAGCAGGCCCCGGACACCAGTCCCACATAGCCCGTGCCGATCATCGCGATGCGCATGAAAATCCCTGTTTTAGATTGGTTAAGAAACCCCGACGTGAGGCGGTTTAGCATTTTCCTGAGGGGAGGGAACAGTGGCGCATACAAAAAAGCGGTACGGAAATTGAACCGGTAAAGAAGTCTGAAACCGCAAGGCGCCACACTGTCCCGCTGACGGACAGGGACTGGCGGAACACGCCTCAAGAAGGGACATCATGGCACGATCAGGCACAATCGCTGCGGGCGGGCGTTCCAAGGCCCCTTCTGCCGTGCGTGTCGACTGGGTCGACTACGCCAAGGGCATCTGCATCGTCATGGTCGTGATGATGCATTCGGTCCTCGGGGTCGAACTCGCCGCCGGACAGACCGGCTTCATGCACGTCGCCGTGGCCTTCGCAAAGCCATTCCGGATGCCGGATTTCTTCCTGATTTCGGGCCTGTTCCTGTCCCTGGTGATCGACCGGGACTGGCGAACCTATCTCGACCGCAAGGTGGTGCATTTCGCCTATTTCTATGTCGTCTGGGTGACAATCCAATTCGGCTTCAAGGCGCCGGCCTTCGCGGCGGAAACGAGCTGGCGCGAGGTTGGCCTGTTGTACCTCGAATCCTTCATCGAGCCGTTCGGCACGCTGTGGTTCATCTATCTGCTGCCGATCTTCTTCGTCGTCACAAAACTGACACGCAAAATCCCGCCGCTCGCGATCTGGATCGTAGCCGCCGCGCTGGAGACGGCACGCGTCACGACCGGCTGGACCGTCATCGACGAGTTCTGCGCGCGTTTCGTTTATTTCTATTCAGGCTATCTGTTCGCGCCTTACGTGTTCGCCCTGTCGGATCGCGCACGGAAGCATCCGGCCTTTGCGCTTGCAGCGCTCGCGACCTGGGTATTGGTCAATGCCGGACTGGTCACATTCGGCGCCAGCGAATGGAAGATCGTCTCGCTCGCGCTCGGCTTCGCCGGTGCCTGCGCCATCATCACGATGGGCACGCTGCTCGCGCGCGCGCAATGGCTGAATTTCCTCCGCTTCTGCGGCGAGCATTCGATCGTGATCTACCTCGCCTTCTTCCTGCCGATGGCGGCGACGCGGACGCTGCTGCTGCGCACGGGCATCATTGCCGATATCGGCACGGTATCGCTGGTCGTCACGGTTCTCGGCGTGCTCGGGGCGCTCGCGATCTGGCAGGCCGCGCTGCGGCTCAACGCCAGCTTCCTGTTCGAGCGGCCGGACGCGTTCTGGATCGCGCCGAAGAAAACGGGGCCAATGTTGCAGGCGGCGGAGTAATCGAGATCGCTGTCGTCGCCCGGCTTGACCGGGCGACCCAGCATCCCAGAGACAGTCGTCATCAACCGATAGGCCGCGGCGTACTCGATTCCCCGCATTCGCGGGGAATGACAGTGGGGATAGTGGCGCCAGCGAGCCAAAAATCCGCCTTCCAAGGCTGTCAAAGCCCGCAAAAATTCATACATTGCGGCCATGCCCAAAACCGCACCCAAAACGTCCCCGAAGACCACCGCCAAAGCTGAAACCAAGGCTGCCGCGCCCAAGGCGGCCGCCGAGAGCAAATCCGCTGCTGCCAAAGCTGCTGCCAAGCCGGTCGCGGCGAAGGCGGCCGGCAAGGGCGACCATGTCTTCCTGGTCGACGGTTCCTCCTACATCTTCCGCGCCTATCACGCGCTGCCGCCGCTGAACCGCAAGTCCGACGGCCTCCAGGTCAACGCCGTGCTCGGCTTCTGCAACATGCTGTGGAAGCTGTTGCGCGACATGCCCGAGGACAACCGGCCGACGCATCTGGCGATCGTCTTCGACAAGTCGGAAATCACTTTCCGCAACAAGATCTATCCCGACTACAAGGCGCACCGGCCACCGGCGCCTGACGATCTGATCCCACAATTCGCGCTGATCCGCGAAGCCGTGCGCGCCTTCGACCTGCCCTGCCTGGAACAGGTCGGGTTCGAGGCCGACGATCTGATCGCGACCTATGTGCGGCAGGCCTGCGAGCGCGGCGCGAGCGCGACCATCGTGTCCTCCGACAAGGACCTGATGCAGCTCGTCACCGATTGCGTCACCATGTACGACACCATGAAGGACCGCCGCATAGGCATCCCCGAGGTGATCGAGAAATTCGGCGTGCCGCCGGAGAAGGTGGCGGAGGTGCAGGCGCTCGCCGGCGATTCCACCGACAACGTGCCTGGGGTGCCCGGTATCGGCGTCAAGACCGCGGCGCAGCTGATCACCGAATACGGCGACCTCGATCAATTGTTGTTCCGTGCCGGCGAGATCAAACAGCCGAAGCGGCGCGAGGCGCTGCTCGAGAACGCGGAGAAGGCGCGGATCTCGCGGCAGCTCGTGCTGCTCGATGACAAGGTCGAGCTCGAGGTGCCTCTCGACGACCTCGCCGTCCACGAGCCGGATGCACGCAAGCTGATCGCCTTCTTGAAGGCGATGGAATTCACGACGCTGACGCGGCGCGTCGCCGACTATTCGCAGATCGATCCCGCCAACGTCGATGCCGATCCCGGCTACGCCAAGGGCGCCAGCGTATTCTCGCCGCTGCCGCCCTCGGATGTGGTGCCCGCGCCGGGAACCGGCACGCCGGCGCAAGCTGCTCCGCGCGAGCGCAACAAATCGGCAAGCAAGGAGGACAAGGCCGCGAGCCCGAAGGGTGCGCCGATTTCGCTCGCCGCCGCGCGCGAAGAGGCGCTGCGCAAGCTTCCAGTCGAGCGCGGCAAGTATCAGGCGATCAAGACGCTCAAAGAGCTCAACGCTTTCATTGCGCTCATCCATGATGCCGGCCATGTCGCGATCGAGACGAGAGCGAATTCGATCAATCCCATGCAGGCCGATCTCTGCGGCATCGCACTGGCGGTGGCGCCAAACGAGGCCTGCTATGTGCCGCTGGCGCACAAGCAATCCGGCGGCGGCGCCGGCCTGTTCGACGCGGGCCTGGCACCCGACCAGGTCAAGCACGACGACGCGATCCAAGCGCTGCGGCCGGTGCTGGAATCGTCAGGCATCCTCAAGGTCGGCTTCGACGCCAAGTTCACCGCGGTGATGCTGGCACAGCACGGCATCACCTTGCGCAACATCGACGACGCGCAACTGATCTCCTACGTGCTCGACGCCGGCCGCGGCTCGCATGCGATCGAATCGCTGTCCGAGCGCTGGTTCGGTCATGCCATGCTGAAGGAGAACGAGCTGCTCGGCAGCGGCAAGGGCAGGATCACTTTCGACCAGGTGCCGATCGACAAGGCCGCTCCGCTGTCGGCGGAAGGTGCCGACATTGCCCTGCGCGTCTGGCGCGTGCTGAAGCCGCGCCTCGTCGCCGAGCACATGACCACCATCTACGAGACGCTGGAACGGCCGCTGGTATCCGTGCTGGCACGCATGGAGCGGCGCGGCATCTCGATCGACCGTCAGGTGCTGTCGCGGTTGTCGGGCGAATTCGCCCAGACCGCGGCGCGGGTCGAAGCGGAGATCCAGGAGATCGCAGGCGAGCCGGTCAATGTCGGCAGCCCCAAGCAGATCGGCGACATCCTGTTCGGCAAGATGGGATTGCCCGGGGGCAGCAAGACAAAAACCGGCGCATGGTCGACCACCGCCCAGGTGCTCGATGAGCTCGCTGAGCAGGGCCACGACTTCCCGAAGAAGATTTTGGAGTGGCGCCAGGTCTCGAAGCTGAAATCGACCTACACCGACGCGCTGCCGACTTACGTCAATCCGCAGACCCACCGCGTCCACACCACCTACGCGCTGGCCGCGACCACGACCGGCCGGCTGTCGTCGAACGAGCCGAACTTGCAGAACATCCCGGTGCGCACCGAGGACGGCCGCAAGATCCGCCGCGCCTTCGTTGCGACGCCGGGGCACAAGCTGGTCTCCGCCGACTATTCGCAGATCGAGCTGCGGCTGCTGGCCGAGATCGCCGACATTCCCGTGCTGAAGCAGGCGTTCCGCGACGGGCTCGACATTCACGCCATGACCGCGTCGGAAATGTTCGGCGTGCCGATCAAGGGCATGCCCAGCGAAATCCGCCGCCGCGCCAAAGCGATCAATTTCGGCATCATCTACGGCATCTCCGCATTCGGACTCGCCAACCAGCTCGGCATCGCGCGCGAGGAGGCCTCGGCCTACATCAAGAAATACTTCGAGCGCTTCCCCGGCATCCGCGCCTATATGGACGAGACGCGCGACTTCTGCCGCAGCTACGGCTACGTCACCACGCTGTTCGGCCGCAAATGCCACTACCCCGATATCAAGGCCTCCAACGCCTCGGTGCGCGCCTTCAACGAGCGCGCCGCGATCAACGCCCGGCTCCAGGGCACCGCCGCCGACATCATCCGCCGCGCCATGACGCGCGTGGAGGATGCACTGGCCAAGAAAAAGCTGTCGGCGCAGATGCTGCTCCAGGTGCATGACGAATTGATCTTCGAGGTGCCGGACGCCGAAGTCGAGGCGACGCTGCCGGTGGTGCAGCACGTGATGCAGGACGCCCCGTTCCCGGCCGTGCTGCTGTCGGTGCCGCTGCATGTCGATGCGCGTGCCGCGACGAACTGGGACGAGGCGCATTGAAGCTGTCTCTTCGCCTCTCCCCGCTTGCGGGAAAGGTCGGATCGCCGCCGGCGATGCGGAGCATCGTCCGGCGCGATCCGGGTGAGGGTAGGCCTCTCGGCGATCTCATCCGTGGAGAGAAGCCCCTCACCCCACCCCTCTCCCCGTAAGAACGGGGCGAGGGAGCGCAGCGAGCGCGCGCCCAGAAACTCAATTGTCCTCCGTGCAATTGCGCGATGGCCCCACTTCGCCGCGCATATTAGAACCATCGCGTCCTCCGCACCGGTTCACCCATGCCCCACACCCCCGCCCTGCTCGGCTTTGCCCTCGTCTGCCTCGGCCTCGTGCTCACGCCCGGGCCGAACATGATCTACCTGATCTCGCGCTCGATCACGCAGGGGCCGGCGGCGGGCATCGTCTCCCTCGGCGGCGTGGCGCTGGGCTTCGTGTTCTACATGCTGTGCGCGGCGTTCGGCATCACGGCGCTGCTGCTCGCCATTCCCTTCGCCTATGACGCGCTGCGCTTCGCTGGCGCCGGCTATCTGCTGTGGCTCGCCTGGCAGGCGGTGAAGCCGGGCGGGCGCTCGCCGTTCCAGGTCAGGAAGCTCGCGATCGACAGCCCGCGCAAATTGTTCGCGATGGGCTTCGTCACCAACCTGCTCAATCCGAAGATCGCGATGCTGTATCTGGCGCTGCTGCCGCAGTTCATCGATCCGACCGCCGGCAGCGTGCTGACACAGTCGGTGGTATTAGGGGCGATCCAGATCGCGATCAGCGTCAGCGTCAATGCGATGATCGCGCTCGCGGCCGGATCGATCGCGCTGTTCCTGGCGAGCCGGCCGAGCTGGATGCTGGTGCAGCGCTGGCTGATGGGCACGGTGCTGGCCGGGCTCGCGGTGCGAATGGCGGTGGAAGCGAAGAAGGTGTGAGGAGAGCGCCCGGTCAAGCACAGCCAATCCACTCCGCCGACGCATCATCATTCAACCGCGCCACCGCATCCGCGCGGCGCGTCAGCACGGCGCGCTGGTTGATGTAGCCCTTGTCGGTGATCTCGCCGCCGTCGACCGACGGCGGCTCGGCGAGCAACAACGCGCGCGTGGCATGGCCGGAGGAGTTGCCGCTCTGCTGTTTCAGCCGTGCCAGACCTTGCGCGATCGCGGTCCTGACCTTGTCATGCGCCAGCACGTCGTTCACAGTTGCCGTCTCGCCCAGCCCGGCATGGGCGCGGCAGGCAGCGATATTCGGGAACACCAGGAAGCGCACCTCGTCGCCGCCATGGCCGGTGACGACGATGTCCTGCGCGAGCGGCGCCAATGCGGCGATGCCGGCGACGCGCAGCGTGCCGACGCTGACCCAGGTGCCGGAATTGAGCTTGAAATCTTCCGCGACGCGACCATCGAAGAACAGACCGCGCTCAGGCCGCTTCGCATCGGCAAACTTCACGGCGTCACCAATGAGATAGAAGCCCTCTTCGTCGAACGCCTGCTTCGTCAGCTCGGGCGCCTTCCAATAGCCCGGCGTGACGTTGGGACCGCGTACGCGCACCTCCAGCTTATCGCCGGAGGCGACGAGCTTGAGCTCGGTGCCGGGAATGGGCACGCCGATATTGCCCGAGCGTTCTGCGAGGAAATGGCAATCGGTCGCGAGCGGGGAAGTTTCGGTCGAGCCCCAGGCCGAGACCATCGGCAACGCACGACCGACGGTCTCGATGGAAAGCTGCTCCAGCGCATCCCAGAGATTCTGCGGCAGCGCGGCGCCAGCATAGAACGCGAACTTCACCTCGCCGAAGAAGCGGCGGCGCAGCTCCTCATCGCCGCGGAGGGCCGCGATCAGCATGTCGAAGCCGCGTGGCACGTTGAAATAGACCGTCGGAATCACGCTTCTTAGATTGGCGAGCGAGATCGCAAACAGGCCCGGAGCCGGTTTGCCGCCGTCGATGTAGAGCGAGCCGCCGTTGCGCAGCACGAGGTTGAAATTGTGATTGGCGCCGAAGGTGTGGCTCCAGGGCAGCCAATCGAGAATCACGAGATCGCCGCAGCCCGGTTCGAGGAATGTCCATGTCTGCGCCTTGGCCTGCTGGCTCGATGTCAGCATGCGCTGGGTGTTGATGACCGCCTTGGGCGTACCGGTCGAGCCCGAGGTGAACAGCAATCTTGCGATCGTGTCTGGCGTCACCGCAGCGAAGGCTTTTGCGACGTCGGACGTTTCGGGCGTCGCCGCGATGGTGCGGAACGACAGCGCGTCGACATCGTCGGCATTGCCGCTGATGATCTGCGCCGTGTGCAGCGGCCTGATCGCATCTAGCGCCGCCGCAAATGGCTTCATCGCGGAGACATAGATCGCGCCTGGCTCGAGCAGCGCGATCATGCTCCTGAGCTTGTCGAAATCTTTCGACATCAGCGAATAGGCAGGCGAGATCGCCGCCGAGGGCACGCCGACATGCTGCGCGGCGAGCGCGAGCAGCGCATGATCAATGCTGTTGTCGGAGAGGATGGCGAGCGGGCGCTCGGCACTGAGGCCCTGCGCCAGGATCCAGGACGCGGCCGCCCGTACCTGCCGCAGCGCCTGCGCGTAGGTGATGGTGGTCCAGGGCCGTTCGGCGCTGCCGCGCTCGGCGAGGAAGATCGTATCGGGCGTTTGCCGCGCCCACTGCTCCAGCCAGTCGCCGGTGCAGCGCGCGCTTTCGCCAAGTGGCTCGGGCGAGCGCAGCACGATGCTGCCGTCGGCGCGATGCTCGGCAACGGTTCTGGGTGTTGCGAACAGGCTCGCAGCATCACCGCGTGAGGCGGCTGTCATCGGGTTTCCTCCTCGCCCCGGATCCGGGATCGGCCGCAGCCTCGTTCCGGGCTGCCTTGGCCACAATGTTGGGCACGACAATTGTTGTCGTCAACAACAAACTTTCACCCCGAGCGTCGAAGCGCTAAGGTTCGGCAGAGGGAGACACGATGTGACAACCAGCGCAGCCCAGACGTCCCCACGCAAACGCGCCGGCAACGGCGCTGCGCAGCGGAACGACGCCGACGAGGTCGGCCTCGACGCGCTGGTCGGCCACGCCGGCTATGCGGTGCGGCGCTTCCAGATCTGGATCTTCCAGGACTTCATCAAGACGCTCGGCGAGGTCGATATCCGGCCGACGCAATATTCGGTGCTGACGGTGATCGGCGCCAATCCGGGCCTGTCGCAGATGGCGGTGGCCAAGCGCCTCGGCATCGAGCGCGCCCGGCTGGTGCATCTGCTCGACAGCCTCGAACAGCGCCGATACGTGAAGCGGATCAAGTCGAAGACGGACCGGCGTTCGCACGCGCTGTACCTTACCGCGCCGGGCGCGGCGGCGCTCAGCAAGTTCAAGCGCCTCGCGGCCGAACACGAGCGGCATGTCGAGGCGAAGCTCGGCAGGGAGAACCGGCAGCACCTGCTCCGGATCCTCGCCGACTTTACCTGATCTCGGCTGCCCACAGTTTAAGCAGATGCCTGCAACCGAGCAATTGCGCTCGACCACCAGAACTCCGCAAGCTACTGATCTCACGACAATATCCGCGACACCTGCCTGGCCCCGATACTGTACACAATGGCACATCGCTTGCTTCAAGCCGGGTAAACCAGTTGCCGGAGTTTTGTCGCCATGGGGGCTGAGCAGCCTGAAACGATCGCCGCGATTGTGGCCGCGCATCGCGCGGGCACCCTGACGCCGGCGCAGACGGTCGCGCGGACTTATCGGCGCATCCGCGACCATAACGATCCCGCCGTGTTCATCAGCCTGCGCGACGAGACGGATGCGATCGCGGAGGCCGAGAGACTTGCCACGAAGGATGCCACGAGCCTGCCGCTCTATGGCGTGCCGGTTGCGGTCAAGGACAATATCGACGCGCTGGGATTTCCGACCACGGCGGCCTGCCCGGCCTTCTCCTACACGCCGACGCGCGACTCCACCGCGGTCGAGCGCCTGCGCGCCGCCGGCGCCATCATCATCGGCAAGACCAATCTCGACCAGTTCGCGACCGGCCTCGTCGGCGTGCGCTCGCCCTACGGCATTCCCAAGAATGCGATCCGCGACGATCTCATTCCCGGCGGCTCGAGCTCGGGATCGGCGGTCGCCGTCGGCGCCGGGCTGGTGCCGCTGTCGCTCGGCACCGACACCGCCGGCAGCGGCCGCGTGCCGGCGATGCTCAACAACATCGTCGGGCTCAAGCCGAGCCTCGGCATGATCTCGACCGCGGGCCTGGTGCCCGCCTGCCGCACGCTCGACTGCATCTCGGTATTCGCCTTGACGGTCGACGACGCCGCGCTGGCGCTCTCCGTGATGGCGGGGCCGGACCAGGCCGATCCGTTCTCGCGCGACCGGCCGCTGGGGCCGATCACGCCGTTCCCGGCGAATTTGCGCCTGGGTGTGCCGCGCAACGGACAGCTGATCTTCTTCGGCGACAAGAAGGCGGAAGCCGCTTACAGCGATGCGCTGAAGCGCTGGACCGCACTTGGCGCTGATCTGGTCGAGTTCGACCTCGAGCTGTTCTACGAGACGGCGCAGCTGCTCTATGAGGGTCCGTGGGTCGCCGAGCGTTACCTCGTGATCAAGAATCTGCTCGCGTCCGCACCCGATGCGATCCATCCGGTGACGCGCGAGATCACGGCGGCCGGCGCGCGGCTGACGGCGGCGGAGACCTTCTCTGCGCTCTACCGCCTGCAGGGCCTGCGCAAGGTCGCCGAGCGCACTTTCGCGCGTATCGACGCCCTGGTGCTGCCGACGGCGCCGACCGCTTATACGACCGCGCAGGTGCTGGCCAATCCGATCGAGCTCAACAGTCGGCTCGGCACCTACACCAATTTTGTCAATCTGCTCGATCTCTGTGGCCTCGCCGTGCCGGCTTCGATGCGCACGGACGGCATTCCATTCGGCATCACGCTGCTCGCCCCCGCAGGATGCGACGCGCTGCTCGCGAGCATCGGCCGTGTGTTCCATGCGGATACGAAGCTGAGTCTCGGCGCACAGCGCGTGGCACAGGCACCGCTCGCACCGCTTCTCGCAAGCAGCGGCGACGAGATTCCGATCGCCGTCGTCGGCGCCCATCTGTCTGGCATGGCGCTGAACGGCGAATTGAAGGCCCTGAACGGGCGCCTGATCGAGGCGACCAAGACAGCGCCCGACTACAAGCTCTACGCGCTCAAGACCACACCGCCGAAGCCGGGCATGCTGCGCGTCGAAGCCGGCAAGGGCGCCGCGATCGAGCTGGAGATCTGGTCGCTGTCGTCGTCCGCCTTCGGCAAGTTCGTCAATGCGATTCCCGCGCCGATGGCGATCGGCACGATCCGGCTCGCCGATGGCCGCAGCGTGAAGGGCTTTCTCGTCGAGCCTGAGGTGCTGGGCGAGGCGCGCGATATCACGGCGTATGGTGGCTGGCGGAAGTATATGAAGGAAGCCGCGACGGCTTAGGTGCCGCAGGGTGGGCAAAGCGAAGCGTGCCCACCATCAACATCAAATAGGAAAGACGGTGGGCACGGCGCTTTGCGCCTTTGCCCACCCTACGGCCCCGCGCGCGCCGCCTACACCGACACCGCGTAGATCTCATACTCGCCGCGCACCAGCTCGATGTGCGCGCGCATGGCAGCGGCGGCGCCTTGCTTGTCGCCGCGCATGATGGCGACGACGACGCGATCGTGCTCGGCTTGCGATTTGGCGAGACGGCCGAGATTGCGGAACTGGGCGCGGCGGAACGGCTGCACGCGGACGCGGGTGGCGAGCGTGATCTCGGCGATGTAGCCATTCTGCGATCCCGCATAGATCGCGTTGTGGAAGCGCTCATTGACCTCGTGGAAACGCTCGGGATTGCCGGCATAGCTCAGCACCCGCAACTCTTCGTGAATGGACTCCAATCCATGTCGCTCGGCGGCGGACATGCGTTCGGCGGCAAGGCCCGCGCACAGCGCCTCGAGCTCAGCCATCGCCTCGAACATGCTCTTGAGACGCTCGATCGAGGGCTGCGCCACCACCGCGCCACGATGGGCGCGCGCCTCGACGAGACCGCTCGCGACCAGCTGGCGCAACGCCTCGCGCACCGGCGTGCGCGAGACGCTGAACCGCCGCGCAATGTCGGTTTCGTCCAACGGTGCACCGGGAGCCAGGGTTCCGCGCACGATCTCATCGGCGAGCTGAAGGCGCAGTTCCTCGGCGCGCGTGACCTTGTGCACCGACGGCGAAGGACGGTCGACGCGCGGCACCACCGGCTCGGCCGGCAACGTGCCCTGCGGGAAGTCGTCAAGCGTCATACGGTCTCTTTCGGCTCGTCGATGATGCTGACATGGGCGGCGACGACGCGCCAGCCCTCGGGGAAACGAATCCACGTCTGCATCTGCCGGCCGACCTTGCCGGGCGCCGTGTCGCGATAGAACAAGGTGGAGGCCACGGCCGCCTCGCGGCCATAGCTCGTAATCACGGTCTTCGCGGTGCGCCGGTTCAGGCCGACCGGCGAGCGGCCGGCGCGGAAGCCGGAGATCGCCTCATAGCCATAGAGATTCTCGCCGATGCCGTAGCGCAGCGTGCGGGAATCATTGCGGAAGAGCTCGCCGAGCACGGCGACGTCGTTGCTGACGAGGGCCTGCTCATAGCGCTCGAATGCGGCTTTGACTTCCGCGATCACGTCGGGGAGATCGATCTCCATCTCAAATTCCTCTTAAAGTCCCCTCGGCGACGGCGCGGATACCACGCCCATCTTCTCCAATGCGTGCGCGACGCGGAGCGCAATGTCCTCGCGCCAGGGCGCGGCGATGATCTGCACGCCCATCGGCAACGGCTCGAGGGGCACCGGCACGGCGACGACCGGCAGGCCGATGAAGGAGATCGGCTGGGTGTGGATGCCGATATTGGCGCGCACCGGCAGCTCGACGCCGTCGAGCGTGAAATTCACCTGACCAAGCTTCGGCGCAGTGCACGGCGTTGCCGGCGCAAGCAGTACGTCGACCGACTTGAAGATTTCGGCCAGCTGAGCGCGATACCAGCGGCGGAATTTTTGCGCGCGGTCGACCAGCGGCGCCGGCACCATGGCGCCGGCGATCAAGCGGTCGCGCACGGCCGGATCGAAATCGTTCGGGCGCTTGCGCAGGCGGTCGAGATGCAGCGAGGCGCCTTCGGTGGTGGTGATGACATAGGCGGCCGCACGGGCGCGCGAGGCTTCGGGGATGTCGACGACCGCAGTCGCGCCGAGCGCCTTGGCAACGCGGCTGATGGCTTCGACCGCTTCCGGAAACACGTTCTTCTGGAAGTGCCCGCCGGCGATCGCGACGCGCAAGCCTGAAATGGACTCGCCGAGCAGCGGCGCCACATGTTCGACACCACGGGTGGTGCAGGCGCCATCATCGGCATCCGGGCCCTGCATGACGTCGTAGGCGAGTGCGAGGTCGGCGACCGAGCGTGCGAAGGGGCCGAGATGATCGAGACTCGCCACGAACGGGAACGAGCGCGCCCGCGACAGCCGACCATAGGTCGGCTTCAAGCCAAAGATGCCGCAGAACGAGGACGGCACGCGGATCGACCCATTGGTGTCCGAGCCGAGCGCGATCGGCACCAGCGCGCCGCCGACGGCGCTGCCGGAGCCGCCCGACGAGCCGCCGGTCATCCGCGTGGTGTCATGGGGATTGCGCGAGGGACCGTCATGGATGTTCTCGCCGGTGAAGTCATAGGCGTATTCGCCCATGTTGAGCGCGCCGACCAGCACGGCGCCGGCCGCTTCCATCCGCTCGATCAGCGTGGCGTCGCGCCTGGCGGGCGCGAGGTCGCGGTTGATCTTCGAGCCGGCGCGCGTGACGACGCCCGCGACATCGAACAAGTTCTTCACCGCGAAGGGCACGCCGGCGAGCGGGCCGACTTTCTTGCCCGCGGCGATGTCAGCATCGATCGCGCGCGCCTTGGCACGGGCGCGATCGGCGGTGACGTCGGTGAAGGAATTGAGGATGGTGTCGTGCTGCTTGATGCGCGCGAGAGCTGCTTCCGTGGCAGCGAGCGCCGACATCCTGCCGCCCGCAACCGCGCTCGCGATTCCCGAGGCCGTCATCTCTGGCTTGATGGTCATGGCGACGTCAGGCCGTGAAAATCGGCGCCGGCTCGGTCTCGTCCGGCAGCGCGAATTCGTCGACGAGGCGGCCAAGCCGCAGCGAGACTTCGAGGTTGGCGCGCACCGCAGGCCTCCAGGCCTCCTCAACCGGCAGTGCCAGCGCTTTCGATACGGCGTCGATATAGTCGTCCAGCGGTTCGGCCATCGCTCTCTCGAACAATCAGTGCACTCTTAGTGTATCTGCAACGGCGGATGCGGGATCGCCGTCAGCAGCTCTTTGGTGTAGTCGTCCTGCGGATCGCTCAAGACATTCTCGGAAGAGCCCTCTTCGACGATCCGACCCGTCCGCATCACAATGACACGATCGCACAACAAGCGCACCACATTCAAATCATGCGAGACGAACAGATAGCTCATACCTAGTCGCGCCTTGAGGTCCTGAAGCAGGTTCAGCACGACGGCCTGCACCGAGACGTCCAGCGCCGCCGTCGGCTCGTCGAGGATGACGAGCTTGGGATGCAGCGCGATGGCGCGGGCGATGCCGATTCGAGCTTTCTGGCCGCCGGACAATTGATGCGGGAAGCGGTCGAGCAGATTGTGCGGCAGGCCGACCATGGTGGCCAGCTCCTCGCAGCGGGCGCGGAGCGCTTCGCGGCCCCTGATGTCGCCGAGTTGCACGATCGGGTCCGCGATGGCGCGCGCGGCGGTGAAGCGCGGGTTGAGGCTGTCGGTCGGGTCCTGGAAGACCATCTGGATCCGGCTGCGCTGCGGCAGCCGGGCGAAGCTGGCAGGCGCGATGCCGCCGATGTTCTCGCCGTCGAACTGGATCAGGCCCGAGGTTTGGTCCAGGAGGCGCATCACCATCATCGACGTCGTCGATTTGCCGCAACCGGACTCGCCGACGAGGCCAACGCTCTCGCCGACGCCAATCGAGAAGCTGATGCCGTCGACGGCGCGGAACACGTCCGGCTCCACGGGCGGCTTGCGGCCGAACAGTTTTCCGAGCAGGGCGGCCGCGCCCTGGCGGGGGTATTCCTTGACGAGCTTTTCGACGAGGAGGAGGGGCTTCTTCTCCCTCTCCCCGTTCTTCACGGGGAGAGGGTCGGGGTGAGGGGCTGCTTCCACGACCGCGGTGCTTGGAGAGTCCCCCTCACCCGCCACGCTCTGGCGCGCAATTGCGCTGCCGAGCGTGTCGGCCTCTCCCCGCACGCGGGGAGAGGCGAAGGACGCCGCCCCCGCGGCATCCTCTTCCGGCAGCAGATCCCGCAAGCTCACGCCGAGCCGCGGCGTCGCGCGCATCAGCTTCTTCGTATAGGGGTGCTGCGGATGGGCAAAGATCTCGGCAGCTTTCGCGGTCTCGACCACGCGGCCCTTCTCCATCACCACGACGCGATCGCAATAGGCGGCGGCCAAGCCGAGGTCGTGGGTGATCAGGATGGTCGACATCGCGCGGCGCTTGGTCAGCTCGACGATCAGATCCATCACCGCCTTCTGCGTAGTGACGTCGAGGCCGGTGGTCGGCTCGTCCGCGATCAGCAGTTGCGGATTGCAGGCGAGCGCGAGCGCGATTACGACGCGCTGGCACATGCCGCCTGACAGCTCGAACGGATAGGCGTGGTAGCGCTCGCGCGGGCGGACGATCTTGACCTGCTCCAACGCTTCGATCGCTTTCTCGCCATGATCGGCGACCTGGGCCTGCTGCACATGGGTGCGCAAGACGTCCTCGATCTGGTCGCCGACCTTGCGGATGGGATTGAGCGCTGCGCGCGGGTTCTGGAAGATCATCGAGACTTCGCGGCCGCGCAGATCGCGCATCTGGTCCTCGGTCGCGGCTTTGACGTCGATGCCCGAGAACATCACCGAGCCCTCGGCGATCCGTCCCGCGCGATCGAGGATGCGCATCACCGCATAGGAAGTCACCGATTTGCCGGAGCCGGACTCGCCGACGATCGCCAGCGTCTCGCCCTTGGCGACGGCGATGTCGACGTGCTGCACCGCCTTCACGATGCCGCGGCGGGTCGTGAATTCGACGGTGAGGTCCTGGATGTCGAGCAGGGGCTGGGCGGTCAGGGGTGCCTCCCAAACAAAAATGGCAAAAACAACCCCATGCACAGTAGAACGGGATTGATTTCATTGGGGAATTTCTGCGGCAAATTTGGACCTACGCTAGCCATCACGTCCTCCGCTGGGGATCGACGATGTCGCGCAGGCCGTCGCCGAGGAGGTTGAAGCAGAACACGGCGATCATCAGCGCGAGGCCGGGGAATAGCGCGATCCACCATTCGCCTGAGACCATGAAGCCCGCGCCTTCGGCGACCATGATGCCCCATTCGGCGGTGGGCGGGCGGACGCCGAGACCGATGAAGGAGAGGCCCGCGGCATTGAGGATGGCGTAGCCCATGGTCAGCGACATCTGCACGATCATGATCGGCATGATGTTGGGCAGGATATGCACCAAGAGGATGCGGAATTCGCCGTTGCCGGAGAGGCGCGCGGCCTGCACGAAGCCGGCATTGCGGCGGACATTGGCTTCGGCGCGCGCGACGCGGGCATAGAGCGGGAAGTTCACGATGGCGGTGGCCAGGATGATGTTCTGCACGGTGTTGCCGAGCGCGGCGACGATGCCCATCGCCAGCACGAACAGCGGGAAGGCCATGATGGTGTCGGCGATGCGGCCGACGATGCGGTCGGTCCAGCCGCCGAAATAGCCGGCCGCGATGCCGGCGAGCCCGCCCATCAGGAACACCAGCGCGACGGAGGCGATCGCGATGAAGGTGTCGAGCCGGGTCGCGACGATGACGCGGCAAAAAATGTCGCGTCCCAACTGATCGGTGCCGAACCAGTGCGCCGCCGACGGCGGCCGCAACGTCGCGGCGGTGTCGGAGGCCAGTGGATCGTAGGGTACCACATAGGGACCGAAGATCGCGGCGGCCAGGATCAGGATCAGCAGCGCAAAGGCAAAGCCCGTGACCTTGTTTTCGCTGAGGACATAGCGCGTCTGTTCGAGGATTGCCGATAGCCCCGAGGTACGCGCGGGACCGACCGGTTCAACAGCAGGCGCAACGGAGCTCATGAGATCACCCGGGTGTTGTTTGATCAAACCAGCAAGCCGCGGGAGCGCCTTATCTCTCCCGCTTGCGGGGGAGGTCGGCGCAACGCGCCGGGTGGGGGCTCTCTCCACATCGGGGCTCTCGCCCGCGGAGATACCCCCTCCCCAACCCTCCCCCGCAAGCGGGAGAGGGGGCGGACCTTCGTCGGAGTTTGCATAGGACGAAACCTCATCATGGTTCAGCCCTCCACCCGTACACGCGGATCGATCACGCCATAGAGGATATCGATCACGAGATTGAGCAGCACGTACATGACAGCCATGGTCAGCACGAAGCCCTGCACCGGCGCGAAGTCGGACGAGATCAGCGCTTCCACCGCATAGGAGCCGATGCCGGGCCATGCGAACACTTTTTCGACCAGCACGTTGGCGCCCAACAGGAACGAGAACACCATGCTGAGCGTGGTGATGACGGGCAGCATGGCGTTGCGGAAGGCGTAGGTGACGATAACGGTCGACGGCGACAGCCCGCTGGCGCGCGCGGTGCGGACAAACTCCGAGGCGAGCACCGCCAGCATCGAGGCGCGCGTCATGCGCGCGATCGGCGCCAGCGAGAAGATCGCGAGCGTCGTCGCCGGCAGGATGAGCTGGCTCAGCGCCGAGCGGAACGCCTCGACGTCCCGCGCGATCAGGGTGTCGATCAGATAGAAGCCTGTCACCGTCGGCGGCGCGCTGTAGAACACGTCGAGCCGGCCGAGAGGTGCCGGCGACCAGCCGAGCCGGAAATAGAAGACATAGACCAGCACGAGGCCCGTGAAGAACACCGGCAGCGACACGCCGGCCGTGGTCGTGACCCGGCAGAGATGGTCGACCCATGAGCCCGGCCGCGTCGCCGCCAGCACGCCGAGCGGGATAGCGATCACGATCGAGACGATGAGGCCGAGCAGCGTCAGCTCGGCGGAGGCCGGCAGGCGGTTGCGGATCTCGGTTGCGACCGGCTGGCCCGTGGTGAGCGAGTTGCCGAAATCGCCATGGGCGAGGTCGTTGGTATAGCGGAAGAACTGCTCGATCAGCGGCCGGTCGAGGCCAAGTTTTTTCCGGATCTGCTCGACGGCTTCCTTGGTTGCGGCGGGACCGGCGAAGTAGGCCGCGGGGTCCCCGGGCAGCGCGCGCGTCAGCAGGAAGGTGACGATGACGACGCCGATCAGCGAGGGAATCGCGAACATCAGGCGCTTGCCGATCATGGTCAGCATGGGGTGCTCCGCGGGCTTGCTTCGCCTCTCCCGCTTGCGGGAGAGGCCGACGCGCTCGCAGAGCGCGGCGGGTGAGGGCTCTGGCCGAGCGGGGACACCCTCCGCAATCGCTGCCAATCCCAAAGCGGAGACACCCTCTCCCCAACCCTCTCCCGCAAGCGGGAGAGGGAGCCCAGTGCCGATGCCGATGCGTCGCTGACGACCAGCATGCCCTCTCACCCCTTCGCCATCGCGCGATAATCCAGGCGGCGGTGGAACCAGTATTGGTAGCCGCTGATGTTCTTCTGCATCGCGACGTTGACGAAGGGCTGATACAGCGGGATGCGCGGGATGTCGGCGTAGGCGAGATCGACGAAGCCCTTCACGTCGGCGTCATAGGCTGCCTTGTCGCCAACAGCCGCAGCATTGCGCGCGCCGTCGATCAGCTTGTCCATCTCGGCCGACCTGTAGCTCATGGTGTTAAAGACGGAATTGTTGCCGTGATAGCACCAGTAGAAAAAGTACTCGGGGTAATCGAGCCAGCCCGAGAACACGTTGGTGAAGAGCGGCATCTCCTTCTTGTTGAGCTCGGTGCGCCAGTTGGCGCCGGGTACCTTGTTGATGGTGGTCTTGATGCCGAGCTGCGCGAGGCTCTCCTGCACCAGCACGCAGAGCGGCTCGTTGACGCCGGCAAAATTGAGGTCGAACGAGATCGTGGTCTCGAAACCGTTGGCATAGCCGGCTTCTGCCAATAGCGCCTTCGCCTTCTCCATGTCCGTGTTGTATTTGTGCGGCTGCGGCCAGGCGACTTCGGTCGGCTTGTCTTTGGCAGCGCCGAACATGCGATTGCCGAGGCCGAACAGCACGGCGTCCATGATCTTCTGGTAGGGCAGCGCGTAGGCGATGGCCTGCCGCACCTTCGGATTGTCGAACGGCGGCTTGGTCACGTTCATGCCGATATACTGGATGCCGTTGGAGAACGGCAGCGACACCACGTTGAGCTTGCCGTTCGCCTTCATCTCCTGGAAATCCCTGAACGGCAGCTCATAGGAGATGTCGGCATCGCCGCGTTCCAAGAGCGCGCGGCGATTGCCGGCCTGCGGCACCATGCGCCAGATCACGCGCTTGATCTTGGGCAGGGGACCGCCGACCCAATCCTCGTTGCGCTCCATCACCACTTCGGTGCCGGCGGTCCACTTCGTCACCTTGTAGGCGCCGGAGCCCGCGGTCTGCTGCTTGGTGAATTCGAGACCCCAGGGGTCCTTCTCGCTGGCGTTCTTCTTCACCAGCTCGGAATTGACGATGCAGGGCACGATGACCGCGAGATCGGGAATCGTCAGCCTGTCCTTCTTCAGGAAATCGACCCGCACGGTGTAGTCGTCGATCACGACGAACTGCTCGGGCTTGGTCAGTGAGCCCGCACTCATCTGGAAGGTCGGGAAGCCGCCGACACTGACGGCGCGGTCGAGCGACCATTTCACGTCCTTCGCCGTGACCGGCGCGCCGTCGTGGAATTTGGCGTTCTTCTTGAGCTTGAAGGTGACCGACATGTCGTCGATCCTAAAGTCCTCGGCGAGCTCGCCCTTGAACTTGTCGCGATCGTAATAGGGCACGCCGCCGGGACCGCTCTTCATCTCGTGGCTGATCAGGCGGTCGTAGCAATTCCACGACACCTCGTAGCCCGGCACGTTGGTGCCGACGCCATGGATGTCGAGATTGTTCGGGCCGCCTTCCGAGACGATCAGCAGCGTCTCCGAACGCGCATCGGCCTTGGCGGAGGAAACGACCTGCGGCATGGCCGGAAGCGCCGCGCCAGCGGCCAATCCGGAAACGGACTTAAGGAAATCGCGGCGCTTCATGAAATCGCTCCAACACAAAGTTTTTGGTTGGAACCGGATTCGCAAGGTTCGTGCCAAGGGTTAGTGGAGCGTTGCCCAGCGTGCTAATCCGCTGAAATCGCGGACGAAAGGTCGGATTTGCGGCCTGAAGGACGACAGCCCAAATCATTATCATTGCATACAAAGCGTGGCATTTGCTTATTATGTAGGCTATTCGATATAGCGGCTCATTTGGCGGGCACGCCTCCCTCTCCGCTGTCGTCCTGGCGAAAGCCAGGCGCTGCGCTTGTCCAGGACGACACCAGTGGTGGACGACCGGCGATCACCCCGGCCAGATCAGCTCCTGCAACTCGACCAGATCGCCCGCCATGTCCTGCCAGCCCTCGATGCAGATGTGGCTGTTGAGGTCACTGGCGCGGTGCAGCAGCATCAGGGCCATCAGGCGGCGCTTCAGATCGAAATCCAGCTTTGCATAGCCGAAGCCTTCGAGCAGGCTGTGCACCCGGCCCGGCCGGCCCGCCGCCATGAAGGCGCTGGGGCCGAGCAGATCGTAATCGCGCCATCCGGCCAGCACGTCGCCGAAATCGAACAACCCGGCGAGCGACCATTGATCGTTCCGGCAGGCGAGCAGGAAGTTTTCCGGAATGTATTCGCCGATCAGGATCACCGGCGGCGTATCCAACGGAATGAGCTTTGCGGCGTCGCGCAGGAGATCATCGAGGCCTTTGAGGAATTTCGGCGCAAGGCCGAGACGCGCGTGCCGCGCCTTGCAGCCCTGCATCTGCTGGCGCATGAAGCCGTCCCAGCGCGGCTCGATGTGCACGAGCTCTCCGAGCGGCGCGCGCTGCACGGCCGCGATGGTCTCGCCGATCTGGCGCAGCACGCGCTCCTTCTGGTCTTCCGCCAATTGCGGCCACACCTCCGAGCCGAGCATGCCGGCAAGGCGCGTGATGATCAGATAGGGCCAGCCGTCGCGCTCCCCTTCGGCGACGATCTCGGGAATCGGTAGACCGAGATGGCCTTTCAGTTGCGCCAGCGACCCACGCTCGGACACGAATTGCGCGCGCAAGAGCGGCGGGAAGATTTTCAGGATGAGGCCCTCGCCGAGCCCGACCACCAGATTGGTGCCGGTCGCAAACACCTGCGGCGCGCTGGCATCGAGGTCCTCGCCGCGCGCGATGTCGAGCGCGATTCCCAGCCATTGCGCCGGGTCGGAGCGCCAGGCGCGAAAGCTTTTAGCGTCGGCGAAGTGAGGCAGTTGTTGCGACGGCGTGAAGGTCATCTGCATTCGCGCATCGAAGGCAGGGTCAGCTTTGGTTGGCTCTGTGCAAGCCAAAGAGGTGCACCTCTCCCGCTTGCAGGAGAGGTCGGCACGTAGTGCCGGGTGAGGGCTTTCTCCTCTAGGTGATTGTCCCGATGCGGAGGCACCCTCTCCCCGACCCTCCCCCGCACGCGGGGGAGGGAGCGCACCTCGTTCTGCGCCACGGCCAAACTCACCGCTAGCATCGCATTGGCGCGATTGGCATAAGCCAGGAACGCGGTGCACCTCTCCCGCTTGCGGGAGAGGTCGGCACATAGTGCCGGGTGAGGGCTTTCTCCTCTAGGTGATTGTCCTGATGCGGAGGCACCCTCTCCCCAACCCTCCCCCGCACGCGGGGGAGGGAGCGCACCTCACGCGCGGTCGCAGCGATGTCTAATCGCGACATTCTACCGCTCGGGACTGGCGCGCTCGAACTGGCGCAGCAGCTTGTTGCCGCGCTCGACGGCGGAATCCAGCGCTGCTTGCGCGCTTTTGTGGCCGGCGAAGGCCTGCTCCAACTCGTCCTCGATCGCGCCGCGAATCAGCACGAAAGAGCCGAGCCGGACGCCCTTGGAGTTCTCCGTCGGCGGATGCAGCGTGATCTCCTCGAACGAGATCGCCGAACCAGGATTGCGCTCGTAGAATCCCTGCGACCGTGTCAGCTCAAAGGCGGCGCGGGTAACAGGCAGATAGCCGGTGTTCTGGTGCCAGGCAGCCTGCACGCCCGGCTGCGACAGATAGGCGAAGAACCGCGCCACGCCCTTGTACTCCTCGCGCGGCCGGTCGCGCAGCACCCACAGCGTGGCGCCGCCGATGATCGAATTCTGCGGCGCGCCCTTCACGTCGGGCCAGTACGGCATCATGCCGTAGCCGATCTCGAATTTCGAGTTCGCCTTGATGTCGGCCCGCGTCGCCGAGGAGCCGATGAAGATGCCGCATTCGCCTTTCTGGAAACGCGGCTCGGCCGCTTGTCCGCGGCCGCTATAGTCGAACAGTTTTGTCTTTTGCCACTCGCTGAGCTGAGCGATGTGTTTGACGAGAACCGGATTGTTGATGGTCAATTCCGCGTCCAGCCCGGCAAAGCCGTTCGCCCGCGTCGCCAGGACTAAATTGTGGAAGGCGGAGAAATTCTCGACGTGGATCCAGGACGGCCAGGAGGTGGTGAAGCCGCAGACCGCACCGCGTTCGCGCAGGCGCTTGGCAGCTAGTCCCAATTCCGGCCAGGTCTTCGGCGGCGTCTCCGGATCGAGGCCGGCATCGCGGAACATGGTCTTGTTATAATAGAGGATCGGCGTCGAGGAATTGAACGGGAACGACAATAGATTGCCGGCCGCATCGGTGTAGTAGCCGGAGACGGCGGGAAGGTAATCGCCCAGCGAGAATGGCTCGCCCTGGTCCCGCATCAGGCTGAACACGGGATAGATCGCACCCCTGGCCGCGGTCATCGTGGCGGTGGCGACCTCGTTGACCTGGACGATGGCAGGCTGGCTGCGCGAGCGGAAGGCGAAGATCGCTGCCGTCACCGTCTCGGTGTAATTGCCCTTGTAGCTGGGCACGATGCGGTAGTCGGACTGCGAGGCGTTGAAGTCGGCAGCGAGCTTGTCGAGCTGCCGGCCGAGCTCGCCGGACATGGCGTGCCACAGCGCGATGTCGGTGGCGGCACGCACTGGCGCGGCGATGGTGACAGCCGCAAGGACGGCGACGGCCTGCAAAAAGCGCAATGCTGAAATCACGATGGCTCTTCCCGTGTCGCACGACTAAAGGGCGGCTGCCTTGCTTAAGGCGCGGCATTGGCAGTTTCAACCGGGAATGCGCGGCGGCCGCGCCGCGCAATCGGCCCGACGCCCGGAGCGGGATGGCCTTCCCTTTACCATTTGCTAGATTGCGTTGAACCTTTTCCTTCCGCCATAGACTCCACCACTGAGGGGTTGAGTGTGCCAGTGTTGAGCCGTGCCGAACTCTCGCGGACCGGGGTGATCTTCGTCGCGCTTCTGCTTGCCGTCTGTACGACGGACGCGGTCGCACGCGAATTTCGCGCCGCCGACACCCAGACCGAGGATTACCCGACCGTCCAGGCGCTGCGCTACATGGGCGCCTTGATCGCCGAGCGCACCGGCGGCCGGCACGAGATCAAGGTGTTCCACTCCCGCCAGCTCGGTGAGGAGAAGGAGACCATCGAGCAGACCCGGGCCGGCGCCATCGACCTCAACCGGACCAACGTCGCCCTGATCGGCAATTTCGTCCCGGCGATGAACGTGCTGGCGATGCCGTTCCTGTTCCGGTCCATCGAGCACATGCAGAAGGTGCTGGACGGGCCGATCGGCAGCGAGATCTTGAACAGCTTCGAGCCCTATGGCTTCGTCGGGCTCGCCTTCTACGATTCCGGCGCGAGGTCGATCTACAACAGCGTCCGGCCCGTGAGGAGTGTCGCGGATCTCAGGGGATTGCGGATCCGGGTGCAGCAGTCGGAGTTGATGAACCAGATGATGCGCGCGCTCGGCGCCGAACCGGTCGAGCTGCCTTACGGGCAGGTGCTCACCGGGCTTGCCAACCACCTGATCGACGGCGCCGAAAACAACTGGCCATCCTTCGTGACGACAGACCATTACAAACTTGCCGGCCACTACGCGCTCACCGAGCACACGATGAGCCCGGAAGTGCTGGTGATCTCGCTGAAGGCCTGGAAAAGCCTCTCGGCGGAGGAGCAGACGATCTTCAAGGAGGCCGCGCAGCGCTCCAGCCTGTTCATGCGCGAGAAATGGCGCGACCTCGAGGAGCAGTCGCAGCGCAAGGCCCAGGAAGCCGGCGCCACCATCATCAAGGACATCGACCGCAAGCCGTTCGAGGAGGCGATGGCTCCAATCTATGCCAAGGCCGGGCGCGATCCGGCCGCGGCCGCGCTGATCGAACGCATTCGCACGGTGGAGTAGAGCCTCTTGGCCGGGCTTGGACACAGCGAGACCACAGAGAGGCCGCCCGGCCCGATCGGGCGGCTGCGCGCGCGTCTCGTCGGCGCGCTGCGGGCGGTGCCGATCCGCTGGCGCATCCTGTCGATCGCGGCGCTGAACTCCGCCGTCGTCGTGGTGCTGGTGGCGATGATCTGGAACGGCGCGCAGGTGCTGGGCTCGGCCTGGGACGACGTGCGCCAGGTGCGCGAGTCCGACCGGATTCTGGCGCTGCTCGAAAGCGAGACCGGGCGTCTGCAAAACCTGATCCATCGCTACATCAACCAGCCGAGCCCGGACCTGTTCGCCGAGATCCTGCTGCTGCGCGAGGCGGTGCTGGGCACGCTGACCAACCGCGCCACCAAGGATCCGATGTTGTCGGGCTCGGTGGAGGAGCTCGAGCGCACCACCGACCGCTTCCTCAACGGCTTTGGCGAGCTGCGCAGCGTGCAGGCCACCATCGCCAAGACCTATGAGGAGCAGGTGCAGGGCCCGGCCAAGGACATGGCGGGCCTCTATTCCATCATCGAAGGCGCCACCGGCCATCGCGACGCGCTGATCTGGCCTTCGCTGGGAAAATCCCGCGAAGCCTTCACCGCGATGCTGGTCGCGGCCAATTCCTACTATCTGTCGCTGTCACCGGGCGCGGCCGACGACGCGCGCCGCAACACCGAGACGATCGAGAAGACCATCCCGGTCATGATCGATCTCGCCGACAACGACCTCCAGCGCATGGCCTTGCGGCGGCTCGCGGACCGCACCGCATCCTTGCGCGAGGGCTTTGCAAAGCTCTCCGAGCAGCTGGCGAGCCGCACCGATCTGTTGCGCAACACCATCGACGCCAGTCAGGCTGAAGCGATCGGCGCCATCGACGACCTCTCGACCAAGATGCGCCAGCGCGAGCAGAAGGCGCAGGCGACTTTTGATCGCACGCTGGCCGATATTTCCCGCCGCGTGCTGTCGATCGCGGTGATCTTCCTCGGCGTCATCCTCACCGCCGGCGTGATGATCGCACTGTCGATCCGCCTGCCGCTCCAGCAGCTCATGGCGGCGATGCGCGCGATCACGCTCGGCGACCTCGACCGCGAGGTGCAGGGCACCAAGGCACGCGACGAGGTCGGCGCCATGGCGCGCGCCGTGGAAGTGTTCCGCGAGAACGCGATCGCCAAGCGCCAGACCGAGGACGAGCTGCGCGCGTCGAAGGAGAAGGCCGAGAGCGCGCTGCTCGAGCTCAACACCGCGCAGCAGAATCTGATCGACGCCGAACGGCTCGCCGCGCTCGGCGGCCTCGTTGCCGGCGTCGCCCACGAGGTCAACAACCCGATCGGCATCAGCCTGACCGTTGCATCGAGCTTTGCCCGGCGCAGCGAGATCTTCGAGGCTCAGCTCAAGGGCGACGGGGGCTTGCGCCGCTCGCAACTCGAGGAGTTCGTGCAGTCCTCGCGCGACGCCTCGCAGCAGCTCGTCGCCAACCTGCAGCGCGCCGGCGAGTTGATCCAGTCGTTCAAGCAGGTCGCGGTCGATCGCTCCCATGCCGAGCGGCGGCAGTTCTCGCTCAGTGAAGCCACCGACCAGATCATCGCCAGCCTGCGCCCGGTGCTGAAGCGCTCGCCGATCACGCTTCAGGTCGACGTGCCCGAAGGGCTGCTGCTCGACGGCTATCCCGGCTCCTACGGCCAGATCCTGACCAACCTCTTCCTCAACGCCGCCAACCACGCCTTCGCCGACGGCCGCGCAGGCACGATCGCGATCTCGGCCCGGCCGCGCGGGGCCGACGACATCGAGATCAGCTTCGCCGATGACGGGGCCGGCATGACCCCGGACGTGCAGCGCCAGGCCTTTGACCCTTTCTTTACCACCCGGCGTAATGAAGGTGGCACGGGACTTGGCCTGCATATCGTCTATAACCTCGTCACCCAGCAGCTCGGCGGCCGCATGATGCTGGAATCCAAGCTGGGACAAGGCACTACTTTTCGCATTATCATGCCCCGCATCGCCAAGGGCGCACAAAGCACAGAAAGTGACGGGACTTCTCAATGGCCGAACAGGACGATGTCCTCCACCTGATCGACGACACCGGTACCGCGTCGGAGGATGCCAACGCCCGGAAATGGAAGATCGCCGTCATCGACGACGATCCGGCCGTGCATGACGGCACCCGTTTCGCGCTGTCCGACTACAGCCTCAACGGCCAGAGCCTGGAGATCCTGTCGGCCTATTCGGCGGCGGAAGGTCGCAAGCTGATGGCCGAGCACGGCGACATCGCTGCCGTGCTGCTCGACGTCATCATGGAGACCGACGTCGCCGGCCTCGAGCTCGTCGAATTCATCCGCAACGAGATCAAGAACGAGACCGTCCGCATCATCCTGCGCACCGGTCAGCCCGGCCAGGCGCCGGAGCGGCGCGTGATCGTGCAGTACGACATCAACGACTACAAGGCCAAGACCGAGCTCACCGCCGACAAGCTGTTCACCTCGCTGACCGCCGCGCTGCGCTCCTATCAGCAGCTCGAGCGCATGGTGCAGACACGCCGCGGGCTCGAGATCATCATCGACGCCGCCTCGACGCTTTACGACTTCAAGTCGATGCAGCGGCTCGCCGAGGGCGTGCTGACCCAGCTCGCCTCGCTGCTCAATGTCGACTGCGCCGGCATCCTGGTCCTGCGCGACAATGGCGGGGTCGACCCCGAGCTCTCGGTGCTCGCCGGCAGCGGCTGCTACAGCCGCTTCATCGGCACCACCTCGTCGAAGGCACTCGACCCCGAATTGCGCGAGATGGTGGAGGCCGCGTTCCAGCGCCGCAAGAACGAATTCGCCGACCACCGCAGCGTGATCTATTTGCGCACCGGAAGCGGCCGTGAGGTGGTGGTGCTGCTGCAGGCCGAGCGCGAGCTGTCGGAGACCGATCGCTCGCTGGTCGAGATCTTCTCCAGCCGGCTCTCGATCGCCTTCGACAACGTCATCCTCTACCAGCAGCTCCAGGACGCCAACACGCAGCTGGAGGACCGTGTCGCCCAGCGCACCCGCGCGCTGATGCAGGCCAACCGCCGCCTCTCCGCGCAATGGCTGCGGCTGCAGCGCGCCAACGGCTTCAAGAACGAGATTTTGGGCACCGTCGCGCACGATCTGAAGAATCCGCTCGGCGTCATCCTCGGCCGCACCGAGATGCTGAAGGAGCTGATCTCGACCGGCGCCTCGCAAAGCGGCGTGGTCGCCCAGGTCGATCACATCCGCGACGCCACCAAGCGGCTGACCACGATGGTCGATCATTTGATCTCGGACGCGATGGCCGATGCCTTCGACATCACCATCCGCCGCGAACCGGTCGACGTCGCGGGCCTGGTCAAGGAGGTCGCCGAAGCCAACCAGCCGCTCGCCGTCAACAAGCAGCAGACGATCAGCGTCACCGCGCCGCCCAACATCGTCACCATGTGCGACACCGACCGCATCCGCGAGGCGATCGACAACCTCATCAGCAACGCCATCAAATACTCGCCGATCGGCGGCAAGATCGCCGTGGCCGTGACCCATGAGGGCAGCGAAACCATCGTCCGCGTCAGCGACGAAGGCGCCGGCCTGTCGCCGGAGGATCTCGGCCGCCTGTTCGGCCGGTTCCAGCGGCTGTCGGCAAAGCCGACCGCCGGCGAGAGCTCGACAGGGCTTGGGTTATCCATCGTGAAGCGTATTATCGACATGCATGGCGGCGAGGTGACGGCCGACAGCGACGGGCCCGGCACGGGCTCGACCTTCACCATCACGCTTCCCGCGACTGAAATGCCGTGATCTCAGGACCATGACCCAAAGCCAGCACATCATGATCGTCGACGATGAGGCTCCGGCCCGGGAGATGGTCGGCGATTATCTCAAGATGCACGGCTTCACCGTGACGCTGTGCGACGGCGGCAAGTCCTTGCGCGCCGCGATCCAGGGCAGCATGCCCGACCTCGTCGTGCTCGATCTCAACATGCCCGAGGAAGATGGGCTCTCGATCATCCGCGACCTCAAGAGCCGCATCAACGTGCCCGTGATCATGCTGACGGCGACCGCGAGCCCGATCGACCGCGTCGTCGGGCTCGAGCTCGGCGCCGATGATTACGTGGCAAAACCCTGCGAGCTGCGCGAGCTGATGGCGCGCATCCGTTCGGTGCTGCGGCGGAGCGGGCCGGCCAAGGCTGCCGCGCCGGACGCCGCCGCGAAGTCCGACAAGGATCAATTGGTGCGCTTCGGCACCAAATGGCTCGATCTCGAAGCGCAGGCGTTGCGCGACGACGAGGGCAACGAGCATCCGCTGACGGCGTCCGAGTTCGGTCTGCTCAAGGTGTTCGCCGCCAATCCGAAGCGCGTGCTGTCGCGCGAGCGCCTGCTGGAGCTCGCCAATGCACGCGACGCCGAAGCCTTCGATCGCGCCGTCGACCTCCGCATCATGCGCATCCGCCGCAAGATCGAGCCCGATCCCGCCAAGCCCGCCGTGATCCGCACCATCCGCGGCGGCGGCTATCTGTTCTCGCCGGCCGGCGAGAAGGCGTAGGCGGCGCGCGGAAGAGTTAGGTGCCGTAGGGTGGGCAAAGCGAGGCGTGCCCACCATTCTCACAGCGCTTGCAGAAAGATGGTGGGCACGGCGCGAAGCGCGCCTTTGCTCACCCTACGATGATGATCGTCCGGGTAAGCGGAGCGCCGACGGCGGCAGTGTGTTTGGCGCGACCGAACTGATAACCACGAGTCTTCGCCAAACCCAATCCTGTGGCTATGGGTCCTGGCTTTCGCCAGGACGACGCTTGAGGCGGCAGCGAACGCAACACCCCCAAATTCGTTCCTCACGCCGCCAATCCCCACCCCGTATTTCCCGTACATTGAAATTCCACGCTTTTTTGCTCCGAATGTTTCGTCGCACCCCTTTCGACGAAACAATTTGGCGGCGCACGAAACCATTTTCCGCTTTTCGTGCAGACGTCCCGAAACGTTGGCTGATTAACACTTTCCCTCAAGGAAACGCCGCTCGGTTGCGGCGCTACGGGGAGCTAATTTCATGCCGAACGTCATTGCCATCAACGCCCAGGCCAGCCAAAGCATCATTGCCGCTCAGGCGACTTCGGACGACATGCTTCTCGAAAGCATTGCCGGCGGCAACCGGACGGCCATGCACATCCTCTATTGCCGGCACAATGTGCGGGTTTACCGCTTCATCTTGCGCATCGTGCGCGATGCCACTACGGCGGAAGACCTCGTCAGCCAGGTGTTTTTGGACGTGTGGCGGACCGCCGGCCAATTCCAGGGCCGCTCGCAGGTCTCGACCTGGCTGCTCTCGATCGCCCGCTTCAAGGCGCTGACCGCGATGCGCCAGCGCCGTTTCGAGGACATCGACCAGGAGGATGTGCGTCAGATCCCCGACGATTCCGACACGCCGGAGACCTCGCTCGACCGCAGCGACACCAGCGCCATCCTGCGCGCCTGCGTGCAGAAGCTGTCGCCTGCGCATCGCGAGATCATCAACCTCGTCTACTATCACGAGAAGTCGGTGGAGGAGGTCGGGCAGATCATCGGCATCCCCAGAGCACGGTGAAAACGCGGATGTTTTACGCCCGCAAGCAGCTCGCCGATTTGCTTAAGGGCGCCGGCGTGGATCGCTTCGCCGCGTAAACCCAACGGATTCAATGGGATAGGGCCGCGCCTTTGGCCCTGTCCCCGGACACGGAAGTGTTACCGCCGACGAAACAATTGAAACAAAGCACAACATCAGGCGGAAAAACTTCCCTCCTATAAAGTTCGCATACGGTTTTGGTTAAACCTCCCAAGGACCTCCAACGACCCGGACGGGATGCCCCCCTCCGGGTCGTTTTGTGTTTGGCGGAAGGTGCGGCGGCAGGCTCGCGCCTCTCCCGCTTGCGGGAGAGGCCGACGCGCCTCGGGCGATGCGAAGCATCGTCCCGCGCGCGGCGGGTGAGGGTTCTTTCCTCTTGGGGAGTCTTCGTTGCCGAGGCACCCTCTCCCCAACCCTCCCCCGCGAGCGGGGGAGGGGGGCGCACCTTCGTCGTGGCCGACAGGGTAGCCCGTCACGAACGCGTGACGCTGCGTAACGACATCCCGCCTCCTCGCGAACTGGCCTCGTACCCCTCTCCACGAGTGCCCGATGCTCGAACTTCTCTTCGCCGTCCTTGCCGGCATCCTCACCATCGCCGCGCCGTGCACGCTGCCGATGCTGCCGATCCTGCTCGGCGCTTCGATCGGGCGCGCAGGGCACTTGCGGCCGGCGATGATCGCGCTCGGCTTCATCATCTCGTTCTCGGCGGCCGCGCTGCTGCTCGGTGCGATCACGCGGCTGTTCGACTTCGATCCGAACGTGCTGCGCGAAGCGGCATCCATCCTGCTGCTCGGCTTCGGCCTGTTGATGCTGTGGCCGGCGCCGTTCGAATGGCTGTCGATCCGGCTCAATGGCTGGCTCGATCTTGGCAATTCCAGCGCCACCCAGCGCGAGGGCGCGCTGGGTGGGCTCGTGCTCGGCACCACGCTCGGCCTGGTCTGGACGCCCTGCGCCGGTCCCGTGCTCGGCTCGATCCTGACGCTGGTTGCGACCTCGAAGAACTTAGGCTGGGCCGGGACGCTGCTGGTCGCCTACGCCATCGGTGCGGCAATTCCGATGCTGGCGATCGCCCATGGCGGCCAGGCCGCGACCACGCGGGTGCGCAGCCTCGCCCGCATCTCGCCGCGGCTGCAGCAGGGTTTTGGCATTGTCGTGATCGCGTTCGCGGTCGCCGCCTATTTCCAATACGACACGCTGCTCGTGGCGTGGCTCACCGGCTTCTATCCCACCGGCCAGATCGGCCTGTGATCATCGCGCATCGCAACCGGAGGACTCGTTCATGACTTTCAAACTGCTCACCGTGGCCGCCGCCCTGATCGGCATGGCCGGATCAGGCGCCGTCATCCCCGGCATCTGCGACGAGGCGGCGCGCGCTGCACCCATCGTCACCGCCGCCGCGAGCCAGCAGACCGCGCCCGACTTCACCGGCATCAACAACTGGTTCAACTCGAAACCTCTGAGCATGGCCGACCTGCGCGGCAAGGTCGTGCTGGTCGACTTCTGGACCTATGGCTGCGTCAACTGCGTCAACACACTGCCGCACGTCACTGACCTCTACGCCAAGTACAAGGACAAGGGCCTCGTCGTGGTCGGCGTGCACACGCCGGAATTCCCGTTCGAGCGTTCCGCCTCTAACGTGCAGGCTGCGCTGAAACGCCACGGCATCACCTATCCCGTGGCGCAGGACAATGATTCCAAAACCTGGAACGCCTACCGCAACCGATATTGGCCGGCGCAGTACATCATTGACCAGACCGGCAAGATCGTGTTCCAGCACGAAGGCGAAGGCAGCTACGACCAGATCGACGGAACGGTGGCGCGGCTCCTGAACGTGAACAGTTGATGCCGCGCCGACATCGCGCGGCCGGATTCATCTGTCGTCCTTGTTGCTTGACTCCACGGACCCGTCCGTGGAGTTTCGCATCGACGAAATCAGCCGCCCGTGATGGACGACGCGACCACCAGCAACGACATCCGCCTTCGTGAAGGCTCCTCGATCGCGCAGCGGCTGATCATGGCCGGCTCTGCGGCCGCGGTGGCGCTGTGCTTTACGCCCGGCCTGTTCACGCACGACACGCTGGAAGTGATCATCTCGGTAGCCGCTCTCCTCCTGGGTGCGGCATTCGTCTGCGGCATCATGCTGGCGCCGGCGGTAGTGTGGATCATCACCCCGAACGAGATCCTGATCGGGCAACAGCGCCCCTTCGGAAAGCTCCGTACGCGGGTCGTCGCCAAGGACGACATCAGGGAATTGCAAGTTCCCGGCAGCAAGCGGGCGAAAGCCCGTTTCCAGCTGGCTTTCACGCTGGCCTCCGGGGAACGCTTGACGTCTCCGCCGATCTCCGACGTCACGCATGTGCGCGGCACCGTCGCCCGGATCGCCGCGCAATTCGGCGTTCCCAATGTCGAGGCACCCAGCAATCCACTCGATGCCAGCAATCCCGAGATGCATCTCGGCGAACCTCTCGAGCCGTTTCCCGCGCGCGACATCCGCATCGTTGCATTGATCGCCGTCGCACTGTGCGCCGTTCCCTACGCCTACAAGCTCTGGCGCGGCCTGCCGCCCGGCCCGATCGACATCATGCTGCTGCCGGTTGGCGCGATCGCCGCGCTCGCCGTGCACAGATATGCCAATCTCGTGACCGGTGCCTTCTGGATCATCCGGCAAGGGGACATTCGCGTCGAACGCCTGTGGGGCGACGGCACGCCGCGCGCCGACCATATCGAGGGGCACGACGTGAAGACGATCACGGTCGAGCGCCGCGGCCGGTCCGAGGACGAGCATTGCATCGTGGTGATCCGGCTGCACTCCGGACGGCGCTTTCGCAGCCCCCGCATCGGATCGCGGCTCGAGGCCCGCGCCGTGGGCGCCGAAATCGTCCGGCGGCTCGGGATCGCGGCGGAGAGCAACCGGATCTGATTGGCGTCTAGCGCCAATTGTCGAAGTTGATCTCACCGCGAGTTCGGTCTGAGCTTCTCCCGCTTGCGGGAGAGGTCGGCGCGCCCCGGGCGATGCGCAGCATCGTCCCGCGCGCCGGGTGAGGGTTCTGCTCCACATCGGGATTGCTCCATCATGGAGACAGCCCTCTCCCGGCCCTCCCCCGCAAGCGGGGGAGGGAGCGCACCGAGCCGGGGCGCCACGATCACTGCTTTTCGCGCCATCCCCTGTTTGTGGCATTGCGCGGCGCGTCAAAAAACCAAAGCATTGTCGTGACATACCAGGGCGGCGCGCCATCAACTTGCCATGAACTTGCCCCTCAGGTTTGATGGTTCTGAATGATTTGCGCTGTGGCAGCGGGGAGAGCTTTACATGACGGATTTTCGTCGCCTGACCGGGATGCTTGTGGCTGCGATCGGCCTGATCCTTTGGGCGCCCCAAGCCTTCGCCCAGCAGCCTGATCGCGGCGACGAGCCGGGCCTGATCGCCGACGATGCCTACCAGCTCGATCCGGAATGGCAGAAGCAGGTGGTGTACTTCCGCACCACCGAGGCGCCCGGCACCATCATCATCTCGACCGCCGAACGTCATCTTTACCTGGTGCAGCCCGGCGGGCGCGCGATCCGCTACGGCATCGGCGTCGGCCGCGATGGTTTTCAGTGGCAGGGGCTGGTGAACATCACCAACAAGAAGGAGTGGCCGGACTGGACGCCGCCGCCGGAGATGATCCAGCGCCAGCCCTATCTGCCGCGCTTCATGGCCGGCGGCCCCGGCAATCCGCTAGGGGCCCGCGCCATGTATCTCGGCACCACCGTCTACCGCATCCACGGCACCAACCGTCCTGATACGATCGGCACCAAGGTGTCCTCGGGCTGCTTCCGTCTCGTCAACAATGACGTTGCCGATCTCTACGATCGCGTCCCGGTCGGGACCAAGGTCGTCATTCGGCAGAAGCCCGAGCTCTAATCTTCTTCGCCTTCGCGAATATTCCATTTCCCGATTTTTCGAGAGAGCAACATGATGCGCACTTTTCGAGGCGGCCTGCTGATCGGGCTCGCGGTCGCCGTGCTGGTCGCCGTTCTGGCCATCGTCTATGAATTCTACGACACCCGCACGCTGAAGCGCACCGTGCGCCGCGGCGAGGTGCTTTGCGGCGTCAACAAGGGCCTGCCCGGCTTCTCGATCCCCGACGACAGGGGCAACTGGACCGGATTCGACGTCGATTTCTGCCGTGCGGTGGCCGCGGCGATCTTCAACGATCCGGCCAAGGCGAAGTTCGTCGCACTCGACGCCAGCGAGCGCTTCAAGGAATTGCAGAGCCGGAAGGTCGACATCCTCTCGCGCAACTCGACCTGGAGCATGGCGCGCGAGCTCGACTACGACCTCTATTTCCCGGCCGTCGCCTATTATGACGGCGCAGGTTTCATGCTGCCGCGTTCGCGCAACAAGGAGACCTCGCTGGACCTGACCGGCAGCAAGGTCTGCGTCCAGTCCGGCACTACGACGGCACTCAACGTCGCCGATTACTTCCGTGCCAACAACATGAAGTATGACGAGGTGAAGTTCGACAAGCTCGACGACGTCGTGAAAGCCTACGACACCGGCAAGTGCGACACGCTGAGCGCCGACGTCTCCCAGCTCTATGCGCTGCGGCTGAACCTCGCAAAACCCGGCGACCAAATGATCCTACCGGACATGATCTCCAAAGAGCCGCTGGCCCCGGTCGTGCGCCAGCGCGACGACGACTGGATGATGATCGTGAAGTGGACGCTGTATGCGATGATCAACGCCGAGGAGCTCGGCGTCACCTCGGAGAACATCGACGAGGCCCTGAAGTCGAAGAAGCCGGAAGTGATGCGCCTCGTCGGCACCGAGGGCAATTACGGCGAGCAGCTCGGCCTCACCAAGGACTGGGCCGTCCGCATCATCCGACACGTCGGCAATTACGGCGAGATGTACGAGCGCAATATCGGCGAGAAGTCGAAGCTGAAGATCCCGCGCGGCATGAACCAGCTGTGGAACGCGGGTGGTGTGCAGTACGCACCGCCGATGCGGTAGGCCGCGGTCTCGCCGCGTCATTGCGAGCGAAGCGAAGCAATCCAGAATCTTTCCACGGCGGCAGTCTGGATTGCTTCGTCGCAAGAGCTCCTCGCAATGACGAGGTTGAGGCAAGCGCCGTCCACACTCTCAACTGTCATCGCCCGGCTTGACCGGGCGATCCAGTATTCCGAGACGCCAATCGTATGCGGAGAAGCCGCGGCGTACTGGATCGCCCGCCTTCGCGGGCGATGACAGCGGAGAACGAGGCGGCTGCCCCGTCTCAATACCCCCGCGCCCGCGCCAGGTGCTCGGTGTGATAGTTGGCGTCGCCGAACAGCTCCTCGCACACGCGCGCGCGCTTCATGAAGAAGCCGATGTCGAACTGGTCGGTCATGCCCATGCCGCCGTGCATCTGCACGCCTTCCTGCACCGCGCGCGTGGCGGTGGTGCCGGCGCGGGCTTTTGCCACGGCGACGCTTGATGCAGCCTTGGCGACATCAGCATCCAGTGCCTGGAGCGCCTTCATCACGGCAGCGCGGGTGATCTCGATGTCGACATAGAGCTCGGCGGCGCGGTGCTGCAGCGCCTGGAATTCGCCGATCAGCTTGCCGAATTGCTTGCGGCTCTTCAGGTACTCGACGGTGCGGCCAAAGACCTCGTCGCTGAGGCCGACCATTTCGGCAGCCACCGCGCCGCGGCCGATATCGAGCACGCCGTCGAGCTGGCTTGCGGCCTGATCGACCTCGCCGAGCACGCTGTCGGCAGTGACCTCGACATTGGCGAATTCGATCCGCGCCGCGTTATGTGCGTCGACCATGATGGTGCGCTCGACCGCGACGCCCTTCGCCTTGGGGTCCACCAGGAACAGCGTCAGGCCCTCACGCTCGCCGGCAGCACCCGTGGTGCGCGCGGCGACGATGAGCAGATCAGCAACGTGGCCGTCGATGACCAGCGCCTTGGCGCCGGAAAGCTTGAAGCCGTTACCGGCGCGCACGGCCTGGAGACTGGTCTGCAGCGGGCGATGTTTCGCGCCCTCGTCGATCGCGAGCGTCGCAAGCAGCGAGCCGCTCGCGATCTTCGGCAGATATTCCGATTTCTGCGCGGCGTTACCGCAGCGGTTCAGCGCAGAGGCCCCGACCACGCTGGTGGCGAGGAAGGGCGAGGGCATCAGCGTCCGGCCGATCTCCTCCATGACGATTCCGGCTTCGACATAGCCGAGGCCAGAGCCGCCGAACTCTTCAGGCACCAAGAGGCCGGCAAAGCCCATTTCGGCGAAGGAATGCCAAAACTCCTTGGAGAAGCCGGTGGGGTCTTTGGAATCGCGCAAGTGCCGCAGGTGCGACACCGGCGCCTTGTCGCTGATCAGCCCGCGCGCGCTGTCGCGGAGCATCGATTGTTCTTCGGTGAGGACGAGGGCCATGGTGTTGTTTCCGAATTCGAAGTCTATCTATGTTCGTCATTCCGGGATGGCCCGAAGGGCCAGGCCCGGATTCTATCAAGCGGCGGAATTGGTGGACGAATGGATTCTCAGATGCGCAATTGCGCATCGTAGCTCGCGCGTTGCGCGCCCCCGAATGACGATGGTGAGAGTGTGCCTCACGCCCCCGGCAGATCCAGGATGCGCTTGGCGACGATGCCGAGCATGACCTCGGACGTGCCGCCCTCGATCGAGTTGGCCTTGGTGCGCAACCAGGCGCGCGGGCGGGCGCCCTGCTTGGAGCGCTCGCTCTCCCATTCCAGCGCATCGACGCCGCCGGCCGACATCAAGATCTCGTAGCGGCGCTTGTTGAGCTCGGTGCCGTAGTACTTCATCGCGGACGAGAACGCCGGATGCGCTTGCCCCGCCTTGGCGAGATCGACTGCGCGCTCGGCACAGGCCGCAAGCGCGGCCTCATCCACGTCGAAGCGCGCGATCTGGCCGCGCAGCATGGCATCGTCGAGCCGCCCCAGCGCGTCGGTGCCGACGGAGTCGGCCGCGATCTGGCCGAGCGGACGGCCGACGCCGCGCTCGCCCATGCCCGAGATCATCGCGCGCTCGTGCTGGAGCAGATATTTTGCGACGTCCCAGCCGCGGTTGACGGTGCCGACCACGTGCGACTTCGGCACGCGGACATTGTCGAAAAAGGTTTCGCAGAACGGCGAATAGCCGGAGATCAACAGGATCGGCTTGGTCGAGACGCCCTTCGAGGTCATGTCGAACAGGATGAAGCTGATGCCGTCGTGCTTCTTGGCCGCGGGATCGGTGCGGACCAGGCAGAAGATCCAGTCGGCATAGTTGGCGTAGGACGTCCAGATCTTCTGGCCGGTAATGATGAAGTCGTCACCTTCACTCTCGGCGCGGGTCTGCAGCGAGGCGAGATCGGAGCCGGCGTTCGGCTCCGAATAACCCTGGCACCAGCGGATCTCGCCCGCGGCGATCTTCGGCAGATGCTCCTTCTTCTGGGCGTCGTTGCCGTATTTCAGCAGCGCCGGCCCGAGCATCCAGATGCCGAAGCTCGACAGCGGCGGACGCGCGCCGATTCTGGCCATCTCCGCGCGCAGCACCTTGTGCTCGGCGGCACTGAGGCCACCGCCGCCATACTCCTTCGGCCAATCAGGCACCGTCCAGCCCTTGTCGCGCATGCATTCGAACCAGATGCGCTGCGGCTCGGACGAGAATTTTGCGTTGCGCCCGCCCCAGAACACATCGGCGTCCGACGTCGCGGGCTTGCGCATCTCCGGCGGGCAATTGGCTTCCAGCCAAGCGCGCGTCTCGTTGCGGAATGTTTCGAGATCGGCAGTCTCAATGTCGCTCATGGTCGTTTCCATCAATCAAAATCGACTTGTTGCCGCCGACTCTGAGCCATCGCTCCGTGGAATTCAACCACTTCCGCAGCCCGCATTCGGCTATAGTCGCCCTTACGGCGAGCTTGAAAACAAAGAGGAAACGACAATGCGCCTAAAGCTTCTTTCGCCTGGCGAAATGAATGAGAGCCAGCGCCAGACCTATGACGGGTCGATTGCCGGCAAGCGCGGCAAGCCGCCGGCGCCGATGATGGCCTGGCTCAACAGCCCGGAGATGGCGCGCCACGCCACGCGGCTCGGCGAGGTGCTGCGCTTCGACACGATCTTTCCCGCAAAGCTCTCGGAGATCGCGATCCTGGTGACGGCGCGGCACTGGACCGCACATTACGAATGGTATGCGCATAAGCGCCTGGCGCTTGCGGGCGGCATGAAACTCGAGATCATCGAGGCGATCCGCGACCGCCGCACGCCTGAGTTCGATGATCCCAAGGGAAAGATGATCTACGACGTCGCAAAGTCGCTGCATGAGGGACACGGCGTCGAGAAGGGTTTGTATGACGAGGCGGTGAAGGTGCTTAGCGAACGCGGCGTGGTCGAGATCATCGGGCTGTGCGGCTATTACACGCTGGTGTCGATGACGCTGAACACGTTCGAGTTTGGCCTGCCGGAGGGCGAGGTGTCGGAGCTGGCTTAGTTCCCCATTCGGAAACGATAGGTTTCCAGATCGGCCAATAGCACTGTCCCGGGACCCGGCTTATGTGGAGTTCGACAACGGAGCATTCAGATGTCGCAAAGCCCAGCCGTCGCCGCCGGCACAAGGATCGGCCACGTTCACCTCAAGGTCGCCGATCTCGATCGCGCGCTCGGCTTCTATTGCGGCGTGCTCGGCTTCGAGCTGATGCAGCGCATGGGCTCCGGCGCGGCCTTCATCTCGGCCGGCGGCTATCACCACCACATCGGGCTCAACACCTGGGAGAGCAAGGGCGGCTCGCCGCCGCCGCCCGGCACGACTGGGCTCTATCACACCGCGATCCTCTATCCGACGCGGCCGGCACTCGCGGATGCGCTGCACCGGGTGCTGTCGGCCGGCATTGCGCTGGACGGCGCCAGCGATCACGGCGTCAGCGAGGCGCTGTACTTGCGCGACCCCGACCAGAATGGCGTCGAGCTGTATTGGGACAAGCCGAGGGAGCAATGGCCGTTCGGGCCGGACGGCAAGCTTGCGATGTTCACGAAGCGGCTGAACGTGGATGATTTGCTGAAGCAGCGGGAGGCGTGAGCTCCGCTGCATCCTCAAACACTGTCATTGCGAGCGCAGCGAAGCAATCCAGACTGTCACCGCGGAGACGATCTGGATTGCTTCGTCGCATCAGCGCAAAATTGCTCCGCAATTTTGTCGCGAGCTCCTCGCAATGACGGAGTATGTTGAAGCGGCGTCGCGTTATTGGGACATAGGTCCCGTAGGGTGGGCAAAGCGGAAGCAATTCTTGCGGCACGCGTGGAGAGACAGATGGTGGCACGGCGCTATGCGCCTTTGCCCACCCTACGAGAGCTTCGATTGCGGCCTCCCCGCACCATGATCAGCGCCGCCGCCGCCACCTCCAGCGCGATGCAGAGATAGAACGGCAACCCATAGCCGCCGGAGAGGTCGCGCAAAAAGCCGACGACGCCCGGGCCGAACGCATAGGTCACCTGATTGATTGCGGTGTTCAGGCTGATCAGCACGCCGAACGAGGCGGAATCGAACTCCTGCTGCACGATCAGCGACGGCAGCGTGATGAGGTTGCCGACGGAGAAGCCGAACACCGCGCAGGCCGCGATCAGCACATAGTCGTTGTGCAGGTTGATGACGACACACAACGCCGCGGCCTGGCTGAGGAACGACAGTGCCGAGGCCAGCCGCTGGTTGAGGCGGTCGATCACCAGCGAGAACAGCACGCGGCCGACCACCGCCATCGCCGTCAGCACGGCGACGGCGACCGCCGCGCGCTCGCGGCCGATCACGGGATCGAGGAACGAGATCAGGTGCACGATGAAGCCGACCTGCGCGAACAGCACCAGCGCGAAGGCAATCGTCACCGAGAGGAAGCCGACGTCGCGCAGCGCCTGCGCGCGGATCTGCGTCGACGATTGCGGCTTCGGCTTCGCCGCCGCATGCCAGCCGTGAAGATCAGGCGGCCGGCCGACGAGAATGAGGATGACCGGCAGGAGCAGCACCAGCATGGCGCCGGCGGCGGCGTACATCGCGCTGGCGAAGCCGACATGGCCGATCAACGCTACCAGCAGCGGCACGCCGACGATGCCGCCAAAACTGGCACCGTTCAGCGCGAGGCTGATCGCCATGCCGCGCTTGGCATCGAACCACAGGCTGATCGTGTTGGTGATCATGGCGAGACTGGTGCCGGCCCAGCCGAAGGCGAGCACCGCATTGGCGAGGTAGAGCTGCCAGGGCTCGCGCACCGCGCCGATCGCGACTGCGGCCGCTGCCATCGCCAGCGTGCCCGCAATCAGGCAGAGCCGCGGGCCGTATTTGTGGACGGCTTCTCCGACGAAGACGACCAGCAGCGCGCCGAACAGGTAGAAGAAGGTCGTGCCCGACGAGATCAGTGAGGCCGACCAGCCATGCGCGCGCTGGAGCTCGGCGACATAGACGCTCTGGCCGTAGAAGCCGAGCCCCCAGCCGAAGGTCGCGAGCAGGAAGCAGACCGCGACGATACGCCAGCCTTCGTAGCGGAGGGTGGATTCGTCGACGGGAGCGGTGTGACGGGGGTTGTCGAGCATTCGCGCTTCTCCTTGGTTTCCCCCGCGAGCGCTTGCCTGGCTACGCTCGTCCAATCGATGACGAGCATCATGTAACGATACTGGCTCCGAAAATCACTTCGACGGCGATCGAAACATCAACGCTGCTGACAGCCTCCTGCCAACTCAGATCGCGTCCGGGAACTCGCCCATCGCAGCGTCCAGGCGCGCCTTGCGGCGACGCGCCCAGGACGCCAGCGACAGCACGGCGAGGCCGAGCACCACCGGCGGGAACACCACCATGTTCACCGCGGACCAGCCGTAATTGGCGAGCAGCTGGCCGGAGGAGAACGAGCCGATCGCCATCATGCCGAACACCAGGAAATCGTTGAACGCCTGCACCTTGTTGCGCTCCTGCGGACGGTGTGTCTCCAGCACCAGCGCGGAGGCGCCGATGAAGGAGAAATTCCAGCCGACGCCGAGCACGATGAGCGTCGCCCAGAAATGCATCGCGGTGATCCCGGAAAGACCGATGCCGGCGGCGCCTGCCTCGAGCAGCAGGCCGGCCGCAACGACCTTCGGAGCACCGAAGCGCGCGATCAGCGCACCCGTAAAGAAGCTCGGTCCGTACATGGCGACGATGTGCCATTGAATGCCGAAATTGGAATCGGACACGCTGAGGCCGCACAGCTTCATGGCGAGCGGCGCCGAGGTCATCACCAGGTTCATCATGGGATAGGCGATGACGCCGCACAAAGCGGCCGCGATGAAGCGCGGCTGGGTCACGATGTCGAGCAGCGGCCGTCCGCCATGCAGATCGGCCGCCGCGGGTTTGGGCATGTCGACACCGGCGACGATGCCCATCGCGACCAGCGCCACCGCCGCCTGCACCAGGAAGCTGAAGGCGAACAGATAAGGCTGCCAGACGTCCATGGTCCATTGCACGAGCTGTGGACCGAGCACGCCGGCGAACACGCCGCCCGCCATCACCCAGGACACCGCCTTGGGCCGGTACGCCGCGCTGGCGCCGTCGGCGGCGGCGAAGCGATAGGATTGCGCCACCGCGCCATAGAGACCGCCGAGGAAGGTCGCGATGCAGAACAGCGCGAAGGAGGCGTGCAGGATCGCGAAACAGCCGGTGAGGCCGGTGAGCGTGCCGAGGCCCGTGCCGATGACGAAGGCGGCGCGGCGGCCGAAGCGGCGCGAGATCGCGCCGGTGGGCAGCGTGCCGGCGGCGAGCCCCAGCACGTACATCGACAGCGGCACGGTCGCGAGCGACATGTCGGGTGCGAGCGTGGCGCCGACGATCGAGCCGGTCGCGAAGATCACCGCCGAATTGGCGCCGGTCAGCGCCTGCGCGGCGGCAAGGCGCACCACATTGGCACGCGCGCGCGTGTCGTCGGCAATTTCGGCAGTCGCGGTCACATCTAACATCGGTATTTCCGCCCCAAAGGGCTCTCGTTGATTCCCGGCACTATGGAGGGGCGCTGATGGGCGGGCAACCGGCGCAAACGGACGCGGGCCATGCCCGTGACGCAATCGGACGGATGATAGCGGGCCGCGCCCTTGACGGCTTGCGCTCGATCAAATCCTATCCGCCGCGATCTTCCTGGAGTTTTGCTCATGACCGTCGACGACAGGCCTACGCTCAGCGCTCCCGACGACGATCCCTGGCTGTGGCTGGAGGAGATCGAGGGCACGCAGGCGCTCGATTTCGTCGAACGGCAGAATCAGCTGACGCTCAACGCGTTCGGCGGCAAAGCCTTCGAGCACGATCGCGACATCCTCGCGGCGATCTACGATCGGCCGGACAACATTCCCTATGTCAGCCGGCGCGGCAGCGATCTGCACAATCTCTGGAAGGACGCCACCAATCCGCGCGGCCTATGGCGACGGGCGACGCTGGCGGAGTTTCGCAAAGCGAACCCAGCGTGGGAGACCATGCTGGATATCGACCAGCTTGCGGCGAGCGAAGGCGAGGACTGGCTGCTGAGCCAGATCGTCACGATGCCGGGACGCTCGCGGGCGATTCTGAGCCTGTCGCGCGGCGGCAGCGATGCCGTGACGTTGCGCGAGTTCGACATGGACACCAAGAGCTTCGTCGCCGACGGGTTCACGCTGCCGGAAGCGAAGGGCGGCGTGGATTGGCTCGATACGGACACGCTGCTGCTGTCGAGCGCCCATGGCGAGGGCATGGCCACGAGCTCGGGATATGCGAGGACCGTGCGGCTGTGGCGGCGCGGGCAGCCTGTCGATCAGGCGCAAACAATCATCGAGACCGCCGCCGATCACATGATGATCTATGGCAGCGCCGATGACACCGGAGAGGAGCCGCGGGCCTGGCTCGTCGATCAGATCGACTTCTTCAATCACGCCATCTGGCTGCGCGATGCCGCCGGCACGACGACGAAGCTCGACCTGCCGACCGGCATCTGGATGCAGGCGCATGGCGACTGGTTCGCGATCAAGCTGCGCAAGGACTGGTCCATCGAAGGCCGGACCTATACCGCTGACACGGTGCTCGGCATCCCGCTGTCGGCGTTCCTCGCCGGCAGCCGCGATTTTTCAGTGCTGTTCGAACCGGCGCCGCGGCGCGCGTTGCAAGGTCTGTTCTGGGCGGCGGGCAAGCTCGTGCTGTCAATCCTCGACGAGCTGCGCCCGCGCTTCGAGATCTGCACGCCGTCCGCCGCCGGCTGGAGCCGCGACACACTTCCCGGCCTGCCGCAGATCGGCGTCGTCGACGTCTGGCCGCTCGATCGCCATCCGTCCGAAAGCAATGGCGACCTGCTCGCCAATGTGCAGGATCCGCTGACGCCGCCGTCGCTGCTGCTGATCGCACGCGGCGTCACCAACCCGACCGTGCTGAAGCAAGCGCCGAGGACGTTCACCGCCGATGGCCTCGTGGTGACGCAGCACGAGGCCATCTCGATCGACGGCGAGCGCATTCCCTATGTCCAGACCGGCCCCGCGGCGGAGGCCGGCGATGCGCCGGTCTATATGAGCGCCTATGGCGGCTTCGGACACTCGGTGAAGCCGTATTACAACCCTTCGCTCGGCAAGCTGTGGCTGGAGCGCGGCGGCACGACGGTGCAGGCCAATTTGCGCGGCGGCGGCGAGTTCGGCACGCGCTGGCACGATGCCGGTCGGCTCGCCGGCAAGAAGCTGTCGCATGACGATTTCGCAGCCGTTGCCGCCGATCTCGTCCGGCGCGGCGTGACGACGGCCAAGCGCATCGCCGCACAGGGTGGATCGAACGGCGGCATCCTCATCACCAACATGCTGGTGCGCTACCCCGAGCGTTTCAGCGCGCTGTTCTGCACCATCCCGCTGATCGACATGCGCCGCTACACGAAGTTGCTCGCGGGCGCGAGCTGGATCGCGGAATATGGCGACCCCGACAAGCCGGACGAATGGGCGTGGCTGAAGACCTATTCGGCCTATCACAATGTGAGGGATGGCCAGACCTATCCGCCGATCCTGATCGCCACCACGCGCCGCGACGACCGCGTTCATCCCGGCCACGCGCGCAAGATGGCCGCCAAGCTCCAGGCGATGGGCTATGAGGCCTGGTTGTACGAGCCCGCGGCAGGCGGCCACGGCTACGGCAAGGACAACAAGGAGCGCGCCGGCTTCGAGGTGCTGGGTTTCCGGTTCTTGAAGGAGAAGATCGGGTGGAAAGATGGCGAGGCCTGACGGCCTCGCGCTCAGTCCCGCGAAAACACCAGCGTGAGATTGTTCGCGGGCATATCGATGGTATCGACGAGGCGGAGGCCTGCGCCTTGCGCCAGCACCTCGACGTCGCCGATGTCGCGCACACCCCATTCGGGATTGCCCTCGCGCAAGGACGTGTCGAACACGGCGTTGCTGAGCGCGGTGTGCTTGCCGTGGCGCTTGAACGGACCGTAGAGGAACAGCTTGCCGTCGGCCCGCAGATAGCGGCCGGCGCCGGCGAACAGGCCCTCGGCCACGCTCCATGGCGCGATGTGAATCACGTTGGCGCAGAACACGGCGGCGAGGCTGGTCGGCCCCTGCCCGCTCTTCATCTCCGGACACCAATCGGGATCGGTCAGATCGACCCGTAAGGGCGAGCGGATGTTTGCGAGCCCCGAATGAACGCGCCAGGCCTCGATACTCTTAAGATGGCGCTGGTTGAGGTCGCTCGGCCACCAGATCAGGCCGGGCGTGTGACGGGCGAAATGAACCACGTGCTGCCCGGTTCCGCTGCCGAGCTCGACCACGTTCCCGGTCAAGCCGGCGAGATGTTTTTCCAATGCCGCCCAGATCGGCTCGTGATTGCGATGGAACGCCGGCGCATCGAGCCGGCCATCCGGTTCGACCCGTCCACCGTCCCTGCCAAATTCGACGAGATATTCGGTCAAGTGAGGTCCCCTTGAAAACACGAGAACGCGTTGAAAACAGGATGGGCACCAAAGCGCCCTGGAAAAAGCCGGCCCGCGCCAATTGTCCTAATTGTTGGGGCCAAATCGGCCGAACCAATAATCTCTTTAATTACAATGCGGAAGATATTAACTCCATTTTGCTCGGTGCATAGTCTCGATTGTCAGGCGATGCCCTTTATGCTTTGGAACGCCTTTATTTCCGCGATCAGATCATCGCCATAACGCCTCGGAATACCGCCTTGACTGCCTTGTCCCGGACGTCCGTCCTGTTCCTCCTGCTGGCCATTGCCGCCGGCCTCGCCAGCCCGGCGCGGGCGCAGTCCGCCGTGGCCGAGGGCCGGAAGCTCGCCTTCGAGCGCGGCAAGGGCAATTGCCTGACCTGCCACGTCATCCAGGGCGGCGACCTGCCGGGAACGATCGGGCCAGAGCTGAAGGACATCAAGGCAAAGTACCCCGACCGCAACGAGCTGGCCGCGATCATCTTCGACGAGACCAAGCGCAATCCGCAGACCATGATGCCGCCGTTCGGCCGGAACCGGATTTTGACCGAACAGGAGATCAACGCGATCGTTGATTTCCTGCAAACGCTGTAACGGCCGGCCAGGAGAACTTGAGATGACCACGACCACCGGCCCTCACCCGACGCGGCGCCTGATCCTTCAGGGCGCGGCCTCTGTCGCGCTGATCGGCCTTGGCAACCTGCCGTTCGAAGCCAGCCCTGCGTGCGCGGCGGCGAACGACAAATATCCGGAAGAGGCCTTCAAGCAGAAGAGCGAGGCCGACGCGATCAAGGCGCTCTACGGCAAGGCGGCCGAGCCGTCCGACAAGGTCAAGCTGGATGCGCCGGAGATCGCCGAGAACGGCGGCGTGGTGCCGGTCTCGGTGACGACGACGCTCGACAAGGTCACCTCGATCTCGTTCTTCGTGGCCGAGAACCCGTTTGCGCTCGCAGCGTCCTACAAGATCGCCGACGGCACGATTCCAGGCGTCGCCAACCGGCTGAAGATGGCCAAGACCACCAAATTGGTCGCCATCGTCGAGGCCGACGGCAAGCTCTACAGCGCGACCAAGGAAGTGAAGGTCACCGTCGGCGGCTGCGGCGGCTAAGGAGAACCGAGATGGCATCCAGCATTCGCGTACGCGCCACCGCCAACGGCGACATCACCGAGGTGCAGGCGCTGATTCAGCACCCCATGGATACCGGCCTGGTCAAGGATTCCAAGGGTGAGCTGATCCCCGCGCACTTCATCCAGGAGCTGAAGTTCGAATGTAACGGCAAGGACGTCTTCGTCGCCAATTGGGGCACTGCGGTCTCCAAGGACCCTTACGTCAAATTCAGCTTCAAGGGCGCCAAGAAGGGCGACGAGCTCAAGATCTCCTGGAGCGACAACAAGGGTGCGTCGGATACGACCACCGCGAAGATTTCGTGATGAAGACCCGATCTGCCCTCCTGCTTGGCTCGCTCAGCGCCGCGCTCGTTGCGTTCGCCCTCACCTCTCCGCGCGTCGTCGCGGCCGACAAGGTCGATCCCGTCGCCGATGCCAAGGCGTTCCAGAACTTCTTCTTCCAGAAGTTTCCGAATGTGAAGCACGAGGACTTCGTCAACGGTCCTTATTCCATGAACGAGGACATGAAGCGGCAGTGGCAGGAGAAGGAGGAATTTCCTCCTTATGAGTTCGCGCTCGACGCCGGCAAGGAAATGTTCGCCACCCCGTTCAAGAACGGCAAGACCTATGCCGATTGCTTCCCGAATGGCGGCATCGGCATCCGTCAGAACTATCCCTATTTCGACACGAAGGAAGGCAAGGTCGTCACGCTGGAGCTCGCGCTCAACCGCTGCCGCGAGGCCAATGGCGAAGCGCCCTATTCCTACGTCAAGGACGAGATGGCTTCGCTGACGGCCTACATGGCCTTCACCTCGCGCGGCAAGCCGATGGACATCAAGATCCCCGACGACCCCCGCGCGCTCGCCGCGTTCGAGAACGGCAAGCGCTACTTCTACACCCGCCGCGGCCAGATGAATTTCTCCTGTGCGAGCTGCCACGTGCAGAGCCCGGGCGAGCGCATCCGTGCCGAGACCCTGGCGCCGGCGCTCGGCATCCTCAACGCGATGCCGATCTACCGGTCCGAATGGAGCGGCATGGGCACGACCAGCCGCCGCTTCGTCACTTGCAACAGCCAGACCCGCGCGGTTCCGCTGGAGCCGCAATCGGACGAATATCGCGACGTCGAGTATTTCCTCTCCTACGTCGCCAACGGCCTGCCGATCTCGGGGCCGGGAGCGCGGCCATGAAGCGGACAGGTCTCCTCGCCATGTTGCTTGCGTTAACCATCGCGCTGCCCCCGGCGCACGCGGCAACGGAAGCGGACTACAAGGCCGCCTATGCCGCCGCGGAAGCCGCAGCCAAGGAGGCGGCCAGCCTGCGTCACCAATGGACCACGACGGTCTCGACCCTGGCGGCGGCGAAGAAGGCGGCTGAGGGCGGCGATTTCGACCGCGCATTCGCCGCAGCGAAAGAGGCCGAGGCGCTGGCGAAGGCGTCGATCTTTCAGGCAAATTCCGAAAAAGAAGCCTGGAAGGCGATGGAAATCCGCTAGACTGGGCCTGGCGCGCGAGAACATCGTGCTCCAGATCATTCTTTGAGCACGATCTTGTCGGAAAGCCGCACCACACTTTGCGCTAAAGCGGATCATGCTTGTGGAACAGTCGACAGCGTCGGGGGCGCGGAGAATTTTGAGATGGCTATCCGGCGCCGCGATTTCCTGAAGAGCGCAGGTCTTGCCGTCGCATGTGTTGGACTGCCGCGGCTCGCGCGCGGCGCCGACACCGCGAGCATCTATGACATCGAGCGCTTCGGCAATGCGCGCATTCTGCACATCACCGACACGCATGCGCAGCTCAACCCAGTCTTTTTTCGCGAGCCCAGCGTCAATATCGGCATCGGCGAGATGGCGGGGCGGCCGCCGCATCTGGTCGGGCGCGCCTTCCTGGAGCGCTTCGGCATCCGGTCCGACAGTGCGGATGCCTATGCCTTCACCTGCTTCGAGTTCGAGAAATCCGCGGGCCGCTTCGGCAAGCTCGGCGGCTTTGCCCATCTGAAGACGCTGGTCGACCGCTTGCGCGCCGACGCCGGGGAAAAGCATTCGGTGCTCGTCGACGGCGGCGACCTCTGGCAGGGCACGGGGCTCGCTAACGTCATGCAGGGCCGCGACATGGTCGAGGTCGCCAATCTGCTCGGCATCGAGGCGATGACCGGGCATTGGGAATTCACCTATGGCGAGCAGGCGCTGCGTGACAATCTCGAGCGCTTCAAGGGCGAGTTTCTGGCGCAGAACGTGTTCCTGAGCGAAGAGGCCGCGTTCAACGACGCCCCCGCCTTCGACAAGGCCAGCGGGCGCGTGTTCAAGCCGTCGATCATCAAGGAGCTCGGTGGCCATCGCGTCGCAATCGTCGGCCAGGCTTTCCCCTATGTGCCGATCGCGCATCCCAAGCGGTTCACGCCGGACTGGACCTTTGGCATCCGCGAGGAGGAGTTGCAGAAGCATGTCGATGCCTTGCGCGGCACCGACAAGGTCGATGCAGTCATCCTGCTGTCGCACAACGGCATGGACGTCGACCTCAAGCTCGCAAGCCGCGTCACCGGCATCGATGTCATCCTCGGCGGCCATACCCATGACGCGGTGCCGCAGCCGATTCCCGTGAAGAACGCCGGTGGCACCACGCTCGTCACCAATGCCGGTTCCAACGGAAAATTTCTGGCCGTGCTCGATCTCGCGATCGGCAAGGGCAAGGTCAGCGACATTCATTATCATCTGCTGCCGGTCTTCTCCGAGCTGCTGAAGCCGGATCCTGGGATGGCTGAGCTGATCGGCCGGCTGCGCGCGCCGCACGTGACCGACTGGTCGGAGAAGATTGCAACGCCCGATCGCCTGCTCTACCGCCGCGGCAATTTCTCCGGGCCCGTCGACGAACTGATCTGCACGGCGCTGCGCACCGAGCTCGATGCCGAGATCGCGCTGTCGCCGGGCTTCCGCTGGGGCGTCACCGCGCTGTCAGGCCAGGCGCTGACCATGGAGGATCTGCTCGCGGAAACCGCGATCAGCTATCCCGAGACCTATGTGCAGGAGATGACCGGCGCACAGATCAAGGACGTGCTGGAGGACATCTGCGACAACCTCTTCAACGCGGATCCCTATTACCAGCAGGGTGGCGACATGGTGCGCGCCGGCGGGCTCAGCTACACCTGCACGCCGGACGCCGCGATCGGCAGCCGCATCTCCGAGCTGAAGCTCAGTAGCGGCGCGGCGCTCAGCGCCAGCCATCGCTACAAGGTCGCAGGCTGGGCCTCGATCAACGGCCAGCAGGGTGCGCCGGTGTGGGACGTCGTCGGCAAATATCTGCGCTCGGGCCGGATGTTTCAGGAGCGGCTCGGCTCCGGCGTCGCGCTGAAAGGGGTCGAGGGCAATCCAGGCATTGCAGCAAAGGGATGATGCGGTCGCAACACTTATCCGCGATGCTTCTGGCAGTGCTCATCTGGGCAGCGATTCCACAGGCTTCTGCCCAGCAGGTGCCGCTGCAGGACAAGCCGTTCGCCGAGCACAAGGTCGTGCTTCAGCTCTCCGACGGCGATGCGAGGAAGCAGGCGCTGGTCTTGAGCGTCGCCAATAACTTGCTGAAGGCTTACGATCCCGACAAGATCGCGATCGAGGTGGTGGCGTTCGGTCCCGGCATCGATTTGCTGCTATCCGGCAGCGAGCGCCGCAAGCAGGTCGAGAGCCTGATCGCACAGGGCGTGCGCTTCGACATCTGCCTCAACACTGTCGACACGCTCGAGCGGGAGACCGGCAAGCGGCCGGAGTTCATCCAAGCTGCCACGCCGGTGCAGGTCGGAGTCGGGCAGATCCTGTTTTTGGCGGAGAACGGGTACACGGTGGTGCGGCCGTAGGGGCGGCTGTCCGGAGTTTGTGGCACGCCGCCGCAGCGCCCTCGCTGTCATTCCCTGCGCAGGCGGGGAATCCAGTACGCCGCGGCCCCTCCGTACCCTTCGCCGTCTCGGAGTACTGGATCGCCCGCCTTCGCGGGCGATGACAGCGAGCGTAGGGTTGCCCGCACCCGCAATAAAAATCTTCCAAATTTTCTTCTCTACACAGTGAATTGCTTCTCTTCCTGGCCTCCGACGTAGTAGAATCCTCGAAATCAGTTCCACGCCGGGTCCTGCCATGATCTTCCGCCAGCTCTTCGACAGCGTTTCAGGCACCTACAGCTATCTCGTTGCGAGCCGTCCAGGCGGCGAGGCGCTGATCCTCGATCCCGTGCTGGAGAAGGTCGATCGCTACTGCCAGCTGCTGCGCGAGCTCGACCTCAAGCTGGTCAAGGCGGTCGACACCCATCTGCACGCCGACCACGTCACCGGCCTCGGTGAGCTGCGCGACCGCACCCATTGCATGACCGTGATGGGCGATCAGACCAAGGCCGACGTCGTGGCGATGCGCGTCGCCGACGGCGACAAGGTGACGATCGAGGGCCTGTCGCTCGACGTGATGTACACGCCCGGCCATACCGACGATTCCTACTCCTATCTGATGGGCGACCGCGTCTTCACCGGCGATACGCTCCTGATCCGCGGCACCGGCCGCACCGATTTCCAGAACGGCTCATCGCGCGCGCAATACGACTCGATCTTCAACCGCCTGCTCAAGCTGCCGGACGAGACGATGGTGTTCCCGGCGCATGACTACAAGGGCGACACCGTCTCCACCATCGGCGAGGAGAAGCGCTACAATCCGCGGCTCCAGGTGCGCTCGGTCGACGAATATATCGAGCTGATGGCCAATCTGAAGCTGCCCAATCCGAAGATGATGGATGTGGCGGTCCCCGCCAACATGCATGTCGGCCTGCATCAGGAGGAGCTCGAGAAAGAGGGCCGCGCGCTCAGCGCGATCGAAGCGATCCGCATCCTCGGCCGTCCCGACGTCCTGCTGGTCGATCTGCGCGAGAGCAACGAGCGGATGAAGCACGGCATGCTCGAAGGCGCGCTGCACACGCCCTATCAATCCGTGGAGGAGAGCCTCAAGCCCGGCGGCATGCTGCGCGAAGTCGCGGCCGCCACCGGCCGCCGCGTCGTGTTTTTCTGCGCCTTCGGCGAACGCTCGGCGATGGCGGTGACCGCCGCCAAGGAGGCCGGCCTTTCCAACACCGCCCATATCGCCGGCGGCCTGGATGCCTGGAAGAAGGCGGGCGGCCCGGTGATGCACTGAACGGCCGCCCCTTCTTGCGATAGGTCAGGTACCGCACATATTGTCCGGATAGGATCGGGTGCAGCATCACCATCCGGAACCAGCCATGGCCAAGACCGGCAAGCCGAGCCAGCCGCCCAAAATCGCGGACAACAGAGCGCCGAGCGACAAGGCAAAAAAGCCGCTGCCGCCGCGCGAGATCGACGACGACCACGAGGACGGCGACATCGCGACGCCGAAGCGCGACCGCTACGGGCCGGACGACGAGCCGTTGTGAGGCGGTGCCAGGTTGAGTTTGACGGCGCACTGGCGTCACACCCTCCGCCGTCGTCCTGGCGAAAACCAGGACCCATTACCCCAGCGCGGAATGGTGGGACGAGCAAGCAACTCCGAATCTTCGCCAAACTGCTCCTGGGGAATGGGTCCTGGATCGGCGCTCCGCCCCAGACAACGCTGCGCGTTGTCTGGGGCTGCGCTTGTCCAGGACGACGTAGGGAGGCGTTCTCACGTCCACCGCCCGCGCTACCTGCCATGCGCCTGCGTTCATGGACAAATAACCGCTCTGCCCGATAGTTTGCGCCTCCCTTTCGGACGCAAGACGGAACTGCAATGGTCGACGTTCTCGCCGCAGCGCAGCAAGGCAAGGCGGACAGCGCGCTGCGCACGCTGACGGGGATTTCGATCGCGCATTGGGTCAGCCATTTCCATCTGCTGGTGCTGCCGATGCTGTTCCCGTTCCTCAAGAGCCAGCTCGGCGTCGGCTATATCGAGCTCGGCTTCGCGCTCACCGTGTTTGCGGTGGTGTCGGGATTGACGCAGGCGCCGACCGGCTATCTCGTCGACCATTTTGGCGCGCGGCGAATTCTACTGGCCGGGCTCGGGCTTGGCGGCGTCGCGCTGATCTTGCTTGGCCTGCACCTCAGCTACGCCTCGCTGATCGCCTGCGCCGTGCTGCTGGGCCTCGCCAACAGCGTCTATCATCCCGCCGATTACGCGATCCTGGCCGAGCACATGGACGAGGCGCGGATGGGCCGCGCCTTTTCGATCCATACCTTTGCCGGCTTTCTCGGCGGCGCCGTCGCACCGGCCATCGTGGCGGCGCTCGTCACATTGTCCGGCGGCACTGGGGCGCTGATCGCCTCGGGCGCGATCGGCGTCGCGGTGGCGCTGCTGCTGATCGCCATGAACATTCCCGACGCCGGCGCACATAAGAAGAAGCCGGGCAGCGCGAACGCGCCAAAACAGGCCGTCATCACGCCGGCGCTGATCACGCTGACCGCGCTGTTCATGCTGCTGAGCCTGTCGGTCGCCGGCATCAACAATTTCGGCGTGGTGGCGCTGATGAGCGGCTACGGCGCCTCCTACTCCGCCGCCAATGTCGCGCTGACGGCATTCCTCGGCGCCAGCGCCATCGGCGTGCTCGCGGGCGGCTTCCTCGCCGACCGGACTGAGCGCCACGGCCAGGTCGCCGCGGCCTGCTTTGCCGCGAATGCGGCGATCGTCCTGCTGATCGCACTCGCCACGCTGCCCAGCTGGGCTCTCACCACTGCCATGACGGCCGCGGGCTTCCTCAGCGGCGTGATCGCACCCTCGCGTGACATGCTGGTCCGCAATGCCGCACCTCCGGGCGCTGCCGGCCGCGCCTTCGGCATCGTCTCCACCGGATTCAATCTCGGCGGCATCGTCAGCCCGCTGCTGTTCGGCTGGATCATGGACCAGAGCGCGCCGCATTGGGTGTTCGGCGCCTCCGTGATCTTCATGGTGGCGACGGTGGTGCTGTCACCGTTCACGGAGCGGAAGCGGCAAGCCGCGGCGTAGCCACGAATTCATCTGTCGTCCTGGCGAACGCCAGGACCCATTACCCCAGGAAGGAGTCGTCGCGCGAGACTGGTCACTCCAAGTCTTCGCCAAACACAATTCGGTGGTTATGGGTCCCGGATCTGCGCGCGCTTGAGGCGCGCTTGTCCGGGACGACGAGTAGAGAGAATTGCGCAAACAACAACAAAACAGACGGGAAGAAACGCATGACCAATCCTGATCTCGTGATCCGCGGCGGCACCGTTGCGGATGGGCGCGGGGGCGAATTGTTCGAGGCCGACGTTGCCATCACCGGCGGCAGGATCAGCGAGGTCGGAAAGGTTTCGGCCAAGGGCAAGGAGGAGATCGACGCGCGCGGCAAACTGGTGACGCCGGGTTTCGTCGACGTGCACACCCATTACGACGGGCAGGTGACCTGGAGCCAGGACATCACGCCGTCGTCGCAGAACGGCGTCACCACCGCGATCATGGGCAATTGCGGCGTCGGTTTTGCGCCGTGCAGGCCTGCCGACCACACCCGCCTGATCCAGCTGATGGAAGGTGTCGAAGACATTCCCGAGCCGGTGCTGAGCGCCGGGATTCCCTGGGCCTGGGAGAGCTTTCCGGACTACATGGACTGGCTCTCCAAGCGCGATTTCGACATCGACGTCGGCGCCCAACTGCCGCATGCGGCGCTGCGCGTCTATGTCATGGGCGAGCGCGGCGCGCGCCGCGATCCCTCGACCGCCGAGGACAACGCGGCGATGGCGAGGCTCGCGGGCGAGGCGGTGCGCTCCGGCGCGCTCGGCTTCTCGACCTCGCGCACCCTCAACCATCGCACCTCGACCGGCGATTTCACGCCGACCCTGAAGGCGGGCGAGGACGAGCTCACCGCGATCGCCGGCGCGATGCATCGGCAGGGCCGCAGCGTGCTGCAATTCGTGCTCGATCTCTCCACCATCCACGAAGACCTGCCGATGATGCTGCGGGTGGCGGATGCCACCAAATGCCCGATCTCATTCTCGATCACCCAGAACGACAAGGCGCCGCAGCGCTGGCGCCAGACGCTGGACGAGATCAATGCGGCCGCACAGCGAGGCCTCTCCATCACCGCGCAGATCGCGGCGCGCCCGGTGGGCCTGTTGCTCGGGCTCGAGCTGTCGCGCAACCCGTTCCAGACCCATCCGAGCTACAAGGCGATCGCGCATCTGCCGCTGCAGGAGCGCCTCGCGCGGCTGCATCAGTCCGATGTGCGCAAGGCGATCCTGAGCGAGACGGCGACCGCGACCGACGATCAGCTGTTCTTCCGGCCCAACTACGACAAGATGTTTTTGCTCGGCGATCCCCCCGACTATGAGCAGCCGCCGGAGAACGCACTCGGGCCGCAGGCGCGCAGGCAGGGCCGGCAGCCGGAGGAGCTCGCCTACGATGCGATGCTGTCGGACGAGGGCCGCGGCATGCTCTACGTGCCCTTCCTCAACTATTCCGACGGCAACTTGGATGCGACGCGCGAGATGCTGATCGATCCGCAATCGGTGCCCGGCCTGTCCGACGGCGGCGCGCATTGCGGCATCATCTGCGATGCCAGCTTCCCGACCTATCTGCTGACGCACTGGACGCGGGACCGCAAGCGCGGCGAGAAACTGTCGATCCCGTTCGTGGTCGCGGCGCAGTCGCGCAAGACCGCGCTCTCGGTCGGCCTCACCGATCGCGGATTGATTGCGCCCGGCTACAAGGCCGACGTCAATGTGATCGACTACGACCGCCTGCATCTGCATCCGCCGAAGGTGCATTACGACCTGCCGGTCGGCGGCCGACGGCTATTGCAGGATGTCGACGGTTACGAGGCGACGATCGTGTCCGGCGTGGTGACGCGGCGGCAGGGCGAGGCCACCGGGCGCCGGCCGGGGAAGCTGATTCGGGGCGCGCAGGGGGTGGTGAGTTAGCGGAGACTGCATCTGAGACGCGAAGACCGCGCCTCAATCTCCGTGTCGTCCTGGCGAAAGCCAGGACCCATTACCCCAAGAAGAAGTTGTGGCACGAAGCTGGTGACCACAATTCTTCGCAAAACTACTTCCTGGGGTAGTGGGTCCTGGATCAGCGCTCGCTACGCTCGCTTGTCCAGGACGACAGCCTTGGTTGACAGGCAGCGTACCCCCTTACGTCGGCGACACCGCGCTCTTCAGCGCGCTCGCCTGCGAGGCGGCACCACCGGTCAGCCTGGCGCGTTCGGTGTTCGGCCACAGCAGGAGCAGACCGAGCAGGCCGGAGCCGACCATGATCGCGGCGTTGATGGTGAAGCCGGTCATGTAGCCGTCGAGCATGCTGCCGGCATGCTGGATCACGGTGCCCATCACGGCGGGTGCGATGATGCCCGAGAGCGTATAGAGCGCGCCGTAGATCGCGAGGATGGCGCCGCGCTGCGAGGTCGGCGTGAACTCGCCGAGCATGGGCGGGCAGACGACATAGATCGCGCCGCACAGGCCCGTTCCGATCACGAGCAAGGCGAGCTGAAGGCCGGCGCCCTGGACATGCGGCATCGACGCCAGGATCAGGCCGCCGACGATCAGCGGCACGGAGCCGAGCACGCCGCGGGCGACGCGCGTGGTCGAGCCGCGGGCCATCATCAATTGCGAGATCCAGCCGGTCAGGATCACGATGGTGGCGCCGAAGATCCAGGGCAGGGTCGAGATCCAGCCAGCCTGGCTCTGCGAGAAGCCGAGGCCCTTGATGATGAACGGCGTGAACCAGGTCAGCCCGAGCGACAGCGCCCAATAGGCGCCGAAGGTCGCGGCGACGCAGCCGAGGAAGGTGCGCGAGGTGAGAAGCTGAATGTAGGGAATCTTCGTTTCGGTGGCCGCGAGGGCCTGCGTGTCCTCCAGCGGGCCTTCCTTGCCGAGCGCGAGCCAGGCACAGACCCAGATCAGGCCGATGACGCCGAGCGCGCCGAAGGCATAGTGCCAGGAATGATTGACGATGATCCAGTTCAGCGCCGGCACCGCGATGATCACGCCGAAGGCCGAGCCTTGCGACAGGATCGCGGTCGGCAGCGTGCGCTTCTCGTCGGGGAACCATTTGTAGACGGCGTGCGCGGCGACCGAGAAGGCCGGGCCTTCGCCGGCGCCCAGCACGATGCGGCAGATCAGGAGCGTGGTGAAGGAGACGGTGCCGACCATCGGAAACTGCGCCAACGCCCAGACCACCGCGAGCGCCAACAGCACCCAGCGCGTCGGCACCTTGTTGACGATGAAGCCGACCACGATGGCCGAGATCGAGAACAGGAAGAAGAACGAGGAGCCGAGCAGGCCGAATTGCTCCGGCGTGAGCTTGAGGTCCGCCATGATCGGTACGCCGGCGAGGCCGACGACGATCTTGTCGGCGAAGTTCACCAGCATGAACAGGAACAGGAGAAAGGTGATGGTCCAGGCGCCCTTCGGCGTCCCGGTCGGCTTGCTCGCCGCGGACGGCGTTCCCTGAGCGCTCATGAATCTCCCCGTTTATGTCTTTTCGGCAGTTTTTTGATTTGGCCGTCTTGGGAGCTAACAACGGGTTCGAGACCAACGCAACCCGGCATTTCCGCAGCAAGTGTGCTACGCAGCATTTCCGTTAATTCCGTCCGGCGCCATTGATCGTGCTGAGCATCAAAAATCTATCCAAGACCTTCTTCTCGGCCGGCGAGCCGGTCCACGTGCTGCGTGGCGTCGATCTCGACCTCCGGGCCGGCGAGCGGGTCGCGCTGACGGGAGAATCAGGCAGCGGCAAGAGCACGCTGCTGCACCTGATCGCCGGGCTCGATGCTGCCGATAGCGGTTCGATCCGGCTGGCGGATATCGAGGTCACCAAGCTGTCGGATGCGGGACGCGCGGAGCTGCGACGCGACCGGATCGGCCTGGTGTTCCAGCAGTTCAACCTGATCCCGAGCCTGTCGGTCGCGGACAATCTCGCCTTCCAGGCCCGGATCGCCGGCCGACATGATGCGGTCTGGACGAAAGAGCTGGTCGAAAGGCTCGGACTTGGCAGCCTGCTCAAGCGTTATCCAGAGCAATTATCAGGCGGACAGCAGCAGCGGGTCGCGATCGGCCGGGCCTTGGCGACAAAGCCCTCGCTGCTGCTGGCGGACGAGCCGACCGGCAATCTGGACGAAACCACCGCCGAGGACGTGCTGGCGCTGACGCGCGATCTCGTGGCGCGCACCGGCTGCGGCTTCCTGATGGTGACGCACAGCCTGCATCTGGCAGCGACGCTCGACCGCCACCTCACTTTGCATGGGGGGCGCATCGCATGAGGCGCGTACTGTGGGTCCTCGCCGTACTGCTGAGCCATTGGCGGCGCCACAGGATGCAGTTCGCAACGCTGTTGATCGGGCTGATCGCGGCGACCGCGCTGTGGAGCGGCGTGCAGGCGATCAACCAGCAGGCCCGCAGCGCCTATGACCGCGCCGCCGCGACATTCGGCGGCGCGCGCACCGCGATGCTGGTGGCGCCTGATACCGCGACCTTTTCCCAAGAGCTGTTCATAAGACTCCGCCGCGCGGGCTGGCCGGTCTCCCCGGTGCTGGAGGGAAGGGTCCAGATCAATGGACACACAATGCGACTGCTCGGCATCGAGCCGGTGACGCTGCCGGCCGACGTTGGCAATGCACCGCGCCTTGGTGCATCTGATTTGAGCAGCTTTGTTTCGCCGCCAGGCCAGACGCTGGTGGCGCGGGAGACGCTGACCGATTTGCAGGAGCCGGAAGGCGCGGCGCCGGCGATCAGCAGCGGCGCGAAGTTGCCGCCACTGCGCGTGCTGCCGCAGCTCGTGTCCGACGTGCTCGTGGTCGATATCGGCGTGGCGCAGCGGCTACTCAACAAGCCGGCCCAGGTGTCGCGGCTCCTGCTCGGCAAGGCGAAGGGCAAGCCCGCGCCACTGCAAAGCGTCGTCGGCGATCAATTGCAGCGGGTCGAGTCGAATGCGGAGACGGAGCTGGAGCGCCTCACCGACAGTTTTCACCTCAATCTCACCGCCTTCGGTCTGCTGTCGTTCTTCGTCGGGCTCTTCATCGTCAACTCAGCCGTCGGCCTCGCCTTCGAGCAGCGGCTGCCGATGCTGCGCACGTTGCGCGCCTGCGGCGCCTCGGCGCGGCTGGTCAACACGGTGCTGGTGGTCGAGCTGGTCGTATTGGCGCTGGTCGCCGGGCTGATCGGGCTCGTCTGCGGCTATTTCATCGCGGCCGCGCTGTTGCCCGACGTCGCAGCGTCGTTGCGCGGGCTCTATGGCGCGCAGATCCCGGGGCAGCTCACGCTGCGTCCCGAATGGTGGCTGGCCGGTATCGGCATCAGCGTTGCCGGCGCGCTGGTGGCGGCCGCAACCAGCCTGATCAAGGCGATCAGGATGCCGGTGCTGGCAACGGCGCAGCCGCGCGCCTGGCAGCAGCGGCAACGCCGCTGGCTGATCCTGCAAAGTGCTGCGGCGTGCATGGTGTTCGCGGTCGCGCTGCTGCTGCTTCACTATGGGCAATCGCTGATCGCCGGCTTTGGCGTGCTGGCGGCGCTGATGTTCGGCGCGGCGCTGATCCTGCCGGCATTTCTCGAGATCATCCTGCTCCTCGGCCAGCGCCTCGCACGAAGGCCGCTCGCACTGTGGTTCTGGGCCGACAGCCGGCAACAACTCTCCGGATTATCGCTGGCGCTGATGGCGCTGCTGCTCGCGCTCGCCGTCAATGTCGGGGTGTCCACCATGGTGGAGACGTTCAGCCGGACCTTCATCGGCTGGCTCAATGGACGGCTGGCGGCCGACGTCTACATCAGCGCGTCCGACAACACGCAAGGTGTTGCGATCCGCAACTGGCTGCGCGAGCGTAGCGATGTCCAGGCGATCCTCTCGGGCGGACGTGCGGAGGCGCAAGTTCAGGGGCAATCGGTGGAATTGCTTGGCCTGCCCGATCACGCGCTCTATCGCGAGCGCTGGCCGCTCTTGGAAGCCGCGCCGCGTGCCTGGACCCGGCTCGTGCCGGGCAATGCCGCCTTCATCAGCGAGCAGCTGAGCCGCCGCCTCAACGTCCGCGTCGGCGACGTCTTAGAGGTACCGGCACCGGGCGGGACCTGGGAGCTCGACATCGTCGGCATCTATGCCGATTACGGCAACCCCAAGGGGCAGCTCGCGGTCAACGTCGCGGCGCTGATCCGGCATTTTCCGCAGACGCCGCAGACGCGGATCGGGCTCATCGTCGCGAAGGAGAATATCTCCGGCCTGATCGCGGCCTTGCAGAAGCAGTTTTCGCTCGACGATCGCAGCGTCGCCGACCAGGCCACGGTGAAGGCGGAATCGATCCGCATCTTCAACCGCACCTTTGCGGTGACCTCCGCGCTGAACGCCTTTACGCTCGGCGTCGCCGGCATCGCGCTGCTCACGAGCCTGCTCACGCTGGCGAACTCCCGCCTGCCGCAGCTCGCGCCGCTGTGGGCGATCGGGCTCACCCGGCCGCGCCTTGCCGCGATCGAATTGACCAAGACGCTGTCGGTTGCGCTGTTCACATCGCTGCTGGCGGTGCCGCTCGGCCTGTTGGTGGCGTGGTGCCTGATCGCGATCGTCAATGTGAAGGCGTTCGGCTGGCGGCTGCCGTTCCATGTGTTTCCGCTGCAACTGGTCGAACTGGTCGCGGTCGCGCTGCTCGCCTCGCTGATTGCCGCACTGCTGCCGATGCTACGGCTGGCGCGGATGCAGCCAGCGAACCTCGTCAAGGTGTTCGCCAATGAGCGCTGATCGGATCTCACGGCGCGCCTTCGCCGGCGGCGTTGCCGCGCTGGCGCTCGCGCGCCGCGCACGCGCGCAGGGCTATGCCGGGCTCGGCGAGACCGCTGATGGCTTTGCCAAGGTGACGCCGGGGAAGGTCTTCACCTTTCCGAGCGATCACGGGCCGCATCCGGAATTTCGCATCGAGTGGTGGTATCTCACGGCGAACCTCGTCGATAGCAGCGGCGCGGCTTGCGGCCTGCAATGGACGCTGTTCCGCCAGGCGGCGCAGCCGGGCCCGCAAGCCGAGGGCTGGGGCAATCAGCAGGTGTGGATGGGACATGCGGCGGTGACGCGCGCCGACACCCATCGCTTCAACGAGACGTTTTCACGCGGTGGCGTTGGGCAGGCCGGCGTCACGGCCAAGCCTTTCGATGCCTGGATCGACGATTGGGAGATGAAGGGTCTTGAGCGCACCGACGATCGCACGCTGGCGCCGCTGACGCTGAAGGCGTCCGGCATCGACTTCAGCTACGCACTGACGCTGGAGGCCGACCGTCCGGTGGCGTTGCAGGGCGACGGCGGCTACAGCCGCAAGTCGGAGCGCGGGCAGGCGTCCTACTATTACAGCCAGCCGTTCTACCGCGCGCGCGGCACGCTCACCATCGATAACAAGCAGGTCGAGGTGTCAGGCCAGGCCTGGATGGACCGGGAATGGAGCAGCCAGCCCCTCGATGCCGACCAGACCGGCTGGGACTGGCTGTCGCTGCATCTCGCATCCGGCGACAAGCTGATGCTGTACCGGCTGCGGCAGAAGGACGGCCAAAACTATCCGTTCGGCAATTGGATCAGCGCCGCCGGCGAGACGCAGATGATTGCAGGGGGCGAGATCCAGATGATTCCGAAGGCAACCGCGGACGTTGCGGGACGCAAGCTGCCGGTGGAATGGCAGATCGCAATCCCCTCGCGATCGTTCTCGATCCTGTGCAAGCCACTCAATCCAAGGGCTTGGATGGGGACCGGCTTCTCCTATTGGGAGGGACCGATCAGCTTTTCCGGCACGCATGACGGCGTTGGCTATCTCGAGCTGACCGGCTATTGAAGCGCGATCTCTGCGAAGGAACTAACGATGTATCATCTCACCGCCCTCGTCACGCTTCTAGCGATCGCATTTTATTTCTTCACCTGTATCAACGTCGCGCGGTCGCGCGACAAGACCGGCGTCAAGGTGCCGGCGATGTCGGGCCATCCGGATTTCGAACGCGCCTTCCGCATCCAGATGAACACGCTGGAATGGATGCCGATCTTCCTGCCGGCACTGTGGCTGTTCGCGACCTATATCAGCGACGCCATCGCAGCCGGCATCGGCGTGGTCTGGATCATCGGCCGCATCGTCTATTTCATCGGCTATTCCAAGGCGGCGGCAAAGCGCAGCCCGGGCTTCGCGATCCAAGCCCTCGCCGCCATGGCGCTGTGGGCGGCGGCGCTGGGGGCCGTGGTGTTGCGGATGACGTGAAGCCGAGGGCGACACCACACACTCGGTGTCGTCCTGGCGAAGGCCAGGACCCATAACCACAGGACGTGGTTATGGGCACGATGTGGCCACAGCTTGTTTCAACATTTAGGAGCCGGGGTAATGGGTCCTGGCTTTCGCCAGGACGACATTGTGCTTGTTGAACCTCCGCCTCACTTCGTCAGCGGGCAGCCGCTTTCCTTCGCGGTGAAGAAAGCCTTGTCGCCGGGGACGGTGGCGAGCAGCTTGTAATAGTCCCAGGGCTTCTTCGATTCCGAGGGCTTCTTGACCTCGAACAGATACATGTCGTGGATCATGCGGCCGTTCTCGAGCACCTTGCCGCCTTGCGCGAAGTCGTCGTTGACCGGCAGCTCCTTCAGCTTCTTGGCGACCGCGTCCGGATCCTTGGTGCCGGCAGCCTTGACCGCCTTGAGATAGCTCAGCGTCGCCGAATAGGTGCCGGCGTGGATCATGCTTGGCATCCGCCCGGTGCGCTTGAAGAAGCGTTCGCCGAGATTGCGGGTCTTATCGTTGAGATCCCAGTAATAGCCCTCGGTCAGCACCAGGCCTTGCGCGGCCTGAAGCCCGAGGCCGTTCACCTCGGCGAGCGTCATCAGCAGGCCCGCGAGCTTCTGGCCACTGGCGACGATGCCGAACTCAGACGCCTGCTTGATCGAGTTGGTGGTATCGAGGCCGGCATTGGCGAGGCCGACGATCTTCGCCTTGGAGCTCTGCGCCTGGAGCAGGAAGGAGGAGAAGTCCGACGAGTTGAGCGGCACGCGCACCGAGCCGACCACCTTGCCGCCATTGGCGGTGACGATCTCGCTGGTGTCCTTTTCCAGCGCGTAGCCGAAGGCATAGTCCGCGGTGAGGAAGAACCAGGTGTCGCCGCCGGCCTTGGTCAGCGCACCGCCGGTGCCGACGCCGAGCGCGCGGGTGTCGTAGGCCCAGTGGAAGCCATAGGGCTGGCAGGCATCGCCGGTAAGGCGCGAGGTCGCGGCGCCAACGACGATGTCGATCTTCTTCTTTTCTTTGGAGAGCTCATGGATCGCGAGCGCGACCGAGGAGGTCGTCAGCTCCGTGATCATGTCGACGTTCTCGACGTCGTACCAGCGCCGCGCGATCGAGCTGGCGAGATCCGGCTTGTTCTGGTGGTCGGCGGTGACGAGCTCAATCTTGTGGCCGAGCACCTCGCCGCCAAAATCCTCGATCGCCATCTTGGCGGCCTCGACCGACCATTTGCCGCCGTAGTCGGCATAGACGCCGGACTGGTCGTTGAGGATGCCGATCTTGACGCCCTGCGCCGAGGCAGGCACCGCCAACAATACGACCGAGGCCGCGGCGGCCAAGAATGCTGATTTCATATGTTATCTCCCGACAGTCTTCTGTTGTGAAATCGCGCGGATAGTAGTGAAGAACCCCACGCGTGCCCATCCATTTCGCCGTAGGCCGTTAGTTTGGGCGCGCGCTCCACAAGAATGGCGTCGTCCCGGCCTAGTGCGCAATTGCGCACGGGGGCCGGGACCCATAACCCCAGGGAGCAGTTATCGCGCGCAGCTGGTCACCGCGAGTCTTCGCCAAACTCGATCCTGTGGCTATGGGTCCCGGATCTGCGCTCGCGCTTGTCCGGGACGACAGCGTGATTGTGGCTACGCTGATGGACTCCCGACGATGGTCAGCCCGCGACCTCCGCCTTCTTATCCCGCCGCCCCTCCGCCAGGTTCCTCACCACCACGTAGAAGATCGGCGTGAACAGAAGTCCGAACAGGGTGACGCCGATCATGCCGAAGAACACGGCGACGCCGACGGCCTGCCGCATCTCCGAGCCGGAGCCGCTCGAGATCACCAGCGGCAAGACACCGAGGATGAAGGCGAAGGACGTCATCAGGATCGGCCGCAAGCGCAGTCGGCAGGCCTCAATGACAGCCTCGAGCCGCGGCTTGCCTTCGTTCTCGATATCGCGTGCAAACTCGACGATCAGGATCGCGTTCTTTGCCGCCAATCCCACCAGCACCACGAAGCCGATCTGGGTGAGGATGTTGACGTCCTGCCCCATGATGCGCACGCCGATGGTGGCAGCGAGCAGGCACATCGGCACGATCAGGATCACCGCGAACGGCAGCGTCCAGCTGCCATATTGGGCGGCGAGCACGAGATAAACGAACAGCACGCAGATCGGAAACACGTAGAGACCGGCATTGCCGCCGGTGACCTGCTGATAGGACAGGTCGGTCCATTCGAAGCTGAAGCCACTCGGCAGCGTGTCGTCCGCGAGCTTCTTGATGGTGTTGAGTGCGGTGGTCGAGCTGGTGCCCGGCGCCGGCTCGCCCTGCAATTCGGACGCCGCGTAAAGATTATAGCGCGCGACGCGGTCGGGACCCGAGACATCCCTAAACTCGACCACACTGCCGAGCATCACCATGTCGCCGGAGGCGTTGCGCGTGCGCAGGCGTGCGAGATCGCTGGGCTCCTTGCGGTAGGGGAAATCGGCCTGCGCGGTGACGTGGTAGGTGCGGCCGAACAGATTGAAGTCGTTGACATAGGTCGATCCGAAATAGGTCTGGATCGTGTCGTTGATGTTGGAGATGGGAACACCGAGCTTCTGCGCCTTGGTGCGGTCGATGTCGACGAAGAGCTGCGGCGTATTGGCCGTGAACGGCGAGAACACCGAGGTGAGACTTGGTGCCTTGCGCGCGGCGGCGACCAGCTCGTCGGTCGCGGCGGCGAGCATTTCGGGCCCGCGACCCTGGCGGTCCTGGACGCGGATGGTGAAGCCGCCGCCGGTGCCGATGCCCGGCACAGCCGGTGGCGGAATCACGATGATGAACGCGCCCTGGATCGCGGACAGGCGCTTGCGCAGCTCGGCCGTGATGGCGTTGGCGGACAGTCCCTTCTTCAGCCGCGCCTCGGGTTCGTCGAACACTGGAAACAGCGCCGCCGCATTGCCGGCTTGGGTGCGGGTGGCGCCGGAGAAGCCGGCGAAGGCCGCAACGCGGACGATGCCCGGCGTATCCAGCGAGATCCGCTCGATCTCGCGCACGACCTCGGTGGTACGTGCCAGTGACGCCGCACCCGGCAATTGCACGGATACGATGACGTAGCCGCGATCCTGCGCCGGAATGAAGCCCTGCGGCGTGGTCACGATCAGCCAGCCGGCGCTGCCGATGAGCACGACGTAGATCAGGAGCATCGCAACGGAGTGGCGGATCACGAAATTGGCAAGACCGGCATAACCATGCGCCAGCCGCTCAAACACGCGGTTGAACACGCCAGTGAAGGCATCCCAGCCCCGCGCAATGACATTCCAGGCAGCCGGCGGCTTCTTCTCCTCGTGCGGCACCAGGATCTGCGAGGCCAGCGCCGGCGACAGCGTCAGCGAGCAGAAGCAGGAAATCGCAGTCGCGACCGCGATGGTGACCGCGAATTGCTGGAAGAACTGGCCGGAAATGCCGCCCAGGAACGCGGTCGGAACAAACACCGCGCACAGCACCAGCGCGATCGAGACCAGCGCGCCGCCAACCTCTTCCATCGTCTTCAGCGCCGCATCGCGCCGGCTCATGCCGTGCTCGAGATGCCGCTCGACATTCTCGACCACGACGATGGCGTCGTCGACCACGATGCCGACGGCGAGCACGAGGCCGAACAGCGTGAGATTGTTGATGGAGAAGCCCAGCGCCGCCATTACCGCGAAGGTGCCGACCAGCGACACCGGTATCGCGATGATCGGAATGATCGCGGGCCGCCATCCTTGCAGGAACACCAGCACCACGACGACCACGAGCAGCATGGCCTCGTAGATGGTCTTGATCAACTCGTGGACCGACTGCGCGATGAATTCGGTCGGATTGTAGCCGATATTGTAGTCGAGACCGCGAGGGAAGCTCGCCTTGAGCTTCGTCATCGTGTCGGAGATGTTTTTCGCCGTCGCGAGCGCGTTTGATCCGGGCCGCTGGGTCACCAGCATGGCCACCGCCGATTTGCGCAGCAGGAAGCTGTTGGTGGAATACGCCAATGCCCCTAGCTCGATGCGGGCAACGTCGCGCAGACGAACGACCCGGCCGTCGGAGCCGGCCTTGATCAGGATGTCCTCGAACTGCTTCTGGTCCTTCAGGCGTCCCGTGAAGGTCAGATTCGGCTGGAAGGCGCGGTCGGCGATCGGCGGCTCGGCGATCTGGCCGCCGGCGATCTGCAGGTTCTGGGCGCGGATCGCCGCGAGCACCTCGGCCGAGGTCAGGCCGAGATTGGCGATCCGGTCAGGATCGAGCCACAGTCGCATCGAATAGTCGCGTGCGCCAAAGATCTGGATGTCGCCAACGCCGTCGAGACGCAGCAGCTGGTCGCGGACCTGGAGCAGCGCGTAGTTCGAGATGTAGAGCTGGTCGAACGTGTCGTCCGGCGACAGCATGAACACGACCATCAGGATGTCGGGCGAGTTCTTGCGCGTGGTGACGCCGTTGCGCTGCACTTCCTCCGGCAGGCGCGGCTGCGCGATCGCGACGCGGTTCTGCACCAGCACCTGGGCCTTGTCGAGATCGGTGCCGAGCTTGAAAGTGACGGTGATGGTGAGCTGGCCGTTCGAGGTCGCCTGGCTGTAGAGATACAGCATGTCCTCGACGCCGTTGATCTCCTGCTCGATCGGCGCTGCGACCGTGTCGGACACAGTCTGCGCGGAGGCGCCGGGATATTGCGTGGTGACGACCACGGTGGGCGGCACCACTTGCGGATATTCGGAGACCGGCAGCGTTGTGTAGGCGATCGCGCCCACGATCAGCAGCACGATCGACAGCACCATCGCCAGGATGGGCTGGTTGATGGAAAGACGGCCAAGATTCATGACTTGCCACCGGCCGGGGCTTGCGCGGTCTGCGGGGCGACCTTGGCGCCGACGCGGGCGCGCTGGATGCCATTGACGATGACGCGGTCCTCCGCCTTCAACCCTTCGCGGATCACGCGCAGGCCGTCATCGAGCGGCCCGAGCACCACGGGACGCGCCTCGACCGTGTCATCGGGCTTCACCACGAACACGATCTTGCGGGACTGGTCGGTCGCGATAGCGACGTCCGGAATCAGCAGCGCCTCATAGGGCGCGCTGCCGATCAGGCGGACACGCCCGAACTGGCCGGGCAGGATCGACAGGTCGGTGTTCTTGACCACCGCGCGGCTGCGCAGCGTGCCGGTCGAGACATCGAGGCGATTGTCGAGGAAGTTCACGGTGCCCTCATGCGACGGCTTGGTTTCACCGGCCAGCGTCACCTGCACCGGGTTCGCGGTGTCGCGCGAACTTGGGCGCCGCCCCTCGAACCATAATTTGCTGTATTTGATGAAGGTCGCCTCATCCATGTCGAAATAGATGTAGATCGGATCCAGCGTGACGATCGAGGTCAGCAGCGTCGAAGCGCCGTTGTCGCTGCCCTGCACGAGATTGCCGGGACTGACGAGGTGGCGGCTGACGCGACCGGTCAGCGGCGCCGTCACATGCGTGAACTCGATGTTGAGCTTGGCGGCCTTCAGCGCGCCCTCGGCCTGCGTCTCGGCCGCATGTGCGGCCTGCAAGGCCTGGCGGCGCTGATCGACGACCTGCTCCGAGACCGCGCTGGTCTGCACCAGGTTGAGACCGCGGTCGAGCTCGCGCTTGGCAAGCTCCACTTTGGCCCGCGCGTCCGACAGCTGACCCTCTGCCTGCGCAGCCACCGCCTCGAACGGACGGGAATCGATCACGTAGAGCAGATCGCCCTGACGCACGATGGCGCCGTCCTGGAACTCAACCGAGTTGACGAAGCCGCCGACGCGAGGGCGCACCTGCACCTCCTCGACCGCCTCGAAGCGACCGGTGAACTCGTCCCAATCAGTGACAGTGCGCTTGACCGGTTGGGCGACCGTCACCGGCGCCGGCGGCGGGGCAGCGGCCTGCGACGCCGGCTTGTCGCAGCCGGACAGGGCGAATGCCGCGGCGAGAAGCCCGGCAATTGCGCTGTGCTGAACGAAATCGTGCTTTTTGACAATCTGCTCGCTTCCGTCCGGTCCAGTCATCCCAGGTCCTCGCATAAAAGCCGCGGAAAATGCGGGATAGGCGCCCACTCGCGGGGGACACAACATGGGCGGCAATGATGAACTCTTCAAGACCAATGCACGCGCAATGCCCGGCCGCATGCCCTGACCGGATGGCGGGTTGACAGGGGGATTAGCCGGCCGCGCACGCGATGATTAGCGGGCGGAATTCAATTGGACTTATTCACGGGGCACATGAATGCAGGAGGCGAGGTCCACGCTCCGTTCACCCTCCCCTGGAGGGGTAGGGCTATCGCATATGCATTTCGCGGGGACCGCCCGCGGTTTGCTCCGCCTCTCCCGCTTGCGGGAGAGGCCGACGCGTCCCGGGCGATGCGAAGCATCGTCCCGAGCGCGGCGGGTGAGGGCTCTCACCGCACTGGGATCGCCTCCGCAATTCTCGACAATCCCGACGCGGAGGCACCCCCCACCCCAGCCCTCCCCCGCAAGCGGGAGAGGGAGCCCACTGCCGATGCCGAAGCATTGTTCACGCCATATGCGATAGCCCTGCCCTGGAGGGGGGAGGGTTAAGAAGAGGCCCAGCGTCTTCGCGCATGACGGGCCGCAACTGCTCGTCTAGACTACCCCTACAAAAACAAGACGAATTGTCCGGGGAGGACAAGCGTGCACCAGGGACGTGTCGTTTATGGCGCGATCGAGGAGGTCGTGTTCGGCCATCCCGCAGCCGAAGCCATCGTCGCGCAGATGGACCGGCTGGGAACGCGCCGCACCTTCCTGATGGTCTCGGGCACGCTCAACCGGCAGACCGACGAGATCACGAAGATCAGGGAGGCGCTCGGCGAGCGCTGCGCCGGCCTGTTCGACGCCATGCCGGCGCATACGCCGCGCGAGGCGGTGATCGCCGCCACCCATGAGGCGCGCGAGGTGAACGCCGATCTGATCGTCACCGTCGGTGGCGGCTCCATCACCGACGGCGCCAAGGCGGTGCAGCTGTGCCTCGCCAACGGCATCGACGATATCGGCGGCATCGAGCGCATCCGCGTGCACAAGGGCGTCGCACCCGAGATGACCGCGCCGACAGTGCGCCAGATCAGCGTGCCGACCACGATCGCCGGCGGCGAGTTCAGCGCGATCGCGGGCGTGACCGACCGCAGCACGAATGTGAAGCAGATGCTGCGGCATCCGCTCATGGTGCCGCGCGCGACCATCCTCGATCCCGCGATCACCGTGCACACGCCGGAATGGCTGTTTCTCTCCACCGGCGTCCGCGCCGTCGACCATTGCGTGGAAGCGATCTGCTCGCGCGAGACTCACCCTTATGCCGACGCGCAATCGATGAAGGGCCTCGCCATGCTCGCCGACGCGCTGCCGCGGGTGAAGGCCGATCCTGCCGATCTCGACGCGCGGATGGATGCGCAGATCGGTACCTGGCTGTCGATGGGCGCACTCGCAGCGGGCGTGCCGATGGGTGCGAGCCACGGCATCGGCTACGCGCTGGGTGCGGCCTTCGACGTGCCGCACGGTTACACCTCCTGCGTCATGCTGCCGGCGGTGATGCGCTGGAATGCGCCCGACAATGCCGAGCGCCAGATGATCGTCGCGGCCGCCATGGGCTTTCCTGGCCGAGATGCCGCCGACGTGCTCGATGCCTTCATTCGCTCGCTCGGCATGCCGCGCAGCCTCGCCGAGGTGCGCGTGTCGCCGGAGCATTTCGACGCCATCGCCGCACAGGCGATGCGCACGAATTGGATCCCGCACAATCCGCGCAGGATCGACAGCCCGGCGCAAGTGCGTGAAATCCTGCTTCTTGCCGCATGATCCAAAAGCCGGAGGACTGATGTACCCAGGTCAGCATGCCCGCCTACGTCCGCTCCAGCCTGCCTTCATCATGGCGGCGACGGGCGAGACCGTTACCTATCGCGAGCTGGAGGCACGCAGCAACCGCCTCGCGCATCTGTTTCGCAGGCACGGCCTGAAGCGGCTCGATCATTATTCGATCTTCATGGAGAACAATTCGCGCTATCTCGAGGCCTGCGGCGCAGGCGAGCGCTCCGGCCTCTACTACACCTGCATCAACTCCTTCCTGACACCGGGCGAGCTCGCCTATCTCCTCGTCAACAGCCAATCCAAGATCCTGATCACGTCGGTGGCGAAGCTCAACATCGCGCGCGAGGCGATCCCGGCCTGCCCCGACGTCAAGCTCTGCATCGTCGCCGATGGCCCGGGCGAGAGCGACCGCATCGTCGGTCTTGCGGAGGTGACCGCCGATCTGCCGACGACGCCGATCGCAGACGAGTGGCTCGGCACCGCGATGCTGTATTCGTCGGGCACGACCGGACGGCCCAAGGGCATCCTGCGGCCGCTGCCGGAGGAGCCGCCAAAGCACAATCTGCCGCTGTTCGATTTCCTGACGAAACTTTGGCACTACCGCGAGGGCATGGTCTATCTGTCGCCGGCGCCGCTCTATCACTCGGCGCCGCAGGCGGCAGTCAATCTCACGATCCGCATGGGCGGCACCGTCATCATCATGGAGAGCTTCGATCCGGAGCGTTACCTTGAGCTCGTCGAGCAATGGGGCATCACCCACACCCAGCTGGTGCCGACGATGTTCTCGCGCATGCTGAAGTTGCCGGAGGAGGTGCGCAGCCGCTACGATCTGTCGTCGCTGGAGATCGCGATCCACGCCGCGGCGCCCTGCCCGGCCCTCGTCAAGGACGACATGATCAAATGGTGGGGCCCGATCATCCATGAATATTACGGCGCCACCGAGGGCCTCGGCTTCACCGCCTGCAACAGCGAGGAGTGGCTCGCCCATCGCGGCACCGTCGGCAAGGTTCTGCTCGGCGATCTCCACATCCTCGACGAGAACATGAGGGAATGCCCGACCGGCACGCCGGGCCAGGTCTGGTTCAAGACCGCCTCGCCGTTCGAATATTTCAACGACCCGGAGAAGACCCGGGAGGCGCGCTCGGCGGACGGCAGCATGAGCACAGTCGGCGACGTCGGCTATGTCGACAAGGACCGCTTCCTCTACCTCACCGATCGCGCGACCTTCATGATCATCTCCGGTGGCGTGAACATCTACCCGCAGGAGTGCGAAAATCTGCTGATCACCCACCCAAAGGTCGCCGACGCCGCGGTGTTCGGCGTGCCCAATGCCGATCTCGGCGAAGAGGTGAAGGCAGTGGTGCAACCGATGCCGGGCGTGGTGCCGGGCCCTGCGCTGGCGGAAGAGCTGATCGCGTTCTGCGCAAAATCGCTGTCGCGGCAGAAGGTGCCGCGCTCGGTCGATTTCGAAAAGGAATTGCCGCGGCTGCCGACGGGGAAGCTGTACAAGCGGCTGCTGCGGGATAGGTACTGGGGGAACAAGGCATCGCGGATCGTGTGAGGCGCAGCCACACTCAGCCATCGTCCCGGGCGCGACGAGGTCGCGAACCGGGGACCCATAGCCAAAGGGAACAATCGTCGCGCGAGCAGGCAACTCCGAGTCTTCGCCAAACCACTCCCTCTGGCTATGGGTCCCGGATCGGCGCGCGCTTGGGGCGCGCTTGTCCGGGACGACACCGGAGTTTGTTGATGTGGCTTGCGCCCCAACATCGATACAGGAACCGTCCCTTCGCACCTGCACTCTCGCATCGTGAGAGAATGAAGCCCTGCGGCCTTCCGTCATCCGAATTGTCGAGAGCGTGGGCGGCCTTGCCGGTTGCCTCCCTCCACGCCCATCGCTATCGTCCCCTCAAACAGGCCAAAAGGCCGATGTCCAGGGAGGACGAGGATGCGGAGCGTGCGGGCGCTCGCCGCGACGGCGGCGCTATCTTTGCTGGCGTTTTCGACCATTGCGCTTGCCGGCGAGCCCAAGCAGGGCGGGATCCTGCGGATGTATCATCGCGATAGCCCGGCCAATGCGTCCATCCTCGAGGGCGCGACCTATTCGATCAACGTGCCCTTCATGGGGGTGTTCAACAATCTGGTCATCTATGACCAGCACATCGCGCAGAACAGCCCTGATACCCTGAGGCCAGAGCTGGCCGAGAGCTGGTCCTGGAGCGGCGACAACAAGAAGCTGACCTTCAAACTGCGCCAGGGCGTCAAATGGCATGACGGCAAGCCGTTCACGTCGGCCGACGTCAAATGCACTTTCGATCTCCTGATGGGCAAATCGCAGCAGAAGCTGCGGCAGAATCCGCGCAAGGCCTGGTACAATGAGGTCAACGACGTCACGCCGAACGGCGATTTCGAGGTCTCCTTCGACCTGAAGCGGCCGCAACCGTCGTTGCTGGCAATGCTCGCATCCGGTTATACGCCGATCTACCCCTGTCACGTCTCGCCGGCCGACATGCGCACCCATCCGGTCGGAACCGGCCCGTTCAAGTTCGTCGAGTTCAAGGCCAATGAATCGATCAAGCTGACGCGAAACCCGGACTACTGGAAGAAGGGCCTGCCCTATCTCGACGGCATCGAGTACACGATCATCACGAACCGCTCGACCGCGATCCTCGCCTTCGTCGCCGGCAAGTTCGACATGACCTTCCCGACGCACATCACGATCCCGCTCCTCAAGGATATCAAGTCACAGGCGCCAAACGCGATCTGCGCAGTCGAGCCCACCAACGTTTCGACCAACATCATCGTCAATTCGACTTCCGCGCCGTTCGACAACATCGACATCCGCCGGGCGATGGCGATGGCGCTCGACCGCAAAGCCTTCGTCGACATCCTGTTCGAGGGCCAAGCCGATATCGGCGGCACCATGCTGCCGCCGCCGCAGGGCATCTGGGGCATGCCCAAGGACAAGCTGGAGACCATCCCAGGCTATGGCTCGAACGTGAACGCGAGCCGGGAGGAGGCCAGAAAGCTGATGCAGAAGGCCGGCTACGGCCCCGACAAGCACCTCGCCGTGAAGGTCTCGACACGCAATCTCGCGGAATATCGCGATCCCGCGGTGATCCTGATCGACCAGCTCAAGAGCATCTATATCGACGGCGAGCTCGACGTCGTGGAGACTGCAAACTGGTTCCCGAAGGTCGCACGCAAGGATTACATGCTCGGCCTGAACCTGACCGGAAATTCCGTCGACGATCCCGACCAGTCCTTCTACGAGAACTACTCTTGCGGCTCGGAGCGGAACTACACCAATTATTGCAACAAGGAGATCGAGAAGCTGTTCGACGTGCAGTCGCAGGAGATCGATGTTGGCAAGCGCAAGCAACTGGTCTGGGACATCGACAAGAAGCTGCAGGAGGATGTTGCCCGTCCGATCATCTTCCACGCGCGGGCCGGCACCTGCTGGCAGCCCTATGTCAAGGGGATCACGATCATGTCGAACAGCTCTTATAACGGCTTTCGCTATGAGGACGTCTGGCTCGACAAGTAACGCGGGCGGCTGAGGCGTTCGACAGGAGGCGGTGCATGTTTGCCTATCTGGTGCGACGCCTGTTCCTGATGCTCGTGACCCTGTTCGGGATCTCGATCGTCATCTTCTTCCTGCTGCGCGTCGTCCCCGGCAACATCGTCGACATCCTGTTCGCCGCGGCCGGCTATGTCGATCCCGCCGACAAGGCCAATCTGGAGAAGGAGCTCGGCATCGATGAGCCGCTGATCGTGCAATATTGGCACTGGATCAGCGGTCTTCTGCGCGGCGACTTTGGTTATTCCTACGTCTCGGAGAAGCCGGCGCTTCAGGAGATCCTGCCGCGGATTCCGATCACGGCGCGGCTTGCTGGCCTCGCGCTATTGTTCTCAGCGTCCATCGGCATCCCGCTCGGCGTCATCAGCGCCGTGAAGCAAGGCACCCGGCTCGACTATGCGCTGCGTGTCGTCAGCCTCAGCGGATTGTCCCTGCCCTCGTTCTGGCTCGGCCTTTTGATCCTCACCGCGTCGGTGGCGATGTTCGGCCAGATGCCGATCTTCAATCCCAATCCGCAAACCTGGCTCGAGGCATTTGCCACCTATGCCGTGCCGGCGGCTGCCGTCGGCTTCCGCAGCGCCGCGCTGACCATGCGCATCACCCGCTCCTCGATGCTCGAGGTGCTGCGGCAGGATTATATCCGCACCGCCCGCGCCAAGGGCGCATCCGACGCCGCCGTGAACTATCACCACGCGCTGAAGAATGCGATCCTGCCCGTCATCACCGTGATCGGCATCGAGGCGGCATTCCTGATCGGCGGTCTGATCGTGACCGAGACCGTGTTCAACATCCCCGGCGTCGCCCGCTTCCTGGTCGAGGCAATCCGCTGGCGCGACTATCCGATCGTGCAGAACCTCGTGATGTTCATCGCGGTCGTGGTCGTGTTCGCGAATTTCACCGTCGACATGCTCTACGCGGTGTTCGACCCGCGCATCAGGTACACGGATTAGGAGATCAGCTTGGCTGCGATCGACTTCGACGTTGAACTGAGACGGGCCGGGGCGCATGCGACCGGTGGCTGGCGGCGCGTGCTGTTCATGGCCCAGCGGCACGTGCTTGGCGCGGCCGGGCTCGTCATCATGACGGTGTTCGTGCTCACCGCAATCTTCGCCGACTTCATCGCGCGCTACGATCCGCTGACGGTCGACTCCGCCCGCGCGCTGGCGCGCCCGAGCCTGGCGCACTGGATGGGCACCGATTCCTTCGGCCGCGACGTGTTTAGCCGTATCATCCACGGTGCACGGATCTCGCTCGCGGTCGGGCTTGGCTCCACGGCGCTCGGCGGCTCGATCGGCGTGATCGTCGGCCTCACCTCCGGTTATCTCTCGGGCTGGGTCGATCTCGTGTTCCAGCGCGTCTCCGACGTTCTCCAGGCGCTGCCGCTCTTGGTGCTGGCGCTGGTGATGACAGCGGCGCTCGGCCCATCACTGCCGAACGTGATCATCGCGATCGCCATTCCGCTGATCCCGACCGTCGCGCGCGTCATCCGCGCCAACACGCTGGCACTGCGCGAACAGCCCTTCGTGGAGGCGGCAAAATCGATCGGTATGAGCGAGATGCGGATAGCGCTGCGCCACGTGCTGCCGAACACGCTGGCGCCGCTGATCGTGCTGGCGACCGCCCAGCTCGGCTCGACCATCCTGACCGAGGCCTCGCTGTCCTTCCTCGGCCTCGGCATTCCCGAACCTTATCCGTCGTGGGGGCGTATGCTCTCGGAATCCGCCGCCGAATATGTCCGCACCGCGCCGTGGCTGGTGATCTTCCCGGGCATCGCCATCAGCCTCGCCGTGTTCGGTGCCAATCTGTTCGGCGACGCCCTGCGTGATATCCTCGATCCCCGGCAGCGCGGCTGATGGCTGACAAATCCGACCTCGTGCTCGACGTGAAGAACCTGAAGACGGTGTTCTTCACCAATTCGGGACTCTTCAAGGCGGTTGACGACGTTTCATTCACCGTGAAGCGCGGCGAGACGCTGGCGATCGTCGGCGAATCCGGGTGCGGCAAGAGCGTCACGGCGCTATCGCTGATGCGGCTAGTGCCTGATCCGCCGGGCCGCATTGTCGGCGGCTCCGTCACGCTCGAAGGCACCGATCTGCTGGCGCTGGATGAAGCGAAGATGCGTGCTGTCAGGGGCAACCGCATCTCCATGATCTTTCAGGAACCGATGACCTCGCTCAATCCGGTGATGCGGATCGGCGACCAGATCGTCGAGGCGGTGCGGCTGCACCGGAACTTGTCGGCCAAGGAGGCCGCGGATATCGCAGTCGAGATGCTGCGGCTGGTGCGCATCCCCGAGCCGGCGCGGCGCGCACGGGAATATCCGCACCAGCTCTCCGGCGGCATGCGCCAGCGCGCGATGATCGCGATGGCGCTGGCGTGCCGTCCGGCGCTGCTGATCGCGGACGAGCCGACCACTGCGCTCGACGTCACGATCCAGGCGCAGATCTTGGCGCTGATCCTCGACCTTCAGAAGGAGCTCGGCACTGGGCTCGTGCTGATCACGCACGATCTCGGCGTCGTCGCGCAGACCGCGCAGCGCGTGATCGTGATGTATGCGGGCCGCAAGGTCGAGGAAGCCAGCGTCGAAGCGCTGTTTGCATCGCCAAAGCATCCCTATACGCGGGGGCTGATGGCTTCGATTCCGGCCGTGCCGGCGTCCGGCGTCGCCGCGCCGCCGCGGCTGAACGAAATTCCGGGCACGGTGCCGTCGCTGGTGCGGCTGCCGAAAGGCTGCGCCTTCGCGCCGCGCTGCCCACTCGCGATCAAGCGCTGCCAGGACGAATATCCGCCGCTCGCCGATTGGGGCGGCGGCCATCTCGCCGCCTGCTGGCGCGCGGAGGAAGTGGCGGAGGTGGCATGAGCGAGGCGCTGCTCGAGGTCACGGACTTGATCAAGCACTATCCCGTGCGTGCGGGCGTGCTGCGCCGGCAGGTCGGCACCGTGCACGCGGTCGATGGCGTCTCGTTCGCGCTTGGTGTTGGCGAAACGCTTGGCCTCGTCGGCGAATCCGGCTGCGGCAAGTCGACCGTGGCGCGCAGCGTGCTGCGGCTCGTCGAGCCGACCTCGGGCCAGATCCGCCTGGAAGGCGAGGACATCACCCATCTCTCGAAGACGGCGCTGCGGCCGCACCGCCGCTCGATGCAGATCGTGTTCCAGGATCCGTTCGCTTCGCTCAATCCGCGCATGACCGCGGGCGACATCGTCGGCGAGCCGCTGGCCGTGCATGGGCTCGCCACCGGCAAGGCGCTGGAGGCGCGTGTCGCGAGACTGTTCGAGCAGGTGGGCCTAAGACCCGATCAGATGCGCAACTTCCCGCATCAATTCTCCGGCGGCCAGCGTCAGCGCATCTGCATCGCGCGAGCGCTGGCACTGGAGCCGCGGTTGATCGTCTGCGACGAGCCGGTCTCCGCGCTCGACGTCTCGATCCAGGCGCAAGTGATCAATCTCTTGATCGACCTGCAACGCCGGCACGGCTTCTCCTATCTCTTCATCGCGCACGATCTCGCCGTGGTCGCGCATATCAGCCACCGCGTCGCGGTGATGTATCTCGGGCGGATCGTCGAGATCGCCGACAAGGACGAGCTGTTCCGCAACCCGCGACATCCTTACACGCAGGCGCTGCTCGCCTCGGTGCCGGTCGCCAATCCGCTCGCGAAAAAACTTGCGCCCCTGGTCGATGGCGACGTACCGAGCCCGGTCAATCCGCCCTCGGGGTGCGCGTTTCATACCCGCTGCCGGTTTGCGATGGAACGGTGCAAGACGGAACGGCCGGCCCTGGTGGAGGCGGCTGGCGGACATCGGGTGGCGTGTTTGCTCAATGAGGGGACGGGGCGGCCTCTCTAATGTCGTCCCGGCGAAGATCCGTAGGGCGGGCAAAGCGATGCATGCCCACCATCCCAGACGCAACCGCCGCACGACGGTGGGCACGGCGCTATGCGCCTTAGCCCACCCTACGGTACTGCGCTCGCCGCCCTAACCCGCCCCGATCTCCACCACGATCCTGCCCGTGGTCACCTGCTCGCCCTCGGCAACGTCGATCGCCTCCACCACGCCGTCAATGCCGGCCTTGTGGACGTGCTCCATCTTCATCGCTTCCAACGTCATCACCGGTTGACCGGCAGTGACGCGATCGCCCGGCTTGACCAGGACGGCGACGACGCGGCCGTTCAGGGCAGCGCGGACCTTGCCGTCACCGCCGTTGGTCGCGGCAGCCTTCGGCGCGGCTAGCGTGAGATCATTCACCGCGAGCGGGATACCGCGATGCTGGAGGTAGAGCCGGTCGCCATCGCGCAGGAATCTTGCGCTGTCCATTACGCCGTCATGGCGGAAGCGGATGGCATCGGCATCGAGCTGGTCGATCTCGAACCTGTCCTGACGGTCGTCGGCAGCGACGGTGTAGCTGCCATCGCGCTCGCGCGTGACTTCGAGCTCATGCGCGTGGCCTGCGATCTCGACTTTCGCCGGCAGCGGGAACGTTGCCGCAAGGCTCCGTCCACTTCGCCATGACGGCGCTTGCGGGCTGGTGACGTAAAGCAGAAGGCCCGCGAGCGCGACGCTGAATGCACTGTTCGCACGCGGCGCCAACAAATCGTCGCGGTGCGCACCGATGAACGCCGTCGTCGCCTCGCCCTTGGCAAAGCCGGAATGACGCAGGCACGACATCAGGAACGCCTGGTTTGTGGTCACGCCAAAAGCCGTGAGCTGCTCCAGGCCGACGATCAACCGCCCCCTCGCCTCCTCGCGCGTGGCGCCATGGCTGATCACCTTGGCGATCATGGAATCGTAGAACGGCGGGATCTCCGCATCCGACTGCAGCGCATGCTCGATGCGGATACCGTCCGGCACCTGCCAGCGCGCCATGCGGCCGGACTGCGGCATGAAATCATGTGCGGCATCTTCCGAGCAGAGTCGCACCTCGATGGCGTGGCCTTCGAAGCGGATATCCTGCTGCTTCACCGGCAATTGCTCACCGCGCGCCACGCGCAGCTGCAGCTCGACGAGGTCGAGCCCGGTGATCGCCTCGGTCACGGGATGCTCGACCTGAAGCCGCGTGTTCATCTCCATGAAGTAGAAGTCGCCGCTCGCATCGAGCAAAAATTCCAGCGTGCCGGCGCCCTCATAGCGCAGCGCCTTCACGGCCGCGACGGCCACCTCGCCCATTTTCGCGCGCAGCTCCGGCGTCACCGCGGGCGACGGCGCCTCCTCGATCAGCTTCTGGTGCCGCCGCTGCACCGAGCAATCACGCTCGCCGAGATGGATCGCGTTGCCGTGGCTGTCGCCGAACACCTGGATCTCGATATGGCGCGGGTTCAGGATGGCCCGCTCGAGGATGACCGTGGGATCGCCGAACGCGGCCTTCGCCTCCGACCGCGCGCTGCGCAGGGCATCGGGAAAAGAGGCCGCGTCGGCGACGAGCCGCATGCCTCGTCCGCCGCCGCCGGCCACCGCCTTGATCATCACGGGGAAGCCGATCTTTTTGGCTTCGGCGAGCATGACCTCGTCGCCCTGGTCAGTGCCCTGATAGCCTGGCACGATGGGCACGCCGGCCTTCTTCATGATCTCCTTGGCGCCGGCCTTGTTGCCCATAGCTTCGATCGCCTGCGGCGATGGGCCGATGAAGACGAGACCGGCATCCTTGCAAGCTCTCGCGAACTCCTCATTCTCGGCAAGGAAGCCATAGCCGGGATGAACTGCATCCGCGCCGCTTGTCCTGGCTGCGGCGATGATCGCGGGGATGTTGAGATAGGAGTGCGCCGGCAGCGCTTCGCCGATGCGCACGGCCTGATCCGCCTGCCGCACGTGGAGCGCATCGCGATCGGCATCCGAATAGACCGCGACGACGCCGAGGCCGAGTTGCCGCGCGCTGCGCATCACGCGGAGCGCGATCTCGCCGCGATTGGCAATCAGGACCTTGAAGAACGGCCGGTGCTGCACTGATCCGTTCCTCATGGGCGGGCCACCGAGAACTGCATGCGCTGGGGTGTGCGTGCATCGCCCTCGCGGCAGATTGCCAGCACCTCGGACAGCACCGCGCGGGTGTCGCGCGGATCGATCACGCCGTCGTCAAGCACGCGCGCGCTGGTCGAGAACACGTCCATCTGGCCGTCGAACACGCCAATGATCTGCGCCTTCATGGCCTCGAGCTTGTCCTTCTCGACCGGTTTGCCGCGGCGCGCGGCGGCGGCCTCGGTCACGATCGCCATGGTTTCTGCAGCCTGCTCGCCGCCCATCACGGCGGTCTTGGCGTTCGGCCAGGAGAAGCAGAAACGCGGATGGAAGCCGCGGCCGCACATGCCGTAATTGCCGGCGCCGAACGAGGCGCCGCAATAGATGGTGATCTGCGGCACCGTCGCCGAGGTCACCGCCTGGATCATCTTCGAGCCGTGCTTGATCATGCCGGCTTCTTCATAGGCCTTGCCGACCATGTAGCCGGTGGTGTTGTTCAGATAGAGCAACGGCGTGCGGGTCTGGCAGCAGGCCTGGATGAAATGCGTCGCCTTGTTGGCACCGGCGGGATCGAGCGGACCGTTATTGGTGATGATGCCGATCGCCTGGCCCTCGATGCGGGCATGGCCGCAGACGGTGGCGGGGCCGTAGTTCGGCGCCATCTCGGTGAAGTCGGAATCGTCGACGATGCGCGCAATCACCTGTTTCATGTCCACCGGGCGCTTGTGGTCCATCGGCATGATGCCGAGCAGCTCGTCCTGGTCGTAGCGCGGCGGCTTGAACTGCGCAGCTACCCTGCCCGGCCGCTCCCATTGCAGCGCCGCCATGATATCGCGCGCGATGCGAAGTGCGTCGCGATCGTCCTCGGCGAGATAGTCGCCGAGACCGGACACCTGCGTATGCATCTCGGCGCCGCCGAGCTCTTCCTCGGTCGCGATCTCACCGGTCGCGGCTTTCAAAAGCGGCGGCCCGGCAAGGAAAGCGCGGGTGCGGCCGCGGACCATGACGATGTAGTCGGAGAGACCCGTCTGGTAGGCACCGCCGGCGGTGGACGAGCCATGCGTCACGGTGACGACGGGCAATCCCGCGGCCGAGAGCCGCGCGAGATTGCGAAAGATGTTGCCGCCGCGGACAAAATCCTCGACGCGGTAACGCAACAGATTGGCGCCGGCGCTTTCGACGAGCTGGACGTAAGGCAGCTTGTTCTCCAGCGCGAGCTCTTGCACCCGCAGCGTCTTGTCGAGGCCGTAGGGCTGCAGCGCACCGGCATCGATGCCGGCATCGCTGGCGCTAACCATGCAGCGCACGCCCGAGACAAAGCCGATGCCGGCAATGACGCCGCCGCCGGGCACGCTCTTGTTCGGATCCGGAACGTCGAACATGTAGCCGGCGAGCGTCGACAGCTCAATGAAGGGCGCGCCGGGATCAAGCACCAGCGCGACGCGCTCGCGCGGCAGCAGCTGGCCGCGCTTGTGGAAGCGGTCCTTTGCTGCGGCGGACGCTGCCCGCGTGCGCTCTTCCAGCGCGCGCATGCGGTCGATCAGCGCAAGCATGCCGTCGCGGTTGGCGTGGTAGCTGGTGCTGCCGGGCGAGATAGTGTTTTCGAGAATGGACATAAATCTATCCTACCCGTCATTGCGAGGAGCGAAGCGACGAAGCAATCCAGTCTGTTTCCGCGGATGCACTCTGGATTGCTTCGCTTCGCTCGCAATGACGGCTGGGGCTACGTTCAGCGATTCGTCCCAAAGATCTTCCGCGCCTCGGCGGGGCTTGCGATCTCGCGGCCGGCGCGGCGGGCGCAGGCGGCGACGGCTTCGATCAGCTGGCCGTTCGACGTCACCTTCTTGCCGTCGGCAAGATAGAAGGTGTCTTCGAGGCCGGTGCGCAGATGACCGCCGAGCTCGGCGCAGCGCTGGTGCAGCGGCCAGATCTCTTCGCGGCCGATCGCGGTGACCTGAAAATGCGCTTCGGGCCGCTTCAGCTTGATCAGGATCGGCAGCAGCTCGGGATCAGCAGGCATGCCCGAGGCGACGCCCATCACGAAGTTATATTCGAGCGGGCCCTTGTACATGCCGACCTGGTGATACATGCCGACGCAGCGGACGATGCCGACGTCGAAGCATTCGAACTCGGGGATGGTGCCGACAGCGTTCATGACGTCGAGATAGTCCTTCACCTTCTCGACCGCGTTGTCGAACATCATCGGCGGCCAGGCCCAGGTGTTGTCGGCCTTGACCTTCAGATAGTTCAGCGAGCCGGCATTGCAGGCCGCGATCTCCGGCTTCGTCTCACGGATGCAGTCGAGCGCGCCTGAGTAGTTCGGCCCTGACACGCCCGAGGTGTGGTTGATGATGACGCCCGGACAGGCCTCGCGGATCGCCTGCTGGATCTCCTTGCTGACGCTGACCTCCCAGGACGGCAGATGCCCCTTGTTCGGCGCCTGCTGGCGCAGATGGATGTGCATGATGGACGCGCCGGCATCGAACGCAGCCTTGGCCTCGCGCGCCATCTCTTCGGGCGTCACAGGCACGTTGTGCTGCTTCGGATCGGTGAGCACGCCGTTCAGCGCGCAGGTGATGACGGCCTTGTCGCTCATGCCTTGACGCTCATGACTTGGATGTCTCGCATGTTGGGAATTCAACACTTGCGATCATGTGATGGGCGGCATGCGGCTTCTTGCGCGGAGAAGCTGGAAAAGAGCGAGAAACCGTAAGGATGGGCAAAGGCGCTTTGCGCCGTGCCCACCACATCTCGGTGCTTGGTGACGATGGTGGGCACGCTTCGCTTTGCCCACCCTACGAGAGCGGCGCTAACCCACCCTACGAAGCCTCCGCCAGCCGTACTGTCTCGGTGCTGCGATAGATCGCAAGATCGCGCGAGCCGACGAAGATCGCCCGCGGCTTCAGGCCGTAGAAGCGGCGGATCGAGTGGCTGAAGTGAGTGGAATCGGGATAGCCGATGTCCTGCGCCAAATGGGCGAGATTGAGGTCCTGGTTAGCGAAGTGCAGCAAATGCCGCGCGCGCTTCCAGGCACGGAAGGAGCGGAAGGAGATGCCGGTCTCCTCCTTGAACAAATGCAGGAAGCGCGAGGCGGACAATCCCGCTTCGGCTGCACAGGTATCGGCCGTGACCGGCTCGCCGGAGAAGCGCTCGATGCGGGCGACCGCGCGCGTCACCCGCGGGTCGAGCACGCGGCGCGGCAGCGCCTCGCCAAAACACATCTCGTCGAACTCGGCGGTGGTGATGTCACCGTAGCGGCGCTGGCGCAGCAGCGCGTAGGCGGCGAGGATCTTGCGGGCGTAAACGGCACTGTCCGGTCCGGTCAGCCGCTGGGCCAAGGCCTCCAGCACGCCGTCCGGCATGCTCTCGGGTTCGAGCGTCACGCTGATTGCGGTGCGGTAGTCGCTGGCGATGGAATGCCGCTGGTTCGGCAGGGTGACGAACAGCTCGCCGGTGGCGAAGACATCGTCGATCGTCAGATGCAGATTGCCCTTCACCGCCACATAGACGTGGCAGCAGCCGGGGGTCCGTTTGCGGGGGCGGCCGAGCAGGCCCGCATAGAACACCCGCTCCGGCGTGATCAGCATCAAATGGTCGGATTCGCGACCTTTATCTTCCATGGGGATCCTCCTCGCGCGGCTCTCTGGCCGCTGCGGACGGAGGTCACCTTAGCGGAAATTTGGGCGCTGTCACGGTGGGATAGCGCTGTCATGAGGCGCAAAAGACAGGCGCTACGGAAGGGCAAAGAAAAACCCGGAACTCTTCGTCGTCCCGGCGGAGGCCGGGACCCATATCGGGAAGTCTATCGATGTGGGCGATATCAATCCCGAGCGACCAATCTTCGCAAAACATGTTTCGGGGAGTATGGGCCTTCGCCGGGACGACAACTACGCCCGCACCCTTGGAGCGACTTTCTGCTCGATCCCGGCCTTTTGCTCCGCAGCAACGGCGCGCTTGAAGCCGTCGCGCTGCTGCAAGCGCGCCCAATATGCTGCGACATTTGGCCCAAAATCCTTGGCCAGCCCAATGTTGTCGGCGAGGCGGAGCGCATAACCGATGACAATGTCAGCGGCTGTGAAGCGGCCGGCGCACAAGGTTTCGGCATTTGCGGTGGCTGCCTCGACGGCGCGCAAGCGTCCCAAGAACCATTTCGCATAGTCGCCGGCGACTTGCGGATTGCGGCGCTCCTCCGGCTCGAGCTGGGTGTATCTGAGCACCAGCGTCTGTGGGAAGGTTAACGTGGCGTCGCTGAAATACATCCAGTTCAGGAACGCGCCATAGGCAGGATCCTCAGGTCCCACCATCAGCGGGGTCGGACCATATTTGATGCCGAGATAGTGGCAGATGCCGGAGGACTCCGTCATCCGCGTCTCGCCATCAATCAAAAAGGGGATAGTGCCGAGCGGATTGATCCCGAGATAATCCTTGGCGAACACCCGCGGCGGGAACGGCAGCATCTTCAATTCGTACGGCAGCCCCATCTCCTCCAGCATCCAGAGCGGACGGAATGAGCGCGCGGCGTCGCAGTGGTAGAGCGTGATCATCAAGCGTTTCCTTTGGCGCTGCCGGGCAGCGTGCCCATCATCTTGCACAGGACCATCAGCATGACCTCGTCGGCGCCGCCGCCGATCGAGGTCAGGCGGCTGTCGCGATAGGCGCGGCTGACCGGCGTTTCGTTGGTAAAGCCCATTCCACCCCAATATTGCAAGCAGGCGTCGGTGAGCTCACGGCCGAGTCGCCCGGCCTTCAGCTTGGCCATGGTCGCAAGCCGCGTCACGTCCTCGCCGGCGACCAGCTGCTCCGCGGCCCGATAGATCAGCGCGCGCAAGAGCTCGACCTCGGTCTGCATTTCCGCGAGCTTGAAGTGCACGACCTGATTGTCGAGGATTGACTTCCCGAATGCCTTTCGGTTGCGGGTGTATTCGATGGTCTGATCGATGATGTATTCATGCGCCTTCAGGCAGGCGGCCGCGCCCCAGAGCCGCTCCTCCTGGAACTGGATCATCTGGTAGGTAAAGCCTTTGCCCTCCTCGCCGATCCGGTTGCGCTTGGGCACGCGGACATTGTCGAAGAAGATCTGCGCCGTGTCGGACGAACGCATGCCCATCTTGTCGAGTTTGCGCGCGACGGTGACACCCTTGCTCTTCATGGGCACGCAGATCAGCGACTTGTTGCGGTGGACGGGCCCCTCGCCCGTGTTGGCGAGCAGGCAGATCCAGTCGGCCTGGGTGCCGTTGGTGATCCACATCTTGCCGCCATTGATGACGTAATCGTCGCCGTCGGAACGCGCATTGGTCTTGATCGAGGCGACGTCAGAGCCCGCGCCGGGTTCGGAGACGCCGATGCAGGCGACATAGTCGCCGGCGATCGACGGCGCCAGAAACTCGCGCCGCACTTCGTCCGAGCCGAACCGCGCCAGCGCCGGCGTCGCCATGTCGGTCTGCACGCCGATCGCCATCGGAACGCCGCCGCAGGTGATGGCGCCGAGCTCCTCCGCCATCATCAGCGCATAGGAATAATCGAGGCCGGAGCCGCCGAACTCCACGGGCTTGTTCAGGCCGAGGAAGCCGAGGCTGCCCATCTTGTTGAACAGCTCGTGCGCCGGGAAGATGTCGGCCTTCTCCCATTCATCGACATGAGGATTGATCTCATTGGCGATGAATTTTTGTAAGGACCGGCGGATGTCGTCGTGGTCGGCGGTGAAAAGCATCTTTGTCAGCTCAGCTCTCGATATCTCTGATGTGCTCGTCATGGCCGGGCTTGTCCCAGCCATCCACGCCTTCGTCACCCGGCAGCAGGAACGTGGATGCCCGGGACAAGCCCGGGCATGACGGAGGAGACTTTCACAACCCCATCTGCCTCGAGGCCAGATCCTTCATGATCTCCTCGGTGCCGCCGCCGATGGCGTTGACCTTGACCTCGCGGTAGATGCGCTCGGCCTTGATGCCGCGCATGAAGCCGGCGCCGCCGAAGATTTGCACGGCTTCCGAGGCGCAGAACGCCATGGTCTGCGTCGCCTGATTCTTCATCATGCAGATTTCAGCGACCGGGCTTTCGCCCTGCTCCAGCCGCCAGGCCAGCATCTCCAGCATCGCTTGCGAAGCCGCGACCTTCTGCGCCATGTCGACGATCTTGTGGCGGATCACCTGATGCTGGGCCAGCGGCTTGCCGAACGTCTTGCGCTCCTTGGCGTAGGCGATCGCCTCATCGAGACAGACGCGGGCGAAGGCGGTGCAGCTCGCGGCCATGCCCATGCGCTCGCTGTTGAAGTTCTGCATGATGATCTTGAAGCCCTGACCTTCCTCGCCGATCAAATTCTCGGCGGGCACGCGGCACGCGTCGAAATGTAGCGTCGCGGTATCAGAGGCCCACCAGCCCATCTTCTTCAGCTTGGTGCGCGACAGGCCGGGCGTGTTGCCTTCGATCAGGAGCAGGCTGACACCACCGGCGCCCTCGCCGCCGGTACGCACCGCAACGGTCAGATAATCGGCTCGCACGCCAGAGGTGATGAAGGTCTTCTCGCCGCTCACGACGTAGTGATCGCCGTCGCGCCGCGCCCGGGTGCGCAGGTTCGCGACATCGGAGCCGCCGCCCGGCTCGGTGATCGCGAGGGCGGAGATTTTTTCGCCTGATAGCACCTGCGGCAGCACGCATGCCCTCACCTCGGGGCGAGCCGCCCGGGCGATCGGCGGCGAGCCGATGGTGTGGCTCATCAGGCTGGCGCTGACACCGCCGGCGCCGGCCTGTGCGAGCTCCTGGCTCGCCACGATCTTCATGAACTGGTCGGCGGCGATGCCACCATATTCCTCGGGGAATCCCAGCCCCAACAGGCCGATAGCGGCCGCCTTGCGATAGAGCGCGCGCGGGAATTCACCGGCCTCGTCCCACTCATGAGCGAAGGGCGTGATCTCCTTCTCGACGAAGCGGCGCATCATTTCGCGGAAGGCATCGTGCTCGGCGGTATAGAACGGGCTCTTCATAGCACTCTCGCCTCGTACGGATTCGTCTCGGCCACCATGGACGGAACTTTGTTGGTTTCACTTGCGCCAAGTGGCTGGCCGGATGGGTCAGTTCGCGTGAAGCCGCAGGGCCAGCAACTGAACGCAAGACGATTTTCGCTCCTCGCAGGCCAACTCCGGATCAAAAAGATGGTGCACAAAACTCCGGCTGGCCCACCAAGGCCACGCCGGCCTGGTGCATGGCAATAAATAATACAGCGGCGCAAGACCGCCGAGGGAGGGATTTTTGGCCGTTCGTTACTACGACTGGATCGCTCATCATGGCCGGCGCACGCCTGGCAAGGTTGCGGTCATCGACCTCGCCAGCGAGCGCCGCTTCACCTATTCGCAGCTCGATGCCCGCGTCTCGCGCCTCGCCTCATTCTTGCGCCACACGCTGAACGTCTCGCGCGGCGACCGCGTCGCGGTGCTGGCGCTGAACACCACCGATACGCTGGAGGTGCAGTTCGCCTGCGGGCGGTTAGGTGCCATCTTCGTGCCGCTGAACACCCGCCTCACCGTTCCCGAGCTCCAGTTCATCACCGGCGACTGCGCGCCGAAGGTAATGATCCACGATGCCGACCTGGCCGGGACGGCGCTGAGCGTGGCGAAGCTTTGCGTGGTCGCGAGCAGCCTGCTGCTCGGACCCGGCGGGTCCTATGAGGCCGGCATCGCCGCCGCCAAACCGCTCGACCGCGCCGAAGAAGTCACGCTCGATGACGTCTCGACCATCATGTACACGTCGGGCACGACGGGACATCCCAAGGGCGCGACCATCACCCATGGCATGACGTTCTGGAATTGCGTCAATCTCGGCGGCCCCGCCTGCATCGGGCCGTCCTCGGTGCTGCTCACCGTGCTGCCGCTGTTCCACACCGGCGGGCTGAATTGCTACACCAATCCGGTGCTGCATGCCGGTGGCACCGTGATAATCATGCGCGCCTTCGATCCCGGCACGGCGCTCGGCCTGATCAACGACCCCGCGCAGGGCATCAACGTGTTCTTCGGTGTGCCCGCGATCTACCAGTTCATGGCGCAGCATCCAGCCTTCGCAACCACCGATCTCAGCCGGCTGATCGTCGGCGGTGTCGGCGGCGCGCCGATGCCGGTGCCGTTGCTGAAAGTCTGGGAAGCGCGCGGCGTCGCGCTTCAGCAGGGCTATGGCATGACCGAGACCTCACCGGCCGTGCTGGTGCTCGACCGCGAGGACGCTGCGCGCAAGGCTGGCTCCGCCGGCAAGCCGGTGCTGCATACGGAGGTGCGCATCGTGCGGCCCGACGGCAGCGATGCCGATGTCGGCGAGCTCGGCGAGCTCTGGGTCAAGGGGCCGAACATCACGCCGGGCTACTGGAACAGGCCCGAGGCCAACAAGACCTCATTCACCGACGGCTGGCTGCATACGGGCGATGCTACGCGCGTCGACGAAGAAGGTTTTTACTACATCGTCGACCGTTGGAAGGACATGTACATTTCCGGCGGCGAGAACGTCTATCCGGCCGAGGTTGAGAACGTCCTGCATCAACTCAACGCCATCGCGGAAGCTGCCGTGATCGGCATTCCCGATCCGCAATGGGGCGAGGTGGGCCTTGCCATCGTCGCGGTCAAGCCGGGCCAAAAGCTGACCGAGGCCGATGTCGTTGCGCATTGCGCGGCCAACCTTGCGCGCTTCAAATGCCCGCGCCAAATCCGCTTCGTCGATGCGCTGCCGCGCAACGCCACCGGCAAGATCCACAAGCCGACCTTGCGCAGGGAGTTCTCGGTGGCTTCCGAAGTCGACAACAAAGTCGCCAGTGCCTGACCGAGGCGCCCCTCGCGGGCGCTTTTTCTTTTCGAAGTGCCTGCTCCAACCCAGAAGAAACCCCAAGGAAATTGCCATGAAGAACAAGAAACTCGCCCTGCTCGCCGCGGCAACGGCGCTGACATTGCTCTCAGTACAAGGCGCCTACGCGCAAAAGAAGTACGACACGGGCGCCAGCGACACCGCGATCAAGATCGGCAATGTCGAGGCCTATTCCGGGCCGGCTTCCGCCTACGGCATCATCGGCAAGACCGAGGAAGCCTATTTCAAGATGATCAACGACCAGGGCGGCATCAACGGCCGCAAGATCAACTGGATCTCCTATGATGACGGCTATTCGCCGCCCAAGACCGTCGAGCAGGTCCGCAAGCTGATCGAGAGCGATGAGGTGTTCCTGGTGTTCAACGCGCTGGGCACGCCGACCCAGACCGCCGTGCAGAAATATCACAACGCCAAGAAGGTGCCGCAGCTCTTCCTCGCCACGGGCGCCAGCAAATGGAACGACCCCAAGGGTTTTCCCTGGACCATGGGCTTTCAGCCGAGCTACCGCGTCGAGGCGCGGATCTTCGCCAAGTATATCTTGCAGGCGAAGCCCGATGCCAAGGTCGCGATCTTCTACGCCAATGACGATTTCGGCAAAGACTACGTCGCCGGCATCAAGGAGATTTTTGGCGACAAGGCGTCCTCGCTGATCGTCGCGGAGGAGAGCTACGAGACCACCGAGCCGTCGATCGATTCCCACATCGTCAAGCTGAAGGGCACCGGCGCCAACGTCCTCGTCAACATCTCGACGCCGAAATTCGCGGCGCAGGCGATCAAGAAGATCGCCGAGCTCGAATGGAAACCGATGCATGTGATGACCGATGTGTCGATCTCGATCGGCGCGGTGATGAAGCCCGCCGGGCTCGATGCTTCGGAAGGCGTGCTGTCGGCAACCTATCTGAAGGACGCGTCCGACCCGCAATGGAAGGACGACGAGGGCATGAAGAAGTTTTTGGCCTTCATCGACAAGTACATGCCCGGCGCCAACATCTCCGACACCAACCTCGTCTACGGCTACGCCGCCGCACAGACCCTGGTCCAGGCGCTGAAGCAGTGCGGGGACGTGCTGACGCGGGAGAACGTGATGAAGCAGGCTGCCAGCCTGAAGGACTTTGCGCCGGATACGCTGATCCCCGGCATCAAGATCAACACCGGCGCCAACGATTTCGCACCGATCGAGCAACTCAAGATGATCCGCTTCAAGGCCGGTCAGTGGGAACTGTTCGGCGACATCATCAGCGCGGAAACGGGCGGCTAGCCCGCATCAGCTGAACACGCCCAAGCAAGATAGCGGCTGAAAAGGCCGCTATCTTATTTGCTTGAACGAGGTCAAAGCGCGGCTATCCGGGCAGGAAGAGCGCGAAGGGCTCCTCCACCGTTCGGCGCAGATGCTTTCGATACAAAGCATGGCTGGCGTCATCGGGCCCGACCCGCCCCAAAGACGGCTTCGGAACGTTTTTGAGCGGCACGTAGGCGATTGGCGCCGCAATCGGCGTGAGCTGCGAGCCAGGGCCGGCGCGGAGCGTCGAGATGATGCCGTACATCTCACCGGCGACGGTCGGCCGCGACACCGTGATCACGCGGTGCTGGCCGTGCTTGATGATGACGAGGTAGATGAAGCCGGACTGATGGGGAACGGCGACCTCGCCGGTATGTTCATAGGCGGCATCGGTGCGATCGCCCTCACGGAAGACCAGCGAAGAGACTTTCGGCTCCCAGACGATCTCGGTGCGGTAGGCGAAGATCGCGTCCTTGTCGCCGAACGACGGCCGCAGGGTGACGTAGACGTCCTCGAGCCAGGTCACCGCACGATGCGCATAAGAGCCGAGGCTGTCGGGCGCGACATCGTTTGTGGCCGGCGGCGTCACCACGACGGCACTTCTGCGCAAGGAGACGCCCAGTGCCTGCTCCAGCCGGACCGTCGTCGCCAGCGTGAACGGCCGCCGGCCGCCGAGCACCTTCTCCAGCGTCGACAGGCTGAGCTTGGCCAGTTCGGCCAGCGCCTGGCGGGAGATCCGGCGTCTGGCGAGCTCCTCGCGAATTGTCTCCGCGATCTCGCGGCTCTGCTCGTCCGAAAGCTGCTTGTCGGTGAATTTATCCTGCGTCTGCATCGTCGACCCTGCCTTGGAAGTGCCATTCTAGCAGGGCGGACAAACCAGCACAAAACCGCACATGACCGTCCCGGCGGCGGTGAGCCCGGGCCGGTCGCGGCGGAACATTGCCGATCATTCTGCTCGCGAAATCAGGCCGTCCCGGCGGATGCTGAGAGCCAGCAAACGTCCTTCGGGAGCAGGCCAAATGGACACCTACGGCACAGCCGACCACGACGATCACCCCATGTTGAACCGGCTGATCAAGCTCGGATTGCTTCTTCTCGCGCAGGGCATCGCGGTGATGCTGATGGCTTTCGTGGCCCTGCTCGTCAGCTTCGGGACGAGTTGGTCGGCAACGACAGAGCAAGCAAGCCTGCTCCAGCCCGGCGATGCCAGGTCCGGCACTCTGCTCCTGAAGCAGGACGGCGCCTACACCGAAGCAATCCGCCTCGGCATCGACATCGACGTCACAGTGTCCGGCCCGACGCTGCGCGCCCGGGTCACTCAGGTCTTCCGCAACCCGACCAAGGACTGGGTCGAGGCGACCTATGTCTATCCGCTCGCGACCGACGGCGCCGTGGATACGCTGAAGATGGTGGTCGGCGACCGCGTCATCGTCGGCGACATCAAGGAGCGGCAGCAGGCCCGCGTGATCTACGAACAGGCGCGCCGCGCCGGGCAGAAGGCCGCGCTCACCGAGCAGGAGCGGCCGAACATCTTCACCAACTCGGTTGCCAACATCGGTCCCGGCGAAACCGTGCTGGTGCAGATCGAATACCAGGAGCCGGTGCATCAATCCGGCAACGAATATTCGCTGCGCCTGCCGCTGGTGGTGGCACCGCGCTACAGTCCGGCGCCGATCGTGCAGAGTGTCGACTTCCGCAACGACGGCTCGGGTTGGGGCGCGACTCATTCGGACCCGGTTCCGGACCGTGACCGTATCTCGCCTCCCGTGCTGGATCCCGCCAAGAATGCGCCGGTCAATCCGACCAGCATCACGGTGCGCCTGAAGTCCGGCTTTGCGCTCGGCGAGGTCAAGAGCCACCACCACAACGTCAAGGTCGAGAGCCCGGACAACACAACGCGCGTCGTCACGCTCACCGAGGGCGCCGTACCGGCCGATCGCGATTTCGAGTTGACCTGGAAGCCGGCCGCAGCGAAGGCGCCATCGGTCGGCCTGTTCCGCGAGCATGTCGGCGATGCCGATTACCTGCTCGCCTTCGTCACCCCGCCGACCGCCGAACAGGCGATGCAGAAACCGCTGCCACGCGAGGTCGTGTTCGTGATCGACAATTCGGGATCGATGGGCGGCACGTCGATCGTTCAGGCCAAGGCCAGCCTGACTTATGCGCTCTCTCGTCTTCAGCCGAACGACCGATTCAACGTGATCCGCTTCGACGACACCATGGACGTGCTGTTTGCGGCTTCCGTGCCGGCGGATGCCGCGCATGTCGGTGAAGCCACCTCCTTCGTCAGCGCCTTGCAGGCGCGCGGCGGCACCGAGATGGTTCCGGCGATGCGCGCGGCGCTGACCGACACGCTCGGCGACACCAGCATGGTTCGCCAGGTCGTGTTCCTGACCGATGGCGCGATCGGCAACGAACAGCAATTGTTCGATGCGATCACGACGATGCGCGGCCGCTCGCGCGTGTTCATGGTCGGCATCGGGTCGGCGCCCAACACCTATCTGATGACCCGTGCCGCCGAGCTTGGCCGCGGTGCCTTCACCCATATCGGCTCCGTCGAGCAGGTGGAGGAGCGCATGCGCGGCCTGTTCGCCAAGCTGGAAAATCCGGCCGTGACCGGTCTCAGCGCAAAATTCTCCGACACGAAAGCCGACATCACCCCGGCGATCATTCCCGACGTCTACCGCGACGAGCCCTTGGTGCTGGCGGCAAAACTCGACAAGCTCGCGGGCTCGCTCGAGATCAAGGGCCGCGTCGGCGATCGCCCGTGGTCGGTGACGCTGCCACTACAAAATGCCGCCGAAGGCAAGGGCCTGTCAAAACTCTGGGCCAGGCGCAAGATCGGCGATGCTGAAGTGGCGCGCACCCTGCGCGAGATGACGCCAGAAGAATCCGACAAGGCGATCCTGGCGCTGGCGCTCGACCATCAGATCGTCACGCGGCTGACCAGCCTGGTCGCGGTCGACAAGACGCCGAGCCGCCCCGAAGGCGAGCCGCTCAAGCTCAGCGAATTGCCGATCAACCTGCCGGCCGGCTGGGATTTCGAGAAGGTGTTTGGCGAACGACAGCAATTGCCGGCACAGCTGCATGAGCGCCATGCCGACGCGCGCAATCAGTCGGCGGCGAGGCGGCCGACACCTGCTGCACCTGATGCGATCCGTCTGCCCAAGACCGCAACCTCGGCCGAGCTGAAGATGATCGCGGGCCTGACCCTGATCGTGCTCGCCCTGATCCTGTTCGTGTTCAACCGGCGTCAGCCCTTGCTCACTGATGCCGCTTGAGAGAGGAGCCACCCCGAACTCCTCTGTTAGCGCGCGCGGCTGCCCGTCCCATACCAACGGCCGCGCGCGCCTTTTTGGATCGTCATTGCGAGGAAGAAGCGACGAAGCAATCCAGACTGCCGCTCCGAAGACGGTCTGGATTGCTTCGCGGAGCCTGTCATCGGGCCGCGCTTCGCGCGAACCCGGTGGCTCGCAATGACGGGAAATGAAACACAATGCCCCGCTTCATCTCTCCCTTGGTCCTGGCGCTGATCGGCCTCATCCTGTTTGGAGACGGTGCCTATATCCACGCCAAGGCCTGGCTCGCCCAGGTGCTGCTGGAGCGTGCATTCGACCGAAGCGTGGCGACGGGAGAGCTGATCAAGCCATGGTCTTGGGCCGACACCTGGCCGGTCGCACGGATCGAGGTGAAACGGATCGGCGCCAGCGCGATCGTGCTGGACGGCACGAGCGGCCAAGCGCTCGCTTTCGGACCCGGCCATATCGAGCGGACGGTCGATGCCGGTGAACGCGGCGTTGCCGTCTATGCCGCCCATCGCGATACACATTTCCGCTTCTTGCGGAATATTGCCATCGGAGACGTGATCGAAATCACCCGCCGCGACGGCAAGCATTTCCGCTATCGCGCGGATTCTTCGGCCGTCGTCCGTTTCGACGCATCGGGCATCGATCCCGCGACAGAGGATTTCGAGCTGGTGCTCGCGACCTGCTGGCCGTTCGACGCTGTCACGTCCGGTCCCGAGCGTTATGTCCTGCATGGCGTCCTGATTGGAGCTGATGAATGACGGCGATGCATCGCTCATTCCATCACGCGGCATACCATGTGGTTGCTACTGCGAAGAACTCGCCATAGAACAGAGTGACGCGCCACCAAGAAGAACAACAGGTGAGGTCACGCCATGGAAGCTCGCGTATCTGCTGCATCCCTCTCTCCGCGCCCATGGTCTCCGTCACATGACGCCAGCGACGTGGTCAAGGGCATCCATGCCATGCTGCACCCGCGCAACATCGTGCTGGTGGGCGCGACCGACAAGCCCGGCAATTATGCCGAGCGCATCTGGAACAATCTGATCAAGTACGGCTACGAGGGCGGACTCTATCCCGTCAACGCCAGGCGCGACACCATCTGGGGCGTCCCCTGCCACAAGGACTTTGCCAGCCTCCCCGAAAGGCCCGATCACGTCCTGGTGCTGGTGCCGGCACGCTCTGCGGTGCAGGTGATCCGCGATGCCGCTGCGGCCGGCGCACGTTCGGCCACCATCGTCACCTCGGGCTTCAGCGAATTGCAGGATGAGGAGAGCCAGAAGCTCGCCGCCGAATTGCAGGCCGCCGTGCGCGAGACGGGGCTTGCGGTCACGGGGCCGAACTGTCTCGGCAATTTGAGCGCCGGCGAAAAACTCTTCACCAACATCGACGACCGTGTCGTCACCATGGAGCAGGGGACGGTGGCGATTGCCGGACAATCCGGCGCCATCGTGATGGCGATTCGCCAGGCGCTGGAAGATCGGGGCGTCGGCGTCGGCTACATGGTGACGACCGGCAACGAAGCCGGGCTGGAGACGCCGGATCTGATGCGCTATTTCGCCGAGGACCCGAGCATCAAGGTGATCGTCGTCTATCTCGAAGGCGTGCGCAACACCAAAGCCTTCCGCGATGCCTGCAAGGCGGCGCGCGCCGCGAGCAAGCCCGTAATCGCGCTCAAGCTCGGCTCGTCCGAGGGCGGCCGCGCTGCGGCGATGGCGCATACCGGCGCGCTCGCCGGATCGATCGAGACGTTCGACGCCGTTGCAACGCGCGAAGGCGTCATTCGGGTCGGTGGGCTTGACGAGCTGATCGAGACCACCGAGTGCTTCGTCCACGCCGTGGCCCCCAGAGGCGACCGGCTCGCCGCAGTTACGCTCTCCGGCGGCAAACGCGGCATGCTGATCGACGCTTTCTATGCCGCGGGCCTGAACTTCGCACCGCTGAGCCCGCATGTCAGCTCGGAGCTGGCAAAGATGCTCGGCCCCGGATCGATCGTCGGAAATCCGCTCGACGCAGGCTTTGCCGCCGTGGTGGATCCCTCGGTCTATATGAAGTCGATCAAGCTGATGATCGACGATCCCGATATCGACGTCGTCATCATCGACGCCGAGCTGCCGAAGGCGCCGCATGAGCTGCGCGAGCGCAATTTGCGCATCGTCAACGAGATGGCGAGCAGGGCCGCAAAGCCCGTGATCTATATCAGCGCGATGTCGATCGGCTTCACCGAATTCACCAAGGCCCTGCGCAAGTCGCTGCCGCATCTGGCAGTCATGCAGGGTATGGACCGCGCGGTGACCGCGATCAAGTCGCTGCTCGACTATGCGAAGCTGCGCAAGGAAGTGCCGGACATCGCCTCACGCTCGAAGCCGGCCGCGCGTGCCGTGCTGGAGAAGACGCTGAAATCGGCGAACGGCGCGGCGCTCGACGAGGTTGCCTCCAAGAAACTCCTGAAGGCATACGGCATCCCGATCTCGAAGGAAGCAATTGCGCAGACGGCGGCGGAAGCCGCGAAGATCGCCAAGCAGATCGGTTTCCCGGTTGTCGCCAAAGTCGTCAGCGCCGAGATCCTGCACAAATCCGACATCGGCGGCGTGGTGCTGAACCTCAACAATGCCGCCGAGGTGAAGAAGGCGTTCGCCGACATCACCGCGCGGGTGGCGAAGCTGAAGGGCAAGCCGAAGCTCGACGGCATCCTGATCGCGCAACAGGTCAAGGCCGAGCTCGAGCTCGTGGTCGGCGCCTCGCTCGATGCCGAGATGGGACCTGTCGTGCTGTTCGGCACCGGCGGCATCGATATCGAGCTGATGAAGGACGTCGCACTCGCCGGCGCGCCGCTTGATGAGGCCGAGGCGCGGCTGCTGATCAGCCGCACCAAGGCCGGGATCAAGGTGCGTGGCTATCGCGGCAAGCCGGCACTGCACGAGACCTCCGCAGTGAAGGCGCTCGTCGGCCTCTCCAGCCTGATCGCAGATGCCGGCGACCGGATCGCCTCGATCGACATCAACCCGTTTCTGATCAACACCAAGACAGGCGTGGCCGTCGACGCCCTCATTGTCCTGAATAATGCTGCGGCAAAGCGCGCGGCCGGGCATTGAGATGAGGCAAATGCGTAAGTGGCGGGTTATGCTTCCGCTTCGCACTTTCGTGCCACGGCAGACAAGTCGTTAACCCGCCTGTCCTAGTATAGCGGCCAAGGCCCATCCCGGCTTCTTCCAACTTCCCCGCTTTGGCCGTAAAATCGCCCTGCATGGCACGCGCGAGCAATCTTGTGATCGGAACGGCGACGCTGGCGGTGATCGCCGTGGCATTCGGCGGCCTGCTGGGCGTGCAGAAATGGCGCACCATCCAAAGCCGCAGCCAGTTGCGCGTGGTGTTCGAGGGCGGCTCCGCCAGCGGTCTGCGTCGCGGCGGGCCGGTCAATTTCGACGGCGTGCCTGCGGGCCAGATCCTGTCGATCAAGCTGGACAGTCCCCGCAGGATCGTGGCGCTCGTGATGCTCGACAACACCGCACCGATCCGCAAGGACACCGTCGCTGGCATCGAGTTCCAGGGTCTGACTGGCGTTGCCGCGATCTCGCTGATCGGGGGCGCCCCCTCCGCGCCGCCGGTGCCGCTGGACTCGGACGGCATTCCCATACTGACCGCCGATCTCAGCGACGCCGAGTCCATCGTGGAGACCCTGCACAGCGTCGACCGTACGATCGTGAGCAACGCCCCTGCGATCAAGGAGGGCCTGCGCACATTCGAGAACCATACTGCCGATCTCAGGAGCAAGGGCGGCGAAATCGACTCGGTCATGGCCAAGGTCGACAGCGCCTTCGCGGGCTTCGACAGGGCGGTCACGAAGATCGAGGGTGTGGTGCCCGGCTTCGTCAATGGCAAGGCCGACGAGCTGTTCGAGAAGATACAGGGGCTGCACGAGCTCGCCGACACCATGAAGAAGAAATCGGCGGGGTACCTCGAGGACATCCGCCGCTCGCTGCTCGATATCAGCGAGACCGCCAACAAGATGGCGGGAACGCCCGTGGCGCCGCGACCGCCGCGCAGGCCAGAGCAGCAGCGGTGATGCTTACCCTCTCCTGGAGGGGGAGGGCCGATCGCGCGCAGCGCGAGCGGGGTGGGGTGATCTCTCCACACGGGCAGTGAAAAATACGGAGAGACTGTCACCCCACCTCGGTTCGCATTGCGCTCCGCTACATGCGAACCGATCCTCCCCCTCCAGGGGAGGATGGCAGTCCCACCGTGGCCCTATAGGCAGCGCCTACCACGCGTAACGGACGACGCCCTTGCCGGCGTCGAGGGACCGCCGCTGCCGAACACGGTGCCAGACGATGACGACGGATCGTAAGCGGTGCTGATCGAACCGGACGAGTCCGTCCAATTGGTGGTGGTTGCGTCCCAGACGCCGCCGCCATTGACGGCACCGTTCGGCGTGGTCTGCGATCCGTTGAAGAATTGCTGGGCGCTACGGGGCATCGAGAATCCGCCAACGGGACCGCAATCTGGGCCGATTCAACGGTCCATGTGGCAACCGCGCCACGGTTTTGCCGGGCGCTGTTCCCATTCCGCGCATGCGCAGACATGTCAGAACGTCGACGCCTATGGATCGCCATTCACATCGATGGCTGGTCATCCCGGCATCAAGCTCCGCTCAACCTGTTCTGCCGCCAATGGCTAGTAGTTGGACGCCGCAGCTTCATTCGGGATGCCGTCGATCGGGCACTCCTCGGTCCCCGGCGTCGAGCGTGTCATCGCCTCGACCATGTCGCGCGTGCCTTCGGGATCGGCGATCCAGTTCTTGTAAAAATCATAAGGACAGGCCGCAACGCCGCGCGGGCTCTCGCCGGAATTGATCATGCCGGTGTAGCCGCGGTGGACCAACTTGTAGAGATGGTTCTGCGACTGAGCGTTGCGGCGCGCATCGCGGATCAGATGTTTCGAGAGCTGGGCATACTGGATGCCGTATTCCTCCTCGCCGCACTCGCCGAGTGTACGTCCGTCGAAGCCGATGATCGCGGAATGACCGAAATAGGAATAGACACCGTCGAAGCCGGCCGCGTTGGCGACCGCGACATAGACATTGTTGGCCCAGGCCATCGCCTTGGAGATCATGACCTGCTGCTCCTTGGCCGGATACATGTAGCCCTGGCAACGCACGATCAGTTCGGCGCCCTTCATGGCGCAGTCGCGCCAGATCTCCGGATAGTTGCCGTCATCGCAGATGATCAGGCTGACCTTCAGGCCCTTCGGGCCGTCGGAGACATAGGTGCAATTGCCGGGATACCAGCCCTCGATCGGCACCCACGGCATGATCTTGCGATATTTCTGCACGATCTCGCCCTTGTCGTTCATCAGGATCAAGGTGTTGTAGGGCGCCTTGTGCGGATGCTCCTCGTGGCGCTCGCCAGTGAGCGAGAATACGCCCCACACTTTCGCCTTGCGGCAGGCCTCGGCGAAGATCGCGGTTTCCTCGCCCGGCACCACGGACGCGGTCTCGTACATCTCCTTGGAGTCGTACATGATGCCCTGCGTGGAGTATTCGGGGAAGATCACCAGGTCCATGCCGGGCAAACCGAGCTTCATGCCGACGATCATGTCGGCGATCTTGCGGGCGTTGTCGAGCACCTCGGCCTTGGTGTGCAGGCGGGGCATCTTGTAGTTGACCACTGCGACGCCGACGGTGTCGTTGCTGCTGGAAATGTCACCGTGAAGCATTTGAATTGGTCCTCTGCTCTGTTGGAGATTGGCGCGTGAGTTAGTGGCTGATCATCCAGGGCCGTGCGGTGGGAAAGCCCTTGGCGCCGCTCCTGGTCTTGGTCATCAGACGCGCGGGCTTTTTCTTGCCTGACGTGGTCTTGCCTGTGGAGCAGCAGCCGCAGCCGGGACCATGCGCAGCCTTGTATTGCGCCAGCGTCTGCGGCGCGTGCCTGCTGCGCTCGTTGACGGCATGTGCCTTGCGCTTCTCCGCCGGCATGCAGAAGAAATTCGGTGCGGTCAGGATCACGCGCGGCGCCGGCGTCTCGCAATGCGGACAGTTTTGCGGATCGTCGCATTCCGCCATCGGCTTAAGGTCCTTGAACGGACCGCAGTCGTCACAGAGATATTCGTAGACCGGCATCGCATCATCCCCAATGCGTGTTCAACACAGCTCACTGCTACCGCTCATGCGGAGACAGCCCCTCACCCCGACCCTCTCCCCGTAAGAACGGGGAGAGGGAGCGCGGTGTCATTTGTCCGGCGAGATCGGCATCTGGATATCGCCTGTGATATACTTGATGGGACCTGCCGCCGACGGCATCACGTCGAAGTCGAAGATCTCCGTCGGCAGCCACAGCGTGGCGCAGGCATTGGGCACGTCGACCACGCCGGAGATGTGGCCCTGGCACGGCGCGGTGCCGAGGATCGAATAGGCCTGGGCGCCGGAATAACCGAACTTCTTCAGGTACTCGATGGCGTTGAGGCAGGCCTGGCGGTAGGCGATGTGGACGTCGAGATAGTGCTGCTTGCCGGCTTCATCGACCGAGATGCCTTCGAAAATGAGATAGTCCTTGTAGTTCGGCGTGATCGGCGACGGCTTGAAGATTGGATTCTTGATGCCGTATTTGGCCATGCCGTCCTTGATCACCTCGACCTTCAAATGCAGCCAGCCGGCCATCTCGATGGCGCCGCAGAAGGTGATCTCGCCGTCGCCCTGGCTGAAATGCAGATCACCCATCGAGAGACCGGCCCCGGGCACATAGACCGGGAAGTAGATCTTCGAGCCGCGCGACAGATCCTTGATGTCGCAATTGCCGCCGTGCTCGCGCGGCGGCACGGTGCGCGCGCCTTCGGCACCGATCTTGGCCTTCACGTCGCCCTTGGCGCGGCCGCCGTGGGCGGTGGGTGCGAACGGCGGATTGGCAAGGCCGGGCACACGGGTCGGGTTGGTCGAGATCAGCTCGGCCTCGCGCTTGTTCCACATATCCAGCATCTTCGGATCGGGCAGACAGCCGATCAGGCCGGGATGAATCAGGCCGGCGAAGTTCACGCCGGGCACGTGGCGCGACGAGGTGTAGAGGCCCTTGATGTCCCAGATCGACTTCTGCGCCAGCGGGAAGTGGTCGGTGAGGAAGCCGCCGCCATTCTGCTTGGAGAAGAAGCCGTTGAAGCCCCACATGCTCTCCTTGAGGGGACCGACATCGAGCAGATCGACGACGAGGAGATCGCCAGGCTCGGCGCGCTTGACGCCGATCGGACCGGAGAGGAAGTGCACGATCGACAGATCGATGTCGCGCACGTCGTCGGCGGAATCGTTGTTCTTGATGAAGCCGCCGGTCCAGTCATAGGTCTCGATGATGAAATCGTCGCCGGGATTGACCCAGGCCACGATCGGGATATCGGGGTGCCAGCGGTTGTGCACCATGTCGTTTTCGTAGGCCGACTTGGTGAGATCGACCTTGATCAGTGTCTCTGGCATCGAGATGCTCCCCTTTTACACAGTTGGTTAGACGGACAGATATTTCGAGACCTGCGCGGCATCGACGGCATCGCGCGGGTCGTCGCGAACGATCTCGCCGTTCTCGATCACCAGCACGCGATCGGCGATATCGAGCGCGAAGCTCAGGACCTGCTCGGACACGACGATCGAGAGCCCCTTCTCGTCGCGGATCCGCTTGAGGGTGCGCGCCATGTCCTTGATGATCGACGGCTGGATGCCTTCGGTGGGCTCATCCAGCAGCAGCACCTTCGGCTTGGTCGCGAGCGCGCGGGCGATCGCGAGCTGCTGCTGCTGGCCGCCGGAGAGATTGCCGCCGCGGCGGCCTTTCATCTCCAGCAGCACCGGGAATAGTTCGTAGATGTCGCCGGGCACCTCCGCCCCGCCGGAGACGACGAGCCCGGTCTCGATGTTCTCCTTCACCGTCATGGTGGAGAAGATCATGCGGCCCTGCGGCACATAGGCGAGGCCCTTGGCGACGCGCTCGTAGCTCTTGAGGCCACCGAGCTCGGCACCGTCCATGGTCACTGAGCCGCTTTTCGCTGGCAGGATGCCCATCAGCGACTTCATCAGCGTGGTCTTGCCCATGCCGTTGCGGCCCATGATCGCCACGATCTCGTTGGGCGCGACCTTGACGTTGAGCCCGTGCAGCACCTCGCTCTGGCCGTAGGCGACGTGAAGGTCTGAAATTGCCAGCATCGTTGGCTCCTAAGCTCGGTATGCCTTCCTTCTCCCCTTGTGGGAGAAGGTGGCGCGGGCGAAGCCCGCGACGGATGAGGGGTATGCATCAGCGGATTCGAGGGGCAGTTTGATGCGCGGAGAGATACCCCTCACCCGGATCGCTTGCGCGACAGAGGCGAAGCTCCGCTTCGCCGCTCTTAAGAATGGCCGCCGAAGGCGGCCTACGCCTCTCCCACAAGGGGAGAGGTGCACCGCCAATGCCGCTGCGGACTCGCTGGTTTTCGCCATCGTCAGTGCCCCAGATAGACTTCGACGACCCTAGGATCGTTCTTCACCTTCTCCATGGTGCCCTCCGAGAGGATCTGGCCCTGGTGCAGCACGGTGACCTTGTGCGCGATGTCCTCGACGAACTTCATGTCGTGCTCGATCACCAGAACCGAGCGGTTCTTGATGATGCGGTTGAGCAGCTCGGCAGTCTTGGCGCGTTCGGACACACTCATGCCGGCGACGGGCTCGTCGAGCATCAGGAGGTCCGGGTCCTGGATCAGCAGCATGCCGATCTCGAGCCATTGCTTCTGGCCGTGGCTGAGCTCGTCGGCATAGGTGTTGAGCTTGTCCTTGAGGAAGATCATCTCCGCGACCTCCTCGACCCGGTCCTTGACCGGCTGGTCGCGCTGAAAAGTCAGCGAGCCGAACACGGTGCGACCGCGCGGAAACGAGATCTCGAGGTTCTCAAAAACGGTGAGATCCTCGAACACCGACGGCGTCTGAAATTTGCGACCGACGCCGGTCTGCACGATCTCGTTTTCCTTCATTTTCGTGAGCTCCTTGCCACGAAACTGAATCGAGCCCGAGGTCGCCTTGGTCTTGCCGCAGATCAGGTCGAGCACCGTGGTCTTGCCGGCACCGTTGGGACCGATGATGACGCGGATCTCGTTCTCCTCGACGTAGAAGGAGAGATCATTGACCGCCTTGAACCCGTCGAACGAGACGGTCAATCCGGAGACCGCGAGCAGGAATTCCTTAGGCTGATGACCGATGAGCATGATCTATCTCCTCACTGCCAGCGTGGCATCGGCATCGTGATGACCGATGAGCATGATGGCCTCCTCACTCTGCCGGTGCGCCGTCGGCGACCGAGTTGTCGTTCCAGCCCGACTTCGACTTGCGCGAGGCGAACAGACGATCAATGCGCGGCTGCACGTAATCGGCCCAGAGCCCGGATAGACCGTTCGGAAAGGCGAGCACGACGGCGATGAACAACGCACCGAGACCGAACAGCCAGAGTTGCGGGAAGGATTCCGACAGGCTGGTCTTGGCGAAATTCACCAGGATCGCGCCCCATATCGCGCCGAAGATCGACATCCGCCCGCCGACCGCGGTGTAGATCACCATCTCGATCGACGGCACGATGCCGACGAAAGATGGCGACATGAAACCGACATTGAGCGCGAACATGGCGCCGCCGATCGCGGCGAAGACCGCGGCCATGCAGAAGGCAAAGATCTTGAAGTTGGCGACGCTGTAGCCGGAGAAGCGGACGCGGTCCTCCTGCTCGCGCATCGCCACCAGGATGCGGCCGAGCTTGGTCAGGCGGATGAACTGCGCGATGCCGATGCAGGCGAACAGCAGCACCACCTCGACGAAGTAGAGAATGACCTTGGCGTGGTCGGGCCGGATGTCCCAGCCCTTGAGTGTGCGCAGGTCGGTCATGCCGTTGATGCCACCGGTATAGCCCTGCTGCCCGACGATCAGGATGGTCAGGATGGCGGCGACGGCCTGGGTGATGATCGCGAAATAGGTGCCGCCGACGCGGCGCTTGAACATGGCGGTGCCGATGATCAGAGCGAAGAGACCGGGGACCAGGATGATGGCGAGGATGGTGAAGGTGAGGCTGTGAAATGGCTGCCAGAACAGCGGCAGTGACGTGATCTGATTCCAGTCCATGAAGTCAGGGATGCCGGGCGTCGACTGGATTTTCGTGTTCTCGACGCTGGACGCCTCGAGCTTGAGGAACATCGCCATGCAATAGCCGCCGAGGCCGAAGAACACGCCCTGACCCAGGCTCAAGATGCCGCCATAGCCCCAGCACAGCACGAGACCGAGCGCGACGAAAGCGTAGGTCAGGTATTTCGCGACCAGATTGAGGCGGAATGCATCCAGCGAGAGCGGCAGGATCACGAACAGCATTGCGGCCAGAACAATGAAGCCCATGAGTTCGGATCGATTGAAGAAGCGTGAGTTGATGATCATGACTTGCCTGCTTCTCGTTACTTGCGGACTTTGAGGGCGAAGAGACCCTGCGGTCGCAGCATCAGGATGCCGACGACAGCAAGCAGCGTGAGCACCTTGGCCATCGATCCCGACATGAAGAATTCGAGCGTCGATTGCGTCTGCGAGATCGAGAAAGCCGAGGCGATGGTGCCAAGCAAGCTGGCGGCGCCGCCGAATACGACGACGAGGAATGTGTCCACGATGTAGAGCTGGCCCGACGTCGGCCCGGTCGAGCCGATCATTGTGAAGGCGCTGCCAGCGACACCGGCAATGCCGCAACCGAGACCGAACGTGAAGCGATCGACCTTCTCGGTGTTAATGCCGACCGCGCCGGCCATGATGCGATTCTGCACGACGGCGCGCACCTGCCGGCCCCACCGCGACATATAGAGAACGTAGGCGACGGAGATGGTGATCAGCACGGTGAGACACATCACGAAGACGCCGTTGATCGGCACCTCGATGCTGTCAGTCACGTGCAACGACCCGAGCATCCATTGCGGTAGCTCGACGCCGACCTCGCGGGCACCGAACACGGAGCGATAGGCCTGCTGCAGCATCAGGCTGAGGCCCCAGGTCGCGAGCAATGTGTCGAGCGGACGCTTGTAGAGATGCCGGATCAGAACCCATTCCACCAGCATGCCCAGCGCGCCGGATGCGACAAAAGCCAGGATCATCGCGAGGAAGAAGTAGCCACTGAACAGGCTTGGTAAATAGGCCTGGAAGAAGCTTGAGGTCATCCAGGTGACGTAAGCCCCCAAGATCATGAACTCGCCATGGGCCATGTTGATGACGCCCATCTGGCCGAAGATGATCGCCAGTCCCAACGCCATCAGGACGTAGACCGAAAACAGGATCAGTCCCGCAAAGCCCTGCATGACGAAGATGGAGCCAAGGTCACCAAGCGAGTAGTCGCCGAACATCGATGTCCTCCGTCGGGGAAAGGGTCCCGCGTCGCGAGCAGATTCGCGACGCGGGGTCTTGGGCATGGACTTGCGATCCACGCCAGGGAGCGGCTTGGTCTAGAGGGGAACGCGAGCGACGCCGCGGTCCTTACTGGTAGCCCTTCGGGAACGGATCCGGCTCGACGAGATCGGCGGTCTCGTAGATCAGCTCGAACTGGCCATCGAGCTTGGCACGTCCCACTCGGGTCTTCGACCAGAGGTGATGGTTTTCGTGGATGCGCACGTAGCCTTCCGGCGCGCCCTTGAACTCGACGCCCGGCGAGGCCGCGGCGATCTTGTCGACGTCGAAGGAGCCAGCCTTCTCGACCGTCAACTTCCACAGCCACGGGCCGAGATAGGCAGCCTGGGTGACGTCTCCGATCACGGTCTTCTCGCCCCACGCCTTCTTGAACGCCGGCACGAACGCCTTGTTGTTCGGATTGTCGAGCGACTGGAAGTACTTCATGCAGGCGTAGGCGCCCGCAATGTTCTCGCCGCCGATGCCGTCGATCTCGTCCTCGGTCACCGAGATCGTGAGAAGCGGCTGCTTGGCGAGATCGATGCCGGCGGCCTTGAGCTGCTTGTAGAAGGCGACGTTCGAGCCGCCGACGACGTCAGTGAAGATCACGTCGGGCTTGGTCAGCTTGATCTTGTTGATGACCGAGTTGAACTGGGTGCTGCCGAGCGCATAGTACTCTTCGCCGACCACCTTGCCCTTCAGCACGTTCTCGACATGCTTGCGCGCGATCTTGTTCGAGGTGCGCGGCCAGATGTAGTCGGAGCCGATGAAGAAGAACGACTTCGCGCCCTTCTCCTTGGCGATCCAGTTCAGGCCGGCGAGAATCTGCTGGGTCGCCTCCTGGCCGGTGTAGATGACGTTCTTGGACTGCTCGAGGCCCTCGTAGAAGGTCGGATAATAGAGCATGCCGTTGTATTGCTCGACGACCGGCAGCACCGCCTTGCGCGAGGCCGAGGTCCAGCAGCCCATGATCGCCGCGACCTTGTCGTTGACGAGCAGCTTCTTGGCCTTTTCGGCGAAGGTCGGCCAGTCCGAGGCGCCGTCCTCCTGGATGAACTTGATCTTGCGCCCGAGCACGCCGCCGGCGGCATTGATCTGCTCGATGGCGAGCTTCTCGGCTTCGATCGAGCCGGTCTCGGAGATGGCCATGGTGCCGGTCGCCGAGTGCAGGATGCCGACCGTCACCTCGGTGTCGGTGACCGCGAGGCCTGTGGTGTTGACTGCCGACGTCGCCGGGGCCTGCGCAAAAGATGCCCGTGGCAGCATCGTGATAACAGGCACGGCCGCCATTCCCATCAACAGTTTACGCCGGAGCGGCGACAACAGCCCCTTGTTTGCTTCGTCTGACATGAGCACCCCACTTTTGTTCGAGGACACGCGTTGGTGCCGTGAGGATGGCTCGAATTTGTGCAGCTCAAGCATACGCAAGATCGCGTATACTGCACCGCAAAATGCCGACGTAGGCTTTTGGTACGGAAATTGCGAGGGGCTCCGGGTCCGTATCTGGAGTGGGGTAAAGCGTGGCAGGGCGGCAGCGAATAGACCGCGTCAGGCGCCAGTACAACCAATGGGTCGCCAACCAGACGCTGGAAGACTACGCGCTGCGCTTCACGGCGAAGAGCGCCCGCCGTTGGTCCGCCGCTCGCGTCGCCAACACGGCGCTCGGCGCGATCTCCTTTCTGGCGCTGGAAGCGATCGGCGGTACTATCACGCTGAACTACGGCGTCACCAACGCCAGCGCCGCGATCCTCGTCGTCTCCGCCATCATCTTCTTCTGCGGCGTGCCGATTGCCTATCACGCGGCCAAATGCGGCATCGACATTGACCTGCTCACACGCGGCGCCGGCTTCGGCTATATCGGCTCGACCGTCACCTCGCTGATCTACGCCTCTTTCACCTTCATCTTCTTCGCCATCGAAGCGGTGATTCTGGCCACCGCGCTCGAGATGTGCTTCGGCATTCCGCGCCCGATCGGCTACCTCATCAGCGCGGTCGCGATCATCCCGCTCGTCACCTATGGCATCACCCTGATCAGCCGTTTCCAGCTCTGGACGCAGCCGATCTGGGTTATCCTGCATATTCTGCCCTTTGCCGCGATTGCCTGGGCCAATCCCTATTCGTTCACGGAGTGGCGCAAGTTCGCCGGCGAGCACGGCGACGCGAACGGACATTTCGACCTGTTGCTGTTCGGTGTCGCGTCCTCCGTGGTGTTTTCATTGGTGGCGCAAATTGGCGAGCAGGTCGACTTCCTCCGGTTTCTGCCGCGCGACCGCCGCACGTCGCGCACGTCATGGTGGATCGCCCTGCTGATCGCGGGGCCCGGTTGGATCATCTTCGGCGCGCTGAAATTGCTGCTGGGCTCGTTTCTCGCCTTCTTTGCGCTGAGCCACGGCCTCTCCAGCGAGCTGGCAGCCGAGCCAGCGCACATGTATCTCGAAGCATTCCGATACGTGCTGTCGCAGCCGGATATGGCGCTGGCGCTCACCGGCATGTTCGTGATCCTGTCGCAGATCAAGATCAACGTCACCAATGCCTATGCCGGCTCGATTGCCTGGTCGAACTTCTTCTCGCGATTGACGCACAGTCATCCCGGTCGCGTAGTGTGGCTGGTGTTCAACGTCATGGTGGCGCTGCTCTTGATGGAGATCGGCGTCTACAAGACGCTGGAGCAGACGCTGGCGCTCTACTCGAACGTCGCCATCGCCTGGGTCGGCGCGTTGGTCGCCGATCTCGTCATCAACAAGCCGCTCGGCCTGCGCCCGCCGCAGATGGAGTTCAAGCGCGCCCATCTCTACGACATCAACCCGGTCGGCGTCGGCGCCATGACGATCGCGACCATCGTCTCGATCGCGGCATTCTATGACATGTTCGGCCCGGTCATGAAGGCGCTCGCGGCGTTCGTCGCATTGGCCGTCGCCTTCGTCACCGCGCCTGTCATCGCCTGGCTTACCGACGGAAAATACTACATCGCGCGCAAGCCCAAAAAGAGCTGGGCCAATATCGAGGCGATCCAGTGCTGTATCTGCGAGCACAGTTTCGAGCCGGAAGACACCACCTCCTGCCCGGCCTATGCCGGCCCGATCTGCTCGCTATGCTGCTCGCTCGATGCCCGCTGCCACGATCTCTGCAAGCCGCACGCGCGCGCTCAGGTGCAGTTCTCCGACGCGCTCAGCAGGATTTTGCCGCAGCCGATCTATCAGCGGATCAATTCGCAGTTCGGCCATTACATCGGAGTGTTCGTGGTCTCCGCGGGTCTTGTCGCGCTGGTGCTGGGACTGATCTATCTCCAGACCTCGGCGAGCGTATATGGCGAGAACATGCTCGTTTCCAACGTGCTCTGGAAGGTGTTCTTCTCGCTTAGCATCATCATCGGCGTCGTGGCCTGGCTGTTCGTGCTGGCACAGCAGAGCCGCCGGGCCGCGGAAGCTGAAACGAAACGGCAGACTGCGCTGCTGATCCAGGAGATTGACGCGCACAAGCGCACGGACGCCGAGCTCCAGCGCGCCAAGGAGGTCGCCGAATCCGCCAATCTCGCCAAGAGCCGCTATGTCGTCGGCCTGAGCCACGAGCTGCGCTCGCCGCTGAACGCCATCAGCGGTTACGCTCAGCTCCTGGAGCAGGACGCAACACTCGCCACCAAGCCGCGCGACCAGGTCCGCGTCGTCCGCCGCAGTGCCGATCACCTCTCCGGCCTGATCGACGGCATCCTGGATATCTCCAAGATCGAGGCGGGGCGGCTGTATTTGTCACGCGACGAGGTGCGCCTCAGCGAATTCCTCGACCAGCTCGTCGGCATGTTCCGCCTTCAAGCCGCCGCCAAAGGCGTCGACTTCGTGTTCAGGAGGCCCACCTCGCTGCCGCTCGTCGTCTATGCCGACGAGAAGCGGCTACGCCAGGTGCTGATCAATTTGCTCTCCAACGCGATCAAGTTCACCCAGGCCGGCAGCGTGCAGTTTGTCGTGCACTATCGCAGCCCCGTCGCCGAGTTCGAGGTGATCGATACTGGTCCCGGCATCCAAAGCGACGATCTCGAGCGCATCTTCGCGCCCTTCGAGCGCGGTGCGCTCGGTGTCTCGCAGCCACAGACCGGAACTGGCCTAGGCCTCACCATCAGCCGGCTGCTCGCCGGCGTCATGGGCGGCGACATCAAGGTCATGAGCACGGTCGGCGCCGGCAGTACGTTCAAGGTCAAGATCCTGCTGTCGGAGGTGACCAATCCTCAGCGTATCGCGCCGGTGGAGGCGCCGGTCTCCGGCTATCAGGGCGCGCGCAAGACGATCCTCATCACCGACGACGACCCCGTGCATCGCGACCTCCTGCGCGAGGTGCTGACACCGCTCGGTTTCATCCTGCTCAGTGCCCCCGACGGCCCGGGGTGCCTCGCGCTGGCGCAGCATTGCCGGCCCGATCTGTTCCTGCTCGACATCTCCATGCCGGCCATGGACGGCTGGGCCGTGGCCGAGGCCTTGCGTGCGAGCGGCCATCACCAAGCGCGTATCCTGATGGTGTCGGCGAGTGCGTTGGAGGCCCACGGCACGCCGCTGGCGCAGCCCTTCCACGACGGCTATCTGATGAAGCCGATCGACATCCCGCGGCTGCTGGAGACGATTCGTCAGCTCCTCAAGATTGAATGGCAATACGGCTCGGATGAGATCACGGCACCGTTCTGGCGGCCCGAGAGTGGATCAAAACCGCCGGTCCGGCACATCGAGGCGCTGATCGGGCTCGGCCAGATCGGCTACGTCAAGGGCATCCAGCTGAAGCTGGACGAGATCGGCAGCGAGCATCCCGAGCATGCCGATTTCGTCGCGGAAATGCGGTTGCTGGTCGACCGCTTCGACCTCGACCAGTACATGACCACATTGAAGGCGTTGCATGCGCATGAGCATTGAGTCGAGGAAGCGCGATGTCGCGCTTGTTGTCGATGACTCCCCGGAGACGCTGCGGCTGCTCACCGATGCGCTCGATAGCGCCGGGATGACGGTGATGGTGGCGCTCGACGGCGCGGCCGCGATGCGTATCGTCGACCAGCTCACGCCCGACATCGTTCTGCTCGACGCCGTGATGCCCGGCATCGACGGATTCGAGACCTGCCGCCGCCTGAAGCGCGACGCCGGCCTTGCCAATGTTCCCGTGATCTTCATGACGGGGCTCGCCGAAACCGAGCACATCGTGCGCGGGCTGGAAGCCGGCGGCGTCGATTACGTGACAAAGCCGATCGTGATCGAGGAGATGCTGGCGCGCATCCGCGTACATCTCGGCAACGCCCGCCTGACCCAGAGCGCGCGCGCCGCACTCGACGTCTCCGGGCGCTTCCTGTTCGCGGTCAACCGACAGGGCAACGTGCTCTGGGCAACGCCGCAGGCGCAAAGGCTGCTGTCCGACCACCGCGGCCCGCGGGCCGACGACTTCGTCCTGCCGCCATCACTGCTGCAATGGTTGGATCAGGCCAGGGGCAAGGGCAGCTCGAAATCTCAGGCGGCCTCTTTGCCCGACAATCCGCAACTCCGGTTCTACTATATGGGCGAAACCACGCCGAACGAGTTCCTGCTGCGGCTGTCCAAGGAGTCCGGCACCGTGCCGCCGACCGAATTCACCAGCGAGCTCGGCCTCACCGCCCGCGAAAGCGAGGTGCTGGCCTGGCTCAGCAAGGGCAAGACCAACCGCGACATCGCGCAGATTTTGGGACTGAGTCCGCGCACGGTCGACAAGCATCTGGAGCAGATCTACGCCAAGCTCGGCGTGGAGAACCGGACGGCTGCGGCGGCGATTGCGACCAATGCGACGCGGCGGAATTCGTGAGCGTATCGCGCGAGTGAGTTGAGGCGCCGCTTGCATAATAAATGGTGTCGTCCTGGACAAGCGCAGCAAAGCGGAGCGCTGATCCAGGACCCATAACCACAGGGAGAAGCTTGACGAAGACTCGTAGTTACCTGCTTGTGCCACGACACCTCCCTAATGGGTCCTGGCCTTCGCCAGGACGACTGCGGAAAGTGTGACGCCAGGCTAAGAAATTTCACCCATACACAAAAGCCGCATCGTCCAGATCCGTCTTCGGTATCTCGTCCTTCTCCACCCAGTAGTCCTGGCTGTGCTGCCATTCCGGCTTGTCGCCGCGCTTCGGCAGCAGGTCCATGTTGCGCATCATGTAGCCGGGGTTGAAGTTTTCCGGATCGATCCAGGGCAGGATCGGCATGTTGTGATCTTCCGGGCGCAAGCTCACTTCGACCTTCTTGGCGCCCTTGGCCTTCATATGACCGAGCAGCCGGCAGACGAAGTCGGCGACGAGGTCGACACGCAGGGTCCAGCTCGCGCGGAAATAGCCGAACACCCAGACCATGTTCGGCACGCCCGTGAACATCATGCCGCGATAGGTGACGGTGTCGCCGAAGGCGAGCGGCTTGCCGTCGATCTCGAAGGCGATGTCGCCGAGGGCGGCAAGATTGAAGCCGGTCGCGGTGATGATGATATCGGCCTCCAGCAGCTTGCCCGATTTGAGCTGGAGGCCGTTCTCGACGAAGCATTCGATCTCGTCGGTCACGACCGAGGCCTTGCCGCTGGCGATGCCCTTGAACAGGTCGGCATCCGGTACGAAGGCGATGCGCTGCCGCCACGGCCGGTATCTTGGCGTGAAGTGGGTCTCGACGTCGTAGTCGGGACCGAGGACTGCGCTGATCTGGCCGATCAGCTCCTTCTTGACCTGCTCAGGCTTGGACACGCAGAGTTTCGTGAACGCATCCTGCTCGAACAATATCTTCCGCCGCACGATCTCATGGATCCAGGCTTCGTCAACCTGAAGCCGGCGCAGCTCTTCCGCGATCTCGATGGCGTTGCGGCCGAGCCGGAAATAGGTCGGCGAGCGCTGCAGCATGGTGACGTGCGCGCATGTGTCCGCGATGTTCGGCACCAGCGTCGCCGCCGTCGCGCCCGAGCCGATCACAACCCCCTTCTTGCCCGCGAGATCGATATCATCCGGCCAGGTCTGCGGATGGACGATGCGACCCTTGAAGCGGTCCATTCCCTTCCATTCCGGCGTATAGCCCTCCGAATGGCGGTAATAGCCCTGGCACATCCAGAGGAAGTTTGCGGTAAAGGTCTTTGCCTCGCCCGTATCGGTGGTCGTCGCCTCGATGGTCCAGAGATTCTGCTCGCTCGACCAGCTCGCGGAATTGATCTTGTGCTTGTAGCGGATGTGGCGGGCGATATCGTTGTCGTCGATCACCTCTTTCATGTAGGAGAGAATCTCCTCGGCGGTCGCGATGGGCGGGCCGACCCAGGGTTTGAAGCTGTAGCCGAAGGTGTGGAGGTCGCTGTCCGAGCGGATGCCGGGATAGCGATGCGTGTTCCAGGTGCCGCCGAACGTCGCCTGCGTTTCGAGGATGACGTAGCTCGTACCCGGCAGCTGCTTTTCGATATGATAGGCGCTGCCAATGCCGGAGATGCCGGCGCCGACGATCAGTACGTCGAAATGTTCGGAAGCTTGCTTGGTGGCGGTGTGACCGCGAACAGCGACATTCATTGTTACTTATTGCCTTGCTTTGTTTTTGTGGCCGGCCTTGATCGGACGGCGCGTTTCCTCCGCGACAGGCAGTGTCGCCCATCGCGCTTCCGCTTCAAGATGACATAGATCAGGTCGCGGTCAAATCACAGTGCCGCACCCCAGCTCCGTGCGGTCTGCAAGATCCAGTCCCGGTAGAGCGTGAGCGGCGTGACGCCGGTCAACCCGCCGCAACCGTCGGCGCCGTTTGGCCCTGTCGACCAGCTGACGACGCCGACGAGCACGGCGCCATTCGGCTTGTCCTCGAACACAGGACCGCCGGAATCACCGGTACAAGCGCCGATTCCGTCGCGAACACCGTTGGTTACGGGATCGACCAGCCGGATCTGGAGCGTCCCAGGCTGGCCGGTGGCGATAAGCGCGGCGACACGCGTGATGCCGCCGCTCTTGCCATCGCCGCGAACTGTGACGCCGATGCCGGCGATGGTAAAACGGCTGCCGACGCGGATTGGAATATTCGGTGCACCGACTGGCACCGTCGATTTTCCCTTGAGTGGAATTTCCAGTTGCAACAGTGCCACGTCGGCGGTCGCCCGATGCGCCTGCATCACCTGCATGTTGAAGTTCGGATGGATCGCGACAGAACGGACGTTCAGCAATTGCGGCTGGCCGTCGGCGCCGCGATCGACGATCTTGTAGTCCGCACCGGGCTGCACGCAGTGAGCGACGGTGAGCACAAGTTTTGGTGCGATCAGGGTCCCGGTGCAGAAATTGCCGCGTGAGCCGACAATAGTGACAATGGCGCGCGCGACACCATCCGCCTGCGGCGTGCCGCCGCCGACGATGGCGTGGGCAGGCGTGGCGAGCAGCAGAGCGGCCGTGATCAATGTCGCAATTGTTTTCATGGGAACGTCTTGCAGTCGGTTCGGTCAGGGGCGGAGTTTGCTTCGGGCTGGCCCTTGCCGATAGCGCGTGCTAGCCGTCTTGTCAGCTATCTTGGCACTGAATTGACGAGGGCGGGATCTTGACGATCGAAGCTGTGATCTTTGATTTTGGCGGCGTGTTGACGAGCTCACCGTTCGAGGCGTTCGCCCGGTTCGAGACCGAACGTGGCCTGCCCATCGACATCATCCGGCGCACCAACGCCGCCAACCATCTGGAAAATGCCTGGGCCAAGTTCGAGCGCGCCGAGGTGGATATCGACGCATTCGATCATTTGTTCGCCGAGGAATCACGTGCGCTTGGCGCCGAGGTGCGCGGCCGCGACGTGCTGCCGCTGCTCCAGGGCAATCTGCGTCCCGAGATGGTCGAGGCGTTGAAGCGCATCGCGGCGCAATTCAAGACCGGCTGCATCACCAACAACCTTCCGGCCAACGCCATCGGCAGCCTCACGGGGCGCACGCTTTACGTGGCCGAGGTGATGGCGCTGTTCGATCATGTCATCGAATCCGCCAAGATCGGCCTGCGCAAGCCCGATCCGCGTATCTACCGGCTGATGGTCGAGACGCTGAAAGTTGACCCAAACAATTGTGTTTATCTCGACGATCTCGGCGTCAACCTGAAACCGGCGCGCGAGATGGGCATGACCACGATCAAGGTGACGAGCGGAGCCCAGGCCATCGCCGAGCTCGAGGCCGCGACGGGGCTGAAGCTGAGTTAAGCTGCCCATAACAGGGACGCGCCGCCTCAACAAACTCGTCATTGCGAGCGCAGCGAAGCAATCCTGATCTTCCCCCAAAAAAGTGGACAGCGTTCAAGCCGATTTTAGCTCCATCTCGACTGGGCTGATATAGCCGATGGCCGAGTGTCTGCGGTGTTGATTGTAGAAGCCCTCGACGTAGGCGAAGATGTCGCGCTCAGCTTCATCGCGGGTCGGATATTGACGGTGATGGATCAGTTCGGACTTGAGCGTGTGGAAGAAGCTTTCCATCGGGGCGTTGTCGTAGCAGTCGGCTCTGCGGCTCATCGAAGGCCGGACGCCGGCGGCTTGCAGCGCTTGGCGGTACTCGGTTGAAGCATATTGGATGCCGCGATCGGAGTGATGGATCAGGCCGGCGCCGGGCTTTTGCCCCTTGATCGCCATCCTTAATGCGGCGAGCGGCAATTCGGCGCGCAGATGGTCGTCCATCGCCCAGCCCACGATACGGCGACTGTACAGATCCATGATGGCGGCCAGGTACAACCATCCTTGGCCGGTCCAGACATAGGTGATGTCGGCGAGCCAGACCTGATTGCGCATGGCGGCCGAGAAGTTCCGGCCGAGCAAGTTGGGCGCGATCGGGAAGCCATGCCCGCTATCGGTGGTGCGGCATCGTCGCGGCCCGGCCGAGATGGCTCGAACGCCATGGCAGCGCATCTGCCGCTCGATTCGGCCACGGCTTGCATGGTGTCCCTGGGCCTTGAGTTCGACATGAATGCGCGGGCTGCCATAGCGACCATGACTGTCGCGATGAACCCGCTTGATGTCCTGCAGCAACTCTCGATTGGCAGCGGCCCGGGGGCTTTCCGGGCGCGACCGCCAAGCATAGTAGCCCGCAGGCGAGACGCCGAGGACACGGCACATGATCTTAACCGGATAGTCGGCGCGGCGATCTTCGATGAAGCGGAACTTCATGTCCTGGGTCCAGCAAAGATCGCGATCGACTTTTTTAAAATGTCGCGCTCCATACGCAACTGTTCGTTTTCCCGCTGCAACCGGGCGATCACGTCAGCTTGGGCCGCCGACGGCACCGCCGCTTGCGACGTGGGCGCCGCGGCGCTGCCGCCGGCTGCTACCGTGCTCCGCTCCTTCACCCATCGGCTGAGCACGGAGCCGTCCAGCCCGAGCTCCTTCGATACCGACTTCGCCGAACGGCCGCTCGACAAAACCAGATCAACTGCCTGCCGCTTGTACTCGTCCGAATACGAGCGTCGCTGCCGTTTCGCCATCTGACACCTCTCGCTGCCTAAGCTATAGGTGTCCACCGATTTAGGGGAGGCTCAATCCAGACTGCCTCCGCAGAGGGATTCTGGATTGCTTCGCTTCGCTCGCAATGACGGTGTTGAACGAGCCCGACCGGCGAACTGACTATTCCGCCGCGGCGGCGATCCGCTCGGGAAAGGCGTCCGCGAGCGAGGCGCGGTCGGGCTTCAGCAAGCCACGCTCGGTGATGAGGCCGGTGACGAGACGCGCCGGCGTCACGTCGAACGCATAGTTCGCGACGGGCGATCCCTCCGGCACGATGCGAACCGTCTCGAACCTGCCGTCGGCGGTGCGGCCGGTCATGTCAGTGACCTCCACGCCACTGCGCTGCTCGATCGGGATGTCGCGGATGCCATCATGAACGGCGAAGTCGATCGTCGGCGACGGCAGCGCAACGTAGAACGGCACACCATTATCATGCGCGGCGAGCGCCTTCAGATAGGTGCCGATCTTGTTGCAGACATCGCCATTGGCGGCGACGCGGTCGGTGCCGACGATGGCGAGATCGACCATGCCGCGCTGCATCAGATGGCCGCCAGTATTGTCCGGGATCACCGTGTGCGGCACGCCGTGATGGCCCAGCTCCCAGGCCGTGAGCGAGGCGCCCTGGTTGCGCGGACGGGTCTCGTCGACCCAGACATGGACCTTGATACCGCGCTCATGCGCGAGATAGATCGGCGCCGTCGCCGTGCCCCAGTCGACCGTCGCAAGCCAGCCGGCGTTGCAATGAGTCAGGACATTGACCACCTCGCCCGGCTTCTTCGCCGCAATCGCCTCGATCAGCTTCAGGCCATTGCCGGCGATGCCGCGGTTGATCTCGACGTCCTGTTCGACGATCTCGTCGGCACGCGCGTAGGCCGCCTCCGCCCGTTCGACCGGATCGATCGGCGCCAGCGCCGCGCGCATCTCGTCCAGCGCCCATTTCAGATTGATCGCGGTCGGCCGCGCCACGACGAGCGTCTCATAGGCACGCTTCAGGCCGGCGTCGGAGGCGTCCTCGCGCATCGCGAGCGCCATGCCGTAAGCCGCGGTGGCGCCGATCAGCGGCGCGCCGCGCACCAGCATGTCGCGGATGGCGACTGCCGCGTCTTCGCATGACGTCAGCTTCGCAATGACGAACTCGTGGGGCAGCCTGCGCTGGTCGATCGCGCCGACCGACCAGCCGTCACGCTCACGCCAGATGCTGCGAAAATGCTTGCCGTCGACCTTCATGGCATTCTGCCTTTCGTCTCAACCACGCAGGATGCGCCCTGCCACTGCATCGAGCTTCTTCAAAAGCTCAGGATCACGCGCCTCGGGCGCCGTGATCAGCGCGGTGTCGAGCGCACGATCCGAGCCGATCGGACACGGCTCATGCTCGCGCGGAAAATCCTTCGCCAGCCGCGCCACCAGCGCTTTCGCCTTGTCGGCATTCGAGTTCAGCACGCGGATGATGTCCTGCACGGTGACCGCATCATGGTCGGGATGCCAGCAATCGAAATCCGTCACCATCGCGACGGTGGCGTAACAGAGCTCCGCCTCACGCGCGAGCTTCGCCTCGGGCATGTTGGTCATGCCGATCACCGAGTAGCCCAGCGTCTTGTACGTCATGCTTTCCGCATAGGTAGAGAATTGCGGCCCTTCCATGCAGACATAGGTACCGGTCCGCGCGATTGCGATGCCCTCGGCCTCGGCGGCTGCGGCCAGGTGAATGCGCAGCCGCGGCGAAACCGGATGCGCCATCGACACGTGCGCGACGCAGCCTCGGCCGAAGAACGAGCTCTCGCGCTTGTGGGTGCGATCGACGAACTGATCGATGAGAACGAAGGTGCCGGGCGGCAGTTCCTCCCTAAAGGAACCGCAGGCCGATAGCGAGATCAGGTCGGTGACGCCGGCCCGCTTCAGAACGTCGATATTGGCGCGGTAGTTGATGTCGGAGGGCGACAGCCGATGGCCCTTGTCGTGCCGCGGCAGGAACACGACCGGCAGGCCCGCCATAGTGCCGCGCCGCACGGGCGCGGACGGCTCGCCCCAGGGGCTCTTGATCAGCTCTTCGCGCGCACCCTCCAGGCCCGGCAGATCATAGATGCCGGAGCCGCCGATGATGCCCAATACCGCCTGCGTCATGTCTGCTCCATCCCGTCCGCGCTGTGCGACATGGTTAAGCTATGCCAGTTTTGCAGCGGTTTTGGAACGGGGGTGGGGGCAATGCCGGTGCGGTGAGAAGCACAAGCAAGCGCCTTACTCTCGATGTCGTCCCGAAGGCCGGGATCCATAGCCACAGGATAGAGTTTGGCGGAGACTCGTGGTTGCCAGCTTTGCGCCACAACCACTCCGGGGGGTTATGGGTCCCGGCCTGCGCCGGGACGACGCCGGATAAGCAGTTGTGCCGGAGCTAAGCCGCCGTTGCCGGCTGCAGCTGCGTCGCGACCATCCGCTCCAGCGTTTCGACGGACTGGAAGTTCTCCGGCGTGATCTCGGCTTGCGGGATGGTGAAGTCGAACTCGGCCTCGACGCCGAGCATCAGATTGACCATGTCCATCGAAGTCAGGCCAACGTCCACGAGCTTCGCCGACGGCGTGATGTCCGCCGTGAGCGAGTTCTGTTCGAGGATGCCCTTCACCAGCTTGATGATGCGACTGCGCATGTCGGTATCGAAGGCCTGCATCGGCAAATTCCCATCTGTCTATTCGGAGGCGGACCGGACTGCCGGCTACGATGGGCACGGCCAGTCGATCCCGCAATGGGCGCGAGGGTTACTTCGCTTTTCTTAGTAAACGATGACTCAGATTGACTAAAATTCAGACCTCTTCCAGATCACTAATGCGACCGCGGAAATTCCGGTGATGCAAACAACCGGACCTTAACTGTTCGTTCGGAATTGGGATTTGTTTACCCTCTATTTCATCGACGAATTTGAATTAAATCCGTAGCCTCGTCTCACAAGCAAAGATGGTCGGAGGATCGCTGGCGGCATCGCGAATGATGGCGGCGATCTCGAACGGCAAACCGGAGGCGGACGAGCATGAACGTGCGTGAAGCAGTCCTCACTGTCGACGAAACGCAGACGAACTTTCTCGAGCAGGGTCCTTCCCTGATCGAGCGTGCCGCCCGGACCGCCGCTGCCGCAGCGGCCGATGCAGACGGGGTCGATCGCGACGCCCGCTTCCCCCACAAGGCTTTCGAGATCGCGCGTGAGCAAAAACTGCTTGGCGTCATGATCCCGGTCGAGTTCGGCGGCTTCGGCGCTTCGATCTATGACGTCACCGATATCTGCTACACGCTCGGGCGTGCCTGCGCTTCCACCGCGATGATCTACGCGATGCACCAGACCAAGGTCGCCTGCGTCGTCAGGCACGGCCACGGCATTCCCTGGATGGAAACCATGATGCGCCGGGTCGCCCGCGACCAGTGGCTGCTCGCCTCCTCCACCACCGAAGGACAGAACGGCGGCAACATCCGCGCCAGCGCAGCCGCCGTCGATCACGCCGGCGATACAGTATCGCTGGTCCGCGACGCCACCGTCATCTCCTACGGCGCCGAGGCCGACGGCCTCGTCACCATCGCCCGCCGCGCCACCGACGCTGCCGCTTCCGACCAAGTGCTGCTGGCACTCGCCAAGGACGATTATTCGCTGAAGCGGACGCTGGGCTGGGAAACGCTCGGCATGCGCGGCACTTGCTCGACCGGTTTCGAGCTGAAGGTCGATTGCCCCGCCGACCGCGTCTTCCCGGAATCCTACGACAAGATCCACGCCCAGACCATGACGCCATTCGCGCATCTGTGCTGGTCGTCGGCTTGGGCCGGCATTGCCGCCGCCGCGGTGACCCGTGCGCAGGCCTTCATCCGCAAGGCGGCCCGCAGCTCCGGCGGACAAATGCCGCCGGCCGCGGCGCATTTCACCGCCGCCAAGATGTCGCTCGCCAAGCTGCGCGCGCTGATCGCTGCCAACATCGACGCTTTCGACCGCGCTGAGCATGACGAGCGCGCGCTCGGCTCGCTCGACTTCCAGTCCTCGATCACGCTTTTGAAGGTGCAGGCCTCCGAGCTCGCGGTCGAGACGGTGATGCATGCGATGCGCACCGCGGGTCTTTCCGGCTACCGCAACGACGGCGAATTCACGATGGGCCGTCACCTGCGCGACGTGCTGTCGTCGCCGATCATGATCAACAACGACCGTATTCTCGCCAACGCCGCGACAGCGACGCTGATGAGCGGCGTGCCAATGAGCCTTCGTGACTGAATCAACAAGAACAATTTTGAGATAGCAGGATATCGACCCATGAATATTGCCGTCCTCCCCAATTCGCCCGACACCGCACCGCAGATCATCGATCCGCTCGATCATCTCGCCGACAAGCTGTTCCACCGCATGGGCTCGGACGGGGTCTACGCCCGCACCGCGCTCTATGAGGGCATCGTCGAGAAGCTCGCCACGCTGATCACTGGCCATCGCGAGGCCGGAACCGAGGTGATGCGCTTTCCGCCGGTGATGAGCCGGGCTCAGCTGGAGAAATCCGGCTACCTCAAGAGCTTTCCGAACCTGCTCGGCTGCGTCTGCGGCCTGCACGGCACCGAACGCGAGATCAATGCGGCGGTGAGCCGCTTCGATGCCGGCGGCGACTGGACCTCATCGCTCTCGCCGGCCGACCTCGTGCTGTCGCCGGCCGCCTGCTATCCCGTCTACCCGATCGCGGCGAGCCGCGGCCAATTGCCGAAGGGCGGTCTGCGCTTCGACGTCGCCGCCGACTGCTTCCGCCGCGAGCCGTCCAAGCATCTCGACCGGCTGCAATCGTTCCGGATGCGCGAGTACGTCTGCATCGGCACGCCCGACGACGTCGCCGATTTCCGCGAGCGCTGGATGGTGCGCGCGCAGGCGATCGCCAGCGACCTCGGCCTCACCTTCCGCGTCGACTATGCCAGCGACCCGTTCTTCGGCCGGGTCGGACAGATGAAGGCGGTGAGCCAGAAGCAGCAACAGCTCAAGTTCGAACTCCTCATTCCGCTGCGCTCGGAGGAACAGCCGACTGCCTGCATGAGCTTCAACTATCACCGCGAGCATTTCGGTACGACCTGGGGAATCGAGGACGCCAATGGCGAGCCGGCCCATACCGGCTGCGTTGCCTTCGGCATGGACCGCCTGGCCGTTGCCATGTTCCACACCCACGGCACCGATCTTTCCGCCTGGCCCGCCAAGGTACGGGACGTCCTGGGCCTGCAGCCGCATGTTGCGGCAGGTGCCCACGGTGAAGGCTGGCGCTAACGCAACTCACGAGGCCGACCATTTCTACGGGCAAGACGAGCGTGATCCATACCAAGGTTCGATGCCGCGAAATCACCGAGTCCGATGTCGAAGCCATCGCGGACCTGCTGACGCGCGGCTTCGTCGGCCGCTCGCGTGACTATTGGATCCAGGGCCTGCGCAGGCAGGCTTTCCGGACCGTGCCGGAGGGCTATCCGCGCTTCGGCTACATGCTCGAGGATGACGGCACACCGGTCGGCGTGCTGCTGCTGATCTACACGGCGCGCAAGAACGGCGAAGAGACCGCCATCCAGTGCAATTTGTCGAGCTGGTATGTCGATCCGGCCTATCGCAACTACGCGCCGCTGCTGACCAAGATTGCGCAGCGGCACAAGGACGTCACTTACCTCAACATCAGCCCGGCGCCGTGGACCTGGCCCATCATCGAGACGCAGGGCTTTCGTGATTACTGCCGCGGCATCTTCTTCTCGGTGCCCGCGCTGGCGCGTGCCCCGCGCTGGAGCAAGATCGAGGTGATCTCGCAGCACGCCAAGGCGATCGAAGGGCTTTCCGACACAGAGACCGAGCTCTTGACGCGTCATGCACGCTACAATTGCCTCAGCCTGGTCTGCCGCACGCCGCAGGGAACGTTCCCCTTCATCCTGCAACCGGTGCGCATCCGCCGCGGCTTCATCGCGCCGCCCGCGATGAAACTAATCTACTGCCGCAACATCGCCGAATATGCCGCCTGCGCCGGCCGGATCGGCCGGCTGCTGCTGCGGTTCGGCAAAATCTCGGTGGCCGTCGATTGCAACAGCCCGCTTTCCGGCCTCATCGGCCTCTACACAGAGCGGCGCGGCCGCAAATATTTCAAGGGCCCGCATCGGCCACAGCTTGCCGATCTCACCGATACGGAGCTCGTGCTGTACGGGCCGTAGCGCTAATCTGTCCCCATTTGGTGTCGTCCCGGCTAGCGCTGGCTTGCGCGCACCTCCGCATTCGCGCCGTCACGCGCATCTCTGCATCGCCAGTCACCCTCCGTAAACTACTGCGCTTAAGGGAATTTTCCGGCCTCTTCGCTACCCTCGGCGGCTGAATTACGTTGCGTTAAGTCTATTGCCCGCCGAGATCCACGACTCCCATGACGTCGACCTGCGACAATGAGCATGGTGCACACCGCGAACAGGCCCCCGCGGCCCTGATCGCGCTCGGCCAGCTTGCGCTCGACCACATGGAGCAGGGCGTCTGCGTCTACGATGCCGACAACCGGATCGTGCTGGTCAATCAGCGCTACCTCACGCTGTTCGACATGTCGGCCGATATCGTGCGGGTGGGCACGAGCTATCGCGAGGTGCTTGCCCACAGCGCGACACGCGGGAACTTCCCCCAGGACGAGCTCGATGCGCTGTATTCGGCGCGGATTGCGCAAATCGCAGCGGGCAAACCATTCCGCACCGAACAGCGGCTTGCAAGCGGCCTCGTCATGGCGCTCGAGTTGAAGCCCCTCCCCGGCGGCGGCTGGATGACGATCTGCGACGACGTCAGTCGTCTCGCCCGGCTCGAGGCGGAATTGCGCGTGCAGACCGAGCGCAGCCAGCACGCGCTCGCGAACATGTCGCACGGACTCGCCTTCTACGACAGCGACATGCGGCTCCGCGTCTGCAATACAAACTACCGCAAGATCTACCGGCTGTCGCCCGAAGAGACCCGGCCCGGCACGCATCTTTCCGAGCTGATCGAGCGTTCGATGGCGAACGGCGCATTCGCTTCCGAATACAGCCCGCAACAGCTCCTGGAAGCCGCCAGCGCAAGGATTGCGAACCGCGATTCCTCGTCGATGCGACGGCGCATGTCCAATGGCTCCGTGATCTCGGTGCGTTACTGCGCGCAGCCAGACGGCGGCTTCGTCGCCACCTACGAGGACATCACCGAACGCGAACGCGCGATTGAGGAGCTGAGCGAGCAGTATCGACGTTTCGACGCCGCACTGAACAACATGAGCCAGGGCCTGTGCATGCTCGATTCGAGCCTGCGCATCATCGTCTGCAACCGCCGCTATATCGAGATGTACGGGCTGTCGCCCGAGATCGTGAAACCGGGCGTCTCGATGCGCGAGATCATGGAGCATAGCTGCGAACTGGGCATTGATCCGAACACCACAGGCGCGCGGCTCTATGCCGACTATGTCGAGAGGCTGCGCGAGGGCGAGCACACGCTGCACCGCCATTTGAACGACGGCCGCATCATCAAGCTCAATCACAAGCGGATGGAGCTTGGCGGCTGGGTCGTCACCTATGAGGACGTCACCGAGCGCCACAAGGCCCAAGCCCGCGTCGCGCACATGGCGCGCCACGATTCGTTGACCGACCTGCCCAACCGCACGCTGTTCCGCGAGAAGATGGGCGAAGGGCTGAACCATGTCGCGATCGCCGGCGGCGCAATGGCCGTGCTGTATTTCGACCTCGACAATTTCAAGACTGTCAACGACCGCCTCGGCCACGCCGCAGGCGACCGCCTGCTGCGCTGGGTTGCGGCGCGACTAAAGGAGAATGTCGGCGAGCATGATACCGTCGCGCGGCTCGGCGGCGACGAATTTGCCGTACTCCAGCGCGGACCGCAGCCGCAATCGGCTGAAAAGCTCGCCCGTCGCCTGGTCGAGATCATCGGCCATCCGCCGCCGCTGGAAAGCCAGTCGATCCATGTCGGCGTCTCCGTCGGCATCGCGATCGCGCCCGATCACGGGCTTGATGCCGACGAGCTGATGAAATGCGCCGACCTCGCCCTCTACCAGGCCAAAGCCAAGGGACGCGGCGCTTATCAGCTGTTCGAGCCCGAGATGGAAGAGGAGGCGCGCAGCCGGCACGCGCTGGAGCAGGATCTGCGCGGCGCGTTGGAATCATGTGAATTCCACCTCGTGTTCCAGCCGCAGGTACGGCTCGACAACTCCGAGCTCACCGGCTTCGAAGCGCTGTTGCGCTGGAAACATCCCTCGCGCGGCTTCGTCTCGCCGGCCGATTTCATTCCGATCGCGGAGGAGACCGGGCTGATCGTCCCGATCGGCGAATGGGTGCTGCGCACCGCCTGTGCGACCGCCGTCTCCTGGCCCGGGGTCACCGTCGCGGTAAACCTGTCGCCGGTGCAGTTCCGCTCGCGCGGCCTGGTGGCGATGGTCACGAGCGCACTTGCGGAAGCCGGCCTGCCGCCACAACGTCTCGAGCTCGAGGTCACCGAGACGGCGCTGCTCGACGACAGCGAGGCGACGATCGAGATCCTGCACCAGCTCCGCGCACTTGGCGTGCGGGTCAGCCTCGACGATTTCGGCGTCGGCTATTCCTCGCTGAGCTATTTGCGCAAATTTCCGTTCGACCGCATCAAGATCGACCGCTCTTTCGTCGGCACGCTCGGCGAAAGCCCGGAAAGCGTTGCCATCGTCCGCACCATCGCCAGCCTCGGCTCCGTGCTCGGCGTCGAGACTACGGCGGAGGGTGTGGAGACCGCCGAGCAACTCGACTTCGTGCGCGAATGCGGCTGCACCGCCGTGCAGGGCTATTATTTCGGCAAGCCGTGCCCGGCGGCCGAGGTCGGCGGCACCATCGAGACGCTGAGCGCAGTCCGCCGCGTGGCGTAGCGGCTTTCCCCACGCAAATTCCGTATCTCGGCACGCCTCCAAACGACCAATTGTCGCATGGATGGTTTCCGGCGGAATTGGCGTCTCGCCCTTGCCTGGCACACGCGCAATGGCGCTTTTCTTCTCTCGTGATTTCGGAAACAATCGCCCCACAAGAACGAGAGATGGCGGCCCGAGCGAGGCCGCTGCGAGGGAGGCGTTTCGATGTCGCGATACGGGCTGAAGACGATTGCCTTTGCCGCCATGCATGCGGTCATGGGCGCAGTGCTCTCCACTGCCGCCAGCGCGCAGGACTATCCGACCAAACCGATCACGCTGATCGTGCCATGGCCGGCCGGCGGTTCGACCGACATCTCGATGCGCGCGATCGCCGACAGCGCTTCGAAGGTCCTGGGACAGCCCATCGTGATCGACAACAAGGCCGGCGGCGGCGGCACGGTGGGACCTGCGACAATGGCCGCGGGCGCGAAGCCGGACGGCTACACCATCTCGCAGATCCCGATCACCGTCTTCCGCCTGCCTCTGATGCAGGAGGTGTCGTGGGATCCGGCCAAGGATTTCACCTACATCATCCATCTCACCGGCTATACCTTCGGCGTCACCACCAACGCGGAATCCCAGTTCAAGAGCTGGAAGGACGTGGTGGAGTTCGCCAAGGCGAACCCGGGCAAGGTGACCTACGCGACGCCGGGCACCGGGACCTCGCTGCATATCGGCATGGAGCAGATCGCGGCGATGTCCGGCATCAAGCTAACCCAGGTCCCCTTTAAGGGCGGCGCGGAAACCAACGCCGCGGTCCTGGGGCAGCATACGATGCTTCAGGCTGATTCCACGGGATGGCGGCCGCTGGTCGATGCCGGCAAGCTGCGGTTATTGATGGTGTGGACCGGTGCCCGCTCGCCGAATTACCCCGATGTGCCGACGCTGAAGGAGCTCGGCTATCCCATGGTCTATGATTCCCCGTTTGGCATCGCCGGCCCGAAGGGAATGGATCCCAAAATCGTCGCCAAGCTGCACGATGCCTTCAAGAAGGCAGTCGAGGACCCCGCCGTCGTGGCAACGCTCGCCAAATACGACATGGTGCCGAACTACAAGAACACCGAGGACTACAAGAAGTTCGTCGTCGAGGTCACGGAGTCTGAGCGCAAAGTGATCGACACGCTCGGGCTTGCGAAGAAGTAGAACTGAGCCACCTCCGTGTCCCGGACGCGGTGCAGCGCCTCTTCAGCGGTGCACCGCAGAGCCGGGACCCACTCTTGCCACGCATCCATGGACCCCGGATCTGCAGCGCACCGCTTCGCGCTGCGCAGCGTCTGGGGAACGGCCGAGAGGGCGTCGATGACCAACCAAACCAACGTCAAACTCCGCCTCAGCAATTCTGAACTTTGGGGCGGCTTGATCGGGCTCGCGCTCGGCGGCTTCGTGATCTGGTCGGGGCTGAAGCTCAAGCTCGGCACCATCAACGATCCCGGCTCCGGTTACGTGCTGTTCTACACGGGCATCCTGATCTGCGTGTTCGCAACCTCCATCATCATCTCGGCCATCACCGAGGGCGGGCCAACGCTGGCCTCCCGCTGGGAAAATGTGCGCTGGAGCAAGCCTCTTCTCGTCATCGCCTGCCTCACTGCATTCTCATTCGCGTTGGAGCCGCTGGGATTCCTGTTGTCGTCGATCCCGTTAATGCTGCTGCTGTTGCGCCTGATCGATCCCGTGCGCTGGACGCTGGCGATTCCGATCGCGATGCTGGTGCCATCAGGCATGTGGTGGGTGCTCAAGCGGCTGCTTTTGATCCAGCTGCCCTCGGGCCTGTTCGGGATCGGCTGATCGCATGGATACGCTTGCCAATGTCGCCCATGGGTTCGGCGTCGCGCTGACAGGGATCAACCTGCTCTATTGCTTCATCGGTGTCTTCATCGGCACGCTGGTCGGCGTGCTGCCGGGCATCGGCCCAGTCTCGGCGATGTCGCTGCTGCTGCCCGTGACACTCTCGGGCACGCCGGAATCCGGCATCATCATGATGGCCGGCATCTATTACGGCTCGATGTATGGCGGCTCGACCACCTCGATCCTGGTCAACATCCCCGGCGAAGCGGCCTCCGTCGTCACCTGCATCGACGGCCACCAGATGGCGAAGCAGGGCCGCGCCGGCCCCGCGCTCGGCATCTCCGCGTTCGGCTCCTTCATCGCCGGCACCTTTGCGCTGGTCGCGCTGATGCTGGTGGCGCCCAGGCTTGCCAGCATCGCCATCGCGTTCGGCCCGGCCGAGTATTTCAGCCTGATGGTGCTCGGCCTCGTCGTGCTCACCTTCCTCACCCAGGGCTCGATGCCGAAGGCGCTGCTGATGGCCTGCATCGGCGTCGTGCTCGGCCTGATCGGCCTCGACAGCATCACGGCGCAGCCGCGGCTCACCTTCGGCCGCATGGAGCTGATCGACGGCATCGGCCTCGTGCCGGTCGTGATGGGCCTGTTCGGCGTTGCCGAGGTGCTGCTCAACACCGAGCAGGCGATCAAGCGCGACATCATCAACGCCAAGATCACACAACTCTTGCCCAACAAGGCGGATTGGCAGGCGAGTGCCGGCCCGGTGGCGCGCGGCACCCTGCTCGGCTTTCTGCTCGGCATCCTGCCGGGCGGCGGTGCCGTGGTGGCCTCGTTCGCGTCCTATGCGCTGGAGAAGCGGCTGTCGAAAACGCCGGAGCGGTACGGCCACGGCGCGATCGAGGGCGTCGCGGGCCCCGAATCCGCCAACAACGCGGCGGCCGGCGGCGCGTTCATTCCGCTGATGACGCTGGGCATCCCGCCGAACGTGGTGATGGCGCTGCTGCTCGGGGCCTTCGTCATTCATGGCCTGCAGCCGGGACCGCTGCTGATCACGCAAAACCCCGGCCTGTTCTGGGGCATCGTCGCCAGCATGTATATCGGCAATGTCATGCTGCTGATCCTCAATCTGCCGATGATCGGCATGTGGGTGCAGCTCTTGAAGCTGCCCTACAACATCCTGTTCCCGCTGATCATCCTGTTCACGATCCTCGGCGTCTACTGCTCGAGCAACAATGTGTTCGACGTCTACGTCATGATCGCGTTCGGGATCATCGGCTATTTCATGCGCAAGCTCGGCTACGAGCCGGCGCCGCTCGTGCTCGCCTTCGTGCTCGGCCCGATGTTGGAGAACAATCTGCGCAAGTCGCTGATCCTGTCGCAGGGCGATCTCTGGACCTTCGTGCAGCGGCCGATCTCGGCGGCCTGCCTTGCACTCGCAACGGTGCTGCTGATCGCGCCGCTATTGCCCGCGCTGCGCAAGAAGCGCGAGTTGGTGGCATTGGATGAGGGAGCTTGAGAGATTTCGTAGGGTGGGCAAAGGCGCGCTTGCGCCGTGCCCACCATCTTTCCAACGACACAGCACGATGGTGGGCACGCTTCGCTTTGCCCACCCTACGGCTTCTCAGCTTGCAGCAGGCAGCGCACTATCCGTTGAAGCCGCCCACGGGCGCTCGGCAGACGCCAGTCCAATCAAACGGCCCTGGATGTAGTCGCAACCCCAGTCGCGCAGCATGCTTGCGGTCTCTTCGTCCTGCACCCATTCGGCGACCGTCTTGATATCGAGGCGTCGGGCGAGGTCGATCAGGGTGTGCACGAAGGCGCGGTCGTCGGCGGACCGGGTGACGTTCTGGACGAAGGCGCCGTCGATCTTGACGATGTCGACGCCGAGCTTGCGCAGGTTCCTGAAGGACGTGTAGCCGGCGCCGAAATCGTCGATGGCAATGCGGCTGCCGAAATTCTTCAGCCGCGTGACAAAGCCGCGGACGTCGTCGATGTCCTGGATCGCGACCGTTTCGGTGATCTCGACGATCAGCCGCTCGGCGACGCCGGGATGGGCCAGCATCAACGACTCGATCCCCGCCCACCAGTCCGGATCCATGGTGGTATCAGGCGAGATGTTGAGGCTGAGGCAGATGTCGGGCGCGGCCGCAAGCTCGGCGACCACGAGCTCGAGCACGCGATGATCGACCAGGCGAATCAGGCCGAGCCGTTCGGCGACCGGCACGATGTCGGGTGCGAGCAGCACCTGGCCATCGCCCTGATCCATCCGCACCAGGCACTCGTGGAAGGCGCGTTCGCGCGAGGCGGCGGAGACCACCGGCTCATAGGCGAGCTTGATGCGGCGCTCGTTCAGCGCGGTGACGATCTCGTCGGTGACGCGGATATTGACGCGGCGCTGCGCGTCGCGCGCGGCATCCGGGCGCCATGTCGCGAACGAGCCGACGCGGCGGCGCTTGGCGGCATCCAGCGTCTCATGGGCGCGGTTGACCGCCTCGTCGGTGTTGCGGGCATAGCGCGGCACGCTGACCGCCCCGATCGATGCGGTGACTGAGACCGGGCCTGATTTCGTCGGCACCACCTCGTCGCGGATGCCGGCGAGGAAGCGCTCGGCGGCAACGTTCATGTCGTCGACGGTGCAGTTCTTCAGGATCAGGCCGAACTTGTTGCCGGAGAAGCGGCCGAGGACGTCGCCGCCGCGCAGGCGCGCACGAATGCGCTTGGCGACGTCGAGGATCACCGCGTCGGCGACGTCGAAGCCGAAGGCATCGTTGACGCGTGCGAGATGATCGATGCCGACCAGCATGAAGGCTGCGGTCGAGCGGAAGCGGGTCGTCTCCTCGATCGCCTCGGCCAGCGACGCAATCAGATGGGAGCGGTTGAGCTCGCCGGTCAAGGGATCGAGCCGGGCCAGCTTCCTCAATTCCTCGTCGCGGGCGTGACGCTCATTGTTGATGCGGACGGAGCCGATCGCGCGCGTGGGGCGGCCGTCGGGACCGGCAAACCAGCGGCCGGTCTCCTCGATCCAGACGACGGGATCGGATGCGCTCATGCGCACGCCGTACTCGACCCGGTAAGGTGTGCCGTCGGCACCGTGCACGGCGGAGGTCTGCGCCAGCGCAGAGGTCCGCAGCGATTGCGCCGGCTCGATCAGCTTGGCGAATTCGGCCCCGGTGGCGAGCCGCTCGGCGGGAATGCCCGGGAAGACGGCGCTGACCTGCTCACCCCAGACGATGACGTCGCTGGCGATGTCCCAGGCGAACACGGCCTGGCCGAGCGCGGCCAGGATGTCGGAGGCTTGCGGCAATGCTGGAGTCAAAATCGCCTCGTTTCGGGACAGTGGGAAAGTCCTGAGCCGGCACAGAATAAAGCCAGATTCGCCCTCGACCCTAGGCAAAGTTGATAAACAATTTGGAAACCACGTTTGCCGACCTCGGGGAACCAATCGGGCCCGGCCGGCATAGGGCTTGCGAGTACATGACACGCACCGGCGCCAGCGTCCCGAAATGCGACAATCCGGCCGGATCAACGGTGATTGCGATGTTGAGTACTGATCGATCGGACGCGGCGGACAACGGCACAGGCACGGGCCTCGTGCCGCTGATGCCGACGTTGCAGTGGGTCCACAAGGCGCCGCTGCCGCGCCCCGATCCCAGCTTCGTCACCCAATTGATCGCCAATGCCGAGCACATGCCCCAGACGAGCCGGCTTCGCCGCGCCTCGTCCGAAGACGCGCTGATGGCCTATGGCAGCAAGCGCCCGCTGCAAAGCGTCAGCGCGCGGACACGGCAGGTGGCTTGATCAGCGCGGCGGTGTATCCGGAGAGGACGGCGTGCCGTTGCCCGGCTGAAGCTGCGGCGAGGGGATTTCCGGCGAGGGCGCGCCCTGCACCGGCTTGGGCGCCGGATGATCCATCAGCACGGATTCGGCGACGGATTGCGCCGACGGTGCGGGCGGTACCGCCGGTGCCGGCTGCGGCGCAATCACCGGCTCGAACTTACGCTCGGACGCCACATCCTCCTCCGGCGCTTCCTGGCGCTTGGCCTTGCGTGGCGCCGCCACCGTCGTCTCGGCGACATAGGTGACGCGACGGCGCGTGCGCTGGGCGATGCCGCCGAGGAAGTCGGCCATCGCGAGCAGCACCAGCAGGAAATAGGTGGAGTTGCCGAATTTGGGCCACATCACGAATTCGGCGGCGGCCGCGCCGAACACAATCAGCGACAGCAGGTGATCCATCAGGAATTTCGAGCCGGGCCGCGCGCCCTTGACCACCTCGAGCAGCAGCAGCACCACGCCGAGCGCGAGCAGCAGGTCGGCGAGCGTAACCGGCCAGGTCTCACCGGACACCATCGGCACCTTGAACAGCACGTCCGTAAAGGACACCGTCGGCATCAGGAAGGCGATGATGTTGTAGACCGCGAGCGGAATCAGAAGCAGCGGGAAACCGACCATCGGCAAAATGCCTTCTCGATCAAGATATCCGGACAGGACAATGCGGCGGCGAAGCATTTGCTCCGCCGCCGTCACCGTCTATCTCATGGGTTGGCCGAAATCAGGCGGGCCCAATCCTCCCGCCTGAAGAAAGATCCTGCCTTCAGGACTCTTTCTTCTTCAGGACCTGGCGGCCCTTGTACATGCCGGTCTTGAGGTCGAGATGGTGCGGACGACGGAGCTCGCCGGAGTCCTTGTCCTCCACATAGGTCGGCTTCTTGATGGCGTCTGCCGAGCGGCGCATGCCACGGCGCGACGGCGAGGTTTTTCTTCTCGGAACGGCCATTTCAATATCCTCTAGGGATTGGTGTCATCAGGGCATCCTCCGCGAAGGGACGGCTCAGCACCCGCAATACGAGGCGAGCTGAATGCCGATCAAGGCCGCGCTTATAGAGGAAGGCTGGCCGTAAAGCTAGGCTCTTGGGCCGGAAAATACGCCCGGAACGGGCCCGAAATCAGCGATTTTCGCGCCAGCAGGTCGCAAGCGAGCTCGCCTGGCCCCGCGCCATATAGGTCGCCGCCAGCCGCCTGACACCGGGCCCCGGGGTCCGGGCACTGCGTTTGACCGGATTGGGCAGGGTCGAGGCCAGAAGGGCGGCTTCCCGGGGGGAGAGGTTGGCGGCCGACTTACCGAAGGCATAAAGGCTGGCCGCCTCGACGCCAAACTGCCCCTGTGGACCGAGCTCTGCGATGTTGAGGTAAATCTCCAGGATCCGCGGTTTGGGCAGGACGAGGTCGATCCACAGCGCCAGCGGGAATTCCAGCGCCTTGCGGACGAAGTCCCGCCCCTGCCATAGGAACAGGTTTTTTGCGACCTGCTGGGTGATGGTGGAGGCGCCCCGGAACGGCGTACCGTCCTCCTGGGCGTCATCGATCGCCTCACGCAGCGCACCCCAGTCGATGCCATGATGCTTGCAGAAATGGGCGTCCTCGGCTGCCACCACCGACCGCGGCAGATTGGGCGACATCGCCGCCAGATCGATCCATTGCCGCTGCATCGGCGCGCCCCGAAGCGAACGCCAGGCCATCAGCGTCGAAACCGGATGGCCGGTCCGGTAAAACGGCGCGATCACATAGGGCGCGAGAGCCACGACCGCGAGCACGACCAGCAGGATCTTGACGATGCGCAAATCGACCTTTCCGGCGCAAAATGAAACGCGGCCACGGGCTGGGCCATTAAGTCTGTGATAATTCGGGCCTTTTCCAGCACTTTTTAGGCCTTCCAAACGATTGACTGAGGCGGGCGCATAAAGGATTGTCCCGCCGAATTTTAGTTCTGGAGCCCTTCTTGATGACCGGCACGTCCCCGTCCGATTTCGCCAAACGTCTGGACAAGACCGCTGATGACACCGAGGCCCTGCTCGGGCGCCTGCTGTCGGACGACATCCTGCACGACGAGATCGCCCGGCCCAAGCGACTGATGGACGCAATGCGCTATTCGAGCCTGAACGGCGGCAAGCGCCTGCGGCCGTTCCTTGTGGTCGAGAGCGCGACCGTGTTCGGCGTTCCGCGCGAAGCGGCACTGCTCGTGGGCGCCGCGCTCGAATGCATTCACTGCTATTCGCTGATCCATGACGATCTGCCGGCCATGGACAATTCGGACCTGCGCCGCGGCCGCCCCACCCTGCACAAGCAGACCGACGACGCCACCGCGATCCTTGCCGGCGACGGCCTGTTGACGCTCGCCTTCGACATCGTCACCCGCGACGAGATCCATCGCGATGCCAATGTGCGGCTGCTGTTGACGCGCGCGCTGGCGCGTTGCGCCGGCATTGGCGGCATGGTCGGTGGCCAGATCCTCGATCTCGCCGGCGAAGGCCGCTTCGGCGGCAACGAACCGATCGATGTCGCCCGTATTCAGCAGATGAAGACCGGCGCACTGCTGCGCTATGGCTGCATCGCCGGTGCGATCCTCGGCCAGGCCTCGCAGAAAGAATACCAGGCGCTCGACGATTACGGCCGTGCGCTCGGCGAGGCCTTCCAGATCGCGGACGACCTGCTCGACGTCGAAGGCGATGCGGCAGCGCTCGGCAAGCCTTCGGGCCAGGACGCCGCGCTCGGCAAGACCACCTTCGTCACCCAGCTCGGCATCGAAGGCGCCAAGCAGCGCGTGCGCGACCTGCTCGCGCGCGCCGACAGCGCCGTGTCGATCTTCGGCGACCGCGCCGCCGTGCTGCAAGCCGCGGCGCGCTTCGTCGCCGAACGGAAGAACTGACGTTGGGTTTTCACCTCTCCCGCTTGCGGGAGAGGTCGCGCCGAAGGCGCGGGTGAGGGCTCTCTCCTCTCGGGGTTTTCGCTTGTGGAGACACCCTCTCCCCAACCCTCCCCCGCAAGCGGGGGAGGGAGCGCACCAGCGATGTCGCTCAGGACTTACCGGACGATCTGCATGCAAAAAGAAGATCCCGTCCTCGTCCGCTTCCGCCAGATGTCGCGGCCGATGCGGCTGCTTTATGCCCGGCCGCGAACGTTCATCGCGCTCGCTGTCGGCGTCCTCGTCTGCCTGCTGCTGCCGGGCACGCACCGACTGGTGACGCGGCTCTTGTTCGGCTGGGACGCGCTGATCGCGGTCTATCTCGTGCTGGTCTATGCGATGATGCTGTGCAACGACCACCAGCACATCCGCCGCGCCGCCGCGATGCAGGACGACGGCCGCTTCGTGATCCTGCTGGTGACGGCGACCGGCGCCTTCGCCAGCATCGCCGCGATCGTCTCCGAGCTCGGCACGTCGCATCGCGGCGTCCTGGAGCTGACGATCGCGATCACCACGATCGCGCTGTCATGGGCTGCGGTGCACACGACCTTCGCGCTGCATTACGCGCATGATTATTATCGGCACGGCACGGCAGGAGGCCTTCAGTTTCCGAGCGGCGACAAGGAAGACCACGCCGATTATTGGGATTTCGTCTATTTCTCGTTCGTGATCGGCATGACCGCGCAGGTCTCCGACGTCGGCATCACCGACAAGACCATCCGCCGTACGGCGACGGCGCACGGCATCGTGTCCTTCATCTACAACACGGCGTTGTTGGCGCTGACGGTGAACATCGCTGCAAGCGCGATTGCGACCTGAACTCACTCCAGGGAGTCGTCCTGGCGAAAGCCAGGACCCATTACCCCAGGGAGAAGTTGCTGCGCTGAGTTGCCAACCACAAGTCTTCGCAAAACCAAGGCCGGTGGTAATGGGTCCTGGCTTCGCCAGGACGACCATGTGGGGGACACCGCGATCCCTAGTAACAGACCTCGGCATTGGCGTCGTTGCCGGGGCCGCCGCCGCCGCGATATTCGAGACGGCAGCCGCGATGCACCGGACGGCAGCCACCGCTATTGCAGTAGACCTGCCCGCCACCCGTCGCGCGGCCGGCGCCAGCGGCAGCAGCAACGCCGGCAGCGGCGCCATAACCGCCTGCTGCGCCGGCGGACTGCCGACGCGGTCGTGCCGGACGCTCATCGCCGTCGTCGCGCTTGGCAGTTACACGCTTGGCCGTTGCGGGCTTGGCGGCACGCTGCTTCTCGCACTCATTATCGTCGTTGACCGCATAGCCGTCACGACAGACGATCTTGCTGCACTTGTCGCCGTCGGCCTTGAAGCCGTGCTCACAGACCAGTGGGCAGACACGCGACGGCTTCGACTTGACCGCATCGAGCGCATCGGTGCTCGCCACCTTCACGTCGAGCTTGGTGCCGGCATACCGGTTGAACTGCGACAGCGACCGCTGCGACGACGCATTCCAATTGCCGTCGGCCTGCCCGGAGAAGCAGCCGACGCGACCGAGCTCGGTCTGCACCGAGCGGCTGAGATCGGCCGGTGCAGTCGCAGGCGTCAGCGCGGCGACATTGGTGCCGGCCGGAGCGACCGTGCTGGCCGGCGCTGCGCCCGGTGCCGCAGCGGCGAGGTCGACGCGCTGCTGCTCAGCCACGGCGGCCTGCTGCTGCGCCTGCTCCTTCGCTTTCTGGGCGGCAAGCTGCGCCTGTTCGGCGGCTTTCGCATCGGCCGCAGCCTTGGCCTGCGCATCCTTCTGCGCGCCGAGGGCGGCGAGACGATCGCGCTCGGCCTCGGCCTGCTTCGCCTTCGCGATCGCCGCGGCATGAGCCTGCTCGGCGCCGATCTTCTCGACCTGAAGCTTGGCAAGGCTCGCATAGAAACCGTCGGGATGCTGGGCGAGGAAGGCATCCCACGCCGCTCTGTTGCCGACCTGGAGCGCGAGTTCGTAATCGCGGCGGATATCGGCCTGCGGGTTCGCAGCAGGCGCGGCCGCCGCAGCCGTCATCTTCACCGGCACCAGCGGAACATCCTCGCCGCCGAGCGAGCCATAGACGAACGGCTCCTGCTTGTTGCCGGTCGACTTGAGCACGTCGTCGCGCACGAAACCGAAGGCGCGGCGGACGTCGAGGCCCGGCGTCGTCAGATGCTTCGACAGCGCGACCGTGAACGGGCTGTTGGCGCCGTCACCGTCCTGCGCCGTGAAACCGGCCTTGGCCGAATAGGCGATCAGCGTATTGGGGCTGGTCGGCTCGACCTGAGCGAGGCCCCGGCCAATGCCGCGCGAGGCAATCGTGCGCTTCATCCTCTTGCCGAACGGATTGTCGCGGCAGGCATCCAGGATCACCAGACGGAGCTGCTTTGCGGGCTCGACCGCGACCAGGATGCGATCGAGCGAAAGCGCCTCGTCGTAGACGTCGGTGTCGCGCTCGAGCTTGGCATCGACCGGGATCAGATAGTTGGAGCCTTCGACCTCGATGCCGTGGCCGGCATAGTAGACCACGGCGATGTCGGCATCGCGGGTTGCATCCGCGAAGTCGCGGAGCACGCGCCGCGTATCCAGCGCCGACAAATCGTGCCGGGAATCGACGACATCGAAGCCGGCCTCCTTTAGCGTCTTCGCCATCACCGAACCGTCATTGACGGGATTGGCCAGCGACGGCGCGTACTGATAGGCCGAATTGGCGAGCACCAGCGCAACGCGCTTGCCGGCGAAAGCAGGTTGGGCGCCGAGCAGCAGCGCGAGGGCGAGGAGAAGCGGACAAAGTCTGAGCAAATTGCGCATGACACGACTTCCGAAATTCGGGGCCGCTTGAGGCCATTTGGGACCGCTTTAGCAAGATCCGCCGCGGGCGCTTGTGATGGAGGTCACGAAGGGTACCAACGACAAGCGGAAAGGCCACTTTTGTTTGTCGCACCAGCGGGATCGCGGTTCGCCGGGAGGATCGGGTTCCCTCAGACAACCCCGATGTGCTCCCGATATTGCGGCAGATTGTCCGTAATTTCATGCCAGGGCGCCTTCGAGCCCACGAAAATGTGGGCGCTCGGCCGGATCGAGGGGGTATCGACCAGGGTTCCCATGGCAACATGGACCCATCCTCCTCCACGCACCCGGGAATAGAGCAGCGAGCCGCATCGGGCGCAGTGCGCGTCAGGGTGGTCTCGTCACCGAAAATGATTCGCTGGTCGCCGCCGCTGACGATGCGGAGCTGGTCCTGGGCGATGCCCGCGAACGGCTTGAAGGCGGCGCCGGTGGTGCGGCGACAGTTCGAACAGTGGCAGTTCATCGCATAGGAGAACGCATCCGTCACCTCGAAGCGCACGGTGCGGCAATAGCATTCGCCGATCAGGATACGGGCGTTCGATTTCTCTGATGCGGTCATTTCAGCGTCCTCGCAATTGGCGAGACACCCATAGCGCATTTTGATGCGCACGACTAAGTTCACCCCAAGCCATCATTCGAAGGGATGACCCATGAGCCCAAATCGTTCAAGTGTCGAAGCCGTCGTGCAATCCTATTTCGACGGCCTCTATGAGGGCGACGCCGAAAAGCTCGGCGCCATCTTCCATCCCTCCGCCGACCTGCGCTGGGTCGAGAAGGGCGAATTGCAGGTGCTGACCGTGCCGGACTGGCTCGACCGCGTGCGCAAGCGCCCCTCCGGCAAGGCCGAAGGCAAGCCGCGCGAGGATTTCATCGTCACCATCGACCGTTCGGACGACAACACCGCCTTCATTAAGGTCCGGTGCCAATTGCCGCCGCGCTATTTCACCGACTATTTGGTGGCGATGAAGCTAGCCGACGGCTGGCAGATCGTGTCGAAGTCGTACCGGTACGACCTGAGGGAGTGAAGGGTCTCTCGACCCTCCGCTGCCCGAAATTCGGACTCGCTCTCTTCCATTCTCCGTCAGGCGAGCCCAACTCTCGCCACACGTCATTGCGAGGAGCCCTTGCGACGAAGCAATCCAGAATCCCTCCGCGGAGAGACTCTGGATTGCTTCGCTGCGCTCGCAATGACGGTGCGGATGGAGCATAGGCTACATCTCCCTGCCACACTCGCCCGAAAGTCCCCCATGCTGCTCGATCGTCGCTCCCTGCTCGCCTCGCTGTGCTGGATGGCCGCTTCTCCCGCGCTTGCCGCGGATGGGCCGCCTGAGCTCGAAACCTACGAACGCGAGAGCGGCGGACGGATCGGGGTCTATGCAGAAAATCTCGCAACCGGCGCAAAACTCGCCTGGCGCGCCGACGAACGGTTCGTCATGTGCTCGACATTCAAGGCCTCGCTCGCCGCCTGTGTACTGGCGCGGGTCAATCGCGGCGAGGAGCAGCTTGCGGCCATGATTCCTTACGGCCAGGCCGACCTCTTGGAGTACGCGCCGGTTGCCAAGCAAAATCTCGCGGCCGGCGCAATGTCGGTCACTGAGATGTGCAAGGCGATCGTCGAGCTCAGCGACAACACCTGCGCCAATCTGCTGCTGGCGCGGATCGGCGGGCCGGCCGCCCTCACCGCGTTCTGGCGATCGATCGGCGATACCACCTCGCGGCTCGACCACAACGAGCCCGAACTCAACCGCTCCCGGCCGGGCGATCCCCGGGACACCACGACGCCGGCGGCGATGGCCGGAAACCTGCGCCGCCTCGTGCTGGGGGAAGCATTGTCACCGACCTTGCGCGCGCAGCTCACCGAATGGATGGTGAACTGCAAGACCGGCGCAAACCGGCTGCGCGGCGGCCTGCCGGCAGGCTGGAGGATCGGCGACAAGACCGGCAACAACGGCAAGGACGCATCGGGCGATATTGCGGTGGTGTGGCCGCGGCCGGATGCCCCGATCCTGATCGCGGCCTATACCCAGGGCGGCACGCCGAGCGCCGCACAGATCGCGGCGGCGTTCGCGCGGATCGGGCGGATGGCCGAGCGGCTGGCGTGAGCCGCGCGCATTGACGCAGCAGTCGCTTCCGGGTCAAGACAGACCGTCATGGAAGCGAAGTTTCAGACCTTTCTCATCCTGCTGGCCGTGCTGGCAGGCGTGGCGCTGACCGCACGCCGCTTCAACGTCGCCCCCGCCATCCTGCTAATGCTGGCCGGCGTCGGCCTCGCCTTCGTGCCGGGGATGCCGTCGGTGGAACTGCCGCCGGAGTTGGTGCTTCTGCTGGTGCTGCCACCGCTGATCTACTCGGCAAGCGTCGCCATGAGCTGGCGCGAGTTCAAGAAGAATTTGCGTCCGATCGTGCTGCTCGCGGTCGGCGCGGTGATCTTCACTGCGGCCATGGTGGCGGCCGCCACGCATTACATGATCGGCCTGCCGTGGACCATCGGCTTCCTGCTGGGGGCCATCGTCGCGCCGCCCGACGTGGTGGCGCCGCTCGCGATCGCGCGCCGGCTGCACATGCCGCGCCGGATCCTGGTCGTGCTCGAGGGCGAAGGGCTCGCCAACGACGCCACCGCGTTGATCCTCTACCGCTTTGCGCTCGCCGCGATCATGGTCGGGCATTTCTCGCTGCCGCTGGCGGCCGGCGAATTCCTCCTCATCATCGCCGGCGAGATCGCCTTCGGCATCGGCGTCGGGTGGCTTTCCCTGCGTTTCCGCAAATGGTCGGGGGATCCGCAGGTCGAGCTCACGCTGTCGCTGATCACGCCTTACGTCTCCTACTGGCTGCCCGAGCATGTCGGCGGCTCCGGAGTGATCGCAACGGTCGCCTGCGGGCTTTATGTGAGCTGGAACGGCCCGCTGCTGATTTCTTCCGCGACGCGCCTGCAGGGCATCTTCTTCTGGGACCTCGTGATCTATTTGATCGAGGGCCTCTTGTTCCTGCTCACCGGCTTCCAGATGCGCGCGCTTTACGAGAAGTCGAAGGCCTTTCCGCTCGACGACATCCTGATCGCGACCGCCGTGGTTCTGGTGATCGTCGTGATCGCGCGCTTCGCCTGGCTCTATCCCGCGACCTATCTGCCGCGGATGCTCAGCAAATCGCTGCGCGAGCGCGATCCGTCGCCGCCCTGGCAATGGGCGTTCACGCTCGCCTTCACCGGCGTGCGCGGCGCGGTGTCGCTGGCGGCGGCACTGGCGCTGCCGTTCACGCTTCCGGACGGCGAAGCATTTCCGTACCGTGACCTGATTCTGTTCGTCGCCTTCGGCGTCATCTTCATCACGCTGATCGGCGTCGGCCTGACGCTGCCGCCAGTGGTGCGCTGGCTCGGCATTGCCGAGGCCGGCCGCAACGAGCATGTCAGCGAGCACGAGGCCGAGATCGCAGCACGCCGCCAGGCGCTCGAGGCCGCGCTGAAGTCGCTCGATGCGTTGACCGCGGAAAAGGAGATCTCCGACGAGGTGATGCGGCTCCTGCGCGCCCGCCACGAGATCCGCGTCAACCAGCTGCCCGATTCACTCGATCCGACCCATCACGACGTCTCCGCCGCAGGCACCGCGCTGACCCGCAGCCTGATCGAGGCCGAGCGCAAATTCATCCACGACCTTCTCCGCGACGGCCAGATCACCGACGAGACGCGGCGGCGGATCGAGCGCGATCTGGATCTGGAGGAAGCGAGTCTGGCGAATAGGGAGTATCGGGGCGGGCCGCTATAACCTCTCGTCATTGCGAGCGCAGCGAAGCAATCCAGACTGCCTCTGCGGAAAGATTCTGGATTGCTTCGCTGCGCTCGCAATGACGAACGCCGAAACAGCTACCGCCTCTCGCAAAACTCCCCCACCGCCGCAGCCACCGCTCCTGCGATCAGCTCCTGCCGCTCCGCCGAGTTCATCTCCATCTCTTCGTCGCGATTGATGATCGAGCCGGCTTCGAGCAGCACGGCGGCGCTCCGCGTCCGCGACAGCACGACGAGCCCGTCATAGCGGTAGACGCCGACATCTTTGTCGAGCAACTGGCGCCGGTAGCGGCCCATCACCGGCAAGGTGTATTGGCTGGCATAGTGCAGGCCCTGCTCCTTCAGCCGTCGGCCGATCATCCGGGCCAGCTTCAGGCTGGTGGCGAAGTGCGGATTGCGCTCGGAGACGAACAGCGAGTGGCCGGAAAAACGATCGCTGAAATAGCTCTTTGCGCCGTCGAACTCCCAGGTTTCGAGCAGCTTGTCCGGCACCGAATCGTGATGGACCGAGAGGAACAGATCGGTCCGGCCGTCATTCGCGGCACTGACGCGCTTGAACAGGCTCGCCCTCGCCTTGCCGTCCGTGACGAGCAGGCGGGTTGCGGCAAAGCCTTCGGACTTGAGCTTTGCTGCGATCAGACTTGCGAGACGGAAGTTGAAGCCGAACTCCGGATCATTGCGCGCGCTCAACGCGCCGTAGGAGTCCGGGGTGTGTCCGACATCCACGACGATCCGGAATTTCGGCATCTCGCATTTGGCCGGCGCTGCCGCCATCATTTGCGTCTTTGCAGCCTTCCGCGTCCTGGCCGCCTGGCTATCGTCAACCGACAAGAGCAAGAACGGGATCAGCGAAATGGCGATAGCGGCGATGGAGCGCCACGACCTCCTCACACCGGCCGCTCCCCCTTCACCGTCACCCGCGTGCCGGAGCGCGTATGCGGCCAGTAGTCCCACATCGCGCGGTGCTGGGTGCAGCGGTTGTCCCAGAAGGCGATGGCATTCTCGGTCCAGCGGAAGCGGCACTGGAACAGCGGGTTCTCGGCGTGCTGGTAGAGATAGGCGAGCATCGCGTCGCTCTCGTCGCGCGGGATGCCGTTGATGTGGCGGGTGAAGCCGCGGTTGACGTAGAGCGCCTTCCTGCCCGTGACCGGATGCGTGCGCACCACCGGGTGCTCGGCATGCGGATAGGAGGGACGGTCGGCGACGCCGTAATTGGCGTAGAGGCCGCGATAGATCGGCTCGCCGTCATGCAGCGCGGTGAGCCCGTCGAGATAGGCCTTCATGCGTTCCGAGAGAGCGTCATAAGCCGCGTACATGTTGGCGAACAGCGTGTCGCCACCGCGCGGCGGACATTGCTTGATGTAGAGGATCGAGCCCATCGGCGGCTCGAGATCGCAGGACACATCCGAATGCCAGCCCTCGCCATTGGCGCGCGGCGAGTCCTTGTCGGCGTAGATCTTCATCAGCGCCGGGTCTTCGTCCTCGTGCGGTGCGGCCGGATGAAAATGCAGCTCGCCGAACTTGCGGCCGAAGGCGAGATGCTGTTTGGGCGTGATGTGCTGATCGCGGAAGAAGATCACGAGGTTTTCGGCGAGCGCGCGGTGGATTTCGTCCATCTGCCGGTTGGAGCGGCTATCGCCCTCGACGAGCCTGCCGATGTCGACGCCGGAGATTTCCGCGCCGATGATGGGCGTGAGCTTTTCGACCGCGATGGTCTCATAAGGGGCGCCGTCATCGGCCATGTGGCGATAGCGCGGACCTTGCTTGCCGGCGAGTGAGCTCATGGCGTGTCTCCCGATCATTTTGATTGAGAGCATGGTAGCGCGCGGCGATGGATGTGCAATCTGCACTGCAAACACGGCCGTCGTCCCGGACAGCGTAAGCGCAGATCCGGGACCCATAACCAAAGGGTTAGGTTTGGCGAAGACTCGGAGTGACGACCTGCCATAACCACAGACTCTGTGGTTATGGGTCCCGGATCTGCGCGCGCTTGAGGCGCGCTTGTCCGGGACGACGGAGGTGTGTGGGGCGAGAGTAGAGAAAACTACTCCGCCGCCGTCACCGGCACCTTGGCGCCCTGGCCGTAGCGCTGGTCGATGTAGTCGATCACCAGCGCCTTGAAGTCGGCGGAGATCGTGGGCCCGCGCAAGGTGCGGAACTTCTTGCCGTCGACGAACACCGGCGCGGCCGGCGCTTCGCCGGTGCCGGGAAGCGAGATGCCGATATTGGCGTGCTTGGATTCGCCGGGACCGTTGACGATGCAGCCCATCACCGCGACGTTGAGCTCTTCCACGCCGGGATATTTCGTCTTCCAGGTCGGCATCTCGTCGCGGATGAAATCCTGGATCGAGCGGGCCAGTTCCTGGAACGTGGTCGAGGTGGTGCGGCCGCAACCGGGACACGCCGCGACCAGCGGCACGAAGGTGCGGAAGCCCATGGTCTGCAACAGCTCCTGGCCGACCTGCACCTCACGGGTACGGTCGCCGCCGGGCTCCGGCGTCAGCGAGATGCGGATGGTGTCGCCGATGCCCTGCTGCAGCAGGATGCCGAGCGCGGCCGAGGACGCCACGATGCCCTTCGAGCCCATGCCGGCCTCGGTCAGACCGAGATGGATGGCATAGTCGGAACGGGAGGCGAGATCCTGGTAGACCGCGATCAGATCCTGCACCGCCGAGACCTTGGCCGACAGGATGATGCGGTTCTTCGGCATGCCGAGCTCTTCGGCGCGCGCGGCTGACAAGAGCGCCGACTGCACCATGGCCTCGCGCGTCACCGCGCGCACGTCGCGCGGATCGGCCGAGGCCGCGTTCTCGTCCATCAGCTTGGTGAGCAGTTCCTGGTCGAGTGAGCCCCAATTGGCGCCGATGCGCACCGGCTTGTTGTTCTTGTTCGCGATCTCGATGATGTCGGCGAACTGGGTGTCGCGCTTGTCCTTGAAGCCGACATTGCCGGGATTGATGCGGTATTTGGCGAGCGCCTCGGCGCAGGCCGGATAGGCCGCAAGCAGCTTGTGGCCGATATAGTGGAAGTCGCCGATCAAGGGCGTGGTGATGCCGCGCTTGGCGAGGCCGTCGCGGATATGCGGAACGGCGGCAGCGGCTTCCTCGCGGTCCACGGTGATGCGAACCATTTCGGAACCGGCGCGCGCGAGCGCTGCGACCTGGGCGATGGTGCCGTCGATGTCGGCGGTGTCGGTGTTGGTCATCGACTGCACGACGATCGGTGCACCGCCGCCCACTGAGACGTCACCGACCTTGACCTGGGTGGTCTTGTGCCGGGGCGCGGGGCCCGCGAGGTCGGAATCGATGGTGTTTTCGAGCTTGTTCATGGGGTCCAAATATCAGGTTTTGGTGACGTTCAGCAATGCATCGCGCGGCGCCGCAGCCGTTTGGCTCGGACGGTTAACCAGAAAAAGCCCAACAATTACAAGGACCGCAGCGGCCCCGAATGTCAGGCTTAAGGTGTCGTGCATGATGAAATAGCTACCGACCACGCCAAACAAAGGGGTGATGAAGGTAAAAGCCGACAATTTGCTGGCCGAATAAGCCTTCACCAGCGCGAACCAAAGCGTGAACGTGGTTCCCACCACCCAGATCGCCTGGAAGGCCATGAGGGCGAGCGATAGTGGCGCCGGCGTGTGCGTGATGGATTCGCCGAACAGCCAGGCTGCCAGCCCCAGGATCGGGATCGAGGTCGCGACCTGGTAGCCCAGCGCCTTCTCGGGCGCGGCGAAGCGCAGCCGCGTGCCCTTGGCGACCAGCGTGGTCGCCGCCCACAACGCCGCGCCGCCGACGATCATGAGGTCGCCGAGCAACACCTTGGCATCGACATCCGGCTGCGGCACGCCGATGGCGAGTGCGACGCCGGCAAAGCTCACGGCGAGCCCCAGCCATTGCGTGGCACCGAGCCGCTCGCCGAGCACTTGGTAGGAGCCGAGCGCGACGAAGAACGGGGCGGTGTAGAGGAACACGACCGCGCGCGACGCCGGCGTGAAGCGCAGGCCCTGGAAGATCAGAACGAACTCGATGCCGAACATCAGTCCGGCGATGAGGCCGGGCTTCCAGGTGCCGTCACGTTCGAAGAAATTGACGCCACGCAGGGTGCCGATGATGAACAGCACCGGCAGCGCGCCCATTGAGCGGATCGTGGCCTGGAGCATCGGCGGGATGTCCGGCAGCACCAGCTTCACCGCAATCTGGTTGAACCCCCAGGTCAGGCACAGCATCAGCATCAGGGCGATGGCGCCGGCACTGAGGGGACGTGCGGCGGATGGTATGGCTTGTGGCGAGGACATCTCTTCCCGAATACCGGCTTTGTGCCGTTGTTGCTTTAAGCAGCTTTCTGACAATGGGTGCAGACGCCCGTGATCTCCACCACGGACAATTTGGGGGCGAAGCCTGAGCTGCGCGCGGCGGCATTGAGATCCTTGGCGAAGGAGGTCGACGGGATCTCGCCGACCAGGCCGCAGCGCTCGCAGATCAGGAACGCGACGGCCGAGGTCGCGTCGTGGTCATGGGCGGCGCAGGCGAGATAGGCATTGCGGCTCTCGATGCGATGCACGAGGCCGTTGGCCATCAAGAAATCGAGGGCACGATAGACCGTGATCGGCGCCGGTCGCGCCATCGACTTGGCGAGCTCGTCAATCACCTCATAGGCGCCGAGTGGACGGTGGCTGGAGAGCAGCGCCCCGAGCACCTGACGGCGTATCGGCGTGAATTTCTGCGCGCGCTGCTCGCAGACCTGTTCGGCATGCGCCAGCGCATCCGCAGTGCAGCGGCCGTGATCGTGGTCAGGCGCGGGGAATGCCGGCTTTGCGAGGGTCATGCGGCCCATCTTCTAGCATTTCGGCGAGGGAACCCAAAGCGCGACACTTCGGATGGCTGTCAGCCATGCTCTCGCTGCGGGACAGCGTCGCATCAATCTGCGCTGGAATAATCATAAGCTTGCTTATTATATTGCAGGCTCATTGGAGATTAAGCTCATGACCCGCGGGTCTGTCGACCAGAACTTCCTGTTCACGCTCGCCGAGCTCTATCGCCTGCTGCGCGTCTATGCCGACAAGGAGGCGTCGCGCTTCGGCATCACTCGCGCGCAATGGGCGGTGCTGGCCAAGGTGGAGCGCAGCGAGGGCATGAAGCAGTCGGAGCTCGCCGAGCTCCTGGAGGTGCAGCCGATCACGCTGACGCGCCTGATCGACAAGCTCTGCGACAATGATTGGATCGAACGCCGCAGCGACGCCTCGGACCGCCGGGTCAAGCGCCTGTACCTGAAGAAGGCCGGCCGGCAGCTGCTCGGCCGGATGAGCGGGCTCCGGTCCGAAATCACCGCCAACGCGCTCGATGGCATCGCCCCGGCTGATGCGCACCGCCTCCTCACCCAACTCGAAACAATCAAGGAAAACGTGCGGAACGCGACCCAGACCAGCGGCGCGGAGCAAGCGCGTAGGGAGCAGCGCTATGGCTGATCAGGTTCTCAAGTTCCAGCCCGAGCAGAAGAGCGACAGCGGCAAGCCGACCAAGAAAGCCGGCAGCGATCCGCGCCGCCGTCTGGTGGCGGGCCTGCGCCGCTATCGCCGCTTCCTGCTTCTGGTCGTCCTGCCTGTCATCGTCGCCATCGGCGGCATCACCTTCTATCTGAACGGCGGCCGCTATGTCGGCACCGACGACGCCTATGTCGGCGCGCAGAAGGTGCTGGTGACGCCCGACATCTCCGGCAAGATCCAGAAGGTGGTCGTGAAAGAAGGTCAGGTCGTCAAGCAAGGCGACGAGCTGTTCGAGATCGACCCCGTTCCCTTCCGCCACGCGGTAGATGAAGCCAAGGCACAGCTTGCCCAGGCCCGCACGACCTACGACAACCTCGTTGCCAACATCAAGATCTATGGCGACATGCTCAACCTTGCCCAACAGGGCGTCGACCTCAAGCAGCGCGACGTCGAGCGCAAGCAGGCGCTGGTGAAGAACAATTACGGCTCCCAGCTCGATCTCGACAACGCGGCGAATGCGTTGGTCACCGCGGGCGCGCAGGCGCAATTCATCAAGCAGCAGCTCTCCAATGCCAAGACGCAATTGCTCGGCGATCCCGCGTTGCCGCTGGAGCAGTTCCCGCCCTACGCGCAGGCGAAAGCCAAGCTGGACGACGCCCAGCGCAACCTCGACCACACCGTGCTGCGCGCGCCGATGGACGGCGTGGCGACGCAGGTCGAGCAGATTCAGCTTGGCCGTTACGTTGCCGCCGGCGCGCCCGTGTTCTCCATCATCGACGTCGCGCATCCCTGGGTCGACGCCAATCCGAAGGAGAGCGACCTCACCTATGTGGCGGAAGGACAGCCGGTCACGCTCGAGGTCGACGCGTTCCCGAACCACGTCTTCAAGGGCAAGATCGGCTCGCTCTCGCCCGGCACCGGCGCGCAATTCGCGATCCTGCCGCCGCAGAACGCCACCGGCAATTTCGTCAAGGTGGTGCAGCGCGTGCCGGTCAGGATCTATTTCGACGAGACCGACAAATACGTGCGGAAGCTGAAGGCCGGCATGAGCGTCTACGCCACCATCGACACCGGCCACCGGCGCTCACTCGCCGGCCTGTTCGGCCTGTCGGCGACAGCGGGCCAGGACAAGGACTAAGGATCCGCCACGATGTCCGGCCCCAACGCCAACCTGATGGTCCCCGGCCTGCGCCGGAACATGGTGACGATCTGCGCCATGACCGCGACCATCATGCAGGCGTTGGACACCACCATCGCCAATGTCGCTTTGCCCTACATGCAGGGCACGCTCTCGGCCTCGCAGGACCAGATCAACTGGGTGCTGACCTCCTACATCGTCGCCGCCGCGATCATGACGGCGCCGGTGGGCTGGATCGCCAACCGCTTCGGCCGCAAGCGCATTTTCATCATCTGCTCGGCCGGCTTCACCATGGCGTCGGTGCTGTGCGGCCTCGCGCAGGACATCAACCAGATGGTGCTGTTCCGCCTGCTGCAAGGCGTGTTCGGCGCCGCCCTGGTGCCGCTGTCGCAATCGGTGATGCTGGATTATTACACGCTCCAGGAACGCGCCAAGGCGATGTCGATCTGGGGCATGGGCGTGATGATGGGCCCGATCATGGGACCGTCGCTGGGCGCCTGGCTCACCGAGACCTATTCCTGGCACTGGGTGTTCTTCGTCAATCTGCCGTTCGGCGCCATCACCGTCCTCGGGCTGATCGTCTTCATGGACGAGACCCGGAAGGATTTCAGCCTCAAATTCGACTGGTTCGGCTTCGCCGCGCTGGCGATCGCGATCGGCGCGCTCCAGCTCGCGCTCGACCGCGGCGAGCAGCTGGGCTGGCTGGAATCCAACGAGATCCTGGCGGAGTTCATCGTCTCCGCCATCGCCTTCTACTTCTTCCTCGCACATTCCTTCACGACTTCGACGCCGTTCATCCGCTTCGCGCTGTTTCGGGATCGCAACTTCGTCACCGGCTGCGTGTTCATGATCGTGATGGGACTCGTGCTGTTCTCGACCATGGCGCTGGCCTCGCCTTACATGCAGAACGTGATCGGCTATCCCATCATCACCGCCGGCCTGCTGCTGGCGAGCCGCGGCTTGGGCACCTTTTTCGCCATGATGCTGGTCGGCCGCATGATGCGCTATTTCGAGGCGCGCACGCTGATCATCACAGGGCTGGCGCTGACTGCAGGCTCGCTGTTCCAGATGACCGGCTGGACCGACCTGACCCAGGTGCCGGAGATCGTCACCGTCAGCGTCATCCAGGGCTTCGGCTTCGGCCTCGTCTTCGTGCCGCTCTCGACCGTGGCGTTCCTGACGCTGTCGAATGATCTGCGCACCGACGGCACCGCGATGCTGACCCTGATGCGCAACGTCGCGAGCTCGGTCGGCATTTCCGTCGTCATCGCCGAGTTGACGCAGGGAACACGGCGGACCTACGCGATCCTCTCCGAGCACATCAACCCGTTCAACCACGCGCTCCAGATGCCCAGCGTCAGCGGCATGATCAATCTCTCCACCGACGCCGGCCGCGCCATGGCCGACAGAATGGTCAGCGTGCAGGCGCAGATCATCGCCTTCGCGCACGATTACCAGCTGGTGATGATCTTCATCCTCTGCACCATCCCGCTCGCTTTGCTGATCGGCTCGACCAAGGCCACACTGCGCAAGCAGGCCGCGGGACCGGAGCACGCGGTGATGGAGTAGGCAGCTATAGTTTCCGCTGTCGTCCTGGACAAGCGAAGCGCAGATCCAGGACCCATTACCCCCGGCGGAAATTTGGCAAAGACTCGCGGTTGCCAGCTCGTGCCACAACCTCTCCCTGGGGTAATGGGTCCTGGCTTTTGCCAGGACGACATCGGATTTGCGGGACGAGTTACCCCAACAACTCCTCGCACCCCAGATCCTCGACCGCCATCATGATCCGCTCCAGATGGTGCCACCAGATCACCGGCGGGATGTTGATGGCCCATTGCCAGACCGGCTTAGTGATGTGCCAGAGCACCGACAAGCGGTAGTCACGATCGAGCGCGCCGCGCGTGTATCCGGTGACGCCGCTTGCGAGCAATGCCTCGTGATAGAGATTGAGCAGGGGGCGCTCGAGCGCCTGCCGGCGCTCCGGAAACCAATGAAGCGCCATCATGTAAGCGAGGTCGTTGGTCGGGACATTGACGCCCCACAGGTCGAAATCGAAGATGCGCACGGTGTCGGCAACGCCAGCGCGCGGCAGGAAAAAATTCCAGGTATGGGCATCGCCATGGGTGATGCTGAGGTTACGGCGCGAATGGTAGCGCTCGGATAGCCGGGCCGACTGGTCGATCAGGCGACGATAGAGGAGCCGGCGTTCTTCGCTGAGGCGATCGCCGAGCAGATCGGCGAACCGGTCGTAATGGCCGGCAAAGGTCTCCATGTGCTGCGCGCTGTCTTCGGGGCTCGCCCAGGTGCCGATCGTGTCGCCGAGATCGGGATGGTCCCACCAGGCCGCATGCCAACGCGCGAGCGTGGTGACGATCGCGACTATTTGCTCGCGCGACGGCGGCAGTGGCCATTGGGTTGCGATCTCATGGCTATCGGTGAGGTCCTCGAGCAGGAGATGCCAGGTCCCGCCCGGCTCGTCGAAACGTCCGTCGAAGCAGCGCGGCACCAACCCCCACGGCATGTTCGGAGCGAGCTTCGTATAGAAGGCCACCTCGTGCCGGCCGCCATCGGCGAGCGTCTTGGCAAAATCGGCATGTGGCGTCTTGAGGATCAGCGATTGCGGCGCGCCGGCCGATTCGCCGACATAGCGCAGTCCAAGGCGGGCAATGTGCGACACCACGGTGTCACGCTGATGCAGCACCTTCACCTCGCGGACTGCGCCAGCGTCCAGCACGCCGCCTCTGCGTAGCGCGGCCGTCAGTCGGGCGGGCTCAATGACCGCCGGCAATTGTGGGGATGTCATAACCACGATGCCCCTGTCCCGCGCCATACTGCACGATCATAACCCCACACACCAGCGGCCGAGTTGATGCCGGGCGTCAAGCAGCGGCGGTCGAGTCCCGTACGGTCCGCACCACCACCGACCGCAGCTGTTCGAGATTGGCCGCCATGCCGGCGATCGCCTGCCTGACCTCTGCGGCGCGCTCGTTCACCGCGGCGGCGTCGCGGCTGACATTGCCGATCTTGGCCGAGACCTCCTGTGCCGCGGACGCCGATTCGGAAATCGACCGCGTGATCTCCCGCGTCGCGGCATCCTGTTCTTCCATCGCGGCGGCAACCGAGGTCGCGACGCCGTCGATCTCGACGATGTGGCCTCCCATGGTCTCGACGGCATCGACCGCGGCCTGCGTCGAGGTCTGGATTTCGGCAATCAGCCGCCCGATCTCCTCGGTGGACTTGGCGGTCTGATCGGACAGGGATTTCACCTCGGCGGCGACCACCGCGAAGCCGCGGCCGGCCTCGCCGGCGCGCGCCGCCTCGATCGTGGCGTTGAGCGCGAGCAGGTTGGTCTGGCCGGCGATGCCGCCGATCAGATCGGAGACCTCGGCGATCTTCTTCACCGAACCGGCCAGCGCCTGGATGGTCGAGCGCGCCTGCTCGCGGCCGGCGACCGCAGATTTGGTAACCGTGCTGGTCCGCGCGACCTGGCTCGCGATCTCGCGGATCGATGCGCTCAGCTCTTCCGCCGCAGCCGAGACGGTCTGCGAGCTGCCGAGGGCCTGGGTGGAGGCCGCGGCGACCGCCTGCGATTGCGCGGAGAGCGAACTTGCGATCTCGGACAGGCTGGTGGCGGCGCGCTCCACGCCATGCGTCGCCGCGCTCGCGGTGTCGACCGACCGGCCGGTCTCGCGCTCGACGGTTTCGGCCATCTGCTGCAGGGCGCCGCGTTTGGCGAGTGCGGCTTCCTGTTCCTGCCGCAACTGCTCCTCGCGCAGGCGGGAATTTTCGACCGCCGCCTGCTTGAACACCAGGAGTGCACCGGCCATCGAGCCGACCTCGTCCCGGCGGTGCGCGAAAGGAATGTCGGCGGCGAGATCGCCGGTCGCGAGCTTCTGCATCGTGTCAGTCATGCGCACGATCGGGCGGACCACGCCGAGTGCAACGCCGAGCAGGCCTGCGGCAATGAAGGCGAGGACAGCGGCGGAGACGCCGAGGAGGATGTAGAGCATCGAGCTGTCGCGATCCGCGGCCAGCTTCTCCATGGCGGCATTCTGCTTGTTGGCGTTCTCGACGATGCTGTCGATGACGGTGCGATGCGCGGTGTAGGCGTCCTTGAGCTGCGCATAGGCGCGCTCAGAAGCGGCCGCGTCCTTGGCCTTGAGGGCCGGCAGGAGCTGGTCGGACGCCTTCCAGAATTTCTGCACCTCGGCATCGGATTTCGACACCAGCGCGGTCTTCAGATCAGCCGAGAGGCTGGAGGAGACCCAGAATGCCTTGCGCTCGTCGTAATCCTTGCGGAGCTGAACCAGGCGCTCGCCATGGGCCGCGAGCTGGTCCGGCTCGCGCATGGCGAGGGTGGCCTCGAGATAGGCTTCGATGACGTATTCCGGCGGCGGCAGGATGTCGGCGATGAGGTCGTTGCCGAGCTTGATGTCGGAATAGAGCGGGCCGCCGACCTTGAGCTCGCGCAGCGCATAGAGACTGGTGGAGACCACGGCCGTGAAACCGAGGGCCAGGACGATGCCGAATGCAATGATCGCAGAAGAAAGCGAAAGACGAATTTTCATGGAACAATCCAATGCCGCACGTCAAAATCCAAATGGATCCTAAACGACTGCGGTAAACACGGGATTGCTACGCGCGGAAATTGCACCGCGCGAACTCCGGGAAACTACGGGAAAACGGTCGGGAGGCTTCCGATATCCCGCTCGGCCGTCGTCCCGGACAAGCGCGCCTCGGGCGCGCACAGATCCGGGACGACGCGGGAGTTAAACGTCGAAGAACACTGTCTCGTCGTCGCCCTGGAGCCGCAGGTCGAGGCGGTAGACCGCCTTGCCGCCCTCGCGCGTCGCAACCAGCGTGGCGCGCCGCTCAGTGGGCACCAGCGCCAGCACGGGATCGGCGGCGTTGCCGGCCTCGTCGCTGAAATAGATGCGAGTATAGAGATGCCTGAGCATGCCGCGCCCGAACACCGCAAGCAGGATGTGCGGCGCCTGCGGCTTGCCCTCGGGATCGGGCACCGCGCCCGGCTTGATGGTGTCGAAGGAATAATTGCCGTCCTTATCCGTGCCGCAGCGGGCAAAACCGCGGAAGCTCGCATTCGGCAGCGCACGCTTATCCTGCGGGTCGGCAAAGCGGCCCTGCGCGTCCGCCTGCCAGATCTCCAGCATGCAATCCGGCACGGCGATGCCGTCGCCGTCGAACACCCGGCCCTCGATGCGGACACGGTCACCCGTGACGTCGGGCGTCAGCGTCGAGTTGGTGAACGCGTCGTTCCAGGCGTATTCGCCGTTTGGCGTCAGCCCGTATTTGAAGAACGGTCCGACGGTTTGCGATGGGGTGATACCGTTTGGCTTCACAGAATCCTGCACTTAATGGTTCTCCATAGGCGTGGCGTTCTGGCCGCGCAGCACGATGTCAAAGCGGTAGCACAGCGCCCATTCGGGCTTTGTGTTCTCGAGATCGAACGAGGAGACCATCCGCGCCCGCGCCTTCTCGTCCGGCACCGAATTGAAGATCGGGTCGAACGGGAATAGCGGATCGTTCGGGAAATACATCTGCGTCACGAGGCGCGTGACGAAGGAATGGCCGAAGACCGACAGGTGGATGTGCGCGGGCCGCCACGCATTGTGATGATTGCCCCAGGGGTAGGCGCCCGGCTTGATGGTGACGAAGCGGTAGTAGCCAGAGGTATCGCTCACGGTGCGGCCGGCGCCCGTAAAATTTGGATCGAGCGGCGCCGGGTGCTGGTCGCGGACATGGACATAGCGGCCGCAGGAATTGGCCTGCCAGATCTCGACCAGCGAGCTCGGCACGCCGCGGCCGTCCTCGTCGCGGACGTGGCCGTGCACGATGATGCGTTCGCCGAGCGGCTCGCCACTGTGCTGACGGGTGAGATCATTGTCGCCCTGGCGCACCGTCTCATGACCATAGACCGGACCGGTCAGCTCCGACAGGGTGTGGCGCATCGGGATCAAAGGCTTGTTCGGCGCGCGCTTGATCGAGCTCTTGTACTCGGGCGACAGCGGCAGCGGATGCGCCTTGTTGCTGTCCGTGGGATAGATGAATGTCATTTGGCGAACTCCTCCCCGGCCATTGTGGACCGGCCGGTCAACGCTTCCGCCAATCATTATAGGATATAACTAATTTGGGGAAGCGGGTTTCGCGGGCTTCCTTTCTTCACCTCGCCCGCAAGCGGGGACGGGTCGGATCGTCCCGGCGATGCGAAGCATCGTCCGGCGCGATCCGGGTAAGGGGGGGTACAGCCCCCTTCGACAAATCGCGTGCAGACCCTCTTCCCGTAAAAACCGGGCGAGGGAGCAAAACTAGATCAACCGCACACCTGATATCGCCGACTTCAGCCAGCGTAGCGCCTGCGGCGGCTGCGCTGCGAGCGGAGCGACGACGGCCTTCTCGGTCCGGCATTTCTCGAGCTCAGCCACGAAGTCGGTCGACCATTGCTGGATGGTGTGGCCGCGCAGCTTCTTCATCATTGCGTCCCAGCGCATCTTGCGTTCGGTGAGCGGCATTGAGGCCGCGACCGCGATCGCGCGCGCCATGCCATCGATGTCGTGCGGATTGACCATCAAGGCGGTGTCGAGCTCATTGGCCGCGCCGGCGAACTTCGACAGTACCAGCACGCCGGGATCGGCCGGGTTTTGCGCGGCGACGTATTCCTTGGCGACGAGGTTCATGCCGTCATGCAGCGGCGTCACCACGCCGATTTGCGCCGTGCGGTAGAGCCCCGCGAGCACGGTCTGGCTAAAACCCTTGTTCAAATAGCGGATTGGCGTCCAGTCCACTTCGCCGTGACGACCGTTGACGTCGGTGACGAGGCGCGCGACCTCGTTCTGGAGATTGCCATAGGCCTCGATGCCACCTCGCGAGGGGTTCGCGATCTGGAGCAGCGAGATGCTGCGCGCAAACTGCGGCTGCTCCGTCCAGAGCCGGTCGAATGCACTGATGCGGTTGACGAGGCCTTTCGAATAGTCGAGGCGGTCGACGCCGATCGCGAGGCGCTCGCCATTGAGGCTGCGCCGCAGCCGCGACACGTCGGGATGCGAGGCCGACTTCGCCGCATATTGCGCGAACTTTTCCGCATCGATGCCGATCGGAAACACTTCACAGCGCGTGCGGCCATGCTGAGAGATCGCAACACCGTCCTCGATGGCGAGGCCGAGCTCGCCGCCGACATAAGCGAGGAAGTTCTGGCAGTCCTCATTGGTCTGGAAACCGAGCAGATCGTAGGCCAGCATCGCCGTGATCAGCTCGCGATGATTGGGCACGCCCTGCACCACCGCGGCGACCGGCCACGGCGTATGAAGAAAGAAACCGATGGGATCGCCGACGCCGAGACTACGCAGTTCTGCGCCGAGCGCCAGGAAGTGATAATCCTGCACCCAGAACGCAGTTTTTGTTTTTCGAAAACGCATCAAGGCGCGCGCCATGAAGGCGTTGACCTCGCGATAGCTGACATAATCTTCGCGCGAGACCCGGATCAGATCGCTGCGCGAATGCAGTGCCGGCCACAACGCTGAATTAGCAAAGCCTTCGTAATAGCCGCCGTAATGTGCCGCCGGCAGATCCAGCGTCGCAATCGCGCCCGAACCCAGTGCTTCGATCTCGGCGAACGGTTCCTTCTGATGGCCATCACGCACGCGGCCTGAAGAACCCACCCAAATGGCCCCCGAATGTTCCACCACCGGCAGCAAGGCCGCCGCGAGGCCGCCCGTCATGGGTTCATTAGGTTTGCCGCGCGCGACGCGATTTGAAACGACAACTAAGTTCACAGGTCGTCCCCTCCTGTTTCATTCCAGCCCGTTTAACTGCCGTTCATCAATATGGTTCCGGATCATCGTTTCAACGAATTGAAACCAAAATCGGGCGTGCGCGTTGGAACTGGCTTCCTTCGCGGAACCCGACGATTCATCAGCTTTTTGCGATTTGTGTAGCGCAGCATGCATTGCGATGCGCAACGATGCTGGCGCGTATTATGTCCGCGAGGTGGCGCTGCCTTTGTTTCACCTCGGATCGAGCAAGCGCGCAAGGAAGGCACGCACATCGCTCGGCGCATCGAAGTGACCATTCACACCCATGGCGCGGCGGCCGACCGAGAAGGCGAGCCCGTCCATATCAGGCATGATCGCGAACACAGTTTCGTCCGTGACGTCGTCACCGATGAACAGAGGACGACGTCCCCTGAACGGCTCATGCTTCATCAATTCGTGCACGCCGCTCGCCTTGGTGAAGCCGGAATGCTTGATCTCGCAGACGAATTTGCCAGGCAGCACCTCGATCGGCGCATTGGGCAGATCGGCGCGGATCAGCGACACGGATTCGTAGATCGCCTTCTCCGCATGCGGCGCAAGGCGGTAATGCAGCGCCAGCGAATAGCCCTTGTCCTCGAGCAGAATTCCCGGGCTGAGTTTGGCGATCGCAGCCAGCCGCCGCTTCAGCTCCTTGTCCAGCGGCGGCGCGTGGACGTCATCGGCTTCACTGTCCACCGACAGCCGCATCTCGGCGCCGTGACCGGCGACGGCGCGAAACACGTCGGGCGCGAAGATCAGGTCGATGTCGTTAAGCGAGCGGCCGCTGACCAGCGCCAGCGCGCCGGAGGTGCGTTCCACCAGACGATTGAGCGTGTCCGACAGCCCCGGCGGCACCCACACCTCGCGCGGCGTCGGCATCAGGTCGAGCAGCGTTCCGTCGATGTCGAGCAGGATCGCGGTCTCGTCCAGATGCGGCACGAGCGCATGCGGCACCGGCACCGTTTCCGGCGTCTCGTCGTCACCAGGGATGGTGAGCTTCTCGTCCAATGCCATTTCCGCAAGTTCCGATTTCATAGTCTACTCCATAAAGGCAAGCGGCCGTGCGATTTGTTCGAGCGATTTGCGCTCTGCCGAGACGGCATAGCGCCACGCCACGATCGCAGCCGCGATCATCAGGAACGCCCCCAGCAGATAGCCGGCGAACACGCTGGTACGTGATCCCGTGTCGATCAGCGCGCCGAATAGTGCCGGCCCGATCACGCCGCCGATGCCGGTGCCGACTGCATAGAACACCGCGATCGCCAGCGCGCGAACCTCCAAGGGAAAGTTCTCGCTGACGGTGAGATAGGCCGCGCTCGCGGCCGGCGAGGCGAAAAAGAAGATTACCATCCAGGCCACGGTCTGCCCCTGCGCGCTGAGCGCGCCGATCGAGAACAGATAGCCTGACAGCGCCAGCAGCAAGCCCGATACGCCATAGGTGAACACGATCATGGTGCGGCGGCCGAGCGTGTCGAACAGGCGGCCGAGCAGCAGCGGACCCAGGAAGTTGCCGGCGGCGAAGGGCAGCAGGTACCAGCCGACATGATCGGCGCTGATGCCGTAGAAATCGGTCAGCACCAGCGCGAAGGTGAAGAAGATGGCGTTGTAGAAGAACGCCTGCGCGCTCATCAGCACGAGGCCGACCAGCGCGCGCTGACGATAGGCAGAGAACAGCGTGTGGACGACCTCGGGGATCGGCGTGTGATCGCGCATCTTCAGACGGATCTTCGCAAAGCGTCCGTCGCTCGTATCCTGGCCTTGTCCGATCACCGAGCATTCGATTTCGTCGACGATGGCATGCGCCTGGTCGGGTCGGCCGTGAATCATCAACCAGCGCGGACTCTCCGGAATCCACATCCGCATCAAGAGCACGACGAGGCCGACGGTCGCCCCGATCAGATAAGCGAGGCGCCAGCCGATGTCGGGACCGATCACGGCTGGATCGAGCAGCATGATGGCCGCCACCGCGCCCATCGCAGCGCCGATCCAGAAGCTGCCGTTGATGATGAGATCGGTCCAGCCGCGATAGCGCGCCGGCACCAGCTCCTGGATGGTCGAATTGATCGCGGTGTATTCGCCGCCGATGCCGGCGCCGGTGAGGAAGCGAAACAGCGCGTAGCTCGCGACATCCCATGACAGAGCAGTCGCAGCCGTCGCCGAGAGATAGAGCGCAAGCGTGATAAAGAACAATTTCTTGCGGCCGATGCGATCGGTGAGCCAACCGAAACCGAGTGCACCCAGCACCGCGCCGGCAAGATAGGCGGAATTGGCGATGCCGAGATCGAGATTGGAGAAATGCAGCGAGGGACTCTGCTTCAGCGCGCCCGAGAGCGCACCGGCCAGCGTCACCTCGAGTCCATCGAGGATCCAGGTGATGCCGAGCGCGAGCACGACGCGCGTGTGAAAGCCGCTCCACGGCAGCGCATCGAGGCGCGAGGGAATGCTGGTCTCGACGACGCGATCCGTCGCCACCGCCGAGATCGCAGATTCATAATTCAGCGCTGGGCTTTGCTGCAATTCCATCGCGTTGTTGTGTCTGATCAATGGAAGCGGCCCCGGTTCACATAGCGTGGACGGGGTCGATCCGATGATGGGGATGCGGCATTCCGCCTGCCACCTGCGACAACGTTTGCGACGAGGCTGGGTTCCCATAGGAACAGCCGCCGAGAACATCCGTTTTCGATGGAGCTGCAAGGAGTTGACGCATGGCTCAGGTCAGAAAGACGACACATTCACGGAAGACAGGCGCGCGCAACACCACGCGCCGCAAGGCCAGCACGACACGCAAGAGGTCAAGCCGCCGCGCAGCGCCGAAGCGATGGTCGCAGCGTGTGACGAAGGAGAGCGACGCGCTCGATCTCAAGCGCGGTGTGTTCAAGCTCAAGGACCCCAAGAAAATCGCAGGCTCCCTGAAGCGTTCGGCCGAGCACAGCGCGCGCCGCAAGGCTGGCGCCTATCGCTCCGCGCTGTCGATGCTGACGTTCTACATCAACCGCGCCGGCAAGACGCTGCCGAAGACGCAGCGCACGCGACTGGAGCGCGCGAAGGTGGAGCTGAAGCGGGCGTTCGGGCGGGAGTGAGTTACAAATTTCCGCTGTCGTCCCGGACAAGCGGAGCCCTGGCAGCGCGAAGCGTTGTCAGGCGCGGAGCGCAGACCCGGGACCCATACTCCGCAGCAATCGTTTTGCGAAGATTCGGAGTTGCCAGCTCGTGCAGCAACGCAATTCGGTGGTTATGGGTCCCGGATCGACGCGCGCTTGAGGGCGCGCTTGTCCGGGACGACTGCGGAGGGTGGTGCAACGGCGGTGCCCTTACGCCGCCCGGATATTTGCCATGAAGCGGTCGAGCTCGGCGCGCAAGCGGGTGCTTTCGCTCGACAGCGTCTTGGCCGAGTTCAGCACCTCTTCCGAGGCCGACCCGGTTTCGGCGGCGCCGCGGTTGACCTCGCCGATATCGGTGGCCGCGGTCTGGGTGCCCTGGGCGACGGTCTGGACGCTGCGGGCGATCTCCTGCGTTGCCGCGCCCTGCTGCTCGACGGCGCTCGCGATCGAGGTCGAGATCGACGAGATCTGGCCGATGGTCGCGCCGATCTCCTTGATTGCGGCGACCGATTCGGCCGTGGCGCCCTGCATGCCGGTAATATGCGAGGAGATTTCATCCGTCGCCTTCGCCGTCTGGCTCGCCAGCGACTTCACCTCGCTCGCAACCACCGCAAAGCCGCGGCCGGCTTCACCGGCGCGCGCCGCCTCGATGGTGGCGTTGAGCGCCAGAAGATTGGTCTGCTCGGCAATCGCCGTGATCAGCTTGACCACCTCGCCGATTTGCTGGGCGGCATGCGACAGTTTGCCGATGCGGCCGTCGGTCTCCTTGGCCTGCACCACGGCGGCCTCGGCAATGCGGCTGGAATCGCGAACCTGGCGGCCGATCTCCTCGACCGAGGCCGACAGCTCTTCGGTCGCGGTCGCGACCGACTGCATGTTGGAGGAGGCCTGCTCGGAGACGCCGGCGACCTGGCTCGACAGGCTCTGCGTGGTCTCGGCGGTGCGGGTCAGCGTGGAGGCGGCCGATTCCAGCTGCACAGCGGAGGCCGAGACGTTGGAGACGATGGCGCCGACCGCGCTCTCGAAATCGTCGGCAAAGCGGATCAGCTCGGCGCGGCGGCTTGCCGCCTGCTCCCGGTTCTGGACTTCGCTGGCGGCGGCATCGCGCTCGGCCTTGGCCACCGCCTGAACCTTGAACTCCTCGACCGCGCCGGCCATCTCGCCGATCTCGTCCTTGCGGCCAAGTCCCGGCAGCACCACGTCGAAATTGCCCGAAGCCAGCTCCCGCATCGCCTTGCACATCGCGATCATCGGACGCGAGATACCATTGCCGAGCATCCAGGCCAGGACGGCACCGACGGCAAGACCGCCGAGCGCCATCATCAGCATTAGCCGCTCGGTCTCCCCGATGGTCGCATTGGCGCTCGCCTCGATGCGCTGCTGGTCGGCGGTGAGGTCCGAACGCAGCTCGGCCGAGAGTTTGAGGATCGACGCGGCCGTCTTGGTCATCTCACCGTTCAGCTTGACGATGACCTTCACGTTCTCGGTCAGCTTCGCGAAAGAGGTGCGGTACTGCTTCAGGAGATTGCCGATCTCGGTGACGCGGTCGGTGATCTTCTGGTCGTTCGCATAGATCGAGACCAGCAAGGTCTCCAGAAACTTGATGCGGGCGATCACGCCATCGGCGGTCTTCGGCTCCGGCTTGGCGACGAAGGCGCTGACCGAGGTGGAAACGGCCAGATATTGCGAGGTGACGTCCTTGGCCGTGGTCTGGACCGATGCAAGCCCCGCCAGCGCAGCCGTGTCGGCGAGATCGTCGAACTTGAAGCGGATCTTGTTGCCGACGCTGTTGAGCTCATCGGCCGCGATCTTGTTGTTCTCGCGGGTCAGGGTGATGATCTCACCGAACACCTTTGTGAAGCGCTGGAATTCGGCCTCGAGCTTACCGACCTGCTCACGGCGGGCGGCCCCGGTCGTGGCGGATATCGACTTGCCGATCGCGCTCCTCAAATTCTCTTCGGCGGCCTTGGCCGCGGTCTCGTCATCCGCCGTGCCGGTCAACGTGTAGGCCCGCGCCAACCCCTGATAGGCGATCAGCTCGCGATCGACGGTCCGCGCGAGGTCGGCTTCCGAGACGCTTGCGCGGTAGGAGCCCACGGCGGCCTGGATCCGCTCGAAGCCGAAATAGGCGAAAGCCATGCTGACGGCGAGGATGGCGAGCACCGCCACGAAGCCAAGGATGATTTTTGCGCGAAACCGTAGCGTTGGCAGCTTCGATTGCTGCGACTTCGACTTGACCGACATTCCCCCACCCCATTCCATTCGCGGAAAACCAGGCGCAGCCGGAAGCAGTCCGCTCCCCGACTCCGCGGCACGTTACGGGGCAAAGGATAAGCTGTGGTAAATTTGTGGCACCGCAACTGGCGGTGAGGTGACGCGGGGATTTCTTAAGGCGGGCTTTCCCGCGCCGCTACAAATTGAAGGCCGGCGCGCAAATCCTCCACCGTCGTCCCGGACAAAGCGGAGCCCTGGCAGCGCGAAGCGTTGTCAGGAGCGGAGCGCAGATCCGGGACCCATACTCCGCAGCAATCGTTTTGCGAAGATTCGGAGTTGCCAGCTCGTGCAGCAACGCAATTCGGTGGTTATGGGTCCCGGATCGACGCGCGCTTGAGGGCGCGCTTGTCCGGGACGACTGCGGAGGGTGGTGCAACGGCGGTGCCCTTACGCCGCCCGGATATTTGCCATGAAGCGGTCGAGCTCGGCGCGCAAGCGGGTGCTTTCGCTCGACAGCGTCTTGGCCGAGTTCAGCACCTCTTCCGAGGCCGACCCGGTTTCGGCGGCGCCGCGGTTGACCTCGCCGATATCGGTGGCCGCGGTCTGGGTGCCCTGGGCGACGGTCTGGACGCTGCGGGCGATCTCCTGCGTTGCCGCGCCCTGCTGCTCGACGGCGCTCGCGATCGAGGTCGAGATCGACGAGATCTGGCCGATGGTCGCGCCGATCTCCTTGATTGCGGCGACCGATTCGGCCGTGGCGCCCTGCATGCCGGTAATATGCGAGGAGATTTCATCCGTCGCCTTCGCCGTCTGGCTCGCCAGCGACTTCACCTCGCTCGCAACCACCGCAAAGCCGCGGCCGGCTTCACCGGCGCGCGCCGCCTCGATGGTGGCGTTGAGCGCCAGAAGATTGGTCTGCTCGGCAATCGCCGTGATCAGCTTGACCACTTCACCGATCTGCTGGGCGGCATGCGACAGCTTGCCGATGCGGCCGTCGGTCTCCTTGGCCTGCACGACGGCGGCCTCGGCAATGCGGCTGGAATCGCGGACTTGGCGGCCGATCTCCTCGACCGAGGCCGAGAGCTCTTCGGTCGCGGTCGCCACCGACTGCATGTTGGAGGAGGCCTGCTCGGAGACGCCGGCGACCTGGCTCGACAGGCTCTGCGTGGTCTCGGCGGTGCGGGTCAGCGTGGAGGCGGCCGATTCCAGCTGCACAGCGGACGCCGAGACGTTGGAGACGATGGCGCCGACCGCGCTCTCGAAATCGTCGGCAAAGCGGATCAGCTCGGCGCGGCGGCTTGCCGCCTGCTCCCGGTTCTGGACCTCGCTGGCGGCGGCATCGCGCTCGGCCTTGGCCACCGCCTGAACCTTGAACTCCTCGACCGCGCCGGCCATCTCGCCGATCTCGTCCTTGCGGCCAAGTCCCGGCAGCACCACGTCGAAATTGCCCGAAGCCAGATCCCGCATCGCCTTGCACATCGCGATCATCGGACGCGACATGCCGGTCCCGAGCAGGAAGGCGAGGACCGCACCGAGCAGCGTGCCGCCGACGGCGAGGATCAGCACCAGTTGCTCGGTCTGTCCGATGGTCGCTTCCGACTCCGCTTCCAGCCGCTGCTGTTCGGCGACGAGGTCCGCCTTCATGGCGGTGGCGCCCTGAAGGATCGCCCCGGCCGAGCCGCTCATTTCGGTCACGAGGTCATCGATCATCTTGGCGTTGGCGATCAGCTTCTCCAGCGCTTGCCGATAGGCTCCCAGCAGCGCCTTGGCGTCCTTCAGCCCGGCGACGATCTTGTCGTCCATGGAATAGACCGCACCGAGCGAGTTATCGACGAATTTCAGCCGCGCCAGCGCGCTTGCCGCGACCGCTTGGTCGGAATTGAGGATGAAATTGCTCGCGGCAGAACTTGCGGTCTGGAACTGGGCATTGACCTGCTTGGTGCCGAACTCGATCGCCTGCGCTTCCGCGTCGGAGGCGTTGTTGCCGATGTCGTCGAGCTTGTATTTCAGGAGATTGGCGTTGCGCTGGAGCTGGTTCTGGACCAGCAGCGCGCTGTCGCGCTTGGCCTGCAAAATCTTGGCAAAGGTCGCGGAGAAGTTGGAAAACTCCTTGGCGAGCTTGTTGAGGCCCTCCTGCCGCGCCGGCTTCTTGGCGCTCTTGATGGCCTGGTCGATCGCGCCCTTCAGGTTGGCTTCCGCCTCCAGCGCCGCCTTGGCGTCGTCCTCCTTGCCGGTCACGACAAAGTAGCGGGCGGCCGAACGATAGCCGAGCAGCTCGCGGTCGATGTTGCGGGCAAGGTCGGCCTCGGAAACGCTGGTGCGGTAGGATCCGACCCCGGAGGAAACCCGCTCGAAGCCGAAATAGGAGAAGGCCATGCTGCCGGCGGAGATCACCAGCACTGCGGCGAAGCCCAGAATGATCTTGGTACGAAATCTGAGGGTCGGAAATAGTGTGCGCTTCGACGGCGATGCGGTACGCCCGGACATTCCAACCCCCAAGATCTGTTCTTGCACGTGCAACGCGGCCTGGAAGCAGCCCCCTCCGGACCGGCGATGAAAATTAGGGCAGAATCGTCAAGGGGCGGTAAATTCGTCCGCCCCTCCTCCGCAACGGCGGCTTGGTGCGGAACACGCGCCCCGCGGACCTGGCCGCCGAGTTGCGACCGGGCGAAAAAGGCCATACTCTTTGGACACTTGTCAGGCACTTGGCATTAGACCGAGCGGGTCCTCGAGGGGAGAAACGGAGTGGGGCAAACCGACTTTCGGTTTGGCGGTGCGTCTGGCGTTGCTGTCGCGAAGTCGAAGGCCGCGGGCGCCGAGCAAGCCGTTGCCGACCTCGCCGGCCAGCTCCCATCCGACGAGCTGGCGCTCATTCTGCTCTTCGTCTCCCCGAGCTACGATCCACACCAATTCATCGCCGAGATCAGCCGACAATTTGACGGGGTCCCGGTCTGCGGTTGCACCACTGCCGGCGAGCTTGCCCCCGACGGCTGGGACGAGAACAGCGTCGTCGCTCTCGCGTTCAGCCGAGCCGACTTCTCGGCCGTGGTGCGCCCCATCCTCAATCTCGACAGTTTTCACGTCGAGGACGGCCGCAGGATCGGCGCCGAGCTTCGGCAGGAGCTGCTGCGGGTGTCCTCCCAGGTCGAGCGCGGAAATCCGTTCGGTCTGGTCCTGATCGACGGCCTGTGCCGCCGGGAAGAAGCGGTGATGTCCGCGATCTATGCCTCGCTGGACGACATTCCGATCGTCGGTGGATCTGCGGGCGACGGGATGCGCTTCGAGAGGACCTGGGTGTTCCTCGACGGCAAGGCGTACACGAATGCCGCTCTCCTGATCCTCTTGAGCACGTCGCTGCCGTTCCGGGTGTTCAAATGTGACAATTTCGAACCGCGGCTGCAGAAGATGGTGGTCACCGAGGCCGACATCGAGAATCGAACGGTCAGGGAACTGAACGCCGAGCCCGCGGCCCAGGAATATTCCCGCGTCGTCGGGATCATGGACGCCAAGCTCGATCCGTTCTCGTTCGCCTCGCATCCGGTTCTGGTCCGCGTCGGCGGCTCCTACTACGCCCGGTCGATCCAGCGCGTCGAACCGGACGGCTCGCTGCACTTCTTTTGCGCCATCGACGAGGGCATGGTGCTGACGGCGGCGACATCGCGCAGCCTCGTCGGCACGACGCGCGAGGCCTTCGCGGAAACGCGCGACCAGATCGGCGAGGTCTCGCTCTATATCGGTTTCGAGTGCCTGTTGCGCCGGCTCGACGCCGAGCAGCACCAGCTCGCCCGCGACATGTCCGAGCTCTACCACCAGAATCGCGTGGTCGGTTTTCATACCTACGGCGAACAGTTCGGCTCGATGCATGTGAACCAGACGTTCACGGGCGTCGCCATCGGCAGGCGCTCCTCGTGACCGGGCTATGGCAGGATGCCGAAACGGTCGAACAGCTGCAGCGGGAAACCGCGAAGCTGAGGAAGATCAATGCCGCGCTGATGTCCCGCGTCGAACGCTCGATGGACCAGCAGCTCAATGCCTTCTCGTTGTTCGAGACAGCCATCGCGCTCGACCGCCAGGTTCGAGACCGGACGCACCAGTTGCGCGAGGCGCTGCATTCGATCGAACGCGCCAATGAGGGTCTGTATCGCGCCAAGCAGCAGGCCGAGGCCGCAAGCTCGCTCAAATCGTCCGTTCTGATCTCGGTCACCCACGACCTGTTACAGCCGCTGAACGCGGCGCGCCTGACGCTCTCAGCGCTGGCCGAGATGATGGAGACGCAGGAGGCCGGTCTGCTGATCGACCAGGTCGACCGCTCGCTGGTGACGCTGGAGGACCTGTTGCGGTCGTTGCTGGAGATCGCCAAGCTCGACGCCGGCGCGCTCAGGCCCGACGTGCGTCCGTTGGCGCTCGCGCCGCTGTTCGAGCAGCTCCGCAACGAATTCGCGCCGATCGCCGCACGGCAAGGCCTGACCTTGCGGATCCGCAACTCGCCGCTCGCGGTGTCGTCGGACGTGATGATGCTCCGGCGCATCCTGCAAAATCTGCTTGCCAATGCCATCCGCTACACCCGCAGCGGCGGCGTCGTAATGGGATGCAGGCGCCGGAACAACCGCATCTGCGTCCAGGTCTCCGACACCGGACCGGGAATTGCGCAGGCGCAACAGGAGGCAATCTTTCGCGAATTCCAGCGCGGTGAGGCCAGCGCAACCGACCAGGCCGGGTTCGGGCTCGGTCTCTCCATCGTTCGCCGCTTCGCGACGGTGCTCGGACATGCGGTGCAGCTGTCGTCGCAGGTCGGCAAAGGATCGACGTTCGTCCTGGAGCTCGAGCCGGCCGATCTTGCCGAGGTCAGCGACGAGGTGCACGAGACCAAGCTCGCCGAACATCAATATGGCGGCCTCGAAGGCGCCAAGATCCTGCTGGTCGAGAACGATCCATCCGGCTCCGAGGCCATGGCCGCCTTGCTGGAAGGCTGGGGCTGCGATGTCGCGACCACGCGATCGGCTACGGAAGCGCTGCTGCGTCTCAGCGAGCTGGGCGGCGCGCCCGACGCGGTCATCGCCGATCTTCATCTCGATCACGGCGAAAGCGGATTGTCGGCGATAGCCGACATCCGGCAGCAACTGAAGCTCGACGTGCCCGCGATGATCATCACCGCCGACTACTCCGAGAAGGCCGCCAAGCAAGCGAGCCTCTCCGGCCTCGAAGTGTTGAAGAAGCCGGTCAAGCCTGCCGAGATGCGCGCGCTGCTGTCGTTCTTGCTGAGCTAGCTGGTGCGACGGTCACACAAAATATCGAAAAACAACCCCATGCACAGTAGCGGTAACAAATTACATTCCGCCAAGACATTGATTCTTAAATAAAATAACCGACAGGAACGACCGCCAATCGATGGGACGGGACGGAAGAAATTCGCGTCACTGCTGATCCGGTTGGGCACGCTCGCGCCTCAGCGTAGTGCCCTCGCCTGCCAGCGTCGCGAAATCGATCTGCGACATTTCGACGATCGCCTTGGTGCGGCTCAGCACGTTCAGCTTGCGCAGGATGTCCGAGACATGGACCTTCACGGTGGTCTCGGAAATCTTCAGCTCATAGGCGATCTGCTTGTTCTGCAGGCCGCGCTTGAGCATGTCGAGGACCCGCAATTGCTGCGGCGTCAGGTCATGCAGCCGTTTCAGCAGGTCATGCGCGGGACTTGGGGCCCGCCGCGGCCGGAGTGCGCGATAGGCGTCGGGAATACAGACGAGACCCTGCAGCGCCTCGCCGATCGACTGGGCAAGCTCCTGCTTGGACGAGGATTTGAAGATGTAGCCGGCCACCCCGAGCGACAAGGCGCCGGAGATGATGCGTGGATCCTGATGCCCCGACACGATGACGACGGGAACCTTCGGGAATGCCTTGCGGATGCGAATGACGCCCGAGAGGCCGGTCGTGCCCGGCATCGACAAATCGAGGAGGAGGAGATCGAGCTCGGCGCCCGCGCACAGCTGTTCGAGCGCGCCGTCGATCGACGTCGCCTGCAGGATCTCGGCCCCGGGCGCCACCATTTGCAGCGCGCCTTCGAGCGCCTCACGAAACAACGGATGGTCTTCGACAATCAGAAATCGCATCACGCGTGAGCCATTCCCAAATCGTTGCCGGGTTCGAGCTTGAACCGAGCATGTATCAGCCGGCCCGCGCCGGGTTGATCCAGGTCAAGAACGGCGGCGCGGATCATTGCGGCCTCCCACGATCGACCCTCGCATAGGGCCGGCTCCTGGGATCGGGCAGGTCCATCTTGCCGATTTCGATGATCGCCTTATTGCGGCTGAACAGTCCGAGCTTGCGCAGGATCTCGGTGATGTGCGCTTTCACTGTGGATTCGGCAAGCTGTAGCTCCTGCGCGATCTGCCGGTTCGGATAACCGCGGCGAAGCAGGTCCAGCACCCGAAGCTGCTGCGGCGTGAGCTCGCGGAGCTTGACCACGAGGGCCTTGCTGGTCTCGGCTTTTCGCCGCGGCGGCGTCTGCACGAAATCCCGGGGCACCGATACCGATCCGGACAGCACGCCCTCGATCGACTGGGCCAGCTCGCGCTTCGACGTCGACTTCGGGAGATAGCCGGCCGCGCCGAGCGCCAGCGCTTCGCGGACCACATGCTGGTCCTCCTCGCTCGATACGATGGCGACCGGCAGGCGCGGATAGGTTTCGCGCAAGCGGAGAAAGCCGGAGAAGCCGGTCGCATCCGGCAGCGACAGATCGAGCAGCGCGAGGTCGATCCCCTGTTCGGCCGACAGGATGTGCAGGGCGTCCTCGATCGACATTGCCTCCAGGATGCGGGCCTCCGGCAAGGCGAGCCGCACTGCATTGCCCAGAGCTTCGCGAAACAGCGGATGATCGTCGATGATCAGGAAGCTGGCCATGGCGCCTTCCAAAGGATCCACCGCACGCGCGGCGGCAGCGCACCCATCCTGCGCCGGTCCGGCGTCGGAAAGATGCATGATGGACGCTACCACATCTTCCCGATCCCGTCCGGTCAAGGCCGTTCAGTCGTTCGATTCGACCTGGACGGTCAGCAGGAAGGAATAAATGCTGTCGAACTGGTCGTCGGTGTAGACCTCCTTCCAGGCCGGCATGCCCTTGGCGGGACGTCCCTCGTGCACGGTCTTCCAGAACGTGTCGCGCATGTCGTCGCCGTAGCGGTGACGCAAGAGCCGCAGATCGATCTTCCGTTCACTCTGGATGGCGTCGGGGCCATGGCAATGCGCGCAAGTACCGTTGAAGATCTCCTTGCCCGCGCCGATGGTCTCCGCATTCGGCGCAGATGCATCGCCCTTGATCTCGGTTGCCACCACATTTGCGACCTGCCTCACGCTCGGCCCAGGGCCCGCTCCTGTCGTGGTTCCCGCCGGCACAGCCTGGGCCGCGCCAAAGCGGACAGGCTGTCCGGCCGGCAAGCCGTATTTCACCGCGAGATCGGCGATTGTGCTCTGAAGCGTCGGCAGGATCGCATCGACCCGATCGCGCAGCTCGGTCGAACCCTTCGCAAAGCCGATGGCGGCATCCCATGACAGGCCTTCGCCTTCGGTGAGCCGGATTTGATAGCGGTCATGATAGGCGGTCATGTTCAACCAGCCGGCGACGGGCCCCCAGATAAAGGCGACGTCGGCCCTGCCCTGATCGAGCGCCTGCATGGCCTCCTCGGGCGAGAGCACGGTCACCTTCTGGATGTCGTCACGTGTCGCAAGGAGGTTTTGTGGTGTGCTGGCGTACTGGACAGCGATGCGCTTGCCCCTGAGGTCGTCCACGCCGCCGATCGCCTGACCTTTCGCCGCGACCAGGGCGTAGCCTTCCTTCGCAAAGGTGCTGGAGAAGATCACGGCAGGTCCCATGAAATCCTCGGAGCGTGGCAAGCCGATCATGGCGTCGCATTGCTTGCCCAGCAGCGTGACCCTCACGGTGCGCTTGCCGAAATAGGATTTGTACCAATCGTAAGTGATCGGTTGGCCGAGCGCCTGCGCCAGCGCCTGGCCAATTTCGACATAGAAGCCCGGCCGCGACGGATTATCGCTCGAGAACGGCAGATTGGTCGGATCGGCGCACAGACGGAACGGCTTCGCCTCGTCTGCGTGAGCGGTTGCGGCCGACGCAATCAGCGCGGACGCGGCGGCCCATGCGAGCAGTCCCGCGATGGTGCGAAGTCCGCTGTTGCCATTTCCTGGATTGATCGGACGCATCCTCATCTCCGGCAGGTGGGAATTGTTGGACCAAGCGTGGCAACACAGGATCTGGCCCGAGATCTGGCCGATGCCGTCGCCGCGCGATGTCGAGAAAGCGCGCGCGTATCCCGTTCCTCCGGGATACGCGCGCGAGTCGTCACTGGACGGAGAACACGAAGAGCGAACCGCCCTCGGGGGCTGCGGCCGTCATCTTCTTCCCAACCTCGCCCAGGAACGCGGGCAATGCAGCCGTGCGGCCGACGACGATGGCGACGTACTGCTTGCCGTCGACACTGTAGGTCACCGGGCCCGCACCGATACCGGAGCCGAGATTCTTGCTCCACAGCACCTTGCCAGACTTCGCATCGATGGCGCGGAAGTCACCATGGATGTTACCGGCGAACACGAGGCCGCCGCCGGTGGTCAGCGTGCCGCCGTTGAACGGCAGATCTTCCTTGATCGACCAGACCTTCTTCTGGGCGATGGGATCCCAGGCCACGAGCTCGCCGAGGAAGCCGCCGGGGCCTTCCTTGGTCGGAAATTCGGCGCCGAGATAGAACACGCCGCGCTTGTAGGCGACGTCGGACACCGACCAGTCCATGCAGACATTGTTCGAGGGGATGTAGACAAGCCCGGTCTGCGGATTGAACGACATCGGCTGCCAGTTCTTGCCGCCAATCAGGTTCGGACAGATGTCCTTGGCGGGATGGCCCGGCCCCGGACGCTTGTCCGGATCTTCGACCGCCCGCATGGTGTTGACGTCCCACTTCTTCGCCCAGTTGGAGAAGACGTATTTCTCCGCCGAGACCACCTTGCCGGTCTCACGGTTGGCGACGAAGAAGTAGCCGTTGCGATCCGCCTTCATCAGCGCCGGCACCGTGCTGCCGCCGATCTTGAGATCCGCGAGCACGGCTTCGTTGACGCCGTCATAGTCCCAGGCATCGGCCGGCGTGGTCTGGATGTGCCACTTGATCTTGCCGGTGTTGGGATCGAGCGCGAGCGTCGAGGCGGTGTAGAGATTGGTCAGCTTGCCGAAATTGCCGTCGCCGGTCGAACGAACGCCGGTGTTCCACGGACCGGGATTGCTGGTGCCCCAATAGACGGTGTCGCTCTTGGGATCGTAGGAGCCGACCAGCCAGGCCGCACCGCCGCCATGCTGGGCGGAATCGCCCTTCCAGGTGTCGCCGCCGGGCTCATCCGGACTGGGAACCGTAAAGGTCTGCCACAATTGCTTGCCGCTGTTGATGTCGAAGGCCTGGAGCGAACCGCGCACGCCGTACTCGCCGCCGCCGAAGCCGGTGATGACCTTGTCGCGCACCACCAGCGGCGGCGAGGTGATGACCGAACCCTGCTTGTAATCGACGACCTTCGTCGTCCACAGCGCCTTGCCGGTCGCGGCATCGAGCGCCGTCAGCTTGCCATCGAGCCGGCCGACGAAGATCTTTCCGTCCGCATAGGAGACGCCGCGGTTGTTCACGTCGCAGCAGGCATATTGCAGCACGTCATCGGGAATTTCGGGCTCCCAGGTCCATTTGCGCGCACCGGTCGCGGCATCGAGCGCATAGACGTATTTCGGGCCCCAGGAGCTCGAGACGTACAGCGTGTTGCCGACGACGATCGGCGAGGCTTCGTTCGAGCGCAACGACGCCAGCGAGAACGAATAGGCGAGCGTCAGCTTGCCGGCGTTCTCGGTATTGATCTGCTTGAGCGGGCTGTAACGCGTATTGCCGTAGTCGTGGCCGGCAACGGCCCACTGGTTCGAATCGGACTGTGCCTTGATCAGCGAGTCGTTGGCACGGACGCCTGATGTGCCGGCGGCCAGCATCGCAACCATCGAAATACCAGCCAAAAAACCCTTCGTTCCAAAGGTCATGTATTCCCTCCGCGGTGTTGTTGTGTACGCCGGTTGGGCGCTGGAACGCATTGCGCTCCCGATGCGCAGTTTGCCTGCGAGCCATCGCGCAAATTACAGCATCGGCTTTTCGCGCTTAGTATAGGCGGAAGGTAGTAGTGCAAATCGTCGGCGGCTTTCGCCGCGCATCTCGTTGTCGAATCTCGGCTCCTTGCCTTGATTTTCAGGTGGAAACGCACCAAGCGAGTGTGGGGACCGACGACATCGCCTCACTCTCGGTCGTCGTCCCGGACAAGCGAACGAAGTGAGCGCTGATCCGGGACGACAGGGGAGCTGTGTTGACCTTGCCTCGTCCCACTGCTTCGTCAGCTTGGCAATGTCGCGCGCAAGCCGGCCGCACGCATCGGGCATCGCGCAACGATCGTGCGCCGCAGTCACGATGATGGCGCTACCACCGCCGCGAAGTTTTCGAAGAAGTTCGCGGCAAGTTTTCGCGACGTCGAATCGATCAACCGCGAGTCGAGCTGCGCGATCTTGCCGCCGATCTGCGCCTCGGCTTCGCAATGCAGGGTAGTGACGTCGGTGCCTCTCCCTCAAGCCTGGCCTTCGCGCCGCGCTTGGCGAAGCCCCCCACGCCGCCGGCCCTCGCCGACGTGGCGCGAGGGCCGGCACAGCGACATCAGGCGCTCGGCGCACCCCAGGCGCACCCGCAATAAAATCAATGGCTTAGCGTCCCGCCGCCTACTACCAAGATCGCGATTGCAAAGCCGCGAGCGCGTGCTCCTATTCACACTAGGGAACAAGGCATCCAAGGGAGAACAACGTGCGGGAGGGCTGAGCTCGCAGGCGAGCGACGGCGGTACGCGGCTTCGACGATGCGACGTTGTCCGCGGACGCGATGAGAACTTTCCGAACCTAGCTTGCGGTCGCGCCATGCGTTGGCGGCGGCGTGGCGCATCATGATCGAATCGCGCGCCGTGACGGCCGCCACGATGACCTTTCCATGACGCGAGGTCACCAAAATGCCAGTTGCAAAGTTCCGTTGCGCTGTTTCTAATTAGAACCAATCAAAATCATTCTGGGAGGACTTCACGTGTCTACAGTCAAACTGACGGTCAACGGCAAGGCCGTTGCTGTCGACGTCGAGGACCGCACGCTGCTGGTCCACCTCTTGCGCGATCACCTCAACCTCACTGGGACCCACGTCGGCTGCGACACCAGCCAGTGCGGCGCCTGCGTCGTGCACATGGACGGCCGCGCCGTGAAATCCTGCACCATGCTGGCGGGACAGGCGGACGGCGCGAGCGTCACCACGATCGAAGGCATCGCCAAGGGCGATGAGCTGCATCCGATGCAGGCCGCCTTCCGCGACAATCACGGCCTGCAATGCGGCTATTGCACCCCGGGCATGATCATGTCGGCAATCGACATCGTGCAGCGCCATCAAGCTCAAGGATCTGGCGGCCAGCTCGACGAAGCCACCGTACGTCAAGAGCTCGAGGGCAATATCTGCCGCTGCACCGGCTACCACAACATCGTCAAGGCCGTGCTGGATGCGGCCGGTCGCATGAACGTTGCGCAGGCGGCCGAGTAAAGCGGGCCGCCGCGAGCAAGAAAACCACTGCCGCTTTCGATGGAAAGCGCGGGTCAACAAATTTCCGGTCGGGAGGACCAGACATGGGTGTTGAAGGCATCGGTGCGCGCGTCGTGCGCAAGGAAGACAAGCGTTTCATTACCGGCAAGGGCCGGTACGTCGACGACATCAAATTGCCGGGCATGACTCATGCCTATTTCATCAGAAGCCCACACGCGCATGCCAAGGTGAAGGGGATCGACTCCTCTGCCGCCTTGAAGATGCCGGGCGTGGTCGCGGTGCTCACGGGACAGCAACTCGTCGACGACAAGGTCGGTAACCTCATCTGCGGCTGGGCCATCACCTCCAAGGATGGCAGCCCGATGAAGATGGGCGCATGGCCGGCGATGGCGCCGGAGACGGTGCGGTTCGTTGGCCAAGCCGTCGCGGTCGTGGTCGCCGAGAGCAAGAATCTCGCGCGCGACGCGGCGGAAGCTGTCGTCGTCGATTACGAGGAGCTTCCCGCGGTCGCCGACATGCACGCCGCGATCAAGGCCGGCGCGCCGCAGCTGCATCCCGAAGCCCCTGGCAACCAGGTCTATGACTGGGTGCTCGGCGACGAGGGTGCGGTCGATGCAGCCTTCTCGAAGGCCGCCAATGTGGTCAAGCTCGACGTCACCAACAACCGCCTCGCCCCGAACGCGATGGAGCCGCGCGCGGCGATCGCCGATTACGACGCGGCGGAGGAGCATTTCACGCTCTACACCACGTCGCAGAACCCGCACGTCGCCCGCCTCGTGCTGTCGGCGTTCTATAACATCGCGCCCGAGCACAAGCTGCGCGTGATCGCGCCCGACGTCGGCGGCGGCTTCGGCTCGAAGATCTTCATCTATCCCGAGGAGATGGTGGCGCTGTGGGCCTCCAAGAAGGTCGGTCGTCCCGTGAAGTGGACCGGCGACCGCACCGAGGCCTTCCTCACCGACGCGCATGGCCGCGACCATGTGACCCATGCCGAGATGGCCTTCGACGCCAACAACAAGATCACCGGGTTGAAGGTGAAGACCTACGCCAATTTCGGCGCCTACATGTCGCTGTTCTCGTCGTCGGTGCCGACCTATCTCTACGCGACGCTGCTGTCGGGCCAGTACAACATCCCGGCGATCCATGCCGAGGTGATCGGCGTCTACACCAACACCACGCCGGTCGACGCCTATCGCGGCGCCGGCCGACCCGAGGCCAGCTACCTGCTGGAGCGGCTGATGGAGACGGCGGCACGGCAGCTGAAGGTCGATCCGGCCCAGCTGCGCCGGACCAACTTCATCACCCAGTTCCCGCACCAGACGCCTGTGATCATGGCCTATGACACCGGCGACTTTAACGCCTCGCTCGATGCCGCGATGAAGGCGATCGACTATGCCGGCTTCCCTGCCCGCAAGGCACAAGCCAAATCACAAGGCAAGCTGCGCGGCATCGGCGTGTCCTGCTACATCGAGGCCTGCGGCATCGCGCCGTCAAAAGCCGTCGGCAGTCTGGGTGCCGGCGTCGGCCTGTGGGAATCGGCCGAGGTGCGCGTCAATCCGGTCGGGACCATCGAGATCCTCACGGGATCGCACAGCCACGGCCAGGGCCACGAGACCACGTTCTGCCAGCTCGTCGCCGACCGCCTGGGCGTTCCGATCAGCCAGGTCTCGATCGTCCATGGCGACACCGATAAGGTGCAGTTCGGCATGGGCACCTACGGCTCGCGCTCCGCAGCCGTCGGTCTTACCGCGATCCTGAAGGCGATGGAGAAGATGGAATCCAAGGCCAAGAAGATCGCTGCGCATGCGCTGGAGGCCTCGGAGGCCGACATCGTCATCGAGAACGGCGAGTTCAAGGTCACGGGCACCGACAAGGCGATCGCCTTCCCGATGGTCGCGCTCGCAGCCTACACCGCGCACAATCTGCCTGAGGGGATGGAGCCGGGCTTGAAGGAGAGCGCCTTCTACGACCCCACCAACTTCACCTTCCCGGCCGGCGCCTATATCTGCGAGCTCGAGGTCGATCCCGGCACCGGCAAGACATCCTTCGTCAACTTCGTCGCGGCCGACGATTTCGGCCGGCTGATCAACCCGATGATCGTCGAGGGACAGGTCCACGGCGGCCTCGCCCAAGGCATCGGGCAGGCGCTGCTCGAGCACGCGATCTACGATGCCAACGGCCAGCCGGTGACGGCCTCGTTCATGGATTACTCCATGCCGCGTGCCGACGATTTGCCCTCGTTCAACCTCTCCCACACCACGACGCTGTGCCCGGGCAATCCCCTGGGCATCAAGGGTTGCGGTGAGGCCGGCGCGATCGGCGCTTCTGCAGCCGTGATCAACGCGATCACGGATGCGATCGGCAAGAACAATCTGGAAATGCCCGCGACCCCCGACAGGGTGTGGCGCACGATCAACGCCGCTTAAGAGGGAGGAACGAAGATGTACCAGACCACCTATCATCGTGCTTCCTCGGTCGACGAAGCCGTGAGCCTGTTCGGCAAGAGCAGCGAGGCGAAATTCCTGGCCGGCGGACAAACCCTGCTGCCGGTCATGAAGCAGCGGCTCGCCAATCCGTCAGACGTCATCGACCTCGGCAAGATCAAGGACATGATCGGCGTCGAGGCCTCCGGCGACACGCTGACCATCAAGGCCGCCACGCCGCATCATGACGTCGCCACTAGCGATGCCGCGAAGAAGGCGATTCCGGCACTCGCCTATCTGGCGTCGCTGATCGGCGACCCCGCGGTGCGCTATCGCGGCACGATCGGTGGCTCGATCGCCAACAACGATCCCGCTGCCGACTATCCCGCCGCACTGCTCGCGCTCGGCGCCACCGTGAAGACGAACAAGCGGTCGATCTCGGCGGATGACTTCTTCAAGGGTCTGTTCACCACGGCGCTCGAAGATGGCGAGATCATCACTGCGGTGTCGTTCCCGGTTCCGGCGAAAGCGGGCTACGCCAAGATGCGGCATCCGGCCTCGCGCTTCGCGCTGACCGGCGTGTTCGTGGCGCAGACCAAATCGGGCGAGGTGCGGGTGGCCGCCACCGGCGCCTCGCAGAACGGCGTGATGCGGGTGGGCGCCATCGAAGCCGCGTTGAAGGCGAACTGGTCGCCATCGGCGATCGACAGCGTCAATATTTCTGCGAGCGGATTGCTGGCTGACATTCATGGCACTGCCGAGTACCGCGCCAACCTCGTCAAAGTGATGGCACAGCGCGCTGTGACCGCTGCGGGCTGACAATCGCGCTTTAGCGCCTCAACACAAATTTTTCGCGGCGCGCACTTCGGTGCGCGCTGTTTTTATTTTGGCCATGCGGCATGAAAATCGCTTGCCTCGCTGGTGTGAAGGCGAGAAAAGTTAATCAGCCAATTAACTCGCCCCAAAGAGCAATGTCCGAGGCCATTGCCGGATCACCGGCATCCGCCCGCGACCCGAGGAAACAACAACGTGCTCGATAAACCAGCCCAAGAAAAATCAGATGGCTCCTCCGTCCGCGCCTCCGGCCCGCTGTCGGGCTTCCGCATCGTCGAATTCGCCGGCATCGGACCCGGCCCGTTCGCCTGCATGATGCTGGCCGACATGGGCGCCGACGTCGTCACGCTCGATCGCATCGGCGCCAGGAAGAGCATGAAGTCGGTGGCGGGCCGCGGCCGCAAGGTGATCGAGCTCGACCTCAAGGACAAGGCGGCGATCGCACAAGTGCTCGACCTGCTGGCCAGCGCCGATGCGCTGGTCGAAGGTTTTCGTCCCGGCGTGATGGAGCGGCTCGGGCTCGGGCCTGACGTGGTGCTCGCGCGCAACCCGAAGCTGGTCTACGGCCGCATGACCGGCTGGGGCCAGGAGGGCCCGCTTGCGAACGCCGCCGGCCACGACATCAATTACATCTCGATCACCGGTGCGCTCGCCGCGATCGGACCTAAGGAGACACCGGTGCCGCCGCTCAATCTGGTCGGCGATTTCGGCGGCGGCGCGCTCTATCTCGTCGTCGGCGTGCTTGCGGCGCTTCTCGAAGCGCAAAAATCCGGCAAGGGCCAGGTGGTCGATGCCGCCATGTGCGACGGCGCGGCGTCGCTGATGTCGTTCTTCTTCGACATGACCACGATGGGACGCTGGACCGAGGGGCGCAACCAGAACTTCCTTGACGGCGGCGCGCATTTCTACGGCGTCTACGAATGCGCCTGCGGCCATTTCGTCTCGATTGGGTCGATCGAGCCGCAATTCTACGCGCTGCTGCGCCAGCACGCGGGCCTGACCGACGCCGATTTCGACGCGCAGATGGACCGCAACGCCTGGCCGGCGCTGAAGGAGAAGCTGAAGGCGGTGTTCAAGAGCAAGACGCGCGAGGACTGGTGCAAGATCATGGAAGGCACCGACATCTGCTTCGCGCCGGTGCTGACCATGTCGGAGGCCACGCAACACCCGCACATGGTCGCCCGCAATGTCTTCGTCGAGCGTCACGGCGTGAAGCAGCCCGCGCCCGCGCCGAGATTCTCACGCACGCCTTCGGCCGTCCGCGAGCCGGAGGCGGCGGAGATCGGGGCTGTGACGGCTGCGTGGAAGGCCGGGCGCTAGCGGCGCTAGGCAATCGCCTGGAGCCCGGCTGAAATCGAGGGAACTACGTCATTCGCGCCGCGGGCGCGATCTGCGATGATCCCGGTCAATCCGGGAGATTCAACCATGGCCCTCCAGCTTCGACCGAACTGCGAATATTGCGACCGCGACCTGCCGCCTGATGCAACCGACGCGCGGATCTGCTCGTATGAATGCACGTTCTGTGCGGATTGCGTGGAGACGAAACTCTTCAACGTCTGCCCGAACTGCGGCGGCGGTTTTGCCCCGCGCCCGATCAGGCCCGCGCAGGAATGGCGGCCGGGCGTGTGCACGACCAAGCAGGTGCCGTCCGACAAGCGGGTGCATCTGAAGTACAGCCTGGACGACGTCGCGGCACATTGCGCGCGGATACGCGAGGTGCCGCCGGAGAGACGGTGAACTGCTGCCACACCGTCATTGCGAGGAGCCCTTGCGACGAAGCAATCCAGAATCCCTCCGCGGAGAGATTCTGGATTGCTTCGCTGCGCTCGCAATGACAGAGGTCGTGGCGGCGGCGCGCGCTACTCCGCCGCCAAAATCGTCCCCTCGACCTCGCCGAACCCGACGCGATAGCCATTGCCCTGACACCAGCCGCGCATAACGAGGCTGTCGCCGTCTTCCAGGAACGACCGCTTGATGCCGCCGGGCAATTCGACCGGCTCGGTGCCGTTCCAGCTGATCTCGAGCAGGCTGCCGCGCTGATCCTTTTCCGGGCCGGAGATGGTGCCGCTCCCCAGGAGATCGCCGACATTCATGGCGCAGCCGCTGGAGGCGTGGTGCATGAGCTGCTGCACCGAGGACCAGTACATGTATTTGAAATTGGTGCGGCTGATGCTGGCGGGGGCGTTGGCGCCGGCAGCGCGCAAGGACACGTCGAGTGCAATGTCGTAGTTCTGCGGCTTGTTCTGCTTGAGGTAGTCGAGCGGCGCCGGCGCCTGCTCCGGCCCCTTCAGCCGGAACGGCTCCAGCGCCTCGCGCGTCACCACCCACGGGCTGATCGAGGTCGCGAACGCTTTGGCCAGGAACGGACCGAGCGGCACATATTCCCATTGCTGGATGTCGCGCGCGCTCCAATCGTTGAGCAGCACGAAACCGAAGATCATCTCCTCGGCTTGGCTCTCGCTCAGCATGCCGCCCATCGGCGATGGCTGGCCGATCACGACGCCCATCTCTAGCTCGAAATCGAGTCGCTTGCACGGAGCGAAGTTCGGCACCTCCACGTTCGGCGGCTTCAGCTGCCCGCGCGGCCGCTTCACCTTGGTGCCTGATACCACGACGGTGGAGGCGCGGCCGTTATAGGCGATCGGCATATGCAGCCAGTTCGGCTGCAGCGCATTGTCCTTGCCGCGGAACATCACGCCGACATTGGTGGCGTGTTCCTTGGAGGAATAGAAATCGGTGTAGCCGGAGACCGCGAACGGCAGATGCAGCTTTGCATCGCGCATCGGCACCAGCGCGCGGCTGCGCAGCTCCTCGTTGTCGCGCAGCTCCGGATGATCGTGACGCAGGAGCTCGCTGATCCGCGCCCGCGTCTTGGTCCAGACTTTTGGTCCGAGCGCCATGAAGGGATTGAGCGAGGCCCCGGAGAACACACCGAGCGGACCGACATCGAGCCGCGAGTCCTGCTCGAACTCCCAGAGATCGAGCACGTAATTGCCGATCGCAACACCGATCCGTGGCGTTGGATTGCCCGCAGTCGAGAACACGCCATAGGGCAGGTTCTGGATCGGAAAGTCGGAGGCAGGATCGACATCGATGAAGGAGCGGAGGCTGGGGTCGTTGGGGTGGGTTGTCACGTTCGGCTCGATTCTTTCTTCCTTCTCCCCTTGTGGGAGAAGGTGGCGCGAAGCGCCGGATGAGGGGTTCTATCCGCGTATCCGAATGTGAGAGGCTCACTCGCGGAGACAGAGCCCTCACCCGTCTCGCCGCCATGCGGCGAGCCACCCTCTCCCACAAGGGGAGAGGGCAAGAAAGCTACGGCCTGTTCGGATCGAACCGTTTCTCCAGGCCCTTCCAGCACTCCGCGTAATCGTCCTGGAGCGTCGATGATTTCGCGGCATGCGCGGTGACACGCTGCGGGTAGCGGGTCTCGAACATGAAGGCCATGGTGCCGGTCAGCTTCACGGGCTTCAGTTCGCCATTGCTGGCATGCTCAAACGCATCGCGATCCGGGCCGTGCGGCAGCATGCAATTGTGCAGGCTGATGCCGCCGGGGACGAAGCCTTGCGGCTTGGCATCGTAGACGCCGTAGATCAGGCCCATGAACTCGCTCATGATGTTCATGTGATACCAGGGCGGGCGGAAGGTGTTATCGGCGACCATCCAGCGCTCGGGGAAGATCACGAAGTCGATATTCGCGGTGCCAGCCGTCTCCGACGGCGAGGTCAGCACCGTGAAGATCGAGGGATCGGGATGATCGAAGCTGATCGCGCCGACCGGCGAGAACGTGCGCAGGTCGTACTTATAGGGCGCGTAATTGCCATGCCAGGCGACGACGTCGATCGGAGAATGCGGCAACGTGGTCTTGAACAGCGAGCCGCCCCATTTCACGTAAAGCTCGGTCGGTGTGTCCTTGTCTTCATAGTACGCGACCGGCGTGAGGAAGTCGCGCGCATTGGCGAGGCAATTGGCGCCGATCGGCCCGCGCTCCGGCAGTGTGAAAGCGCCGCCATAGTTCTCACAGAGATAGCCGCGCGCCGGACCGTTCGGGATTTCGACGCGGAACTTGACGCCGCGCGGGATCACCACGATCTCGCCGGGCTCGGCATCGATGCGGCCGAACTCGGTGACGAGACGCAAGACGCCCTGCTGAAGCACGAACATCAGCTCACCGTCGGCATTGTAGAAATGCTGATCCAGCATCGATTTGGTGATGAGATAGACATGCGCCGCCATGCCGGCCTGCGTGTTGACGTCACCCGCTGTCGTCATGGTCTGCACGCCCTGGAGGAAGGTCACCTCCTCCTTCGGGATCGGCGTCGGATCCCAGCGCAGCTGCGCGATCGGCAGATCGTATTCGTGGCACGGTGCCGAGCGCCACAGCCCGGCATCGATCTTCTCGAAGCGGCCGGAATGCTTCACCGACGGACGGATGCGATAGAGCCAGGAGCGCTCATTGGTGCCGCGCGGCGCGGTGAAGGGCGAGCCCGAGAGCTGCTCGGCATAGAGGCCATAGGCGCAGCGCTGCGGCGAGTTGCGCCCGATCGGCAGCGCGCCCGGCAGCGCCTCGGTCTCAAAACTGTTGCCGAAGCCGGACATGTAGCCCGGCGTCACCTGTGCGGAACTGCGAACGATCTGATCGGGCGAGGTGTTGATGTTCATGACTATCCTCCTCCTTGCAGGGCAGACCACATCTCCTGGTCGCGCTTGTCGGTCCAGATCACGGGGTCGTCGATCCCCGACGCTTCATCATAGGCGCGCGACACGTTGAACGGCAGGCAGTGCTCGTAGATGGCAAAACTCGAGAATTTCGGATCCATCACCTCGCGCGTCGCCGCCATCGTCTCCTTCAAGGTGCGACCCTTGGCGACGGAGATTTCGGCCGCGCCATAGAGCGTGGAGACGAATTCGCGCGTCATCGCGATGGCCTCGCGCCCGGTGGCGAGGCCCTTCAGGGCATCGCCGCGGCCCGGCGCGATGGCCTTGGGATTGAAGTTGCGAATCTCGTTCAGCGTCAGCGGCCATTCGCGCAAATGCGCATCGCCGCAATAACAGGCCGAGTGATATTCGATGAGATCGCCGGAGAACATCACCTCGGCATCCGGCACCCAGGCGACGATGTCGCCGGAGGTGTGGCCGGCCCCTAACTGCATCAGGCGCACCTCGCGCTTTCCCAGATAGATCGACATCTCGCCTTCGAAGGTCAGCGTCGGCCAGGTCAGGCCGGGGATGCTCTGCGCGTCCTGGAACAGGCGCGGGAAGCGGCCGTATTCGGAATCCCAATCCTGCTTGCCGCGCTCTTCGATCAGCCGATAGGTCTCCTGTGAGGCGACGATACCTTGCGCCTTGTAGGCGGATGCGCCCAGCACGCGCACCGCATGATAATGCGACAGCACGACATATTTGATCGGCTTGTCGGTGACGGTGCGCACGCGCTCGATCACCTTGTTCGCCATCGCGGGCGTTGCCTGCGCATCGAACACGAGGCAACCGTCGTCGCCGACAATGACGGCCGTGTTCGGATCGCCCTCGGCGGTGAAGGCATAGAGATCGGCGCCGATCTCGGAGAAGGTGATCTTCTTCTCGGAGAGATCGCCGGTGGATGCGAAATTCTTCGCCATCAATTCGTCCTTCAAGTCATTGGGTTATTGTTGTTGCTGTTGTTGCTGCTGGCCGTCGATCATGCGCCGCTTGGCAAGGCCGATCGCCTCGCGCAGCACGTCGATGTCGCCGATATGGTTGGCGAGGATCAGCACCAGCGCCGCGTCGAAATCGGCGCTCTGCTCCTCGGTGAGGCCGCGATGCGCCTCGACGATGGCGCGAAAGGCATCGTCGGGACGCGCGAAGTTGGAGTTGGTGGAGAGCGGCATGCGAAACCTCAATACAAACCTTCGGCCCGCGCCAGCGCCGCCGCGATCGTCGCGCGCGTCGGGTGGCGGAAGCGCGCCGCGACATAACCGTCGGGCCTCAGCAGATAGGCGGCACCCGGCTCGGCGCCGTAGCGCTTTGCGGCCAGGCCCGAGGGATCGGCAAGTCCGCCTTCATCTCCAATGCAGATGCCCCTGATGCCATCGGGCACATCGATCGGCGCGCCATTGCTGAACGACAGCAAGGTGAAGTCCGTTCCACCCTCGCGGAAGGCATCCGTCAGATAGATCTGCTCGCCGGCACGCGTTGCGACGGGCGCGTCGAGCATGGAACAGCCGGGCGACGGTCCGCCGCGCCACGTATCCGCATCGAGCGAGGACAGCGGCGAGTCGTAGCTGCACGGCACCGACAGCCGGCCAGCATTGACCATGCGCTTGCCGAACTCGGTCTCCTTGGCGAGCGACAGCACCGCCTTGCGCAGCCGCGCTTCCTGGTGCGAGTTCGGCGCCATGAAATCGGTCGAGCGGGTGGATTCGCGGATGTTCTCATCGGCCGCCATGCTGCGCTCGGCATGGTAGCTCTCGAGCAGGCTCGCGGGCGAAGTCCCGCGCAGCACGCGATCGAGTTTCCAGGAGAGGTTTTCGGCGTCCTCCAGTCCCGAGTTGGCGCCGCGCGCACCGAACGGCGAGACCTGGTGCGCGGAATCGCCGGCAAAAATCACGCGGCCATGGATGAAGCGGTCCATCCGCCGGCATTGGAATTTGTACAGCGAGATCCACTCGAACTCGAACTTGTCATGGCCAAGCATGCGCGCGATGCGCGGCTGCACGTTTTCCGGCTTCTTCTCGAGAACCGGATCGGCGTAGCGATTGAGCTGGAGATCGATGCGCCAGACGTCATCGGGCTGCCGGTGCAGCAGCGCCGAACGTCCGGCATGGAACGGCGGATCGAACCAGAACCAGCGTTCGGTCGGGAATTCTGCGGTCATCTTGACGTCGGCGATCAGGAACTGGTCCTCGAACACCTGTCCCGCGAACTCGGCGCCGACCATCTGTCGCAGCGAGGACCGCGCGCCGTCGCAGGCGATGACATATTGCGCGTGCAGCCGATAGGCTCCCTCCGGCGTTTCGATCGTCAGCGCGACCGAATCATTGCGCTGCTCCAGCGCCGTCACCTTGTTGCGCCAGCGCAGGTCGATCGCAGGCAGATCCTGAATGCGATCGACCAGATAGGCTTCGGCGTAATATTGCTGGAGGTTGATGAAGGCCGGGCGCTTGTGGCCGTCCTCGGGTAGCAGGTTGAACTGGTAGAGCTGCGACTCGCCGTGAAAGATGCGGCCGACGCTCCACACCACGCCCTTCTCGACCATGCGGTCGCCGACGCCGAGGCGGTCCCAATATTCCAGCGAACGTTTCGAGAAGCAGATCGCGCGCGAGCCTTCGCCGATACGGTCGGCATCGTCCAAAAGCACGACGCGCTGGCCACGCTGGGCAAGATCGATCGCGAGCGACAACCCCACCGGGCCCGCACCGACGACCACGACCGGATGCGCGGCCGGGTCTTGGCCCGGACGATCCTGATCGGGGTGGCGGCGATAGCCGAACTGGGATTTGGCCTGCGCCATGCGCTAACCTTTCGCTCTGGTCAGGAGAGGACTGATCTGCTAGATAGTCTCATGTGCAACTATTTTGGACCGGAGCCGGCCGGCCGTCAACTGAATTCGGAGCGCTTTCCTTGGCGAGGACATCCAGCGACATCGCGCTGAAGGCACGGCAAGCCGACGAGGCTTCGCCGCGGCCAAAGTCTCGGCTCGACCTGTTCAAGTTCGTGCCGTTCCGCCTCAACCGGCTCGCGGCGGAGGTGAGTTCCGCGCTCGCGGTGGAATATCAGGAGCGGCATGGCCTCGACATTCCGGCATGGCGCGTGATCGCCACGCTCGGCTTCCGCAATGATGCCTGCAGCGCGCAATTCATCTCGCAATGCACCCGCACGCACAAATCGACCATCAGCCGGGCGGTGACGATGCTGCTGCACCAGGGATTGATCGAGCGGGTCGAGAACGAAGCCGACCGCCGCGAATTCCGCCTGCAACTGACGAAGAAGGGCCGCGCGCTCTATGAGGAGCTGTTTCCGCAATTGCTGCGGCGGGAGGATGAAATTCTCGCCTGCCTCTCCGTGCAGGAGCGCAAGCAGCTCTCGGCCCTGCTCGGCAAGATCGAGCAGAGCCTCGACCTGATCCAGACCAGCGAAGAGGCGGACGCCAAGCAGGCGTATTAGGGTGGGCAGCTATAAAGTGGAAATCGACGAAACATAGGCCGAGGTCTGCTACGGGCCAAAGGCGACATTCCCTGCTTGGCCTGATATGAAAGAGGCCGCTACGTGGCATCGGTCAAAATTGAAACGGACTGACCGAAACGGAAATCTTGCCGTCTGCGGTTAGTTCCACCTCGAAGTCCACCTCCTTTTGCGCTGTCACATCCTCAACGGTCGCAGACAATAACGCGGTACAGGTAACTGCTCGCTTGGCTTTGCTTCTTGAATTTGTGCTTGTCGCATCATCCAACCTATAAGCGGCACCTTGTCTCGCCTTTTCCCAAATCGCTAGTTTTTCGGCCTCTGTGGTCGCATGACTTATCATCGCCGCAACCGCGCTCGAGTTCATAACGGCGTAGTTGACAAGCGCGTTGTTGCTGTCGCCCGAAACGATCTTAATCACTGTATTACGCGCATCCAAAGAATTACATTCGGGCATCGTTCCGGCACACCCGCCCAGCAAAAGTAAAACAGGGAGAGGCGCTAAAACCGACTGTCCTTCCAGAAAATGCTTCATCGGAATCCGGACCACATCAGACAGCCGACGTCGTGACGGCTGCAGTGCTGTTCGACTCAGGGCCACGAGCAGACCCGTCGCAAGGCAGCCGCTCGCAGCCTTGTTTTATTCGATCGCCTGGTCACCTCCACCGCCTCGCTCGCCTTCTTCAGCCCAGGGCTGTACGTGACAGGCCGCAGGGATTTGCAATTACTCGATCAGCAGCAGCCCGCGCTTCTTATCGCCATCGTACGTATTCACAGCTGCGAACAGCCGCTTTCGCTCGACTAGCCATGGCTGGTAATTGGAATTGACATCGAGCACGAAAACTAGATCTTCGGCTTCCAGATAGCCGCCAATGGGCGAATGATGTCCAACACCAGCACCAAAAATTTGCGCGCGATTGAAATTCACGATGTAGCGTCGGCCAGGATCGTTGGAGCGACGCAAATGTTGCAGAAACTGGCCCTCGCTGAGATTACGCAAGACCGTGACTTTGCGGCTCGTGTTGGTCCGCGCCACCTCGGCCAGTTCGTCGAGCGTGAGACCCAGGATGCATAAGCCCGTCCAGCACCGCCCGGTGCCGGCCAACACCTTACCCTCCGTGCTTGCCGTCTCGCCGAGCGACCTATACGCATTCGCAACAGCTGCAGGTCCGCAACGAGAGCTATTTGATTGCCAGTTCACGTTCCCATGGAATGTGGCGGCCACTGGCAGGTGCCACGCGCGTTCCATAAGCTCCGGTGTACGTGTTACGGAGGATGCAATGGCTTCTGTCGGCACGCGTGACTGGCCGACGACAAGGGCCCCGGCACCCAGCAGGCCCGCAGTGACAACCATGCAGATAATGCTGACTGAGCGCCACCGCTTCATGGGTCTGAACCTGGCAGCAGTCCGATTGGAGGCTGGCCAGATTATATCCTTAAGCTAATTGGCGGAAGCGACCCCAAGTAAACGTCCGTTGAAGGTCATTCTCATCGATTTGGCCGCGTCGCCACCACGTCCGGTCTGGCGTCAGCTGCTGACGGCCGGGCGCTATCGCGATCTTCGCCTTCGGGTCAAACTGAGAAGAGCTCAACGAGAGCAATTCGCGTCCGCTAGACCCTGCGAAGCAGAACTCTAAAAGGCTATCCCCAGTTTCGCCGATGGGCCAAAAGAGGTCATCGCGGCAGCGTGATAATGAACTCGGTAAACACACCCAGCTCGCTCTCGACATCGAGGGTTCCGCCGTGTTGTTTGACAATGATGTCATGGGTCATCGACAGACCGAGCCCCGTGCCTTCGCCAGCTGGCTTGGTAGTAAAGAAGGGATTGAACATTTTTTCCTTCACCTCGACCGAAATCCCGGTGCCGTTGTCGCGAATGCGAATTTCGACCTTGTCGTCAAGGTTGTTCGTGGTCGCACTCAGCACAGGCTCAAAGGTCTCGTCTCCCGCCTCGGACTTGCGCCTGGTCGCGGCATAGAAGCCGTTGGAGATCACGTTGAGCAGCGCGCGCGTGATCTCCTGCGGATATACCTCGATTTCGCCCGCGTCGGGGTCGAGGTCCTGCGTGAGCGTGATGTTGAAGTCGGACTTCTCTGCGCGCGCGCCATGGTAGGCTAGATTAAGACTCTCCTGGACCAGGGCATTGATGTCGGCGAGGCGGCGCTCGCCCGGTCCCTCGCGTGAGTGCAGCAGCATGTTCTTGACGATGGAATCGGCCCGCTTGCCGTGCTGCACGACCTTTTCGAGGTTGCTCTTCAAAAGCGCCGTCAGCTCATCGACTTCGGTGCGGATCTTGTCGACGAGTTCGGCGGGCTTGAGGGCCTCGTTCAACTCCTCGGTCAACTCCGCTGAAAGGGTTGCGAAATTATTGACGAAGTTGAGCGGGTTCTTGATCTCGTGCGCAATGCCCGCGGTGAGCTGGCCGAGCGAGGCAAGCTTTTCGGTCTGCACCAGGCGGTCCTGTGCGGTGCGGAGGTCGTCGAGGGATTGCGAGAGATCGTCGGTTCGCTGCCGCAGCTCCTTGAGCAGTCGTGTGTTTTCGATGGCGATCACCGCTTGTGCCGCAAAATTTTCCAGCAACTCGACCTGCTTGTCGCTGAACTCTTGCACTTCCTTGCGGTAGACAGCAAAGCCACCGACAAGCTCGCTCTCCTTGAGCATCGGCACAATCAGAACGGTGCGGGCTGCGGCGACCTTGTAGATCAGATCGTCGGGATGCTCTGTGGCGATATCGGCAATGTGAACCAGCGCCTTGGTCTCGACGAGGCGCCCCAGCGAAGGCGCCCCATCAAACGGCGCGATGAAGTGTGGCGGCGTTTCCTGGTCGGGCGTGTACAATTGCGGCACGTTTTGCGCGGCCATTCGCGCCACCCGCCGCAACCTGTCGCCTTCGTATAGGAGCAGCGTCCCAAAACTGGCACGGCAGATGCGCACGGCATTTTCCAGCATGGCCTCGAACACCGGCCCAAGTCCGCCAGGCGAAGTGGATATGACTCGTAGCACTTCCGACGTCGCAGTTTGCCGCTCCAGCGCTTCCCTCGTTTCATTGAACAATCGCGCGTTCTCGATCGCAATCACCGCCTGGTCGGCGAAGGACTGTAGCAAGGCAATCTGCTTCTCATTAAATGGCTGCACCTCGGTGCGGCGAAGCAGAATCGCGCCAATGCTCTCCTTTTCGCGCAGCAACGGAACAGCCAGAATGCTGTGAATAACCCCAGTGCCGGTATGCTGGGTCAATTTCCGACCATCTGGAAATTCGGCGCCTTCGTCTGAGAGGAGGTCGCGCACGTGCACCGGCGTCTGATCGAGGAACGCACGCCCCGAGACCCAGCCGCGATTGATCGGCCACTTTCCTACATCTATCGAAATCGGGCCATGATGTGCGCTGAAGCGCAGTTCGTCGCCGTCCTTCAAGAGCACGGCAGCATCATCGGCCTCACAAAGTTGGCACGCACTTGCGACGATTGCTTCGAGAACTGGTTCGACGTTAGTCGGTGAGGACGCTATGACCCTTAAGATATTGCTGCTGCCGGTCTGGTAGGTGAGGGCTTCGGAGAGATCGCGGGTCTTGGCCTGCACCTCGTTGATCAGCCGCGCGTTTTCGATGGCGATCACGGCCTGGTCGGCGAAGGTCTGTAGCAATTGCACGTGATGGTCCGCGAATGAACCGGTCTCGACTCGCGTCACGGTGATCAAGCCGATAGGCACCCCATTGCTCATCAACGGCGTGAACAACATGCTGCGAAAGCCGCGCAATCGCGCCAAATCCCTGGCCAGTATGTTTGGCGAGGATTCGGTATCGACAATCTGCGTTGGTTTGCCATCACGCAGCAACTCGAAGGGCGCCGAAGTCGTTGTGAGATGCCGCGGGAACGAAGCTCGCAATGCTTCGTCAGCGACCGGATTGGTCGGCGTGAACGCCTCCAGGTGTTGCATGCCGTCGATATAGCGAAACACTGCCGTAGAGAAACCGCCAATCAGCCTGTTGGCGCTGATCGCAATCGCCTCGAATACCGGCTGCACATCGTCAGGCGAACTTGCGATGACCTTCAATATTTGGGCCGTCGCCGCCTGCTGCTCGCGGGCCTCCTTCAGGTCTTTGCTCGAACCGGCGACCGAACGACGCTTCGCTCGGCTGGCCGCTGGCGCAATGCGGCGCTTGCTCTTGGTGGTCTTGCGGCCCTTGCGGGTCTTCGCCTGGCTCGTCTTGCCGCCCGTTCTTGATGGCCGCGTCATATCCGCCCCCAAAGGGTCAAGAAGGTATCTTATCGGTCCAAACCATCATTCAGGAAGGGCCGGGATAGCCTGAATCGCATGTCACCGGGCCGGGCTGATGTCCGAGAAGGGGTCACAAGCAGACGGTCGGCGAGCTGCGCGACAAGGTCTGCCACGGGCCCAAGCAGACATACAGGCGGGGAAATGGTAGAACGCCCCTGCCTGATTGGTGCCACCCGAGCAAGCCATGCCTAAGTATTTTCCGATCGACGCAGGCGTGACGTTTGACTGCGATAAGAGCGACCTGCTCGCGATCAAGTGGAAGGCAGAAAGCCTCTCGGCGGACTTCGTTCTTCCGAGCGCTGAGGGTCAGGCGCTTCGCGTTCGTTTCAACGGCGCCACTATAGTCCGCCTTTTGGACGAAATGCCGCTCAGTACTGAGCAACAGCCTACGAAAAACGAGGGGTTAGTTCCAAGGCACTTCGCTTATCGCGTGGAGGGTTCGACCTTCGCGGACAGCCAGTCGGAGACCTGGAAGGAGATTCATCGTCCCGTTCGACAGTACGAATTCATCACCGGGTGGGGCTGCATGGATGTGCTCTCTGGAGTGGAGTCATCCTTTGAAGTTGTCGATATCACAGCCTGACGAATGTCGGCTTGGAGGCATTCGCGGACGTTCGCTCAAGGCATGCGAAAGGTCAGCTAAGGGGCCAGTAGGCGACATCGCGGCGACGCGCTGAGGAGGCCGACACTGAGGTAGCCTCAATCGTCATCCTGCCAAGGGAACGGCGGGTCCGAGTATTTGGGCCCTAAAACCCGGCATGAGAATCAAGTACGCAGCAAGCTGGACCTAAACTTTTTAGCGCATCGGAACGAAGGCTCTCTGAGGCGGTTTAGCGCGAATGATGCGTCGCTTCAGAGGAGCTGAGCATGAAGAAAACCATTCTTGTTGGTCTTGCTATCCTCACTGTCTCCACTTCTGCCGCTTCGGCATGGACTCATCAAAGCTACCGGAATAGCCACCGGCCTCACTATGGTTCCGCCTACGGCGCGACCAGGGCCGTCCAACGCGAAGCCATGAACAACCGCGCTTATAGCGCTTACAACAACGGCTATTATGGTCCGGGTTATGCGCGTTCAGGCTTTTGGCCGGCCGATGCAGCCGGCGCCGCGATTGGAACGGCCGGAGCGATCGCCGCTGGCGCAGTCAATACCGCAGGCGCGATTGCAACGGCACCATTCCGGCCGGCTAATTCCTATGGCTATTACCCGGCTAATTCCTACGCCATGGCTCCGGGCGGTGTGAACAGCAAGGACCACGCTCAGTATATGAAAAATTTGCACGACTCCGGATATGATCGGAAGAACGACTTCAATGCGAACGGGACCATGAAGGCGCAATAGCGCCAAGTCTCGTCGAACACTGAAACTAGCGATCGCCAAGACAATTAAAAAAGCCCGGAGGCGGAAGGCCTCCGGGCAATGGGCTTTGCGTGCGCAAAGCCTTTGCCGATGCTGCGCCTTAAAGCCTTTGCCGATGCTGCGCCTTGTCATAGGCGCGACTGTCAATCCCGGCGTCAAGAAACGGCAACAGGCTCAAAGCGTCGGCAGCTATCGGTGACCGCACAAGCAACTGGTTCCCGCATCCTCGGCTGGTATGTAGCACTCCGAGCAATCGATGTCTCTTGTGGGTCATTCGCGTCGATTTGGCCGCGTCGCCACCGCGTCCGGTCTGGCACCGGCTGCTGACGTCCCGGGCGCCGCCCTAGTTCGATCCCGGAGGTGCGCAAGCGCCGTCTCGCGGGACGATGCTTCGCATCGCCGCGAGAACCATGAAGGCCCCTCAGCTGCATCTCGGCCTTCATCCTTCGAGACGCGCGCAAGAGCGCGCGCCTCAGGATGAGGGTCTGCGTCAGGCTATTTCGCAAACGATCTCAACGGCGGCAGGTGCAGCGCCCACGCATCGACCTTGTCGCTGGCGCGGGGATAGATTTCCGTCACGATCGGATCATGGCCGGGAATGAATCGATCAGGGTGACCGGCGAGGCGCTCGATGGTCTCCCAGCCTTGCGCCATATCGCCGACATTGTAGACGATCGGGAACGGGCTCTTGCGCTGGAGATTGGCGTAGTAATGCGCGGCATCGGACGCCAGCACCACCGGTCCGCGCGCGGTCTCGACCCTCACCACCTGCAAGCCGTCGGAATGGCCGCCGACGCGGTGCACGGTGACGCCGGGCGCGACTTCGCCATCGCCGGAATAGAAGATGACGCGCTCGCCATAGACGTGGCGCACCATCTGCGTGACGTGCTCGACCGAGAACGGATGGCGCAAGAGGCCGTTGCACATGCAGCGGCCGGTCGCGTAGGCCATCTCGCGCTCCTGGAGATGGAAGCGCGCATGCGGGAAGCGATCGAGATTGCCGGCGTGGTCGTAATGCAGATGCGTCACGATGACGTCGCGAATCGCGGCCGCGGCGACGCCGAAGCGCTCCAGCGCGTCGACCGGATTGAGCGTCAGCTTGCGCGCCCGCGCGCTCGCCTCCTCGGCGTTGAAGCCGGTGTCGACCAGGATGTCGCGACCGTGCCCTCGGATCAGCCAGACGAAATAGTCGAGATCCTGCGCCGCGCTGTCATGCGGGTCGGGCACGAGGAAGTTCATGTGGGGGGTGCGCGGCGACATTGTCGCATAGCGCAGTGCGTAGATCTCGTAAACGTTTCCCATGACTCTGCTCTTTGTTTTGCTTTTTTCTGAGTGGACCTGCGGAGACGAGCCGGCGGACCAAGCCATTGTCCGCCGCAAAGGTCAAACACCTGAAGTTGCGGCTACCGCTGTCCTGCAATGTGAGACCAATCACATTTTAGTCGCCCTGGCTGTCCTAACGTCCCGCGGACAGGATCGAGCCAGATCGCATCGGGTGCAACCATGACAGCCTCCTTATTCCCCTCGCAGCGCGGCCATGCCTTGCGGTCGATCGTCGCGATAAAGTCGAATCTCCAAGCGGTTGACGCCCCCCATCCCGGGTCTGATAATGCATGGAGCGAAAGTTAAGGTCGCCGCGGCGCAAGCTGGGAACGGTGCCTTTTTGGCTGGACCGCGCTGATTATGAAAATTCGCTTCCTTTTTCTGCTGCCTTTGCTGATCTCGCTTGTTCCGACTGCCCCGTCACTTGCGGCTGGGGACCGCTTTGCGCTGGTGATCGGCAACGCCAAATATCCGGATGCGGATGCCCCGCTGAAGGAACCGATCAATGACGCGCGCGACGTCGCCGACGAGCTCAAGCGCGACGGCTTTTCCGTCGAGATTGGCGAGAACCTGACCGGCGACGGGATGCGCCGCGCCCTCGACAAGCTCTACGGCAAGATCAAGCCGGGCTCGGTCGCGCTGGTGTTCTTCAGCGGTTTCGGCATCCAGTCCGCGCGTCAGAGCTACATGCTGCCGGTCGATGCGCAGATCTGGACCGAATCCGACGTGCGCCGCGATGGTTTCAGCCTGGAGACCGTGCTCGGCGAACTCAACACCCGCGGCGCCGGCGTCAAGATCGCGCTGATCGACGCCTCCAGGCGCAACCCCTTCGAGCGCCGGTTCCGCAGCTTCTCGGCCGGCCTGACCCCGGTGATCGCACCGAATGGCACGCTGGTGATGTATTCGGCCGCACTGGCCTCTGTGGTCTCGGACGCCGGTGGCGAGCACAGCCTGTTCGTCCAGGAACTGCTGAAGGAAATCCGCGTCCCCGACCTGATGGCCGAGGAGACGCTGAACCGCACCAAGATGGGCGTCACCCGCGCCTCGCGTGGCGAGCAGGTGCCGTGGATATCCTCTTCATTGGCTGAAGATTTCTCGTTCATTCCGGGGGCCGGCGGATCGCGTCCGTCAACGACGCCGCCACCCGCGCCGCCGGCCGTGGTCGCCAACAACCCGCCGCCAGCACCACCCGCGCCGCCGACACCGCCTCCACCGCCGAAGCCGGCCGACACGGCTGCGGCTCCTGCACCTCCTCCCGCTCCCCCTGCGCCCGCACCGGCTGCCTCGCCGAAGCCGCAGGTCGAGGCCGCCCTGCCGCCACCGCCGCCGCCCGTGAAGCCGGTTGATCCCGGTCCCGCGTCGAGCACGGACAGCGGACCGAGCCCCGCCGTGCTGGCTGACGACCCCACGATCAAGAGCCTGACGGCCAAGATTGCCGCCAATCCGGACGACGTGAACGCGCTGTACCGGCGTGGCCAGGTCTATGCCAGCAAGGGCGCCTACAACCTCGCCATCAAGGATTTCGACGATACGCTCCGCATCAACGCGAAGGACGTCGAGGCACTGAACAATCGCTGCTGGACCCGCACCGTGGTCGGCGATCTCCAGGGCGCGCTCAAGGATTGCAACGAGGCGCTGCGGCTGCGGCCGAACTTCGTCGATGCGCTGGACAGCCGCGGGCTCGTCAACCTGAAATCGGGTGCGGTCAAGAACGCCATCGCCGATTTCGACGCGGCCCTGAGGATCAACCCGCGCCTGACGTCCTCGCTCTACGGACGCGGCCTCGCCAAGCAGCGCAACGGGTCCGCTCAGGAAGGCGCGCTCGACATCGCCAATGCCAAGGCGATGGATCCAAACATCGTTCAGGAATTCGCAAGCTACGGAGTGCGTTGATATTTTTTTGGGTTGAGGCAGCAGACGCCTCGAACCTTCAACAGCCCAAGGAAGACTAATGGGCGGATGCCGCAAGGGGGCCTTTCCCGAGGGCTTGTTGCAGGAATTTGGAAATGCGCGAGCTGGCTGCGCAGGAGGGACTGCTATGAAATTGGCTGCAAAGGGACTGACCGCGATCCTGTCCATCATCACCATCGGCGCCGCTCTGTCGCTGCCGACTTCGCCCGCCTTCGCGGGCGACGAAAGTAACAGCAAGAACGTCACCGAGGACGAGATCGTCCGCGCACTCGCGCCGCCGCCGAAGAAGCCTTTGACCCGCGGCCTCTCGATCGCCCCGCAGGCCGATCCCGCGCCGAACGCGGCGGAGACCAAGCTGATCCAGTCCGTGCGCGGCCGCTCGACACGCTCGCTGTCGTCGACCGAGCGCGAGGAAATCGCCTCAGTCGCCAAGGACAAGCCGAACATCGATCTCGAGATCACGTTCGACTACAACTCCGCCAATATCAGCGCCAAATCGATGCCTTCGGTGCAGGCGCTCGGTCGCGCGCTGACCAGCCCCGACCTGAAGGGCTCAACCTTCGTGGTCGCCGGTCACACCGACGCCGCCGGCGGCGAAGCCTACAACCAGGACCTTTCGGAGCGCCGCGCGGATTCGATCAAGCGCTACCTCGTCGACAAGTACGGCATCTCGGCGACCGACCTCGTCACCGTCGGCTATGGCAAGAGCAAGCTGAAGGATCCGAGCCAGCCGATGGCGGAGGTCAACCGCCGCGTGCAGGTGGTCAACATGGAAAACAAGACCACCGCATCGAAGTAAGCACGACGCAATCCTTTGCAGTGACACGTCGTGATGTGGTGTAACGTCTCGCTTCCAAAGCGCGTCCCGCAGCCTTGCGGGACGCCGCTTTATTTCAGGGAAACGCTCTCGATAGGCCTCGTACGGACGGCCGTGAGCCAGGCCAGGGTGATCCGGCGATGAACCTTTCCGCATATCTCAAGCCGGCCGGAACGGTGGCGTTCGTCGTCGCGCTTGGCATCGGCTATTATCTGTTCGAGCATCGGCGCCGCCCCGAGGCGAAGGAAACGCCAGGCGAGGCGCTCGTCATCGTGACGAAGTCGACCAATGCCTGCTTCTCCGACCTCGTGCGGGTGACCGGCTTCTTCGTGCCGCGCCGCGAGGCCGTGGTCGTCGCCGACCAGGAAGGCTCGCGGGTCACGGACCTCTTCGTCACCGAAGGCACCACTGTCACCGACAATCAGGAGCTGGCGCGCCTGACCGCGCCACCGCAGATCCCGGGCCAGCCGCAGCGCCCCGGCTCGCAAGGCCCGATCTCGCTGAAGGCGCCCGCGCCGGGCCTCGTCACCGAGGTCCGCACCATCGTCGGCGCGCCTGCCTCGCCGCAGGCCGGCCCGGTGTTCCGCATCGCCGTCAACAACGAGATCGAGCTCGACGCCCAGGTCCCGGCGGTTCACATGCCCAAGCTGAGCTCCGGCGCGACCGTGCGCATCAGCCGCGACGACGCGCCCGATCTGATCGGCCGAGTCCGGCTGGTTGCGCCCGAAATCGACCGCACGACCCAGCTCGGGCGCGTCCGCATCAGCGTCACCAACAATCCCTCGCTGAAGGTCGGCGTATTCGCGCGCGCCTCGATCGACGCCAAGCGAAGCTGCGGCGTCTCGATCCCCAAGACCGCGATCGACCATCTCACCGTGCAAGTCGTCAAAGGCAATATTGTCGAGACGCGCAAGGTGCGGGTCGGACTGTCGTCCGACAGCGCGACGGAAATCCTGGAAGGGCTCGAGGTCGGCGAAATCGTCGTCGCCGACGCCGGCTCTTCGCTCCATGATGGCGACCAGATCAAAACCATGTTCGCCGATGAACTCGATCGCACGCGGGTACGCTGATGGCTCTTAATATCTCGGCATGGTCGATACGTCATCCGCTGCCGTCTGTCGTCTTTTCGATCATCCTGCTGGTTCTCGGCTGGACCTCCTTCACCAAACTCGCGATCACACGGCTGCCGTCGGCCGACATCCCCGTGATCTCGGTTGCGGTCTCGCAGTTCGGCGCAGCGCCAGCCGAGCTCGAATCCCAGGTCACCAAGACGGTTGAAGACGCGGTCTCCGGCGTCGAGGGCGTGCGGCACATCACCTCTTCGATCACCGATGGCCTGTCGGTCACCACGATCCAGTTTGCGCTGGAGACCAACACGGATCGCGCGCTCAACGACGTCAAGGACGCGGTGACGCGCGTGCGCTCCAACCTGCCGCAGAACGTCACCGAGCCGCTGATCCAGCGCGTCGACGTCATCGGTCTGCCGATCGTCACCTATGCCGCGATCTCGCCCGGCAAGACGCCTGAGCAGCTCTCCTATTTCGTCGACGACGTGGTCAAGCGCGCGCTGCAAGGCGTGCGCGGCGTCGCCCAGGTCGAGCGCATCGGCGGTGTCGAGCGCGAGATCCTGGTCTCGCTGGATCCCGACCGTTTGCAGGCGATGGGGCTGACCGCGGTCAATGTCAGCCAGAGCCTGCGCGGCACCAACGTCGACGTCGCCGGCGGCCGCGCCGAGATCGGCAAGAACGACCAGGCCATCCGCACGCTCGCCGGCGCCAAGACGCTGGGCGATCTTGCCGGCACCATGATCCCGCTGTTCGGCGGCGGCGAGGTCCGGCTCGACGATCTCGGCACTGTCACCGACACCATCGCCGACCGCCGCACCTTCGCCCGATTCAACGGCGAGCCGGTGGTCGCGCTCGGCATCAAGCGCTCCAAGGGCGCCAGCGATGTGAAGGTGGCCGAGGCCGTGCAGAAGCGCATCGACGCGCTCAAGACTGCCTATCCCGACGTCGATCTGAAGCTGATCGACACCTCGGTCGAATATACCAAGGGCAATTACCACGCGGCGATCTCGACCCTGTTCGAAGGCGCCATCCTCGCCGTCGTCATCGTGCTCCTATTCCTGCGCGACCTGCGCGCGACCATCATCGCCGCGATCTCGCTGCCGTTGTCGATCTTCCCGGCGTTCTGGGCGATGGACCTGCTCGGCTTCTCGCTCAACCTCGTCAGCTTCCTCGCCATCACGCTGTCGACAGGTATTCTGGTCGACGATGCCATCGTCGAGATCGAGAACATCGTCCGGCACATGAATATGGGCAAGTCGCCCTATCGTGCCGCGTTAGAGGCCGCCGACGAGATCGGTCTCGCGGTGATCGCGATCTCGCTGACCATCATCGCGATCTTCGCACCCGCGAGCTTCATGTCGGGCATCGCCGGGCAGTTCTTCAAGCAGTTCGGCATCACCGTTTCGGTGCAAGTGTTCTTCTCGCTGCTCGCGGCCCGCTTCGTCACTCCGGTGCTGGCCGCCTACTTCCTCAAGCACAGTTCGCATGAGGAGCCGCCGCCCGGCCGCATTTTGCGGTCCTATCATGGAATCGTGGCCTGGTCGGTGAGGCACTATTTCATCACGGTGCTGATCGGACTCGGCATCTTCGCCGCCTCGATCTGGAGCATCACGCTGCTGCCGCAGGGCTTCCTGCCGGCGCAGGACAGCGCCCGCTCGCTGCTTGCGCTCGAGCTGCCGCCGGGCACTCAGCTCGCCTATACCGAAAAGGTCACCGAAGACATCGTCGCGCGCCTGCGCAAGCGGCCCGAGGTGAAGAGCATCTTCGTCGACGGCGGGCGCGTCCCGCCGGGCACCCAGGAAGTCCGGCGCGCCGCCCTGATCATCAACTACACGCCCAAGGACAGCCGCGACATCACTCAGCGCGAGCTCGAGTTCTCGATCAGCCAGGAGCTGGAGAACGTTCCCGACATCCGCTTCTGGTTCCTTGACGAGAACGGCCTGCGCGCGATCTCGCTGGTGGTGACCGGTGTCGATCCCAACATCGTCAACAACGTCGCGAGCGAGCTTGCGACGCAGATGAAGCGTATTCCCACCATCTCCAACGTGATCTCGGAAACCTCGCTGGAGCGGCCCGAGCTGCGCATCGAGCCGCGCGCCGATCTCGCGGCGCGGCTCGGCGTCTCGACCGAAAGCCTGTCGCAGACCATCCGCGTCGCCACCATCGGCGACGTCGGGCCTGCACTCGCCAAGTTCGACGTCGGCGACCGCCTGGTGCCGATCCGCGTTCAGCTCGAGGATGCCGCGCGCGGCAATCTGAAGACGCTCGAGCAGCTCCGCGTGCCGCTCGGCGAGCACGGCGAGAAGGGCGGCGTGCCGCTCTCGGTCATCGCCGACGTCAAGCTCGACCAGGGCCCGACCAGTATCAACCGCTACGATCGTGAGCGACAGGCGACCGTCGCGGCCGACCTCGTTGGCTCCGCCGCGCTCGGCGATGCCACCAAGAAGATCTACGAGCTGCCGGTGATGAAGAGTCTGCCGAAAGGCGTGAAAGTCTCACCCTCCGGCGACGCCGAAAGCCTGAACGAATTGTCCGACGGTTTTGCGACCGCGATCACGGCCGGCCTGATGATGGTCTACGCCGTGCTGGTGCTGCTGTTCGGCACCTTCCTGCAGCCGATCACCATCCTGTTCTCGCTGCCGCTCTCGATCGGCGGCGCGATCGCCGCCTTGCTCGTCACCGGCAAGCAGCTCACCACGCCGGTGTGGATCGGCATCCTGATGTTGATGGGCATCGTCACCAAGAACGCGATCATGCTGGTGGAATTCGCCATCGAATCCATTCACGCCGGCAAGCCGCGCGAGGAGGCCATGATCGATGCCGGCATGAAGCGCGCCCGCCCGATCGTGATGACCACGATCGCGATGGCCGCGGGCATGATGCCGAGCGCGCTCGCGGTCGGCGCCGGCGGCGAGTTCCGCTCACCGATGGCGCTCGCGGTGATCGGCGGCCTGATCTTCTCGACCATCCTGTCGCTGGTGTTCGTGCCGGCAATGTTCATGGTGATGGACGATTTCGGCGCCCTGATCTGGCGTTTTGCCAAGCGGCTGATCGTGCACAGCGAGGATGCGGAGACCACGGAGCATCATGGAGCGGCGCCAGCGGAAGCGGGGCCAACGCCAAAGAAAATCGTGCACCCGGCGGCGGAGTAGATATTTCCCCGCGATAGCGGGCTCGACATGCGCAGGTGAAGTGTTATCTTTTGAGCATGAACCTCGTAAGCCGCACGCTTGAAATCGACGTTGACACTGATGCCCGTCTCAGGGAGATCGCCTCTGAGCGCGGCAAGGATGTTGCAACGGTGCTCGCCGAGGCCGTCGCGCTGCTGGATTCAGTCATCGACCTTTCAGGTCCGGATCTCGCAGAGGATCGCGATCGCTATGAGGAATTCAAGCGCACCGGACTTGCCGTGCCCCTCGACGACGTCAAAGCATGGGTGGCAAGCTGGGGTTCAGCCAACGAGCTGCCTCGCCCACAACCACGCAAGATCAAATGATCCTGCTTTCGCCGGCCGCTCTGGAGGATATTGAGCGGCTGCGAAGCTTCCTTGACGCAGTCAACCCCGAAGCCGCGACACGTGCCCTGCGATTAATCTGGACAGCCATCGATCGGCTGTCGGAATTCCCATCCCTTGGCAAACCAACGGAGGATGACAGCATCCGCCAGATTATCGTCCGGTTCGGTTCTTCCGGTTACATCGTGCGATACGTCATTGTTGAGGAGTCGGGCGATATTCTCATCACTCGGCTCTGGCACGGTCGTGAGGAACGCACCTGAAGTCTCTACTCGTTCCGCGCGATCGCGGTCAGCTTGGTCATGTTCCGCAGCAATATCCGGCCGCGCTGGAGATCCAGGATCGCCTCCTTGCGCCAGGCCTGAAGCTGGCGGTTGACGCTTTCGCGGGCGGCGCCGACGAAGACGCCGAGCTGCTCCTGCGAGATGTGCACCTCGGAGCCGAAATCGGCGGCGAGCGCGCAGAGCCGCCGCGCCAGCCGCACCGGCAGCGGCTGCAGCATGGATTCCTCCATGCGCTCGCTCTGCCAGCGGATGCGCTGGCAGAGCAGCGCGATGATCTTGATCGCGACCTTTGGCTCGCGCTCGAGGAAACCGAGGAAATCTTCGCGGCGCAGCACGAACAATTCGCTCGCCTCACCTGCGGTAGCATCCGCCGTGCGGCTCTGGCCGTCCAGCACCGCGACCTCGCCGAACAGGTCGCCCGGCCCCATGAAGTTCAGCGTCAGCCGGCTGCCGTCGGAGGCGCCGGTCTCGATGCGGACCTGGCCGCGGCGCACGCCAAACAGCGCGTTTCCGGGATCGCCTTTCTGAAACAGCACCTCGCCGCTCCCCAGATGCTGGGTGTGGCAGAGATTGGACAGCCGCTGGAGTTCGTCCGCGCCGAGATCCGCGAACATCGCGTTCATCTTCAGGATGACCGCAAATTCGGCCTGCTTGCTCATTTCAATGTCCTCGTCAATTTACTCGTGAATGTCCTTGGCAAATCGCTTGGAACCATCAACATCAGGATCGCGTAAAACCGCGCCGGAGAAGTGTGTCATAAGTCACATAACTTTGCAGCACCCCCCGACTATTTTTGCGCGCTTGGAGCCGCTTCCCGTCCCGGGATAAACTCAGGCACAAAAGACGGGCGCAAAGGACGGTTAATCCGCCGGGTTCGCTGCCGATCGTCCGTCGTTGGGAAGTCGACATGAGAGCACTGAAATTCGCCGGCGCGGCTTTGGCTGTCGTCATCATCGCGATCGCGGTCCTGCTGGTGGTCGGAATCCCGTCCGGCTTCCTGACCTCGACGATTGCCGCGCGGGTCGAGAGCGCGACCGGCTATCGCCTGTCGATCGACGGCACTACCAAGATCAGCCTGTGGCCGACGCTGAACGTCACCCTGAACGACCTCACGCTGCAAGACCCGAAGGACCGCAGCGGCATCACGCGCCTGACGGTCGACAGCGTGCAGGCCGACATGTCGCTCTCCAGCGTGTGGTCGGGCCGGCCTGCGATCAGCGAGCTCGTCGTCACCCATCCCGTGCTCTACCAGCCGTTGCTGCGTGAGCGCCTGCCGAATGCCGGCACCGCGTCGAAGCCGCTCGCACTTGACACGAGCGGTGCGACCATCGACCGCGTCAAGGTCATCGACGGCGAGGTGGCATTCGCGCGGATACGCGATCGCGTCGAGGGCCGCATCAGCGCCATCAATGCCGATGCCGTCGTTGGCGGCGACCGCAAGGTCAACATCACCGGCACCGCGCGCGTCGGCGAGCACCCGACCAAGTTCGATATCAAGGCAACCCCACCGACGGCGCCCGGCGACCGGCCGACGATTCCGGTCGACTTCGCCATCGACATGCCTGACGTGCTGAAATCCCAGCTCGCAGGTCACGCCGAGATGCGGCTGAGCGGCGATGTCGTGATGATCAACGGCGTGAACGGCAGGCTCGGCGACGGCGCCTTCAACGGCTGGGCTTCGGTCGACATCGCGAGCAAGCCGCTGGTCAAGGTCGATCTCGACTTCCAGCGGCTCGCGATTCCGCTGGCGAAATCGCCGGAAGGCACGGCCGGACAACCCTGGAGCAATGCGCCGATCGACGTCTCCGGGCTCAATTATGTCGATGCGCAAGTCAGGATCTCCGCGAACGAAGCCGTGATCGGCGATGCCCATCTTTCGCCGCTCGCGCTCGATGCAAAACTCGCCGGCGGCGTACTGAAGGCCGGCACCGCCAATCTCGGCGCCTATGGCGGCCAGGTCTCGGGCGAGGTGATCCTGGATGCGACCACCGGCGCGCCGAGCTTTGCCATGCATTCCGATCTCGTCGGCGTGCGCGCGCGGCCGCTGCTGCAGGGCCTTGCCGAATTCGACCGGATCGACGGCAAGTTGCAGGCCAAGCTCGCTTTGCGCAGCGCCGGCACTAGCCAGCGCGCGCTGATGGCGAACATGCAGGGCACGGCCTTCGTCAATTTTCAGGACGGCGCGATCCGCGGCATCAACGTTGCGCAGATGATCCGCTCGCTGACCACAGGCACGCTGTCCGGCTGGCAAGAAAGCCAGGACCCCGGCCAGGAGCAGAGCACGGACCTGTCGCAGCTTTCGGCCTCGTTCCGCATCGACAAGGGCCAGGCGGTGACGACCGATCTCAATCTGATCGGACCGCTGGTGCGCGTGACCGGCGCCGGCACCATCGCCCTCGACACCAAGATGATGGGCTTCCGCGTCGAGCCCAAGCTCGTGATGACGACCGAGGGCCAGGGCCGCACCTCCGATCCGGTCGGCTTCGGCATTCCCGTGATGATCCAGGGCACCTGGTCGCAGCCGCGGATCTATCCAGACATGGCCGGTGTGCTGGACAATCCGGACGCCGCCTATGCCAAGCTGCGCGAGATGGGCAAGGGCCTGTTCGGCCCTGATGGCGCCGGGCTCGGCAATATCCTGGGCAGCCTCGGGTTGGGCGGCACCACGCCGGGCGGCGGCAACGCGACCGGCAATGCCAATCCGCAAGGTCAGCAGCCGGGACAGAACAATCTGCTCGGCGGTCCCTTGGGCGAAGCCATCGGCAATCTGATCCAGCAGGGGCTTTCCAGCGGCGCGGGATCCAACACCGGCGCCGGCCGCAGCCGCAGCCTGCCGGCGACGCCATCCACGCCGGCCCCACAGGCCTCACCTTCCGGTCCAGCTCCGGAGGACCCGCCAGTCGCGCAGCAGGACAGTCAGCCAATGAACGACGTGCTGCGGCAGCTCTTCAATCGATGAGGGGCGGACCAACGCGCAGGCTGCGGCAATTCAACCGCTTTTCCACCTGCCCCTTTGTCACCGCTTCTGGCGTCCATAGCGGGTAACCACAACGGCGGCTCGGCCGGCCGCTCGGCAATCCCCTGGCCCAAATTGTGGTAGAACGGGCTCGAAAGGGCCCGTACGGCCGGCAGCGCGCAGCGTCAATGGCAGCGCGAGAGGATCGGGATGGCAGGAGCGAACGACAAGACACGGTTTCTGCGCGAGGGCCTGTTCGCCAAATATGTCGTCTCCCTCGTCGGCCTCGTCGTGTTCGTGCTCGCCGTCAACGGCGCGATGGAGACCTGGATCTCCTACCGCGCCACCCGGACGTCGCTGACCGACGGGCTGGAGGACAAGGCGCAAGGCGCCGCGCGGCGGATCGAGCAATCGATCTCGGAGCTCGAGCGTCAGATCAGCTGGGTGACGCGGGCGAGCCAGGACACGCTCGAAAAGCGCCGTGCCGACTACGCCTCGCTCCTGCACCAGGTCTCAGTCGTCAACCAACTGTTCCAGCTCAATGGCGAGGGCCGCGAGGTGCTGCGCGTCTCGCGCCAGTCGACCACGACCGGGAGCAATGCCGACCTCTCCCGCGACATGCGCTTCACCGACACCGTCGCCCGCGGCGTCAGCTACGCGCCGGCCTGGTTCGCCGACCGGACCCCGTTGATGTCGATCTCGGTGGCGCATTCCGGCTTCAACGCCGGCGTCACGGTCGCCGAGATCGATCTCAGCTTCCTCTCCGACTTCCTGTCCGACGCCCAGGTCGGCAAGGCCGCGTTCGCCTATGTGGTCGATCCGCGCGGCCGCGTGCTGGCGACATCCTCGAAAGGGCCCGACATCGGCAAGGACCTGTCGAAGCTGCCGCAGGTCGCGGCCGCGATCGCGCCCGGCCGCGAGCCGGATACGTCGGGCACCGACTTCAACGGCCATGCGGTGATGAGCGCCGCGAGCACGGTGCCGAAGCTCGGCTGGAGCGTGCTGTTCGAGCAGCCGACCACGCAGGCCCTGATGCCGATCCGCGACCAGCTGGTGCGCATCGCGCTGCTGATCGGCATGGGTCTGATGGTCGCGATCCTCGCCGGCACGCTGCTCGCCCGCCGCATGATCATCCCGATCACGGCGCTGCGCGACGGCGCGCACAAGCTCGGCGAGGGCGATTTCAGCCACCGCATCGACGTCCATACCTCCGACGAACTGGAAGACCTCGCCGGCCAGTTCAACCGCATGGCCGATCAGATCCAGGAGACCTATTCGAACCTGGAGACCAAGGTCGAGGAGCGCACCCGCGATCTCGCGCAGTCGATCCACGAGCTCAAGGTGCTGGAAGAGGTCGGCCGCGCGGTCGCCTCCTCGCTCGATCTCAATGCCGTGCTGCCGACGATCGCGGCCCGCGCCATCGAGATCACCCGTGCCGATGCCGTGCTGATCTACGGCTATGACGCGGAAGCGCGCCGCTTCAACCTGGTCGAGGCCAATGGCATCGGCAAATCGGCCGAGGGCGCGCATGTCGTCACCATCGACGAAGGCGAGAACATCCTGAGCGATTCGGCAGGGAGCGGCGAGCCGATCGCGCTGGCCGATCTCGACGATGCCACCGAGCAGCCGCTGCGCGACGCCGCGATCAATGCCGGCTTCCACGCGGTGCTGGTGGTGCCGCTGGTCGATCAGCAGGGCACGCTCGGCTCGCTGGTGGTGCTGCGCCGTGCCAGCGGCGCATTCGCCCCCAGCATCATCGGCCTGATGCGTACCTTCGCCAACCAGGCGGTGCTGGCGATGCGCAATGCGCGGCTGTTCACCGAGGTCGACCACAAGAGCCACGCGCTGGAGGCTGCGAACGAGACCGTGCGCGCCCAGGCTGACAAGCTGCGCGAGCAGACCGAGCAGCTCAAGGACTGGAACAAGTCGCTGGAGGCGCGCGTCAAGACCCAGCTCGGCGAGATCGAGCGCATCCGCAAGCTCGAGCGTTTCCTGGCGCCGCAGGTCGCGCAGCTGATCGCCTCCTCAGACAGCCCCGAGGGGCTGCTCACCAGCCAACGCCGCGAGGTGACCGTGGTGTTCTGCGACCTGCGCGGCTTCACCGCGTTCACGGAAGCGACCGAGCCGGAAGAGGCGATGAACGTGCTGCGCGAATATCACGCGGCGCTCGGCAAGCTGATCTTCAAATATGAGGGCACGCTCGACAAATATGCCGGCGACGGCGTGATGATCCTGTTCAACGCGCCGATTCAATTCGAGGACCACATCCAGCGCGCGGTGAAGATGGCGGTGGAGATGCGCGACACCATCGGCCCGCTGACCGAGCGCTGGCGCAACCGCGGACATAGCCTCGGCTTCGGCATCGGCATTGCGCTCGGCTACGCGACGCTCGGTCAGGTCGGCTTCGAGCAGCGGCTGGAATATGCCGCAATCGGCAGCGTCACCAACCTCGCCTCCCGCCTCTGCGGCGAGGCCAAGCCCAACCAGATCGTGGTGAGCCGCCGCGTCTACGGCATGGTCGAACCGTGGGTCGAAGCCCGCGCCCTCGACGATCTCCAGCTCAAGGGCTTCAATCACCCCGTGCTCGCGATGGAGATCCTGTCCTGGCGCGAGGAAGTGGCGAACGTGGTGGATGCCGCAGCGGCACGGCGGCGCGGGTAACCAAAACAAAAAAGTCGAAAAACAACCCCATGCACAGTAGGCGGGGTCTGTGAGATCAATGAGTTAGACGGGTCTCGCGCGGGTGTTGGCGTGATTTGACATGATCGGGCGCTCAGGCTGATCGCGCAGATGCGTAAAATTCCAGATCTTGGCGACGTGAGTCTGGGCGTTCACGGTGCGCTCCCGAGAAACGGATTGACGATGGTGAGCCCGCCGATGCTGCGGCCGTGTTGCAGGTCTTCGCTGTAGAGCGTGTCGCAGCCGGCCTCGACCGCCGCAGCGACGATCAGCGCGTCATAAAAGGCAAGGGTGTGACCGCTGGCAAGCGCAAGCGCCGCGGCGTGCGTGTGTGATGTCAGCGGCAAGATGTCGGGAAAGCGAAAGCGGAGGGACTGCATAGCTGCCTCGATCATTGGCCAATCCTGCTTCTGCTTCTTACGCAACACGTTGGTGAACTCGTTGAGCACCTGCGCGCTGATGACACCACCGCCAGCAATCGTGTTCAGCGCTCGCTGGCGCTTTGTGTCGGTCGAATAGGCGTAGATCAGAATATTGCTGTCGAAGAAGGCGCTCACCGCTCGTTCGCCTCATCGCGATCGAACTTGTAGCCTTCGGGCAGGGGAAACTGGAACTGCTCCACCTGCCTGAGAAATTCCGCTCGCTTGTCGATCTTCTCTACTGCGAGCCGGCCCTTCGAGGCCTCCACCACGTTGAGCTCGTCGCCGGGCGAAAGATTCAGAGCCTCGACAAGCGCCTTGGGCAGGCGAACCGCCAAGCTATTTCCCCATTTGGAAACGAGCACGGGACCCTCCATGATATACATCAGCTACTGTATATCATAAAACGGATATCATTTCTCCTCAAGAGGCCTGCAGCCGATGCCTTCGACTTGGGAGGCGCGCCGGCGAAGCCGAGGATCTCGCGCAATTCACCCTCCCACGAACCATATCCCGCGTCCCTGCGACCAATCCTCGCTTCGCGAAAATCCGGATGGAGACGACCTGTGGCGTTTGCCTTGCCTTCGCGTGCTTATGATTTGCAGATGCTGGACCGTCCCGCCGACCGTGCGTGCGATCATGGTTGGGTCTATGGGCTGCCGCCGGGTATCACATCCAAGCAATGGCCGCTCGATCCGGTCAGCGGCTATCCGCTGATGCACGGTTTCACGCTTCTGCTGCCGGAGGATTATCGCGCGCATGGCGCGGACATCGTTGCGGTGTCGTTCTTTGCCACCGCGCCCGATCACAATGACGGCGGCGCGCCCGATGATCCCGAAATCCGCGAGGCCGTGCTGGCGCTATCAGCGCATCCGCGGCTGTCGCGGATGACTGACATCCTCGACTATGAATATGCCGCGCTGCTGCTGACCAAGGCCGAATATGAGGGCGCGTTCGCGAACCCGCCGGCGCCGATTGCACTTGCGACGGCCGAGCGGCCGCGCTGGCTTGACGTCGGCGGCGCCAGCGCCTTCTTCGAGGCCGCGCCGCCTTACGGGCAGAAGATGTTCGCCAGCGCTCCGCGCACTGCTCTCATTGAAAATCGCGCGATTGCCTTGACGCCGCGCGCGAGCGATCCGAACGCCGGCAAGGGCCCTCAGGACGAGCACACACGCGAGAAGGCGCCGACCGGCTATCAGCCCTACTACTATTACGTCGGCGGCGTGCCGGGCCGCGACAATTTCCGCCTGCACGATTGGAGCAAGGACCACGCCCACAATCATCTCGGCGGCACCATGCGGCCGTGCCAGGCGGTGCCGGAGATGAGCCCGTTCTACATCGAGTTCGAGGAATATTTCGGCGGCTACAATTTTGGCGGCGGCAATGCGCAGCTCGACTTCAGGGATATGAAGTTCGACTGGGCGTGCGGGTGATCACGCCCCCCGCTTCGGTCCGATCGCCTCGAAGCCGGCCTTCTGCTCGTCGCTCAGATCGGCCTCGAAATCGTCGAGCGCATCGCTGATGCCGCCGACCGCTTGCAGCATCGTCTCCAGCCGCGCTTTCACGGCGGCGAGGCGGGCCTGCGGTGTCGCGGCGGTTTCCGCCGGGCAGGCGCTCAGCGTCTCCATGGTGCGCAGCGTGGTATCCTGGAGCACCTCAAAGCGGGCGCGGGCGGTCTCGTCGAGCTTGAGCGTGGAAGCGATGTCATTCGCGGGCCATTGCTGCTGCACCAGCTGCTCGTATTGGCGCTGCGCCTTTTCGTCGTAGCGGGGATCGTAGCCCGGCTTGCACGCGGCGGCCGCCTGCGCGTCCTTGGGCTGAGCCGCGGCAAGCGCGGCGCGACGCTCATTGCCGAGCGCATTGAGTCTGGCTTTCTGGTCGTCCTTGAGGAGGCCGACGAATTTCGCAAGCGGCGGCGCGACCGCGTCAATTGCCTTGATCATGGCCTCAAGCCGCTCGCGCATCAGGCCGAGGCGCTCGGCGGCGGTGGCCGGGGCCTGCGCCGGGCAGGCGGCACGGATGGTGTCGCGCGCAGCATTCCAGGCGGATGCGAGCTCGTCGAGCGCGGTGCGCTGCGATTCGTTCGGCGCTACGGCAGCAGTGACGCGTTCGACGGGCAGACCGCCGGTGTCGCTGGCTTCGCAAAGAGTCTCTGCGGACGGGGGCCGCCGCGCGCGCCGGCCTTGCGGCGCGGTGTAGGCGGCAAGCTCCGTGGCCGCATAAGGCGTGAAGATCGCGGCATAGATGTCGCCATAGCCATAGAGCGAGAGGCTGGTGGTGTCGCCGAAGATGATCGCGGTGGTGAGATCGTCATGCGCGAACGGCCAGAACACCGGGCCGACCCAGCCATAGCTGCCATCGGGGTGGCGCCACCAGCCCTGCGGACGGCGACCGCCCTGCCAGCCCGACAGCGCGGCCTGCGCGGTGAGCGCCGCACGCAGGACGTAAGGGTTGGCCCGCTGGCCGTGCTCGGCGCCGCGGGGATCCTGCGACCTCAGCGCGGCTGAGCGGTATCGGCCGCCGCGCACCGCCATGCGGGCTTGGCGCAAGCGCGACAGGCCAATCATGTGGCCGACGGCAAAACGTGCCACGCCGAGCGGACCGCCGCGTAATCCGAACTGGGCCTCGGCCTTGTCAGGTAGCAGCACTGCCCCAAACATGAGGGCAGCAGCACCCGCCAGCGCCAGTCCCATGCGTCCGGACATGAAAACTGACCTGACCACCTCGGCCTCCTCCCAACGCCAAGCGCGCACTGCGTCGCATCACAATGACGCGCGGGGGAACCGATAGTTCCGGAACCACAGAGGGCAAAGCGTCGCGGGCGAGCTTATCTCTCCCCTGCTTGCGGACCGCTTTGTGGCGAGAGGGAGAGGAAAGACCGTGCCCGTCACTGCGCCTTTGGCGGCATCACGAAGGTCTGGCCGGGATAGATCAAATTGGGATTGTGGATCTTGTTGCGGTTGGCGTTGAAGATCACGGCGTAGCGGGCGCCGTCACCATAGGCGAGCTTGCTGAGCGCCCACAGGCTGTCGCCGCGGGAGATCACACGGCTGCCACCCGCTTCCGCAGGTGTGCCACTGAGTGCGTCGGCGGGGGAAGCCGATGCGACAGCCGTTCCCGCTGCCCGGGCCATCACCTTCGGCTTCGGAGCACCCATCAATCTGGGCCGAGCCGCGGGCCTGTCGGGCGCTGAGGCCAGGTGCGGCGATGCCGAGGGCAAGGAGGCCACGACTTCAGGCTTGTCGTCGGTCTTCTCGGCCCGCTTCGCCTCCTGTTTCGCTTCTTGCCGCACGGCGGGTGCCGGCGGCGGCGCGGCCTCGGCGATCGTCACCGGCATGCTGCGGCTGGATTGCGTGACGGTCCCGTCGGTCGATTTCGCCCGCAAGGTCAGCTCATAGGAACCGGCGGGAAGCTGCGGCGGGGTCATCACGAACTGGCCCGACGCATCGGCCGTGACGGTGTCGAGCGGCTTGCCGTCGCGCAGCAGCTCCACCTTCGCACCCGGCGTGGCCTGGCCGGCGATCACCGCCGCCTCGCCATGATCGTCGATGCGCGCGACGTCGAAACGGGGACCCGCATCCGCCGCTGCCGGCGGCTTGACCGGCGCAAGATCCGCCAGTGCCGTGACCTGCTTCTGCGTCTCGGCCAGCGCGCCCGCCTTCGGCTCGGGCACCGGCGACGCGACTGGGGCCGGCGGCGCGCTGGCGCCAAGCTTTTGCTCTTCCGCCTTGGGTTCCGGCTTCAGCGCGGGCTTGGTTTCGACCTTCGGTTCGGACTTGGGCTCGATCTTGGCATCGACTTTGGCTTCGGCCTTGGCCTCCGGCTTGGCGGCGACTTCGGTCTTCGCCTCGCCGGGCAGCAGGCGGCGCAGTTCGGTGGGGCCGATCACCAGCACGGTGCCGCCCACCGCGAGCAGACAGAAGGCAATGAAGGCCTTGGATGCGGTGATCATCGGAAATGAACCTTGGGACGCAAATCAGCCGAGGGCAGCAAATTGCGCCGTTTTCGCTGCGGCAGCAAGACGATCGTTGGGATGATGCGCAGCCGCGCCCGAGATGAACCGGCAGGGCCCTGTCGGCGTCAAATCAACGAGACCGCATTGCACCCAATTTTTTTAAGGATTTTCCCCGTGAACGCATTTTGCCGCCCCGCACCATGGCTGGCACTTGTCCTGACGCTGGCCGCATCGCCCGCATTGGCCGCATCCGGCCCGCCGCCGGGTTTCGTCCTCACCGACAATGCCGACCTCGCCTTCACCTCGCCCGACGGTGCCACCAAGCTCGAGCAGTACATGAAGGACGGCGGCGATTTCGACGTCAAATGGCAGGTCTGGGCCCGGCGCGGCGAGCAGATGACCGAGCTGAAGCCCGAGCAAGGTTATGGCGCCGGCTTCCGCTTCACCAGCGACTCGCAATGGCTGGTGCGGATGCAGAAGACCGGCTCGGGCGAGCAGGACCTCTTTCTCTACCATGTCGAGAAGGGCGCCTTCGTCAGCGCGACGAAGCATTCGCTCAGCGATCTCGCCTGGGCCTATTTCCACAGCCGGCCGGACACGCGGAAGATGAAGCTCGACTACCACATCTCGGCCAATCTCGTGAAAGGCACGGAAGAGGCCTATCGCGGGCTCGGTGTGAAATGGCCCGACAACCGTTACCTCGTGATCTCGCTGTCGGGCGAAATGGACAAGCACCCGAAGAACGTCGCCATGAAGGGCCTCGCCGACTGGCGCTGCCGCTATGATCTCAAGACCGGGACCTTCGACGTGCCGGCGATGTTCGCCAAGGCGAATGCGGAAGCCTTGAAGTGGGAGATCCGGCGGTGACGCCGGGGAACAACCTCCTGATTCCGTTCCGATTCATATTTTCGTAACCCTTGCTGGTAACGGGGTCTTGTCGGTTTTGCTGCATCTTGCGCCCCACGGGAGGGCTGGATGGGCACATCGATCCGATGGACCGCGCGGATGCGCGCGTTGCTGCGCCGCTGGCGCGGGGCACCGCTGACATGGCTGATCGTCGGCGGCTTCGTGCTGATGGCCGCAACCGCCATCGGCACCGCACTTACCGTCGACCGCTTCCGGCAGAACGCGATCGAGAGCGGCCGCGACAGCCTGGAAAACTCCGTCCGCATGCTGGCGCGGCATTTCGACCGCGAGTTCGAGGACTTTGCGGTGCTCCAGAAGAGCATCATCGCCGAGCTCGAAAGCCGCGGCATCGAATCCGCCGAGGTGTTCCGCAGCGAGATGGGCACGCTCGCCATGCACGAGGTGCTGCGCGCAAAGGCCAGCGGCTGGTCCGACGTCGCGGGCGCCAATGTGTTCGATTCCAAGGGCGTGCTGATCAACTCGTCGCGGCGCTGGCCGGTCGCCGAGATATCGGTGGCCGACCGCGGCTATTTCAAACGTCTCAAGAACGATCCGGCCGCGCAGGAAGAGATCGAGGTCGTAAAGGGCCGCCTCGGAAACGGACCGGCGATCGTGTTCGCCCGGCGCGTCTCCGGCCCGCACGGCGAATTCCTTGGGCTCGTCTCGCGCGCGATCGCGCCGGAGCAGCTCGAATCCTTCTTCGCCTCGACTGGGCTGGGCGAAGAATCCTCGATCGCGATGCATCACCAGAACGGCCAGCTGCTCGCGCGCATCCCGCATGTCGATGCGATGATCGGGCAGAACTACCGCAAGGGCACGCCCGAGCAGATGGCGGTGTTCGAGCGCACCTTCGTCACCACGAAGCTCGCAAGCCCGATCGACGGCAAGGACCGCATCGTCGCCTCGCGCCTCCTCACCGGCGAGCCGCTGGTCGTGGTTGCGACCAAGTCGCTGGATGCGACGCTCGCCACCTGGCGCACGCAGACGAAGTTCTTCGTCACGGTGGCCGTGGTGTCGATCGGCCTGCTCGTGCTCACGCTCTATCTGATCTTCCGCCAGGTGACGCACCGGCTCTCGCTGGAGAAGCAGCGGCTCGACACCGCCATGAACACCATGACGCAGGGCCTGTTGATGTTCGATCAGGACGAGCGGCTGATCGTCTGCAACCGGCGCTATATCGAGATGTACGCTCTGTCGAGCGAGGTGGTGAAGCCCGGCGCCCATTTCCGCGACGTGATCCAGCATCGCCACGACACCGGCTCGTTCCACGGCGAAGTCTCGTCCTATTGCGACGACATCCTGAACAATGTCGGGCGCACCCAGAGCACCATCGTCGAGACCGCCGACGGCCGGCTGATCGAGATCAAGAACCAGCCGGGCGCGGCCGGCGGCTGGCTCGCGACCCATGACGACGTCACCGCGCGCATTCGCGCCGACGAGCGTATCGCCCATATGGCGCATTACGACGCGTTGACCGACTTGCCCAACCGCGTGCTGATGCGCGGGCATCTGGAGCGCCGCGTCGCCGAGCTTGCCCAAAGCAAGCCGTTCGCGATCCTCTATATCGATGTCGACGAGTTCAAGGGCGTCAACGATTCGCTCGGACACGAGGTCGGCGACGAGCTGCTGCGCCAGGTCGCGAACCGTCTGCGCGCCTGCGTCAGCGGCAACGACATGGTGGCACGGCTCGGCGGCGACGAATTCGCCATCATCAAGGCCGGCACCAACGATCAGGCCCAGCTGACCGCGCTGGCTGAAACGATCTTGAATGCCCTGCGCACACCCGTGAACTGCAAGGGCCAGGAGATCCCGACCGATGCCAGCATTGGTATCGCGATCGCGCCCGACCATGGCGATAATATCGACGACCTGCTCAAGCGCGCCGATCTTGCGATGTATGCGGCGAAGTCGGAAGGGCGCCGCACCTTCCGCGTCTTCTCACCCGAATACGACGCCAAGGCGAAGGCGCGCCGGCAGCTCGAGCTCGATCTACGTCAGGCACTCGCGCGCGGCGAGTTCGAGGTGCACTACCAGCCGCTGGTCGACCTCGCGGCCAATGTCGTCACCGGTTGCGAAGCGCTGCTGCGCTGGCGCCACCCGGAACGCGGCATGGTTTCGCCCGCAGACTTCATTCCGGTTGCGGAAGAGACCGGCCTGATCGGCGAGATCGGCGAATGGGTGCTGAAGCAGGCCTGTACCGAGGCCGCGAGCTGGCCCGGCCAGATCCACGTTGCGGTGAACGTCTCGCCAGTGCAGTTCCGATCGCGGACGCTCGCGCTCAAGGTCGCCGCCGCGCTCGCGGAGTCGGGGCTGGCGCCGGAACGGCTCGAGCTCGAGATCACCGAGACCGTGCTCATTCGCGACGACGAGGAGGCGCTGACCGTCCTCCAGCAGCTGCGCGAGCTCGGCGTGCGCATCGCGCTCGACGATTTCGGCACCGGCTATTCGTCGCTGAGCTATCTGCACCGCTTCCCGTTCGACAAGATCAAGATCGATCGCAGCTTCATCAGCGACATCGGCGAGCCCGAGGATTCCTCGCCGATCGTGCAGGCCGTGGTGCACATGGCCGCCGCCCGCCGCATGGCGACGACCGCCGAAGGCGTCGAGACCGAGGCCCAGCGCGAGGTGCTGCGTCAGCTCGGATGCAGCCAGATGCAGGGCTGGCTGTTCAGCCCCGCGGTGCCGGCTTTGAAGCTGAAGCAGCTCTTGTCGGCGCAGGCCGCGGCGGCTTGAGCTGCGCGCTCATGACTGCCGATCCATCCGCGGTGTCCGTGACGAATTGGCATCGAACCGCTCGCGATGCGGTTGAACTGATGGCACGCGACCGCCTGTCACGCCTTTTGTCATAAAGCGTTTCCCTCCCCCTCCGCCCATCGTGCGTTCGCGAAACCCCGCGCCTGCTTGGAGCAGGATCGGACAAAGCGTGGCCGCTTCAGGCAATACGCTGGGCCCTCACAGCCATAGAACGCGCACCGGCCCGTACAAATACGGGCGACTGATTTGAAGTTCGACTGATCAGGAGGCGCAACTATGACCGGAAACTCCGCTCCCATGCGCGATCCCCCGCAGCAGGGCTTGCCACCTGCACCTGGCGGACAGGGGGAGGACAACTCGCATTCCGACCGGCGCGCCGCCGGTGCGGAGATGGCGCGCGTGCTCAGGACCGAACCGTTTCGCATGGCGCTGGATGCCTCCGGCGCCGGCATCGCGCACTGGAGACACGATCCACTGCACGACGTCGTCGAGCCCATGAGCCACCACGTGATCATGGCCTACAACGGCGTGATGCAGCGCATGGAGCGGCGCTCGGGACGATCGGTCGCGATCGGTACGTTTCGCCCCGGGGTCCTGATCATCATTCCGGAAGGATCGAGCTCCAGGTGGGACATTCCAAAGCCCGTCGACGTGGTTCAGCTCTATCTTCCCGATGCGACGCTGAAGCGCATTGCCGACGAAGCCGGGACCACCGGACCGGCCGACCTGCTGGAGCGAACAGCGCATCCCGATCCCATCACGTCCCGACTGCTGCTGAGCGCGGCGGACGCGCTGGAGGGCCATGGCGCGCTGGATAATCTGTTCCGGCATCAGCTGACGGATCTTCTGGCCACGCGCGTTCTGGCGGCCCATTCAGGCTCGCCGACCACGTTGCAGCCGACCATGGGCGGGCTGTCGCCGAAAGTCCTGCTCCGTGCGATCGAACGATTGCGGTCTGACAGTGATGCGGACGTCTCGCTCGATGCGCTGGCGTCCGATGCCGGTCTGTCGCGCTTTCACTTCTGCCGCGCCTTCAAGGAAAGCACCGGGTTGTCGCCGCATGCCTGGCTCCGCCAGCACCGGCTCGAGCAGGCCATGAAGATGCTGCGCGACAGTGACGATGCGGTGGTCTCGATCGCAGCCGCGCTTGGCTATTCCTCGCAGACGGCGTTCGCAGCCGCCTTCAGGAAGCTGACCGGCGAGAGCCCGAGCGATTGGCGCAGGCGCCAGCGTTAGCAGCAATCGCGCTGCAATCACGGCAATCGCTCTGGCGCAGCGGCAGATCCGATCCGCTAAACCATCACCATGCCCAGACCAATCGACGGAGACCGAAGATGACCTGGAAAAAGATGACCTGGAAAAACTTCATCAGCCGGCGGGTGATCGCCTCGCGCCGCCGAGGTCTTGCGACTGCAACCTTGTACGGACTCTCGCTGGCCGTTCGCTTCACGTCCGCGACGGGCGAGGAGGTGGAGATTCCCGCGCAGGCCCTGCACCCAGCCTACCCGCTGATGTCGATCATGACCCGGGACGGCTCCGGCCTTCCCTACCAGGACTGGGGCCCGAGGGCGGCTCAGTCGGTCATCTTTCGCCAAGGCTGGCCATCGAGTTCGCAGCTGTCGCGCTGCGTAGCGCCTTAAGACCAGCGATTCACTTCATCCCTTCTCATCTCTTCGTGCCGTCGCCGGACGCGGCCCTGAGCGGAGCAGCGATGGCTCGCGCACGGACTTTCGAAACTGCCTACCAAGGAGCAAACCCATGCGATTAGTCATCATCGGCGCCGGCTTCGCCGGCATGTACGCCGCCCTTTCCGCAGCCCGCCTGCGCGAGATTCAGGGCGTCTCGCCAGAGGCGCTCGAGATCGCGCTGGTGGCCCCCGAGCCGACACTCGTGGTTCGCCCGCGGCTCTATGAACCGAAGCCCGAGACCCTGACGGCGCCCCTGCTCGACGTGCTCGAGGCCATCGACGTCACCTATGTGCAAGGCAGCGCCGAGACGGTCGACACCAAATCCTGCATGGTGAAGATCGCCACGGCGAAGGGCACGAAAAAGACGCTCTCTTACGACCGTCTCGTCGTGACCACCGGCAGCCGGCTGTTCCGTCCGAATATTCCGGGTCTTGCCGAGCATGGCTTCAGCGTCGATTCGCTCGACGACGCCATCGCACTCGACAAGCACCTGCATGGCCTCGCCAAGCGGCCGGCAACGAACGGGCGCGACACGGTCGTCGTCGCCGGCGGCGGCTTCACCGGCATCGAGGCCGCCACGGAAATGCCGGCACGGCTTCGCGACATCCTCGGCGCCAACGCGAAGACCCGCGTCATCATCGTCGAGCGCAACAATGCGATCGCGCCCGACATGGGCGCAGGCCCTCGACCCGTCATCGAGGACGCCCTTCACAAGCTCGGTGTTCAAACCCGCCTCGGTGCCGGCGTCACCTCGCTCGACGAGTCCGGCGTCACCCTGTCCAGCGGCGAACACATCGAGGCCGAGACCGTGATCTGGGCGGCCGGCATTCGTGCCGCGCCTTTGACCGCGCAGATCCCCGCCGAGCGCGACAGTTTCGGCCGCTTGCTGGTCGACCGCTGCTTGCAGGTGCCAGGCGTCCAGGGCGTGTTCGCGGCGGGCGATGCGGCACGTGCCGCCTGCGACGACGAGGGCAATTACGCGCTGATGTCGTGCCAGCACGCCACGCGCATGGGCGCCTTCGCCGGCAACAATGCGGCCGCGGAGCTGCTGGGCCTGCCGACCAGGCCCTATCACCAGAAGGCCTATGTCACATGCCTCGATCTCGGCGAAGCCGGCGCGCTGTTCACGCGCGGCTGGGAGCGCAACGTGGAGATCGTCGGCGAGGTCGCCAAGAAGACGAAACGGGAGATCAACACCGTCTGGATCTACCCGCCGCGCGCCGAACGTGCCGTCGCGCTGGCCGCGGCCGATCCGGAGCGCGTGACTGACCTCTAGAGCATGATCCGGAAAAGTGTGTAGCGGTTTTCCGAAAAGATCATGCTCAAACAATAACCTAAAGCGCGATGACGATTCATCCTGATCTCATCGCGCTTTAGGCACTCACACGACATCGGCCACGCACCCACACGCGGTTTCAATCGATCGTGGCTGGACTGCGCTGTCAGCGAAGAAGGAGATCGAACATGAAAAGTGAAAATGTCGTCATCGTGACGGGAGGCAGCTCGGGCATCGGGCGCGCGGCGGCACTACGTTTCGCCAGACAAGGCGACAAGGTGCTCGTGACCGGCCGCCGTCGCGGCCCTATCGAAGAAACGGTTGCCGAGCACGCAAACATTGCCGGCCTGGTTGCCGATGTCGCCTCCGCCGAAGATGCCAGGCGCACAATTGCCAAGGCGGTCGATACCTGGGGCAAGGTCGATGCCTTGGTCAACAACGCAGGCGCAGGCGCAATTCTTCCGCTGGCCGACGCGACGGCCGATCGGATCATGGACATCTTCTCCGTGAATGTGATCGGCCCAAGTCTGCTCGCCGCTGCTGCTCTGCCTCACCTCAGGGCAACACAGGGCGCAATCGTCAATGTCTCGAGCACTTTCGGTCACAGGCCGGCGGGCGCCCTGTCGCATTACGCAGCCAGCAAGGCGGCATTGGAGCACTTGACTCGCTGCTGGGCGCTGGAGCTCGCACCGGTCGGTATACGCGTGAACGCGGTCGCTGCGGGGCCCACTGAATCCGGCGCTCTGACTGGCATGATGGGGCTGTCCCTGGAGCAGGCTGCCGCAATCAAGGAGCAGGAGCGCGCGCGCATACCGCTCGGGCGGCGCGGCGTTCCGGACGATGTCGCAGAATGGATCGTCCGGCTCGCCGGCCCCGCCTCAGAATGGGTGACGGGCCAGGTGGTCGCGATCGATGGCGGCTTGGGACTGGCATAGCTGCCCGCATGCGTTGGCAGCAATCACTCTATAGCGGCGGCAATCGCTCTGGGGCAGTCGCACGTCGCGTTCGATAAATCATCACGGGACAGTCCCAGCAATGAGCGCGCCACCAATCTCCGAACACCTCACCAGCATTGACCGCGCTGCCCACGGAAGACGCGCGGTCTTTTCCCGAACTGAACGTCAAGACAGAGCGCAGGAGCTTTCAACAATGAATCAGACGATCCGCAACACCCAGGAGACAACGAACATGAACTTGCACGACACTGCACACCTCGGCAGAGGCCCCGAAGAGCTGGTCCCGTCGCGGTACGCGCTGCGGATTGGCGAGATCGACGTACTGGTGATCAGCGATGGAGTGCTGACGCTGCCAGGTGCGATGCTGGCCCACAACGCCGACCCGGCCGTCCGCGCGGCCTGGCTGAAGGACATGTTCCTGCCGCCGGATGCTTTCGATTGGGCGCTGAACGTGGTCGTGGTGCGCAGCGGCGGCCAGACCATCCTCGTCGACGCTGGACTAGGGTCCGACCCTGACTTGCACCTGCCGCGGGCCGGGCAGTTGAGCAAGCGACTGGAAGCCGCCGGCATCGATCTTGGGTCCGTGACCGACGTGGTGCTGACGCATATGCACATGGACCACATTGGCGGCCTGCTCGTCGACGAGGTCAGGGACCGGTTGCGCCCGGACCTGCGCATCCACGTGGCAGCCGCCGAGGTCAAGTTCTGGGAGGCGCCCGATTTCTCCCACGTCGCGATGCCGCCGGGATTTCCGGATGCGCTTCGGGCAACCGCCAAGCGGTTCGCGAAAGAGTACCATAACCAGCTGCGCACCTTCGAGGACGAGCACGAGGTGGCGCCGGGCGTGGTGGTCACGCGCACCGGCGGCCACACCCCCGGGCACAGCGTGGTCCGCCTGGCATCCGGCGGCGATCGGCTGACATTCGCCGGCGACGCCGTGTTCACCGTCGGATTCGATCATCCCGAGTGGCACAACGGCTTCGAGCACGATCCCGAAGAGGCGGCCCGCGTTCGTGTGCGCCTCCTGCGGGAGCTGGCGACGAACGAAGAGCTCCTCGTCGCCACTCACATGCCGTTCCCATCGGTCGGCCGGGTGGCGGTCGACGGCGATCACTTTCGCTGGGTGCCGGCGTTCTGGGACTACTGACCGCTAGAAAGCATGATCCGAACCTGACGGGCCGCGTTAGCGCAAAGTCTGCTGCGGTTTAAGGATCATGCTCAGCGCGAACCGAGGCGCGATGACGATCACCCGATCTCATCGCGCTTTGTCGCACGACAGAAAATCTACATCATGCCTTTTGCGGCACGCACTTCGGCGATCTCGGCGTCGGGATGGCTGACGATGGTCGCAAACATGATGCCGCTGATGATCAGCGACCAGGCGGTGTCCCAATAGATCCAAAACACGTGCCAGCCTCCGTCTCGATCTCCTCCGCCCGCGGGATCAGGGTAACGGCAAGGCGAGGCTGCCGTTCCCGGTGCGCATGCGGGGCTATTCTTGTTTGGTCGGCGGGGCGCTGCGACCGGTTTGACCGGTGTGGCGCTTTGCCACGACGTCCTCGTCGCGCTCGCCCTGATGCGGGCGCGGCGGCGGCTTGGGCTGGCCTTGCTGACCGCCATGCTTGCCGCCTATGTCGGGCTTGCCTTCGAGATCGTTTTCACGGGGCATGATGCTTCAATGCGCTGGCGCGGCATTGGTTCGCATTGTGAACGAGGTCATAGGATCGCCGCGGTTTGCGGTGCACGATCGTTGCCCGAGGCATCGAGATTCGACCGGCGGATTAGGCCTGATGCGGAGACGACTGATCGCCTGGACCATCCTGACCTGCGGGCTGCTTGCGGTCACCGTATGGACCGTGCTCGGTCCGCCCAATTACCCGCCCGGCCCCCATTTGCCCTCCCGCAGCGTGACGGCGGCGGTGCGGTAGCCTCCGGGCGACCGATACAATTACGGCATCGATCGATCCCAACTGGAATTTGGTACGACGGCGCGCCTCCCGCTATCCTCGACGGCAAAACGACAATGCCGCACCGGCTTTGAGGAGGAGACCATGTTGAGACCGACCCGACGCATCGCATCGCGCCTGCCCCGTGCTGCGATCGCCACCACCCTCACCTTTCTCGCCCTCATTCCTGGAGTCCGTGCCGGCATGGCCGAAACCTTCGCTTATGTCGGCAACGCCGACAGCAACGACATCAGCGTGTTCAAGATGGCCGAGAGCGGCGAGATGATGCCAGTGCAGACGGCCGCCTTCACCGGCGTCGAAAAGCCGGGATCCTCGACGCCGCTCGCGATCACCCCCGACAAGCGCGTGCTGATCGCCGGCATCCGCTCGCAGCCATACCTCGCGGTGAGCTTCGCGATCGACCCCAAGACTGGTCAGCTCAGTCATATCGGCAACGGACCGCTCGCCGACAGCATGGCCAATATCGCCGTCGATCGCAGCGGCAAGTTCCTGTTCAGTGCCTCCTATGGCGGCAACAAGGTCGCGCTGAATCCGCTTCAAGCCAACGGCGTCGCGGGCGAGCCGAAGCAGGTGATCCCGACCGGGCTGAATGCGCACGCAGTTCTGCCCTCGCCCGACAACCGATTCGTGTTCGCGACCAATCTCGGCTCCGACCAGGTGCTGAGCTTTGCGTTCGACGCCACGACCGGCACGCTGACGCCAAGCGATCCGCCGGCCCACAAGGTGCCGGAAAAATCCGGGCCGCGGCACTTCGTGTTCCACCCGGGTGGCAAGTTCGTCTATCTCGTTCACGAGCTGAACGGCGACGTCGCGGCGTTCAGCTATGAGGCCAAGAGCGGCGCCTGGACCGAGATCCAGCGCACCAGCGCACTGCCGGAAGGGTTCAACGGCAAAGCCTCCGATAAAAAACCTTGGGCCGCCGACATCCACATCACGCCCGACGGGCGCTTCCTCTACGCCTCCGAGCGCACCACGAACACGCTCACCGCCTACAAGGTCGATGCAACAAGCGGCAAGCTGACCACGATCGGCAGTGTGCCGACCGAGAAGCAGCCCCGCGGCTTCAACATCGATCCCTCTGGGCGCTATCTCGCCGCGGTCGGCGAACTCTCCGACGGCATGACGGTCTATGCGATCGACCAGAGCAGCGGCGCGCTCGCCAAGCTGAAATCCTATCCCACCGGCAAGAAGCCGAACTGGGTGGAGTTTCTGAGCCTGCCGTGAGGGACGCGCGGCCGGCCTACGTAATCATCCGTAATTTCGCGAGGCCCGCCTTGGCGCGATATCATCGGGCATGGACCGTCAAATTGTCTTCAAGTGTCCCCAGACCGGCATGAATGTGCAATATCGGCTTGGCGACGAGCCAACCGATCGGACGCATGTTTCCGTGCCGTGTCAGGCCTGTACGCGCCTGCACCTGATCGATCGCGCCACCGGCAAGCTGCTGGGTGATCGCCGGAGCTGACGGCCAGCCAGCCCCGCTGCGACCTCCCCGTCCGGCGGAGCGAACCTGATCTCCAATCCGGCGACTAATCAAAGACTTGCCACCGCGGCCCGCGCCGGCGTGGCATCCCGCCATGGGACAACGCTGCCGTAGTCCGGCCCGTTGCCATCTGCTATCGATTGAAGGGCTTGAACCCGTGGAATTTTCGATGCGTCATTTGCCCCGTGCCGTTGCCCGAAGCCTGTTTCCCGCAGCCATCGCTGGCGTGTTCGCTCTCGGCCCATATCCGGCTGGAGCCGCCGAGGACGATGCCCCCAAGGGGCCGGCGGTCACGGTGCTGAAGGTCGCGAAATCCTGCTTCTCCGACATCGTCGAGGCCACCGGCACGATCATCGCGCGCGAGGAAACCTCGGTGCGGCCCGAACGTCCCGGCCTGAAGGTGACCGAGGTGCTGGCCGAAGCCGGCCAGACCATCACTGCCGGCCAGGTGCTGGCGCGGCTGGCGCTGCCGGAAGGCGGCACGCTTCAGGTCACCGCGCCCGTGGCGGGCGTGATCGCCACGTCGACCGCGCAGATCGGCAATTTCGCCTCGGCCAAGGGCGAGGCCCTGTTCACGATCGTGGCGCGCAGCGAATATGATCTGGTCGGCCTGGTCGCGACCACCGACATGCGCAAGCTCGCCGTCAATCAGCAAGCGACCGTGCGCATCGCCGGCGCCGGCGACATCGACGGCAAGATTCGCCGCATCGGGCCGACCGTCGAGCAAAACATCCAGCAGGGCATGGTCTATATCGGCATCTCTTCGCAGAAGCGCCTGTTGCTCAACGCGAGCGGGCGCGCGCTGATCAAGACCGGGCAGAGCTGCAACGTCGCGGTGCCGCTGACGGCCGTGCAATATTCCTCGGCCGGCACCGTGGTGCAGGTGATCCGCCGCAATCGCGTCGAGACGAAGCGCGTCGAGATCGGATTGATGTCGGGCGGCAATATCGAGGTCCGCGACGGCCTCAACGATGGCGACGTCATCGTCGCCCGCGCCGGCGCGCTGCTGCGCGAGGGCGATCCGGTGCGCCCGGTGATGGCGAGCGCAGAAGCGGCGAAGTAGCAGCGACGATCGTCATTGCGAGCCAACGGGTCCGCGCGTAGCGCGGCCCGATGACAGGCTCCGCGAAGCAATCCAGAGTCCCTCCACGGAGAGATTTCTGGATTGCTTCGTCGCAAGAGCTCCTCGCAATGACGAGGTGGCGACAGATGTGCGCTCAGGCACGGCTATCGTAGAGCCTGTGAGCCAATTCGTTTGTTTCGGCATGGACCTCAAGGGGCGTTAGCGTCCCTTGAGGTCGAAGCCGGCGGCGTCAGGCCGTCGGTATGCTGCTGCGGTCTATGCCTTTACGAGACGGTGTCCCTGCAGGATGTTGTTGGTGAGGGCGTACCAGAGCACAACGGCACGGACCTTCGCGATACCGCGCACGGTTAATTGCCTGAGGTCCCAGTTCCGCCATCGGGCATGGATGCATTCGCAGATTGTGCGGGCTTGGTACTGTGCCTTGCCGGCTTCGCTGGCCATGCGAGCACGCCAGGCCGCTACGCCAGGACCGTCGTTGCTCCGGGGTAAAAAGGGATCGACACCGCTCCTGGATTTGGGAGGAGGACAGTAAACCTCGATACCTTCGCCATGCGCCCATTCGATGTCCTCGCCACTGCAAAACCCGCCATCGGCGAGGTAGCGGCGTGGCAAGCGCTTCAGCCGAGCGCGCGTTCGCTCCAGCATCGGTCGCATCAAGCCGCGATCTGAGCCGCTGTTGTCGACATCGATCGCGATCACGATCAGTTCGCCGGCCGCGCTAGCCACCTGCACATTGTAGGCCGGACGGAAGCCGGCATCCGCCATCTTCATCACCCGTGCCTGCGGGTCGGTGGTAGAGGCCCGTGGCTCTTTTGGCTTTTTGCCGTTGCCGCCCTTGTCATCGAGCTGTTTTCGCTTGCGCTTGATCTCAGCCAGCGCCGCTTGCGCGGCCTGCACCCGCTCGCTGCGTTCCCGCGCCGCGCGCTCCTTAGCGGCCCGGATACGCCGATTGCTGGCTTCCGGATCCGCATCGACCTCGCGCTTGAGCTCTTCCACCACGGCCCCGGCCTGTGCCATCTGCCGATCCAGCGTCGCCTCCCGCCGGAACGATCCGGTTCCCGCACTCGCCCGTATCCGCACCCCGTCCTGGGTCAGCTTCTCCAGATCAACCAACCCTGCCTCGTTCAGGGCCACCAGATGTTCGACCAGCAAACGGTCGAGCAAGTCGGCACAGCCGACCCGGAAGTCCGATAGCGTATGATGGTTCAAAGACACGCCGCCGCAGAGCCAGCGGTAGACGTCGTGACTGTCGCAGAGCCGGTCCAGCGCCCGCGCGCTGCCAACGCCATCGCTCGTGGCGTACAGCCAAAGCGCCAGCAGCAACCGTGGCGATGGCGCCGGATAACCCGGCCTGTTCTCCCGCGCCTTGACGCGATCTTCCAGCTCGCTCAAGTCGAGCCCTTCGACATAAGCCCAGATCACCCGCACCGGATGATCCTGCCCGATCAGGCTATCGATATCGACCGCTCGCAATTCGACCTGATCGCGCACAGGCTCGCGCAGCCGAGGTGCGCCCCGCGGCACCACTTCGGTGCATGGCGCCGACTGTTCCGGCAATTCGCCAAAAAGTCCGTCGTCAGCCATCATTCTCTCCAGCAAATCAATCTGCTTAGAGAATCATATCCGCCTGACGCTCGATACGGAAAAGAGTCACAGCCTCGTAGGGTGGGCAAAGCCACCGGGTCGCGCGAAACGCGCGCCCGATGACAGGCTCCGCGTGCCCACGTCTTTCGAAATGTTGGAGAGAATGGTGGGCACGGCGCTTTACGCCTTTGCCCACCCTACAAGAGCTGCGATTGCCGAAAAAACTAGCCGCCGGCTTCGCCGAAACGGACGTCCTCGAGCAATGACGACGAGACGCTCGGGACCTGGTCGCCTTCGCTGGCGCGGGAGATGGCGACGCGGGTCTTGTTGAAGACGCTTTCGGCGCTGCTGCCTTGCGCATTGAGGTTGTTGAGGAGCTCGCTGACCAGCACGCTGTGCTCGCCCTTGCCGTCATCGACGACCTTGCCGGGCGAGGCCGAGGTGAGGATCAGCGCATTGTCGGACGCGCTGATCGGCGCGAGACCGTGGCTGTAGGAGCGGAAGCGGCGCTCGTAGGGGTTACGGCGGGAGGCGTCGACGACGACGAGCTTGGCCTTGGCGCCCTGCTCCTTCATCATGTCGAGCACGCCCTCGATGGAGACGCCGTGGCGGCGGACGTCGCTTTCTTTCCAGATCACGGCATCGACCGGCAGCATGTAGCTCTCGCGGCCGGCCTGCACGCCATAGCCGCCGAAGAACAGCATGACGACGCTGTCGTGCTTGATCCGGGACTTCAGGCGGTTGACGGCGCGGACCATGTCGTCCTTGGTCGCGTCTTCCACCATGTCGACGTCAAAGCCGCTCTTGCGCAGGGACGAAGAGAGCGCGCGGGCATCATTGATCGACTGCGTCAGGGGCGCGTTGGCGTCTGGGTAATGTCCATTGCCGATGACCAGCGCCAGACGCGTGGCATGGCCGATAGAGCCGGTGATCTGGTCGGTCGAGACGGCCTTGGCGGCGTCGATCGCGCGCATGTTGAGGGCAGCATGGGCGCCGATCACGAGGGACACCGTGCCGATGAGGGCGGCGGCGACGGCAATCGTGCGTCGGGAAAGGTCGAGCTGCCTTACATTCATCTCGGTTCGTTCCTGTGCCAAAGACCAGCCAAGCGCGCGCACACTGTTTGAGTAGCGCGATAGCGTCTTTAGGTTTGAGGGATTGGCCGGGGATGTGCCCCCGAATTGCGCGCAATTTGCGGCGCCGCACCAAACAAACCTTTAACCGGATATCGCCTCCCCGGCAATAGATTGCCCAATATTTGGGCTAAGCAGCTGAAGATGTTAGATAATTCTCCGGCCCGATTTTCTCCGCTTTGGGTTCCCCCGGAGGCTTCCGGGGCCTCATCATGCAGCCCTCGTGCCGGCTTTTTCCGTGACTCCCATCACATTTGTATTTCCTGCGAATCCGGGTAGCTTTTTCAACGACTTGCAGGGGGTGGCACGCGGCTGGGAGCGTGTCGGCCGGCCCCCGGCCAATGCCCCGCGACCAGGTATTTCATGAGCATTCAATATTTTGCCGGCGCCGCCTGCCGGGCGCTGACGGCGCGGAAGGACGGCCCCTCGCTTTACGAGGTCTGCGATCCCGTGCTGGCGGGTCGGGCCGGCGGCGATCCGCATCTGGCCAAATTCTACAAGACCGCGCTCGGCAATCCCGCGCTGCGGGTGCTGCTGCGGCGGGCCGGATTGCCCGAGTTGCGCGACGAGGCCCGATTGGCGGCGCTGCGCCAGGCGCTCGCCCGTGCCCGCGACGAGGCGGAGCCCGACTGGGCGGCCATCGGCCAGCCCGTGGCCGATCTCCTCGACAGCATCGCGCTCGACCATCCCAGGCCGCCGCCGGCTGTGTTCGTCGGCAAGGCGCCGCAACAATCGCAGATCGACGGCGTGATCCGCGACTGCGCGCAGCACCTGCTCGGTTCGTATCGCCGAAACGGTTTTCTGCCGACCTATGCCGCCTTCAACCTGATCGGCGATCCCGATTGCCGCGGACGCGAACTGATCATGGCGCTCACCGGGCTGAACGCGCGCGGCTACAAGAATTCCTCGCTGCTGTTCAACCTCGCCCGCGTCTTCATCGCGCGCTCGCCGGCGCGCGCCGTGGTGCATCCGCCGTGGCGAGGGGTTGCCGAGCCGATGTGGGAGCCGGTGCAGATCCGCCACCGTTCGGCCTATTACGATGCGTTTTTCATCGAGGCGCTACTGAGCTATATCGAGACCGGGCTAGCCTTACCCGCCGACAAGATCGCGGCGGAGCGTGCGATCGCCGACATGGTGGATTTCTGCGTCAACATCAGCCGCGAGGAGGTCGAGGGCATCGACGGCGCGCGGTTCAATGTCATCACCGCGCTCGCGCCGGCGCCGCATCCGCGCTTCTCTCGCTTCTTCGCCCAGATCAAGCAGGATCTCGGCTTCGGAATCTACGTGCCGGATTGCGACACCACGGCCTGCTCGATCTCGGCAGCGACGCAGGCCGGCTGCACCGATGAGATCATCAACCAGCCGCTGCTGGATTTCTACGCCGGCTATCAGGTCCGCGCCGGCGTCAACGCGCCGCGCGTGACGGTGCCGCTCAACGACAACATCGACTATGAGGGCGGCGTTGCGACCTGGATCGATAATCTCGCGGGCGAGCGTCCTTACGGCAACGATCTCGATCCGACGCTCAATCTCGACATTCTCGAAGTCAGCTTCCGCAACCTGGCACGCTGGAAGATTCTGGAGACGCCATCGCGGCTCGCCACCGTGCATCGCATCATCGGCTTCCAGAAGCGATTAGCCGCGAGCGGTGCTTTCGCCAATCCGCGCTCGCACATCTATTATCTGCCGGAGCTCTACAGCGCCTATTTCGGCCGTTGTTATGCGGCCTTCCTGGCGCTGCCGCTGGCAGCGCAAACCGCAATCGATCCCGACGGCGATTTCGATTTCATCCGCCACCGCGTGCTGTCCTACGTCAAGGGCGAGCTGATGGCCGCGGAGATGAATGTGTTCGACGCCGCGCTGGCGCTGATCGCGCTCGGCCATCTCGGCGCCGACCCACGCGCCTTCGCGCCGGCGCTGAACGTGATCGTCGATGCCATCGGCGAAGGCGGCCGCCGCGGCCCGTTCCGTGCCTATGAATGGAACAAGATGAAGACACCGACGCGGATTCTGGTCGGCGGGCCCGAGGTGACGTCGGCATTCGTGCTGATGGGACTGGCGGTGGCCCGGCGAGCGATGGCAGGGCGGGGGTAGCTCTTCACCCTCCCCTGGAGGGGGAGGGTCGATCGCGCGCAGCGCGAGCGGGTGGGGCGACGGTCCCTCCGCGACGAACAGTGGCCGAGTGGAGAGATCACCCCACCCCGTCACGCAATCTCGCTTCGCTCGATCGCATGCCGACCCTCCCCCTCCAGGGGAGGGTGAAGGAGCGCCATGCAATGACGGGAAGTTGAAAGCTCATCTGTTAGGCAGGCGCTGGTCGAGTGGCCAAAAGCTGACCACAATCGCGGGGTCTATCGAGATTTTCCTGGAACTTGCGGACCGGCATGTTGCGAAAAGTCCTGATTGCGCTGGCTTTCATCGCCCTCCCGTCGCTGGCTGATGCCGCCGACATCACCGGCATGGCAAAAGTGCGCGCCGGCGATACCGTCGTGATCGGCAACACGCGGGTGCGGCTCGGCGGCATCGACGCGCCGGCGGTCGACCAGCTCTGCCTCAACACCAAGACCGAGCGCTGGACCTGTGGCGTCGCTGCGCGCGACGAGCTCGCCAAATATGCCGATGGCAAGAATTGGGTGTGCCATACCCGCGCGATCGACCGGCGCGGCCGCACCGTAGCGCGCTGCGAGGTCGGCGGCGAGGACATCCAGAAATGGCTGGTGCGCAGCGGCTGGGCGCTGGCCTACACTCGCATGTCCCATGATTACGAGGCGGACGAAGCCGCCGCGCGGGAGGCCAAGGCCGGGATGTGGCAGGGCGCCTTCATCGCGCCCTGGGACTGGCGGGTCCGCAACAAGAAGACTGCCATCCTCGGCGCCACCAAGCCGCCAGATGGGGCGCATGCGGTGCTGCTCGCCTCGGCCTCGGGACCGGTCGCGCCGTCGCCTGATTGCACCATCAAGGGCAACGTCAACAGCGCCGGCGAATGCATCTACCACCAGCCGACCAGCCGCTGGTACACCCAGATCAAGATGAAGATCAGCAAAGGCACCCGCTGGTTCTGCTCGGTGGAAGAGGCGGAAGCCGCCGGCTGCCGCGAGACGAAGCGATAACCCACCTCAGACCTGCGTTTTGAGCGCTTTTCTCAAACCCCGGCGCCGCGTAAAAGTGTGTTTCAGCGACCCACCAGTCCGTTCTCACGACACAAGGACCAACAGCAATGACCGTTCGCGCGGGCCGGGAATTTCTGGCCATCCCCGGGCCCACCACGATGCCCGACGAGGTGCTGCAGGCGATGCATCGTCCGGCGATCGACATCTACTCCAGGCAGATGACCGACCTGACCGCGGGCCTGCTCAGTGACATCTCGAAGCTGTTTTCGACCAAGGGCAAGTCCTACATCTACATCGCCAACGGCCACGGCGCCTGGGAAGCGGCGCTGAGCAACGTGCTGTCGCGCGGCGACAAGGTGCTGGTGCTGGAGAGCGGGCGCTTTGCGATCGGCTGGGGCAATGCGGCGGCGCTGATGGGCGCCGAGGTCGAGGTGCTCAAGGGCGACTGGCGCCGCGCGGTGCGGCCGCACGAGGTCGAGGAGCGCCTGCGCCGCGACAAGGAGCACACCATCAAGGCTGTCGTCGTCGTCCAGGTCGACACGGCCTCGGGCGTGCAGAACGACATCGAGGCGATCGGCAAGGCGATCAAGGCCAGCGGGCATCCCGCGCTGTACATGGTCGACACGGTGGCCTCGCTCGGCTGCATGCCATTCGAGATGGACAAATGGGGCATCGACGTCGCGATGTCCGGCTCGCAGAAGGGCCTGATGACGCCGCCCGGCCTCGGTTTCGTCGCCGCCAACGCGCGTGCGCTCGAGGTGCACAAGACAGCCAATATGGCGACGCCCTATTGGAGCTGGAGCGAGCGCGAGGGCACCGAGCACTATCGCAAATATGCCGGCACCGCGCCGGTGCATCTGTTGTTCGCGCTGCGCCAGGCGATCGACCTCTTGCACGAGGAAGGGCTGGAGAACGCCTTCCGCCGCCACAGCCTGCTCGGCGAAGCCGCGCGCCGCGCGGTCGGCGCATGGTCGGAAGGCCAGGTGCTCGGCTTCAACGTCGCGGAAGCCAGCGAGCGCTCCAACACCGTGACCACGGTGACCATGAGCAACGGCCATGACCCGGCCGTGCTGCAACGCTATTGCAAGGAGAAGTGCGGCGTCGTGCTCGGCACCGGCATCGGCGATCTCTCGGGCCAGGCCTTCCGCATCGCCCATATGGGCCATGTCAACGCGCCGATGCTGCTCGGCACGTTGGGCGTGATCGAGATCGGGCTCAACGCGCTGAAGATCCCGCATGGCAAGGGCGGGCTCGAGGCGGCGGTCGCGTATCTCGGTGAGGAAGTGGCGGTGTAGGGCGCTGCCACAAACTCCGATGTCGTCCCGGACAAGCGCCGCTGTGGCAACGCGCAGCGTTGTCAGAGCGGAGCGCTGATCGGGGACCCATAACCACAGGAAGTGGTTTGACGAAGACTCGGAGTTGGCAGCTCGCGCTACAACCCCGCCCTGGGAGTATGGGTCCCGGATCTGCGCGCGCTTGGGGCGCGCTTGTCCGGGACGACATTGAAGTTCTGAGTTCTTTAAATCCTCCACATTCGATCTGATATAGGGGCAAGACACATCCCAGCTCCGAGGATCGACTTGCCCAACACCGCCAGCAAGACCCCGCCCGTCGCCCCGCGCCGGCCGCATTCCTTCACGCGGCACGGGATCACCGTGACCGACGACTATGCCTGGCTGAAGGACGAGAAATGGCAGGAGGTGCTGCGCGATCCCACGGTGCTCGATCCCGACATCCGCAAATATCTGGATGAAGAGAACGTCTACACCGAGAGCTTGCTCGGCCACACCGCCCCCCTCCAGAAGACGCTGGTGCGCGAGATGCGGGGGCGGATCAAGGAGGACGATTCCAGCGTGCCCTCGCCCGACGGTCCCTTCGCCTATTTCCGCCGATTTCGCGAGGGCGGGCAGCACGAGCTGTTCGGCCGCATGCCGCGCGACGGCGGCGACGGCCATATCGTGCTCGACGGCGATGCGCTCGCCAAGGACCACAAATACTTCAAGTTCGGCGGCAGCCGGCACTCGTATGATCACAAGCTGCAGGCCTGGAGCGCCGACACCAAGGGCTCGGAATATTTTTCGATCCGCGTGCGTGACTGGGCTACAGCTAAGGACCTCGACGATATCGTCGAGGAGACCGACGGCGGCATGGTCTGGGCCGCGGATTGCAAGAGCTTCTTCTATGTGAAGCTCGACGACAATCACCGGCCGATGCAGGTGTGGCGGCACAGGCTCGGCACCAAGCAGGCCGACGACACGCTGGTCTATGAGGAGCAGGACGCCGGTTGGTTCACCCATCTGCACGAGAGCACCAGCGGCCGCTTCTGCGTGATCGCTGGCGGCGACCACGAGACCTCGGAGCAGCGGCTGATCGATCTCGCAAACCCCGAAGCGCCGCCGCGCCTGGTCGCAGCGCGCGTAGAGGGCGTGCAATATTCGCTGGCCGACCGCGGCGATGAGCTGTTCATCCTCACCAATGCCGACGACGCAATCGACTTCAAGATCGTCACGGCGCCGCTCGCCGCGCCCGAGCGCACGAACTGGCGCGACCTGATCCCGTATCGTCCCGGCATCTACATCATCGACCTCGATCTCTATGCCGGCTATCTGGTGCGGCTCGAGCGCGCCAACGCGCTGCCGGCGATCGTGATCCGCGATCTCGCGACAAAGGAAGAGCACGCCATCGCCTTTGATGAAGCCGCCTATTCGCTGGATACGATGGGCTCCTACGAATTCGAGACGACGAATTTGCGTTTCGCCTATTCGTCGATGACGACGCCGTCGGAGGTCTATGATTACGACATGGTCAAGCGCTCGCGCACCTTGCGCAAGCGCCAGGAGATTCCGTCCGGGCACGATGCCGCCGACTATGTCACCACGCGCATCATGGCAAAGGCGCATGACGGCGCCGAGGTGCCGGTGTCGATCCTCTATCGCCGTGGGCTGAAGCTCGACGGCTCGGCGCCGCTGCTGCTCTACGGCTACGGCTCCTACGGCATGGCGATGCCGGCTTCGTTCAGCGCCAACCGGCTGTCGCTGGTCGATCGCGGCTTCGTCTATGCCATCGCCCATATCCGCGGCGGCGCCGACAAAGGCTGGGGCTGGTATCTCGACGGCAAGCGCGAGAAGAAGACCAATTCGTTCGACGATTTTGCCGCCAGCGCCCGGGCGCTGATCGCAGCGAAATACACCAGCGCCAAGCGCATCGTCGGCCATGGCGGCTCGGCCGGCGGCATGCTGATGGGCGCGGTCGCCAATCGCGCCGGCGAATTGTTCGCGGGAATCGTGGCTGAAGTGCCGTTCGTCGACGTGCTCAACACCATGCTCGACGACACGCTGCCGCTGACGCCGCCGGAATGGCCGGAATGGGGCAATCCGATCGAGAGCGAGACGGATTTTCGCACCATCCTGTCCTACTCGCCCTACGACAATGTCGCGGCGAAGGACTATCCGGCTATACTGGCGATGGGCGGATTGACGGATCCGCGCGTCACCTATTGGGAGCCCGCCAAATGGATCGCGCGCCTGCGCGCGATCATGCGCGGTGGCGGCCCGGTTCTGCTCCGCACCAACATGGGCGCCGGCCATGGCGGCGCCTCGGGGCGGTTCGATCGGCTCGACGAAGTCGCGATCGTCTATGCGTTTGCGCTGTGGGCGGCGGGGATGGCGGAGGCCTGACCTTCTCCCTCGCCCCGCTTGCGGGGAGAGGGTCGGGGTGAGGGGGAGTCTCCGCAAGGACGGTGACAGTTGGACTCGCGGAGAGTCCCCCTCACCCGGATTGCATCTTCGATGCGGCCTCTCCCCGCAAGCGGTAGGGCTATCGCATATGCATTTCGCGGGGACCACCCGCGAGTTTGCTCCGCCTCTCCCGCTTGCGGGAGAGGCCGACGCGTCCCGGGCGATGCGAAGCATCGTCCCGAGCGCGGCGGGTGAGGGCTCTCACCGCACTGGGATCGCCTCCGCAATTCTCGACAATCCCGACGCGGAGGCACCCCCACCCCGCCCTCCCCCGCAAGCGGGAGAGGGAGCCCACTGCCGATGCCGAAGCATTATTCACGCCATATACGATAGCCCTACCTCCTGCGGGGAGAGGCGAAGACTCACACCGCCCCATGCGCCTCGACATACAGCGCGTAGACCGAATGGCTGCTGGCCATATAAAGCCGATTGTTCTTCGGCCCGCCGAAGCAGAGGTTGGCGCAGCGTTCCGGCAGCTTGATGAAGGCGAGCGGCTTGCCTTCCGGGTTGAACACCATGACGCCATCGAGATCTTCCGGCTTGCTCCTGAGCTGGAACACCTTGCGGCCGCCGATCTCGGTCGGCTCGGATTGCAACGCGCCGTTCGAGCCCCAACCGCACCAGAGATTGCCGTCGCGGTCGACGCGAAAGCCGTCGAGCGAGCCCTGGTCGGCGGCGTCGATCAGCTTGATCTTGCCGCTCAGCGAGCCGTCGTCGCCGACATTGTAGCTCCAGATGCTGCGGTTTGGCGTACCCTTCCACTCGACAATGTAGAGCTTCTTCTCGTCCGGCGAGAAGGCGAGGCCGTTGGGATTGACGAGGTCGGTGAGGACGGCGCTGAGCTTGCCGTCCTTGGCGATGCGATAGACATTGGTGGTGGCCTGCTCGGCCTTCTCCTTCTTGCCCTCCCACTCGCCGTTGATGCCGAACAGCGGATCGGTGAACCAGATGCTGTCGTCGGACTTCACCACGATATCGTTCGGCGCGTTCAGCCGCTTGCCCTCGAACTTGTCGGCGAGCACCGTGATCTTGCCGTCCTTCTCGGTGCGGGTGATGCGGCGGGTGACGGAATGCTCGCAGGTGACGAGGCGACCCTGACGGTCGCGCGCGTTGCCGTTGGCGTAATTGGCATCGGCGCGGAACACGCTGGTCTGGCCGGTCTTCTCGTCGAACTTCATGATCCGGTTGTTGGGGATGTCGGAGAACAAGAGATAGCCGCCCTCGGGGAAATAAGCCGGGCCTTCAGCCCAGCGCATCCCGGTTGCGACCTGCTCGACCGTCGAGGAATAGAGCCGGTATTTTGCAAAGCTGGGGTCGAGGATCTGGACGGCCGGGTCCGGGTAGCGCTGATTGGGCGTGAACGCGAACGACTGGGCGCCGGCAGCGCGGGCGAGAAACGTGGATGCCACTGCTGCGCCGGCGCCGGTCATCAGATTGCGTCGCGTGAAATTCATTGTAATCCTCCCTGCTTGATAAAAGGCCGGCGCTTGATGCGGCCGGCCTGCTTCTTGACGTGATTTGCTCTCGGCTTAGCGGCCGTTCTTCTTGCGCCATTCGGCAAAGTCGGTGAGCGTCTGCGGATCAGTGGCCGGATAGAGACCAAAGATGCCGCGGCCCTTGCCGACTTCCTCTGTGACGAAGTCCTCGAACGCGGTCATCTCAAAGGTCTCGTTCGCGATCTCATCCGCCAGGTGCGCGGGGATCACGATGACGCCGTCGCTGTCACCGAGGATGACATCGCCGGGGAACACCGGCGCATCGCCGCAGCCGATCGGGACGTTGATCTCGATCGCCTGGTGCAGCGTGAGGTTGGTCGGCGCGCTCGGGCGGTGGTGAAAGGCCGGGAAGCCGAGCTTGGCGATCTCCGCGGAATCGCGAAAGCCGCCGTCAGTTACGACGCCGGCGACGCCACGCTTCATCAAGCGCGTCACCAGGATCGCGCCGGCCGAGGCCGCGCGCGCGTCCTTGCGGCTGTCCATCACCAGCACGCTGCCTGCCGGACAATCCTCGACCGCCTTGCGCTGCGGATGCGAGCGATCCCTAAAGACCTCGATGGTGTTGAGATCCTCGCGTGCCGGCATGTAGCGCAGCGTGAAGGCCTCGCCGACCATGGTCGGCTGATCGGGGCTTAAGGGATGCACATCCTGGATCATCTGGATGCGCAGGCCGCGCTTGAACAGGGCGGTTGCGACGGTGGCGGTGGAGACGGATTTGAGCTTGTTGCGGGTGGCTTCGGAAAGTTTGGTCATGTCGTGCTCTCTAGTAAATCGAAGGCTCGCCGATCGGCGCGCCGAAATCGGTCTCCAGGAAGTCGAAGTCGCAGCCGTCATTGGCCTGCTTGATGTGTTTGGTGAACATCCAGCCATAGCCGCGCTCGAAGCGGCGCTCGGGCTGCTTCCAGGCGGCGCGACGTTTTTCCAACTCGGCTTCGCTCACATTGAGATTGATGGTGCGCGCGGCGACGTCGAGCGTGATGCGATCGCCGTTCTGCACCAGCGCCAGCGGACCGCCGATATAGGACTCGGGCGAGACGTGCAGGATGCAGGCGCCATAGCTGGTACCGCTCATGCGCGCATCCGAGATGCGCACCATGTCACGCACGCCCTTCTTCACGAGCTTGGTCGGAATCGGCAGCATGCCCCATTCCGGCATGCCCGGCCCGCCCTGCGGCCCGGCATTGCGCAGAATCAGGATATGATCTTCGGTGACGTCGAGATTGGGATCGTCGACCGCCTTCTTCATCGCGGGATAATCGTCGAACACCAGCGCCGGCCCGGTGTGCTTGAGGAAGCGCGGCGCGCAAGCGGAAGGTTTGATGACGCAGCCGTCGGGCGCGAGATTGCCTTTGAGCACCGCAAGCGCGCCTTCCTTATAGATGGGATTGTCGACGGAGCGGATCACGTCGGCATTGTGCACTTCGGCGTGCGCGATGTTCTCAGCCACTGTCTTGCCGGTGACGGTGACGCAGTCGAGATGCAGATGCGGCTTGATCTGGCTCATCAGCGCCGGCAGCCCGCCGGCATAGAAGAAATCCTCCATCAAATACGTATCACCGCTCGGCCGTACGTTGGCGATCACGGGCACCTTGCGGCTGGCCTTCTCGAAATCGTCGAGCCCGATGTCCTGGCCGGCGCGGCGTGCCTGCGCGATCAGATGGATGATCGCGTTGGTCGAGCAGCCCATCGCCATCGCCACCGCGATCGCGTTCTCGAACGCCTTGCGGGTCTGGATCGCCTTCGGTGTCAGATCCTCCCACACCATCTCGACGACGCGGCGGCCGCATTCGGAGGCCATGCGGATGTGGTTGGCGTCCGCGGCCGGAATCGAGGAGGCGCCCGGCAGCGTCATGCCGATCGCCTCGGCGATCGCGGTCATGGTCGAGGCCGTGCCCATGGTCATGCAGGTGCCGTAGCTGCGGGCGATGCCGGCCTCGATGTCGAGCCAGTCCTTGTCGGAGATCTTTCCTGCGCGGCGCTCGTCCCAGTATTTCCAGCCGTCGGAGCCGGAGCCCAGCGTCTTGCCCTTCCAGTTGCCGCGCAGCATGGGACCCGCCGGCAGATAGATCGCCGGGATGTTCATCGAGGTGGCTCCTAGCAGGAGCGCCGGCGTGGTCTTGTCGCAGCCGCCCATCAGCACCACGCCATCGACGGGATGGCTGCGCAACAATTCTTCGGCGTCCATCGCCAGCAGATTGCGGTAGAGCATGGTGGTGGGCTTGAGCAGCGATTCCGACAGCGACAATGCCGGCAGCTCCAGCGGCAGGCCGCCGGCCATCAGGATGCCGCGCTTGACGTCGTCGACCCGCGACTTGAAGTGCATGTGGCAGGGCTGTGCATCCGACCAGGTGTTGAGGATCGCGATGATCGGCCGGTCCTTCCACTCCTCCGGCGCGTAGCCCATCTGCATGGTACGGGAGCGGTGGCCGAACGAGCGAAGGTCGTCGGGTGCGAACCAGCGCGCGCTGCGGAGCTGGTCAGGCATTTTCTTCTTGTTCTTGGTCATGATTGCGTGCCCCATTTCTGGACGGTGTTCCGCTCGATGGCGCGGAAGATCAGGTTCTCGACAAAGAGCCCGATGATGATCACGGTCAAGAGGCCAGCGAAGACGGCAGGTATGTCGAGCAGATTGCGGTTCTCGAAGATGAACCAGCCGAGACCGCCCTGGCCCGAGGAGACGCCGAACACCAGCTCGGCCGCGATCAGCGTGCGCCAAGCGAAGGCCCAGCCGATCTTGAGGCCGGTGAGGATCGAGCCGAAGGCTGCTGGGATGAGGATCTTTGCCACATAAGGCAATCCGCGCAGGCCGTAATTGCGGCCGACCATCCGCAGCGTGTTGGACACGCTCTTGAAACCGGAATGGGTGTTGAGCGCGACTGGCCACAGCACCGAATGGATCAGCACGAAGACCAGGCTGCCATTGCCGAGGCCGAACCAGATCAGCGCCAGCGGCAACAGCGCGATCGCCGGCAACGGGTTGAACATCGCCGTGACGGTCTCGAGGAAGTCGGTGCCGATGCGCGTCGAGATCGCGAGCACGGTGAAGATCGCGGCCAGTGCGATGCCGGCCGAATAGCCCATGAACAGCACCTTCAGCGAGGTCCAGGCCCGCATCGGAATGGTGCCGTCCTTGACGCGATCGAACAGCGTCACGAAGGTGTCGTGCAGTGTCGGAAACAGCAGGGGATTGTCGAGAGTGACCCCGTACGCCTCCCAGACCGCCGCGAGAAACAGGATGATGACCGACTTGCGGACAAAGCCGTCGTTCCACAATAGCTCAAGCACACCCAGCTTGCGCTCGACCTCGCCTGCACCTCCCGTGCTGGCAACCGGCGCGTCACGCAGCAAGATTCTGGCTTCGCCCATGGCGGCTCCCTTAGTGCGCTACAGCTTCGGAGGCGAACAGGAGATCGTGGATCTCCTTCTCGAGCCGACCGGCGCTGCCGTCCTCATTCGAAACCTTGTCGACGTCGATCACCTCGGCCTTGACGCGGCCGGGATGCGGCGACAGCAGCAGGATGCGGTTGCCGATGCGGATCGCCTCCGCGATCGAATGGGTGACGAACAGCACGGTGAATTTGGTCTCGCTCCAGAGCTGGAGCAGTTCATCCTGACAGGTCCGCCGCGTCAGCGCGTCGAGCGCGGCGAACGGCTCGTCCATGAGAAGGATATCCGGCTCCATCGCCATGCCCCGCGCGATCGCGACGCGCTGCTTCATGCCGCCGGAGAGCGTGTGCGGATAGGCATCGACCACGCGGGTGAGGCCGACCTTCTCGATATAGGCGCGCGCCTTCGCCTCGGCGTCCTTCCGCGACAGCTTTCGCGCGGTGAGCAGCGGGAACATCACGTTGGCGAGCACACTCTTCCAGGGCAGGAGCTGGTCGAACTCCTGGAAGATCATCATGCGGTCGGCGCCGGGCCCGTGGATCTCGCGGCCGTTGATGGTCATGCTGCCTTCGCTGGGGCTCATGTAGCCGCCGACGGCCTTGAGCAGGGTCGACTTGCCGCAGCCGGAGGGCCCAAGCAGCACGAAGCGGTCGGACCGGTCGACGGTGAAGCTCACTTTTTCCGTGGCGGTGACGACGGCGCTGGAGGTCTTGTAGCGCAGCGTCACCGAGCTGACGTCGAGCAGCGCCATCAGTTGCCCTTCAGATCGTGCGCGACGGGGAGATAGTAATCCGTCCAGGCCTTGGGCTGATTCTTCAGCGTTCCGGTCTTGTAGAGATGGGCGGCGAATTTCATCGTGCCCTGCGGCTCGAGATTCCACTCCATCATGCCGGGCTCTTTCAAGAGAGCGAGCAGCTCTTCCACCGACGTCTTGTCGCCGGTGATCTCCTTATAGATCTCGACCGCCTGCTTGGTGTCGCTGCGGATCAGATCCTGCGCTTCCTTGGTGGCGTCGCGGACGGCCTGGATGACCTTTGGATTGGCGTCGGCAAACTTCGTTGTGGTGAAGAATTGCGCCTGGCTGAGCGGGCCGCCCATCACGTCGGGCGACGACAGCACCACATGCGCGCCCGGCACGTTCTTCAACTCCAGGAAGGTGAAGGGCGGAATCGAGAAGTGGTTGTGCACCTCGTGCTTCGGGTTGGACAGCGCCGCATAGGCGTCGGGGTGACCGAGCTGCACGGTGTTGGCATCCAGCTTCGACCATTGGTCGGCACCAAAGGCCTCGGCGGCCGCGATCTGCAGCACGATCGCCTGGGTCGAGACCTTCACGGTCGGCACCGCGATCTTGTCGCTCGGGCCGAAATCCCTGATCGACTTGATGTTGGCGTCGCGGCTGATCAGCGTCATCGGCTGCGCCGAGGTGGCGACGATGCCCTTCACGCCGCCGCGGGTGCGATCCCATAGCAGCAGCAGATTGCCGGTGCCGGTGTTGAGGATGTCGACGCCGCCGGCGAGCAGCGCGTCGGTCTGCGCTCCGCCGCCGGAGAAGGTGATCCATTTGGTGGTGACACCGGTTACGCCGAGGGAAGCCGCATGCTTCTCGATCAGCTTCAGCTTCTCCATGATGTGGCTCGGCATGTAGAAGATGCCGGGCTGGCGCGACAGCGCGATCTCGGACTTTTGCTGCGCGCGAGCCGTTGACATTGAGAAGGCGATCGCGGCGATCACGGTGGCCACAAGCTTGCTGCGAAGATGCTTGATCATTGTTGTGTGTTTCCTCCGGCCAGCGTCGATCTGCGTTGACCCCGCTGATGCACTAATATATTAGTGCATCAAACGCAAGCCCGCGGGACCCGCAATGGAATCATCCCATACCGCGCTGCGCGCGCCCCCACGCCCCGCCCGGCTCGACCGCGGCCGCCAGGCGGCGCCGCAGGTGTTCGAGCGGCTACGCAACGCGATTGTCGCGCTGGAGCTGCCGCCCGGCGCTCCCTTGTCGCGCGCCGAGCTTGCCGGCCAGTTCGGCGTCAGCTCGACGCCGGTGCGCGACGCGCTGATGCGGCTGGAGGAAGAGGGCCTCGTCGACGTCTTTCCGCAGCATGCGACCGTGGTGAGCCGGATCGACGTCGACCGCGCGCAGCAGGCCCATTTCCTGCGTCAGGCACTGGAGCTGGAGATCGTGCGCCTGCTCGCAACAAATCCCGACCAGTCCCTGGTGATCCGCCTTGATCACGCGATCACGCTGCAACAGCAATTCGCCAAGGCCGGAGATTTCGAGAGCTTCATCGCCGGCGACAACGATTTTCACGCGCAGCTTTATGCCGCGGCCGGCAAGCAGGAACTCTGGACGCTGGTGCGCAGCCGCAGCGGACATATCGACCGGCTGCGCCGGCTGCATTTGCCCTCACCCGGCAAGGCCCAGAACATCGTCCGTCACCACAGGCTGATCACGCGCGCGATCGAGGCCGGAGATGCCGAGGCCGCGCAGCAGCATCTGCGCAAACATCTGTCGGGCACGCTGAGCGAGCTGGACAAGATCCGAAGCCGCTATCCCGAATACCTGACCGACTAAGAGGGAACCCGAGCTGACCCCGGCTTATGCACGAGAGCGTGCATATAGCATTGGCAAGGCTCGGTAATCTCGACCGGATGGCGGCGCTCGCGAAGTGCTTGCGGGCCGGGCGGAATCCGCGCAACAATTTCGCGTTTGATGGCTTGATTTGCGGTCGCTGGGGCATCCCCATCCGACCCCGGAGGATCTCAGACGTGGCCAACATCCTGATCGTGGATGACGACCCGGCCGTGCAGATCACGATCCGGCTGCTCCTGGAGCGGGCCGGTCATCACGTCACCGTCGCCGGCGATGGCTACGAGGGGCTTGCGTTGTTCGAGGCCAGCCCGTTCGACCTGTTGTTTCTCGACATTTTCATGCCCGGCATGGACGGGCTGGAGACGATGCGCCATATCCGAGCGCTGGCCCCGACCGTCCCGATCATCGTCATTTCCGGCCGTTCGGCCGCGCCGGACGCCTATGCGGAGCCGAATTTCCTGAAGATGGCAACCAAGCTCGGCGCGGTGGCAAGCTTGCAAAAGCCGTTCCCACCAGGCGCACTGCTCGCGGCGGTCGATGGCTGCCTTGGCACGGCCCAGGCGGCATCGCTGGGGAATCCGGATGTCAGCACCGGCCACCGATGACAAGGACCCTCATTCCTTTCCAGGCCAGAACGGGCGTGGCCATTCGGGAACCGGTGCGAATATCCCCATGACGCTCGCAACGCGGCTTGCCATCACGATGACCCTGCTGGTGGCGGTGACCGTGGCCGCAGTCGGATGGCTGGGCTATCGCAACACCACCCAGGCCGTCATTCCGCGGGTACTGGAACGCGTCGAAGCCCAGTCACGGCTGCTGGCGACCAATCTCGAATCCTACGTCGCCGGCGCGCGCGGCGATCTGCTCGGCTACCGCTCTGCCGCAGCCATCAACGGCCTGATCCGCGCTCACATCGGTGGAGGCATCGACGCATCCGACGGCGTGTCGGAGCAAACCTGGCGCGAGCGCATCGCAGCGCGGCTCGCAGCCGAGATCGACGCCAAACCCAGTTACGGGCAATTTCGCATCATCGGTCTCGACGACGACCAACGCGAGCTGGTCCGCGTCGATCGCTCCGGCCCGAATGGAAAGGCGCGGGTTGCTCCCAACGACGAACTCGAGCGCAAGAGTGAACGAACCTACTTTCAGGAGACGATCCGACTGGCGCCGGGCGAGATCTACGTGTCCGCCATCGATCTCGCCACCCGCCAAGGGGGAACCACGACCTCCCACATTCCGACGTTACGAGTTGCAACCCCGCTGTTCACGGCGGACGGCAGGCCATTCGGCATCATCATCGCCAATATCGACATGCGACCGGCGCTCGACCGCGTCCGCTCCACCGTGACCTCGGGCGGAGAGATCTATGTCGTGAATTTGCGCGGCGACTATCTCGTCCATCCCGATCGCACGCGGGAATTCGGCGCATGGCATGATCGTCCCAACGACTGGCGCAAGGATTTTCCGTATTTCGCGGCCTCGGCCGGGACGCTGGAAGGATCCACGCGGCTCATGACCGACGGGTCGGGCCGGCCGAGCGGGGCGGCGATTGCGCCGGCGCTGCTCGTGGGCAAGGACTGGGTTGCGATTATCGAGACGATCCCCTCGCCGGTGTTCGGCCTCGTGCCCGCAGCGATTCAACGAACGTCCCTACTCGTCGGCGTGCTTGCCGTGCTCGCTGCGGCTTTACTCGCGGTGCTCCTGGCGCGCTCATTGACGCGCCCGATCGGCCGCCTGACCAGGGCGGTGCAGGCCATCGGCAGCGGACGTCCAGCGGATATACCCGTCGATGCCAGCGGCGAGACCGGCGTGCTGGCACGGGCCTTTGCCCAGATGGTCGAGGAGACCCGGGCGAAAACGGCCGCGCTCCAACGCGAGATCGAGGAGCATCGCCGCACCGAGGCAGCTCGAAGCCATCATGCGGCGCGCGAGCGCCTGTTCAGCGCCGCAGTGGAATCGTCCGACGATGCGATCGTGATGCAGTCGCTCGAAGCCATCATCACGGGCTGGAATCCGGCTGCCGAACGCCTCTACGGCTATTCGGCGGACGAGGCGATCGGGAAATCCACCGCCATCATCGTACCCGCCGACCGCCGCGACCAGGGCAAGAACATCTTGCGGCGGATCGCGGCAGGCGAGCCGATCGAACGCTTCGAGACGGTGCGCCTGCGCAAGGACGGCACGCCGGTCGAGATCTCGCTCAGCCTCTCGCCGATCAGGGGACCGTCAGGCGAGATCGTCGGTGCCTCCGGATCTGCGCGCAGCCTCACCGAGGCGCGGCGGGCCGAGCGGGCGCTGCAGCAGCAGCTCGAAGAGCGCCGGCAGATCTTCGAGACGTCGCAGGACCTGATCATGGTCATGGACGCGCGCGGTCATGTCGCGCAGATCAGCCCGAGCAGCGAGACCATTCTCGGCTACCGGCCGGAGGAGATGATCGGCCGCAGCGGCGCCGACTTCGTTCATCCCGACCATCTGGAGCAGTCCCGCGAAAACATGCGCGCGATGCGGCTCGGCGAGCGGCCAAAGCTCGGTGATACGCGCTGCTTCCACAAGAACGGACACCAGGTCTGGCTGTCCTGGCTCGGCAACTGGTCCGAGCCGGCGCAGCGGTTCTTCTTCGTCGGGCGCGACATGACGGAGGCGCGGCTCGCGCAGGAATCGCTGCGCGAGAGCGAGCGGCTTGCCCGCAAGATCGTCGAGACCTCGCTCGACGCCTTCGTGCAGACCGACGAGACCGGCAGCATCCTGAACTGGAATTCGCAAGCCGAACGGCTGTTCGGCTGGCGCCGCGACGAGGTGCTCGGCAAGAACACGATCGATCTGATCGTCGCCGAGAGCGAACGCGAGAGGGTTAGGGCCGGCCTGACGCAATTCCTCGCGAACGAAGACGACAAGACGCTGAACCGCCGCCGCGAGCTGATGTGCCGCCGCCGCGACGGCAAGGAGTTCAAGGCTGAGCTGAGCGTCACCGCGCTGAAGCGCCGCGAGGGCCTGCTGTTCAACGTCTTCTACCGCGACCTCACCGACAAGATCGCGGCCGAGGAGCGCATCCGCCATGCCGAGAAGATGGAGGCGGTCGGCCAGCTCACCGGCGGCGTGGCGCATGATTTCAACAACATCCTCACCGTCATCACCGGAACCATCGAGATCCTTGCGGAGGCGGTCGAGAAGGAGCCGCAGCTTGCCGCCATCACCAAGATGATCGACGAGGCGGCCGCGCGCGGCGCCGATCTGACCCAGCACCTGCTTGCCTTCGCGCGCAAGCAGCCGCTGCAGCCGCGCGAGATCGACATCAACTCGCTGATCATCGACACCGCGAAACTGCTGCGGCCGACGCTGGGCGAGCAGATCCAGATAGAATCGGTGTTCGAGGACGAGAGCTGCGTCGCGATCGTCGATCCCAACCAGCTCACCACTGCGATCCTCAACCTCGCACTCAATGCCCGCGACGCCATGCCGAACGGCGGCAAACTGATCGTGGAGACGGGCGCTGCCTATCTCGACGAGGTCTATGCCAGCGCCAACGATGTGCCGCCGGGGCACTACGTGCTGATCGCCGTGAGCGACACCGGCACCGGAATCCCCGCGAACATGCTGGCCAGGGTATTCGATCCCTTCTTCACCTCGAAGGGCCCGGGCAAGGGCACCGGACTCGGACTCTCAATGGTTTACGGCTTCATCAAGCAGTCCGCAGGACACATCAAGATCTACAGCGAGGAAGGCCACGGCACCACGATCAAGATGTACCTGCCGCCGGGCAAGACGCCGACGGCGGTCGGCGAGGGCGTGACGGCGGCGGCGATCGAGGGCGGACACGAGACCATCCTGGTGGTCGAGGACGACCGCCTGGTGCGTGACTACGTGCTGGCTCAGCTGCATTCGCTGGGATACGTCACCTTGCAGGCCGCGAACGCTGCGGAGGCGCTCGCGATCGTCGCCGCCGGCAAGCCGTTCGACCTCCTGTTCACCGACGTCATCATGCCCGGCAAGATGAACGGACGTCAGCTCGCCGACGAGATCCAGAAGACCCGCCCCGATCTCAGGGTGGTCTACACGTCCGGCTATACCGAGAATGCGATCATCCATCACGGCCGGCTGGATTCGGGGGTTCTGCTGCTCGCCAAGCCCTATCGAAAATCGGATCTGGCGCGGATCATCCGCAGGGCGCTGCAGGGATGAGCGCAGGCCTTTTAGGCAGGCCTTTCATAGCTGGTCGCGTGTAGCCCGGATGGAGCGCAGCGCAATCCGGGAAGTCTCTCCGGGAAGTCTCTTGCTGCGTGCACCGGTCCCGGATTTCGCTGGCGCTCCATCCGGGCTACAAAGGCTCGCCGATCGATTCTACGACGCGCGCTGGGCCGCGGTCATCACGATGCGGATCAAGTCGGCGGCATTGCGCGCGCCGAGCTTCTTCATGATGTTGGCGCGGTGGTCCTCGATGGTGCGTGGGCTGATGCCGAGCGTGCGGCCGGCTTCCTTGTTGGATGCACCGGAGGCGAACTGCTCGAGCACCTCGCGCTCCCTGCGCGTCAACGGCTCACGTCCGGGGAAATGCAGCGAGCCGAATTTCGGCGACGCATTCTCCGCCTGCCGGCGCGCATAGGCGCCGATCGCCTCGTCGAGCCGGCCGACGATCTCGCTGCCGCGGAACGGCTTCTCGATGAAGTCGAGCGCACCGCTCTTGATCGCCCCGACCGCCATCGCAATGTCGCCCTGCCCGGAGATCATGAAGATCGGCGCCGGATAGTCCTCGCCGTGCAGTTCCTTGAGAATGTCGAGGCCCGACTTTCCGGGAATATGCACGTCGAGCAGGATCGCAGCCGGTGTGCGGTTCCGCGCGACGGAGAGCAGCGCTGCGCCGTCCGCAAAACAGATCACCTCATAGCCCGCTGCCTTCAACACCATCGACAAGGTGTCGCGAACAGCAGGGTCGTCGTCGACCACGAAGATTTCACCGCGAGAGCTTTGTTCGGCCATGTGCCACATCCAGTTGGCATGAAGGACTCGCGTCCGCGCCAACCGTTATGGCGTTCGGCGCGGATTCGGCCCACCCGTATTTGTACGGGACATAGACTTAACGCACAAGTAGCGGCATGGCGCCTAATTGCGGGAGACGGAGAATATCCATGCTAACTTTAGCCGATACACCGTTGCTCGCAACACCCGAAGTCGAGAGCCGTGAGCTGATTGCAGCTGACCTTCGCTTGCTGATCGCACAGATCGAGACCAGCATGCGCCGGATCGCCGCAGCCATGGATCAAGAACACGGCAATGATGCGGAAAGTTCCGCGGACGTCTTCATCCTCGACGACGTCACGCCCCAGTATGCCACCGCGAGCGCCGCCCTCGGCGCCTGCCGGGCGGGCCTTCGCCACGCCCTGCAATGCCTGTCGGAATCCACCGACGCGTAGGATCGCGATCAGCGGCGGCACATCCGATCGCATGGCAGCTCCGCAGCTAAAGCGCGACGAGATTAGGATGCATCGTCATCGCGCTTTAAGGCTGTTGTTTGAGCATGATCCTTTCGGAACCGCTGCGCACTTTGCGCTAACGCGGCCTTCGGGTCCGGATCCTGCTTTAGGCGCGGTGCCGTTCCACGATCGCGTCGGTGGCGACACCGCCCCAGGTGTGGATTGCCGGCAGGCCCATCGCAGTCTTGCCGAGATTAGCGAGGCTGATGCGCAGGGCCGCCAGATCCAGCGGTTTCGGCAGGCTCTGGAGCTCGATCCCGACGGAACGGGCGAAGCTGCGGGCGGCACTGCGGCGCTTGCCGTCCATGCCGCTGATGACGATCACCGCGCCGGCGAATTTCGCTTCCTTCATCTCGCGCAGCACGTCAATGCCGTCGCCATCCTCCAGCACGAGATCGAGCGTCACGCAGTCGAAGCGCGCGGCGCGGAGCTTCTCGATCGCTTCCGCCACCGAGGGCGCCACGGTGACTTCGTGGCCGGCCTGCTTGGCGGCAACCGTGATCAGGCTGCGCTGCGTGGCGTCGTCATCGACGACCAGGAGCTGAAGCGCACGCCGCTCGGCGACGTCGGGCAGGTTCGACGAGATGGGGGAGAGAGAGCTTCTGGGCATTGCCGGTATTCCTGAGATTGAGACCAGCAATGGTTACACGGCTCGCGCTTAGACGACGTAAAGCGGCTACGGCAAATTGGTTCTGATGTTTCAGCAAATATAAAGCAACGTGGCGGAAAGTGCGGCGGCAGCCACGCGCCGATCAGGCCGCGGCGTCATGGCCGCCGGTCGCGCCGCGCTTCTTCCGGTTCTTGCCGCGCAGGAATTGGATATCCATCTCGGCGCCGTTGACCCGTACCAGCTCGCAGCGGCGGTAGGCAAGGCCGGTTGAGGACAGCAGCAGAAAGAACTCCTTCAGGTTCAGCCCCTGGATCGAGCCTTCCACCGTGAGGATGGCGTCGGTGTCGGAGATCGCGTTGAGCTTGCAGTCGCGCCGCCAGGTGCCGTCGATCGCCATGATGCAGACGTCATAGCCGCGGCTGAACGTCACGCGCTCCGCACCTTTTCCATCCTCGGCCATGCTTACCGTCCTGCCATCACCGCCAGGCGCGGGGCCACGCCCACGAGAGCCGGCTTGGCTGCCGCCGCGCGCGGATCGTTCGGCTTGTAGAGGCCGCGCCGCTCCGCAATCGGCCTGAACGTGTCGGTCAATCCGACCACGGTCTCGGCCGCACCCAGCACCAGGAAGCCGTCGGGCTCGATCTGGCGCGCCAGGCGATTGAAGATGTTGATCTTGGTGTCCTGGTCGAAATAGATCAGCACGTTGCGGCAGAAGATCACGTCGAAGGTGCCGAGCTGGGCAAAATCGTTCAGCAAATTGAGCTGCCGGTGCTGGATCATCGCGCGCAATTCGGGATTGATCTGCCAGGTCTCGCCGGTCTGCTTGAAATATTTGACCAGCATCTGGATCGGCAGGCCACGCTGCACCTCGAACTGGCTGTAGACGCCGGCCCTGGCCTTTTCCAGCACCTCCTGCGACAGGTCGGTCGCGATGATTTCGATGCGCCAGCCGGTGAGGGCCGCGCCCATCTCCTTCAGGCACATCGCCAGCGAATAGGGCTCCTGCCCGGTCGAGCCGGCGGCGCACCAGATGCGCACGCTGCGGCGTCCGGCGCGCGCCTTGATGATCTCGGGCATGATCGTGTCGCGGAAATGTTCGAACGGCACCTTGTCGCGAAAGAAGAAGGTCTCGTTGGTGGTCATGGCTTCGACCACGTCGGTGATCAGCGGACGCGAGCCGGCCTGCAGCTTCTGCACAAGCTCGGCGATGCCGGAGAGCCCGGTCTTGCGGGCGAGCGGCAGCAGGCGGCTTTCGATCAGATATTGCTTGTCTGCGGACAGGTCGAGACCGGAATTATCCTTTAGGAACTTGCGCAGATACTCGTACTCGGTCGGGGTCACGGATGGCCTCTTCGAAACTGTACTGGAACACTCTGGCCCAAACACTTTGGGCCAGACACACTCAGACCATGGTTTGTCCGACCGGGATCAACCCAACTTCAGCGAATTTGTCGGCGATAATGTCCTTGTCGAAGGGCTTCATGATGTATTCGTTGGCGCCGCCGCTGAGCGCCTGGGCGATATGAGCCACGTTGTTCTCGGTGGTGCAGAATACCACCTTGGGCTGGTCGCCGCCGGGCAGGCGACGCATGTGGCCCATGAATTCGAAGCCGTCCATCACGGGCATGTTCCAGTCGAGCAGCACCGCATCGGGCAGCTTGCGCTGGCAGATTTCGAGCGCCTTCGAGCCGTCCTCGGCTTCGGTGACCTCGAACTCCAGGCCTTCCAGAATCCGGCGCGCGATCTTGCGCACGACGCTGGAATCATCGACCACCAAACACGTTTTCATTTTGGTTCTCCGGTTTCGATGTTTCGGTTGGCTCACGCAGCCATTTGCACTTTGGTTTCAAGCTCGAGGACGCGATCGACGTCGAGGACGACCATGAGCTGGCCGTCGAGGCGGTGGACGCCGCCGGCGAGCTTGGCCATGCGCGGATCGAGGTTGACGGGGTTTTCCTCCTTGCCGTCCTCGGGCAGGCGCAGCACCTCGCCGATCTGGTCGATCAAGAGGCCATAGGATTCACCGCGCAGGTCGACGCCGACCGCCATCGGCACCTTGCCGTCTTCGGCCTTGGGCAGGCCGAGCCGGGCGCGCATGTCGACCACGGTGACGATGCGGCCACGCAGGTTCAGGACGCCGGCGATCTCGCGCGAGGACAGCGGCACGCGGGTGACGCGCTCGGGCATGAACACGTCCTGGACGCGGGAGATCGGCAGGCCGAACAGCTGGCCGCCGATCATCGCGGTGACGTATTCGACCATGGCGCCCTCGGTGGACTGGGTCTTGCGGCTCATCGATCTATCTCCTTGTCGCCCTTACGCCGCCGCCCGGCTCAGCTCGGAGGCGCCGGCGGCGCCCGCGGTCTGCTCCTTCAGCGCCGCGATCAGACCGGGACGGTCGAACTTGGCGACATAGTCGTGGAAGCCGGCCTGACGGCCGCGCTCGATCGCCGCCGGCGACACCAGCGCGGAGAGGCCGATGATCGGCATCGACCCCAGATTGTTGTCGGAGCGGATCAGTTCGGCGAACTCGAACCCGTTCATGTCGGGCATCTCGATGTCGGTCAGGACCACGTCAAAGCTCTGCGCGCGCAGCGCGGCGAGGCCCTCCTGCGCGGTCGGCGCGGTGCGGACGCGGTAGCCCGCCGCTTTCAGCACCGGCGCCAGCATGTTGCGGAAGAAGGCGCTGTCGTCGACCAGGAGCACCGACTGCGCGTGCAGCGACGGCTTCATCTCCTTGCGGGTGAACCAGTCGGCGAACGCCATCGGCAGGAAGTGGCCGACGTCGATCACCTCGGTGGCCTGGCCCTTGATCACGGCCGAGCCCAGAATGCCCGAACCGGAGCCGCCGACCTCGATGTTGAGCCGCTCCTCGACGATGTCGATGATCTCGTCGACGACGAGGCCCATGGCGCGGCCGTCATCGGCGAACACCAGGATCGGCTGGGCGCCCTGGCTGGCGATGGTGACGCCCTCCATCGCGACCAGCGGCATCAGCTGCTCGCGGTACTGCACCATGTAGCGGCCGTTACTAAACTCGATCTTGTCGGCCGGCAGCTCCTCCAGGCGGGTGACGAGGCCGAGCGGGACCGCCTTGGGCTGGGACGAGCCGGCGCGGAACACCAGCAGCGAGGTGGTCTGCTCGCCGCTGCCGATGTGATGGCCTGCGTTCTCGTCGGCCATGTCATGGGCCGAGGAGCCGGCGGCGCCGAGCGCCTTGGCAATGCCGTTGGGATCGATGATCATGATCACGGCGCCATCGCCCAAGATGGTGTTGCCGGAGAACATGTCGATGTGACGCAGCTTGGTCGACATCGGCTTGACCACGATCTCTTCGGTGTGGAACACGCCGTCGACGACGATGCCGAAGGTCTGGCTGCCGACCTGGGTCACCACGATGAAGCCGTTCTCGGGATCGGACGCGGCGCCGTCGTCGATCTTCAAGAGCTTCTTCAGATGGATCAGCGGCAGCAGCTTGTTGCGCAGGCGCAAGACCGCGGTGTCCTTGATGCGCTCGATGCGGTGCTCGCTGTTGGCGCGGGCGCGCACCAGCTCGACCACCGAGAGCTGCGGGATGGCGAAGCGGTCGCCGGCGGCTTCGACGATCAGGGCCGAGACGATCGCCAAGGTCAGCGGGATCTTGATGGTGACCGAGCTTCCCTCGCCGGCCACGCTCTTGATGTCGATGGTGCCGCCGATCTGGTCGATATTGGTGCGGACCACGTCCATGCCGACGCCGCGGCCCGAGACCGAGGTGATGGCGGCCGCGGTGGAGAAGCCGGGCGCGAAGATGAACTTGTGCACTTGCGCCTCGCTCATCTTCTCCAGCTCAGCCTCGGTGACCAACCCTGAGGAGATCGCCTTGGCCTTGATCTTCTCGGTGTTGAGGCCGCGGCCGTTGTCGGCGATGCAGATGATGATGTGGCCGCCCTCGTGATAGGCGGACAGCCGAATGGTGCCCTGCTCGCCCTTGCCGGCCGCTAAGCGCTCGGCGGGGGTCTCCAGGCCATGATCGGCGGAGTTGCGCACCATGTGGGTGAGCGGGTCCTTGATCAGGTCGAGCACCTGGCGGTCGAGCTCGGTGTCGGCGCCGTGCATCTCCAGCTCGATCTGCTTGCCGAGCTCGCTCGAGAGATCGCGGACGATGCGGGGCAGCTTCTGCCAGGCGTTGCCGATCGGCTGCATGCGCGTCTTCATGACGCCCTCCTGCAGCTCGGCGGTGACGTTGGACAGCCGCTGCAGCGGCACCTTGAACTCGGTGTCCTCGTTGCGGCGGGAGATCTCCAACAGCTGGTTGCGGGTCAGCACCAGCTCGGAGACCATGGTCATCAGATGCTCCAGCGTATCCACGTTGACGCGGATCGACTGGTTGGCGATGCGGTCGCCTTCGCCGGCACTCTCGTCGGCCATCGACTTCTTCGGCGCGGGCTTTTGCTTGGCGGCTTCCTTCGCAGCCGGGGCTTCAACCGCCGGCGCGGGCTCGGCCTTGGCTTCAGCCTTGGCAACGGGCGCCGCAGGCACCGGCGCTTCGATCGCGGTCTCGCGGAACGCGCGCTCGAGCTCGTCGAGCGAGACTTCGCCGGGACGCAACGGCCGCTCCAGCGTCTGTTCGATCAGCGTGCCCGTGGTCATCTCCTTGGCGGGCACAGCGGCGGGGGCTTCCGGCGCCAGCGGCGGCGCGTCGGCAACGGGAGCTGCGCCAGCCGCCATGGCCGCCATGCCCTGCTCGACCATCGCCTCCAGCTTGTCGATGAGATCGCGGTCGTTGCCCTCCGGCTCGGCTTCGGTCGCCTCGAGGCCAGCCAAAATCTCCTTGATGCGGTCGATCGAGGACAGGATCACCGTCACCGCCTGCCCGGTCACCGGCATGCCGTCGCGGAATTTGCCCATCAAGGTCTCGCCGGCATGCGCCAGCGCTTCCAGCCGCGGCAGGCCGAGGAAGCCGCAGGTGCCCTTGATGGTGTGGACCAGGCGGAAGATGTTATCCAGGATCTTGGCGTTGTTCGGCTCCTGCTCGAACTTCACCAGCTGATTGTCGACGGTGTCCAGGCTCTCGCTGGTCTCCGTCAAAAACTCCCGCAACAGATCATCCATGAGGTACGCCTTACTGACTGGGCTTCGACGCGTTGCGCCGCGCTTGGAATCGACGGAAGCCCTCTTTTCGATCGTTAGACATCCCTTTTCACGGTCCCGTTAATTTCGGCCTCCGTGCTAATACGGATATTAAAGACAAGTTTGCCGTTCGGCTGCATGCGAGGACACGCTTCGGCAAAACCGGCACCGCGCCGCGACGGAGCGAGGAGTGAGGTAGACGCGTCGATAACGGCGCATGGCACGCGCGAGAAAATCCCGTTCGTGAAGGACGATAAGCGCGGCCTTGAGTGGAATTGAACGGACTCGGCCCGCGGTCGCGGACACTCTCGCGATAGTCGTTTCCTGCTGTGCCGCGATCCGCAAAATTCGCGTTTTCGGTAAACGAACCGTTACCTTGTCGCCAGTCCGGCTCGTGCCGCGCTAACCCAGCCGCGCTGCCGAGGCAATCTCGGCGTCGGGCCGATGCTCCGCCAGGCAATCGTTGATGGCGGCGAGCAGTGCGTGCGGCGTGAACGGCTTGCGCAGACACCGTGCGGCACCGAGCTCCAGCGCCATCCGGAGGAAATCGGGTGCGGGCGAATTCAGATTTGCGAAAGCGTCGCCCGACATCGCGATCAACGGAATGGCGGGCGCCCGCTCGTGGAAGGTCCGGATCGATTCGAACCCACGCATATGCGGCATGAAGATATCGATGATCATCAGATCGAACTGTTCGTGTGCGAGGGCCCGCAGTCCAGCTTCACCTCCCTCGGCGATCGTCACCCGAAAATTGTTGCGCTGGAGATAGATCTCGATGGCCATGCACACCATCGGGTCGTCATCGACAACGAGAATATGGCGCAGATCTTCCCTCCCCGTTTGAGCTTCTCGTTTCGGCAATTCAACCATCGAGCCGTGGGACACGCCTTTCTCCTCTGGTTTCGATCGAGAAATGGATCGTCGCTAAGATGATTGGCGGCGCCGGGAGAACGGAGACGATGGCCGCGAAATCTGCGGCCGCACGGCACCATGGTTCGGAGCAATGCTGGATGGCTGAAAGCACTCGCGGGCGAGACTGCGCGGGTCGACCGGCGTCCGATGGCAGCACGGATGCAATGCTTCCGGCTCATGAAGGCCCCTTGCCGCTTTTTCCTGCGCAACCCTCGCAGACGGGCGCACAACTCAGGAGCGAATCAGCGCGCCGCTCTTTATTTCCGCCGCAAATGCCACAGGCTGTCTGCCCTGTAACGGGTATATGGACAGCGCCACAACCTATACAATATATTTTGTCGCCGCGCAACTGCGTGACGAACGGGGCGCGGCGCCGATCGGAACATCGAACGCGCCGGATTGACCCGCATGACCGCGAGAGGCCGCCCGCCCAACCAGTTGCTGCAAATGCTCGAGGCGGCAGATTTCAATCTGCCGTGCCCTCGTATTTGAAATGGTCAGGGAGACTGTCTTGGGCCGGACATCTTGTCCCAATTGCCAATATATCCCGACGTGAACATGTGGAACTTACTCGCGCAAGAAGCGATTTCGCCGGCGGCGACTTTGCTGATGCAGAAGGCGGGAGGCAGCTTTGGAAACGACGGGCCGCCCATCCAACGGTTTCCTGTCCGCGCTGTCGGCAGACGATTATGAGCTGATCCGCCCGTACCTGCGCGCGATCGATCTGCCCCATGAGGCGGTGCTGGTCGAGGCCGGCGAAACGCTCAAGCGCGCCTATTTTCCCCACCGCGGCGTGATCTCGCTGGTGGTGAAGCTCGCCAAGGGCGAGCATGTGCAGGTCGCGATGATCGGCCGCGACAGCCTGCTCGGGACACTCTCGACCATGGGCGATGCAAGCGCGTTGAACACGGCTGTCGTGCTGGTTCCCGGGGTCGCGTCAGTGATGGATCTCGACCGGCTGCGCGTCGCGGCCGACCAGAGCAGCAGCTTGCGGACCTTGCTCACGCGCCACGGTCTTGCGGTTTACGCGCAGGTCCAGCAGACCGCGGGCTGCAACGCCGCCCATCCAGTGGAGTCGCGGCTGTCGCGCTGCCTGCTGCACACCCATGACCTGTCGGGCGACTACCGGCTGCTGCTGACCCAGGAGGCGATGGCACAGATGATCGGGGCGCGGCGCAACAGCGTGTCGCTGGTCGCCAACACCTTGCAGCAGGCCAATTTCATCCACTACAGCCGCGGACACATCCAGATCCTGAATCTGGACGGCCTGCGCCAGACCGCGTGCGAATGCTACGCCACCGTGAAGGCGCAATACGACCGGCTGCTCGGCCAGCGCTGACCCCGCACGCGTGGTAAACCGACGGCTAATGCCGGCCCGCAAACACGAGCCGTCCTGCTTCCCGAACTGAAATCCAGATACCGTAGACACGGCTGGCCTCGCACCGATACCGGCCCGCGCGGCATCGAAGTGTGATCGAGGCAGGCACAGCCATGTTTGAAGTGACCGCCGCGCCGGCGCAGAAAGTGCTCGATTGCGCGCCCGCGCGCGACCCGAATGCTTATGCGGCGCTGGTGCGTGAGATCGGCGAGGACGGGGCCAGCGAGGTGCGCGCCGTGTTCTGGAGCGAAACCTGCGCACGCCTGCAACTGTTCCGCACGCTCTCGCGCGAGCAGCATCAGGCCAGGATCGCGCGCGAAGCACATTCGTTGAAGAGTGCGGCCGGGACGTTCGGCTATGCGAGGCTCGCGGCGCTGGCACTGCGGCTGGAGAAGTCCGTAGAGACGCTTCACGACTCCGAGCTCGGCGATCTCCTGGACCTGATGGACGCCGCCTACGCCGCGGCGCGCGCGCAGGAGCCGAAATGCTAGAGCATGATCCGGAAAAGTGCGCAGCGGTTTTCCGAAAAGATCATGCTCAAACAACAGCCTAAAGCGCGATGACGATTCATCCAAATCTCATCGCGCTTTAGAGCCATTTCGGTTGTCGAAAACGCTCTAACCCATCCGCGCGTGTATTCCCGCCGTACTTCTACGGCTTGGGATTTTCACAGATGGCTAATCATAGCTGGCGATAGTCGCGGGAAACCAGGAGGGTTTCCATGTTCACCTATGAGACTGCGGACCAGAAGGAAGTCCGTCGCTTCCGCATCGCTCAGTTCAACGGCCGGATGGCGACGGTAAAGTCTGGCGAGTCGACGGTGACTGGCTTCGTGCGCTCGGTGCTCGAGCAGGAATCGAGCATGCCTCCCCGCTGGACCATCACGATCATCCCGAACGCACCGAAGGACGAGCCCAAGCCGCTGCGGCCCGCATCACGCACGCGTCCCTTTGCCAAAGACTATTTCTGAGCGGGATCCGCGCCGCCAGCCGGGCGGAATGCAACAATCAATCTCAATCGATCGAGTGCAGCAGCGCCGCACGGACGAGGTCCGCAGTGTTGCGCGCACCGAGCTTGCGCATCGCCTCGGCGCGGTGGCTTTCGAACGTGCGCGGACTGATCTGCATCCGAAGCGCGCCCTGCTTGTTCGAATAGCCTTCGCTGATCAGCCTCAGCACCTCGCGCTCGCGCTTGGTCAGCCGCTTCTGGCCGGACAGGCCAATCAATTCGGCGCTGGGCACGCGCTGCGGCAGCGGCACGCGGGGGGTCCGCGCTTCGGCGTTCCCGGTTCCGGATGGGATCGGCAGGCCGCCCTTGTGAGGACCGGCAAGCTGCTTGACGAGGCCGCAAACGCGCTCGGTCTGCGCCAGCGCATTCTCCACCACGCGCTGCAAATAGGCGCGGTCGCCGGTGACGGGCGCGAGCTGATCGCTGTGATGCTTGATCTCGCCCATGTAGAGCAGGAGCGCAGTCAGGGGGCCGTTGAGCTCGCGGGCAATGGCGGCGGCCATTTCGTCGGCGGCCTTGGCACGGGCGGCGTTCAGGCGGACGAAATCGGGCTCTTCAGCTGGAGCAGCGCTGCTTTCGTACCATTCCGACGGCCGCGAATCAGCGGCCGTATCATTCTGTGACGCCATGTCACTCATTTAGCGGAACGGGGGCCGGTCTGTGGTTAACTTTTTGCTCCGTAAGACTACGGTGATTTCGGCAGTTTTGCGCTAAATCCGCGGCATCGGCACAATTTATGCTTGCGCGGGTCGGCTCCCGGGCGCGTAGAGGTTGAGATTCCGGCTCAGATCCTCAAAGCCTGCCTCCGCTCGTGCCCGCCCCCCGGATTTTACGGATTAATTAACGGCGACTTGCTTCTCTAGGGAGATTGAGAGCGCGCAAATGCCTCCACGCATTGGGCCCGCAAACCTGCGGGAAACGCTGCGAAAGATTGCGTGCCATGAACGAGATCGATCGGCTGTCGGAATTCTTGCAGAGGCTGACGCCGCTGTCGCGCAGCTGTCTGCTCAGCGAACTCGAGCGGCTCGAGCAGTGCGGCATCGACATGCCGGGCTCGGCCGACATCCAGTCGCGCTTGCGCGCCGAGTTTCGCAAGGACGGATCGACCCAGGCGCGCGCCACCAGCCCCTCGCGCTATTTCTTCGCGCCGCTCGAGCTGCTTCTGATCGACGGCGCGCCTGAGCACGCCAATGCGGGGCGGATCTCGCGCAACACCCTCACCCCGATCTGGGAATGGATCTGCCGCGACCTGCTGCCGACCATGGCACGCGACTACATCAAGGCGATCAACGACCAGGTCGCCGCCAACAATCCGAAGGAAGTGCAGAAGACCGCGTCGACCTTCCAGACCAAGGTCCTCAAGGTCCTCGAGAGCACTCTGGCGTCGGCGGACAGCACCGAGCTCGCACGCGCCAAGCTCGCGCAGTACACGGCATCGCGCACCGCCTTCGACGACGTCATGAAGATCCTCGACGTGCTGCGCACCGGTGCCGCGCTGCCGAAGTTCAACGAAAAACTGCCCGAGCAGATCACGAAGTTCGATGACAACCAGGTGGCCCAGATCACCTCGCAACTCGACGGCTTCAGGAAGTCCCATCCCCGCGCGCTGCCCTTCGCATTGGCACTGGTGGCAAGACGCCTGAAGACGCCCTGGCAATTGGTGCGCCTTGCCACCAAGGCCGCCGCAACCAAGAGCGCCGCCGACGTCGCCGCCGCGCCCTATGCCTGTGTCGTTCCCATGGTGCTCGACCGGCTCGACGACAAGCGCCTCGCTCTTCGGGTCGCACTCCGGCACAACCGCGTGCTGGTCGCGCGCGACCTGCTCGCCGAGATCTACGACATCGAATATGCGCTCAAGGTCCGCATCGATGATATCGAACATTGCGAGTGGGGCATCCGCCTCCAGCAATTGATGGACGCGATCGCGGCGCTGGTGTCCGCCGAGGTGAGCCGCTTCCCCGCCAATGTCGGCCACATTCTCGGATCGCGCCGCCTGCGCAGCCACGATACGCTCGGCGGCAAGTTGACCTATCTCGCCTGGAAGGGACGCGACGCGATGCAGGACGGCGCGGCGGCGTTTCGCAAATTGATCGGGCAGACCTGATATCGCGCAGTCATCAAAGCGCGAGGGGCTTTCGCGTTATCGGTGAGTGATCATGCCCTAAAGCGCGATGAGATCGAATTGAATCGTCATCGCGCTTTAGGTCTTTGTTTGAGCATGATCTTTTCGGGAAACCGCTTCACACTTTTCCGGATCATGCTCTAATGCGCGCGCGGCAGACACAGGAAGCGATCGAGAAATCGCCCCGACAGCACGAATCTGAACCACCAATACATCATTCGCCGCATCGTCATTGCTGTATCCTCGACAGCCCACCACCGGCTTTGCGGAGCAATAGCGCAGGCGCAGCAGTGCGCATGTGATATGTTTCACATTTGCGCCGACAGGCGCGGACGCATCGTCGCATAACTGTCACGAGCGCAGATGGAACATGCCCGCATCGCGCGAAAATGAGTTCCGCGGCCGTAGCTGTCGCTCCTATCCTCCGATGCTGCGAAGGAACAAGCCGCAGGAGGTCGCGATGAGATCGAACCGACGGACCCTGACGATGGTGACGTTGCTCGTGAGTGCGCTCGCGCTCACATCGACGACGATGGCGCAGACGACGCCGCCGCAAGGCAATGCTGCGCCGACCGCCGACAACGCGGTGCTGCTGACCGTCTTCTTCAAGCACGATCAATCCCGGCCGCTGCACGAGCTGAATGCGCAACTCGAGACGCAGGGCTTCTACAAGGCGTTTCCGCCGCCCGGTGTCGAGGTCGTGAGCTGGTATGTGATGATGGGCGTTGGCCAGGTGATCACGCTGCGCCTGCCGGCGTCGCGGCTGCGCGAGGTCAACCGCGTCATCGAGGACACGGCCTGGGGATCTTACCGCACCGAATTCTATCCGACCTATGACTACAAGGCAGTCGGCGTCGCACAACACGAAAAAGCCGCCGGAAATTAATTCTCCAATCGTCCTGTCATTGCAGCGAAGGGCCACGCAACCGCATCGCTCGATGCCTGGCGTCGGCAAGCCGCACGTTCATCGATCGCGCGGGAGAAATTCCGCATGCGCTGGCAGCCGTTGCGCGTGCGGTGCCGGAGTATGCGAATTCTTTTCGAAGAATCTGTCGACAAATTAGCTCTAATTGCAGGGCTTAACGTTACTCAAATAATTCAACAGCGACGTGACGCTCTCCTTATTTGAACCCACGCTCCGCGTTTAAGAAACCGTCACGGAACGGGAGTGGTGTTGATGAACGATGGGATTGTTGAACTCGTCGGACGAAGGCCTGTAACCTTCGGACGGCGAAAGGTGACGCCGCGCGCCTGCGTGGCCGACAGCAAGCGTCACTTGCGCGCCTTCCTCAGCGAAGTGCTCGAGGATCTTGGCTTCGTTACCTGCGAATGCGCCAGCGCGGACGAGCTGCAAACCGTGCTCGCCACCGAATTGCCGGATCTGATCCTGCTCGGTGTCGCCACCGACGGCATCGAGCCGGGGAGATTCCTCGAGGTCTTGGTGCGTGAGGGCTTCGCTGGGAAGGTTCTGGCGGTCGGCGCCCGCGAATCGATCGTCGTCAGGGCCGTGCGGCAGGTCGGCGAGGAATATGGCCTTGCGATGCTGCCGCCGCTGACCACGCCCTTTGCCGCGGAGACGCTGCGCGAGCGTGTCGCGATGCTGCTGCCGGAGGAGCCGGCGCCGAGCCCGGCCGTGCATGTCGGCGAGGCCTTGCATGCCGGCTGGCTGGAGCTCTGGTACCAGCCCAAGATCGACGCGCGCACGCTGATCCGCAGCGGCGCCGAGGCGCTGGTGCGAATGCGCCATCCGACCTGGGGCGTCGTGCCGCCGGCCTATTTCATTCCCGAGGAGCACGATCCGCATCTGCGTGATCTCTCGGAATTCGTGATCGAGCGCGCCATGCAGGACTGGCACTATCTGCTGGAGCAGCAGAGCCCGGTCGATCTCTCGATCAACCTGCCGGCGTCCTATCTGAAGGCGCCGCAGGCGGTGCGCGATCTCTGTCGCCGCGTGCCGACACATCCGGCCTTCGGCGGGCTGACCATCGAGATCGACAGCGAAGAAGCGACCCGCGATCTCGATCTCCTGACCGAGGTCGCACGCGAGGTGGGGCTGCACAATATTGGCCTCGCGATCGACAATCTCGGCGCCAACTGGCCGGCGCTGATGGGCCTGGACAAGATTCCCTTCGTCATGATGAAGGCCGACCGGCACTTCGTCACCGGCAGCGGCAGTGACCGGCTGAAGCGCACGGTGTGCCGTCACATCGTCGAACTGGCGCAGGGCTACGGCGCGCGCGTGGTCGCCGAGGGCGTCGAGAGCCGCGCCGACCTCGTCGGCGCGAACGAGCTCGGCTTCGATCTCGTGCAGGGCTTTCTGTTCGGCAAGCCGATGCCGCTGAAGAAGTTCGCCCGCTCGACGCTGACGAAAACCGTGATGGAGTGAGCTCGTTCGCAGCTCGTACGTCGCTGGGCGCGCGCGAGAATCATTGATCTCGCGCGCGTTCGCCGGGCCTGCTTGGGCAGTCCGTGCACTCGCGCTCTTGCCGTGCCGAAGGCAGGACTAGCCGGCCATCATCACGCAAACCGCCGCGCGAAAAAGACGCAGACGACCACGAGCGCGGTCGCGGCGATCATGCTCCAGGCAACCGACTCTTGCAGCAACAGGCCGGCGAGCGCGAGGCCAAAGAATGGCTGGAGCTGTTGCAACTGGCCGACACGCGCAATGCCGCCGAGCGCAAGCCCGCGATACCAGAAGATGAAGCCGACGAACATGCTGAAGATCGAGACGTAGGCGAGCCCGATCCAGGCGGGGGCGCTGACGCCGCTCCATGTCGGCGGCCACGTCCAAATCGCGACGGCCACCATCAGCGGCAGCGCGAGCAGCAGCGCCCAGGAGATCACCTGCCAGCCGCCGAGGCGGCGCGACAACGCGGCGCCTTCGGCATAGCCGAGACCGCATAAGACGATCGCGGCCACCATCAGGAGATCGCCAGTGAGCGAGGCTGAGCCGTCATTCGACAGAGCAAAGCCTGCGACGGTGGCACTGCCGAGGACGGCGAACAGCCAGAACAACGGCTGCGGCCGCTCACCGCCGCGCAAGACGCCGAAGATCGCGGTCGATAGCGGCAAGAGGCCGATGAAGACGATCGAATGCGCCGAAGTGATGTGCTGGAGCGCGAGCGCGGTCAGCAAGGGAAAGCCGACCACGACGCCGATGGCGACGATGGCGAGTGAGGCGAGATCGTGCCGCGCCGGCCGCGCCTGACGGAGCAAGCCGAGCACGGCCAGGCCTATCAACGCCGCAATGACCGCGCGCGTGGACGTCAGGTACAGCGCGGAGAAGCCGCCGACCGCCACGCGCGTCGCCGGCAGCGAGCCGCTGAAGATGATGACGCCGAGAAGCCCATTGCCCCAGCCGCTGCCCGCAGATTGCATTCCTGTCTCGCTTTTTGCGAGCGCGATGCTCGGCCATCGCCAGTGACAAGACCAGCGACAGTTCAGTACAATCTGGCAAAACTGTATGGATATGGAAGGCGATACACTTGGACAGCGAGGCATCAGCGAGAGGGCGCAACGGAACGCGGACCGCAGACGTGATGAGTGCCATCCGCACCAAGGTCGCGGGCCGCGCGCTCGGTGCCGGCGACCGCTTGCCATCGATCCGCAGCCTTGCGGCGACGATGGGGGTTTCGCCTTCCACCATCGTCGAGGCCTATGACCGCCTGGCCGCGGAAGGGCTGATCCGTGCCCGTCGCGGCTCGGGCTTCTACGTCTCGCCGACGGTCATGCCGCCGCTTGCGCTTGCCGAGGTCGAGCCGCGCCGCGACCGGGAGGTCGATCCATTCTGGGTCTCGCGGCAGTCGCTCGATGCAGACACGACCGCGCTGAAGCCCGGCTGCGGCTGGCTGCCGCCGGAGTGGATGCCGGAGGCGGCGCTGCGACGCGCTATCCGCGCGCTCGCGCGGACCCATGCGACTCTATTGGCGGACTACGGCGGCACGCGCGGTTCGCCGGCACTGCGCCGGCTGCTGCTAACGCGTCTTGCGGAAGATGCGATCGAGGTGTCGGTCGACCAGCTCATGCTCACGGGCTCGGGCACGCAAAGTGCCGATCTCGTCTGCCGCTTCCTGCTCCGTCCCGGCGACACCGTGCTGGTCGATGATCCCTGCTACTTTAATTTTCGCGCCTTGCTGCGGGCGCACCAGGCGAAGATCGTCGGCGTGCCCTACACGCCATCGGGTCCGGACGTCGCAAGCTTCGAGCAGGTCCTCGCCAGCGAACGGCCGCGGCTCTACATCACCAATTCAGCGCTGCACAATCCGACCGGCGCGACGCTGTCGCTTCCGACTGCGCATCGGCTGCTGAGCGCGGCCGCCGCGCACGACCTCACGATCGTCGAGGACGATATTTTCGGCGACTTCGAGCCGGAGCGCTCGCCGCGCCTTGCCGCGCTCGACGGTCTCGCCCGCGTGATCCGCATCGGCAGCTTCTCCAAGACGCTATCGGCCTCGGTGCGCTGCGGCTATATCGCCGCGCGCGCCGACTGGATCGAGCATCTCGTCGATCTCCAGGTCGCAACCAGCTTCGGCGGCTCAAGCCCGGTCGCGACCGAGATCATCGCAAAGGTGCTGGCCGGCGGCAGCTATCGCAAGCACGTGGACGAGCTCAGGCAACGGCTCATGCGCGCCCGGCGCGACGTCGCGCGCAAGCTTCAGGCGCTCGGCATCGAGCCGTGGCTGACGCCGCGCGGCGGCTTCTTCCTCTGGTGCCGTCTTCCGGGCGGCCAGGATGCCACGGCCGTCGCGCGCGCGGCTCTCGAAGAGGATGTGGTGCTGGCACCGGGCAATGTGTTCAGCGTGTCCCAGACGGCATCGAACTTCATGCGGTTCAACGTGGCGCAGATGGGCGATCCCAGGATGTGGGAAGTGCTGCGGCGGGCGTTGAAGGCGAGCACCGAACGATAGACGCCTAGTACCAAGGCTCCTCATACACCGGCTCGCCGTCGAGCAGCAGCCGCTTGATGGCGGCGCGGCCCGAGGGCAGCACCGCGGCAACGACCCGCAGCTTCTGCTGGTTGCGGGCCTGCTCGAGCTTCTTGCCCTCGCCTTCGGGCACGAAATAGCTTTCGAGACCGTATTTGATCGTCAGCTTGTCACAGAAGGTGCGGCCGTTTGTGCCGCAGGCGCCTCCCGAATAGCCGACGCGGCCGCGGATCAGCACTTCAGGCGCCGTGACCGGGACAGGCTCGGCATGCACCGAGACGGCCTCGTAAAGGCCGCTGGCATTGGGCGCGAGCTTGACGAACACGACGGCATTGCGTTCGGCGGCCGGCTTGCCGGCGAGCGCGCCGGCCGGCACTTGCGAGATTTCATAGCGGAGCACGACATAGTCGCCGCGCAGGAGATCGCGGGGATCGACCGGCTGCGTCTGCAAGGTCACCTCACGGCCCTCGCGCAGGATCTGGATGCGATCGGCGACCATCAGGACCAGCAGCACGCATTGAAGCAGGACGGCGCCCCCGAACAGCACGGCTTTCGGAATGCGCTGCCAGATTTTTGTGACTGATGCGGCCAGTTTGATCATCGCGCAGCCCTCGGCAGCATGCGATTGAGCGCGGTCGCAAATCCGACGGCGATGATTCCGGCCGCCGCAAGGAAGGCCGAGCGGCCCAGCAGCGAGCCCTTCACGGCCCAGGTGATACCCGCGATTACGCCGGCGATGCCGAGCCAGCCGGCAACGATTCGCGGACGCACCTCATCGAGCATGCCGGAGACGACGAGGCACAGCATGGCGCAGAGCAGCGCGGCATAGGCGAACCAGGGCTCGCCGGCCGCAGATGCCGGCCAGATCGGCGCGGCGAGCAGCACGAGCCCGATGGCGCATGCCGCCAGGACTTCACCGGCGCGCCTGGTGATCCCGGCGGATGCGAGAGCCAGGATCACACCCGCAATCCCACTCAGGATCGCCCAAAGCGGCTGAGTTGGCACCGTGCCGGTGCGGAAGCGGACGATGTCGTCGACTGTCGTCACCTCGAGGAAGGCAACGCCGGCCAGCGCAAACGCCCCGTAGATCGACAGAACGCTCCCGAGGCGGAGCGCCCTCGGCGACGGCGATGCGGCGATCGCGAGCCCCGCGCCGAACAACAGCGCCGCGCCGTTCGCAAGCAGGAATGATGGCTGCGCGCCATCGAATTCGAAGCGGAGCGACGTCGCGATCCACCACGGCAGCATCGCGATCGCGACGAGATGCGCCGCCACGCGAGAATTCCATGCGAAGGCCGTCGCGGCGGCGATGAGCCAGACTGCCACAAAGGGAAGATGCAGGGCGTCCGGCGTGTCGTAAGTCCGCAAGCAGGTCCAGATCGAGGCGGCCACGAGACCGACCGCGAGCGCACCGCGCGAACCGGTCAAGAGTGCCCCGGCAAATGCGCCGATCGACCACAGCAGCATGCCGCCGGCAAAGTCCTCGCCGAGATGATACATCTGGCCGACAAGCGCGATGCCCGCGCCAAAGATGATGGCGCCGATGCTGGCACAGAGATCGGCGAGAACCGTGCGTCCCGTCGTTGCGAACCACGCCCCGAGGCCGCCGGCGCCGACCATGCCGGCGAGCAGGATCGCGAACCGCAGCAGCCGCGCGATCTCGGTCCAGTGCGCGGCGACGAAGGCGAGGAAAGCCGCCGCGATCAACAGGCCGCCGACGATGGCGACGACCACGGCGATGTTGATGCCGGCCGGGAGCGGCGGCAGTGCATTGCGGATGGAGGCGGCAACCGCCGGCGCGATCACGCCATCGGCCTCCCATTGCGCAAGATCGGTTTCGAGGCGCTGCCGATAGGCTTTGTCGAACATCGTCTGGGATCACCTAACTGCCGGCGGGCGGCTGCCGCCAGTCAGCCGGCGGGATGTTGCTTGGTCGGATTCCGCCGATGGCGGGTTCAAGACCGCACTGTCTGCAGAGGGCATAGACGGTTGCTGCACGACACGTCAGCCGGCGAGCTTGCGGTCGTGGATCGGCTGAGCGCCCGCAAGTATGCCGCGCTGAAGCGCGCAGCCGGCGAGAGATCGCGACCGATGCGTCCGATCAGATGCTGCAGTTGAACAGCTGCACGCCGAACTGCGCTTCGAGCTCGCCGATGTAGCGACACCAAGGTCGGCGAGAGCCCGGCGCGGCGGGCCGCCGCCGAGAAGCTGCCCTCGCGGACCGTGCTGATGAACAGTTCCACGACCTGAAGGCAATTCATCCATCTTTTCATATTCTGCAAAAGAGATGCTCAGATTGCGCCAATGGTTGGAAGAGACTCACAGCTGTAACTTTCAGTCAACATGGCCATAAACGGCCACACGGCAGCGAGGGAGAACTGCAACCATGGAAGGCATCGCCGCCAAGGTGATGAGAGCGCTCTTGTGCCTCGTCGCCGCGACGACGCTGGCGCTCCAGGCGGGCGCCGCGGGGGCTGAGACGGCCGCAGAATCCTGGCCGAACCGCGCGATCACCTGGGTAGTGCCATTCGGGGCCGGCGGCGTCACCGACCTCGTCTCGCGCAAGATCGCGGAGCTGCTGCGGACGCGGCTTGGGCAGCCCGTGGTGGTGGAGAACCGCCCCGGCGCTGGCGGGACCATTGGGACGGAGTTCGTTGCCCGGGCCCAGCCCGACGGCTACACCGTGCTCTACGCCTCCGGCGGGCCTATGACGATCCAGCCGAACCTGGGGCTGGCGAAGCTCAACTACGACCCGCTCAAGAGCTACGTCCACGTCCGCGGCGTGAGCTCGTCGAACCAGATCCTCGTCGCGACCGCGGCAGCGCCCTACAACACGCTGGCTGAGTTCGTCGCGTACGCGAAGGCCAACCCGGGCAAGGTCAATTTCGGCTCCCCCGGCCCCGGCACCGCCCAGCACCTCGCCGGCGAGATGTTCCAGGCCGCCGCCGGCATCAAGCTCACCCACGTGCCTTACAAGTCGGGCTCGAGCCAGATGACCGACATGATGTCGGGCATCCTGGACGTCTCCTTCGACTACCTTACCGTGCTCAGGCCGCTGATCGACACCGGCAAGGTCAAGGTGCTCGGCACCACCGGCACGGCGCGGCTGGCCGCGCTGCCCGGCGCGCCCACGGTGCTCGAGGTCGGCTACCCGGACGCCGTCAGTGTCGGCTCGACCTGGGTCTCGGTCCCAGCCGGAACCGACCCGAGAATCGTGGGCAGGCTCTCTGAGGCGCTGGCCGCCGTGCTCGCCGACCCCGCCATCGTCGCGGATCTCGCCACCAACGGCCAGGTGTCGATCGCCGACAAGGGGCCGGCCGAGATGGAGCCGTTCATCGTCGAGGAGACCGCACGCTACAAGCGGGTGATCGAGAGCGCGGGCATCGCCGCGCGTTAAAGCATGATCCGGACCCGAAGGGCCGCGTGAGCGCGAAGTGCGCAGCGGTTTTCCGAAAAGATCATGCTCAAACAACAACCTAAAGCGGGATGACGATTCATCCTCATCGCATCGCGCTTTAGTTCGCCTTGATCCCGGCCTCGCCAATCAGCTTGCCCCATTTCGCGCTTTCGCCCTGAATGAAGCGGCCGAACTGCTCAGGCGATGTCGGCGCGGGCTCTGCGCCGAGGGTGCGGATCTTCTCGACCACCGACGGGTCTTTCAGGGCCTTCGTGAAGGCTTCGTTCAGTCGGCCGACGACATCCGCAGGCGTCCCGGCCGGAGCAACGAGACCGAACCAGCCGACCGATTCGAAACCCGCGATCCCGCTCTCGGCAAGAGTCGGCACGTCAGGGAGGGATGCAAGACGGCGCGCCGAGGAGACGCCGATCGCGTTGAGCTTGCCTTCGAGGATCAGCTGCCGCGATGCGGGGATATCCAGCACAGCGAACGGGACGTGCCCTGCGAGCACATCGACCGTCGCCGGCGCGGTCCCGCGATAGGGTACGAGCTCCATATTAATCCCCGTCTTCTGCGCGAACAGCGCTGCCGTCAGATGCATGGCGGTCGAGTTGCCGCCATGTCCGATCGACAACGCGCCTGGCTTTGCCTTGGCGAGCGCGATCGTCTCCGCCGCATTGTGCGCGGGCACGTTTGCAGACGCCACCAGCACAAAGGGAATCTCCGCAAGCAGGGTGATCGGCGCGAGATCCCTGGGATCGAACGGCATTGACGAATTGAGGTGCGGATTCACCGTCAGGCTGCCTGCCGGCGCGACACCGAGCGTATAGCCGTCCGGCTTGGCTTGCGCGACCGCGGCCATGCCGATGTTGCCCCCTGCCCCGGCGCGGTTCTCGATCACCAGGCTTTGCTTGAGCTGGGCGGTGACCAGCGGCTCGAGCGCGCGGATCACGGTATCGGCGCTGCCGCCGGGCGGGAACGTCACGATGATCTTGATCAATTGCTCCGGATAGGCCGCTTCAACGCCCCCCAGCGGCAGCACGGCGAAAGTCGCGGCCGTCAGCACGGCCAGAATGCGGCGCCTCGCAGCGTGAAACACATTTCCCTCCTCAGTCCGTTCTTGTTTGTGAGTCCCAACCAGACGGGTCGGCCGGGCAGCTTGATGTCGCCTTACGCCGCCGCGCCGGTGACGCGTGCCAGCAAGCCTTGCGGATTGTCGGGCGCGACTTGCCCGCGCCAGGCGATGTGCTGGTCTGGCCGCACCAGCACCAGCTTCTCGGCATAGGCACCGTTCGCCTCGTCCGGCGCGATGTCGACCAGCGTGAGCGGCATACCGCGTTCCTCCGCGGCAGACTTGAATCGTGCCACATCGATCGCCGGATCGAGCCGCAGCAATGTATAGCCGGGCCCGAATGCATCGTAGAGCGATCGGCCGTCGCGCAGGAAGAGATGCGGCGCGCGGGCGCCGGGTACGGTGGAAGGCGCAAAACTTCCCATCGCGTAAGCCGGCGGGGTCTCACCGTCATAAGCGATAATCGGCGAGGTGTCGTAGTAGTAGCCGAAGTTGAGGCCGGCGCAGCAATATTGCTGCACGTTCAGATCGTACGCCGCCCTGGCCAGCGCTGCGCGCGCCGCGTGACCGCGCGGCGTGGCGTCCTCGATCTCCGCTGAGACGCCGCTGCGCTGGGCCATCATCTTCATCGCGTGGTCCATCGCAAAGCGCGACACCTGTTCGGTGATGGGCTGGCGCTCCGCTTCATAGGCGTCGAGAATTGAAGCCGGCGCCCACCCGTTCAGATGCGCCGCCAATTGCCAGCAGAGGTCGACGGCGTCGGCAATGCCCGCATTCATGCCGTAGCCGGCATAGGGCATCCACAAATGCGCGGCGTCGCCGCAGATGAAGACCCTGCGATCGCGGAAGCGATCGGCCACCAGCCGGCGCCCGACCCAGTCCTCCTTGCTAAGGACCCGGTATTCGAAGCGCGCATCGACGCCGAGAATGGCGCGGATCGCCCAGTCGCGATCGACCGAATCGAACTCGGGCTCGTCGGGCTTCAGGTGATTGTGGATCAGCCAGCGGTCGTGACCATCGATCGCAACCGTGGTGCCGGAGCGCCGCGGGTTGAGCGAAAGCACCATCCAGGCAGGCTTGTGCGCTCCCATCAGTTCCTTGAGTTGCGGAGCTTCGATATAGGTCGATTGCACGCGCTGGATCACCGGCGTCCCGGACAGGCTCGCGCCAATCGATTTCCGCACGAGCGAACGGCTGCCATCGCACCCGATCACGAAGTTGGCTTCGATACGGAGCGGGTTTCCGCTGTCGAGGTTGCGACCTATCGCGATCACAGGGCCGTCGTTCTGTTCGATGTCCGTAATTTCCGTGCGCGCCAAAATGGTGATGCGCGGCTGCGCGGCGGCATGGCCAAACAAGATCGGCTCGAGATAGACCTGGTTGATCCGGTGCGGCGGCTCGGGCGTCGGCCACCAGGTGTCGGGACCGCCGGTTGCGGTGTAACGGCGCGCGCGGGAGGGGATGTCGATGCGGCAAAGTTCGATGCCGGTCGCGGTGGTCCGGTAGGAGCAATCGTTCGGGAAGTCGGCCGGCAGGCCTGCGTCGCGCAGCTTTGCGGCGACGCCGAGCCGGCGGAAGATCTCCATCGAGCGCGCCGAAACGTGATTGCATTTGACGCTGGGCGGATCGCCGGCATGGCGGATCTCCGCGACGACGACGTCGATCCCGCGCGAGGCCAGATCCATCGCCGCGGTCAATCCGACGGGCCCGGCGCCCACCACCAGCACCTGTGTCCTCATGCTCGTTTCCATCCCATGCTTCACCCGCGGATTCGCCGTCCACGCAGCATGCATTTTATTGCAGGGTCGCTTATGAGATAAGCCAGAAAGAACTCATCAATTCATGAGCATTGCCTATGAATGTCACCTTGAGGCAGCTGCAGGCCTTCACCGGCGTGTACCGAACGCGCAGCATCACGCGGGCCGCGCGCGAGCTCGGGATCACGCAATCGGCGGCGAGCCTCTTGGTCCAGCAGCTCGAGGTCCAACTTGGCGTCAGGCTGTTCGATCGCTCCACGCGGTCCGTGCAGCCAACGCTGGCCGCCGACGAAGCTTTTCATGCCGCCGAACGGATGCTCAGCGATGCGCAAGGACTGTCACGGCGCATGCATGACCTCGCGCAGGCGTGCGCAGGTCGCGTCGTGTTCCTCGCGTCAGCCGGCGCCGCATCGGCGCTGCTGCCTTTGGTGTTGGCGAAATTCCGCGCAGGCTATCCGGACATTGAGATCGACATGCGCGACGTTGCCGCGGACGATCTCGTTCCGCGCATGATCGCAACCGATGCAGAGTTCGCGATCGGCAGCGTGGAGGGCGAGATCGCGGAGATGTCGGTCGAGACCCTGACCCGCGGTCGCCTGAGCGCAATCGGCCGCCGCACCGCCGACTTCGCTGCGCGGCGCGCGCTGACATGGGATGAGCTGTCACAGCTCCCGACGATTGCAATGCGGCGCGAGACGCGGATCCGCATGCAGATCGATCAGGCATTGGGCGCGCAGGGCAAGCGCCTCTCGCCGACCTATGAAGTGACGCTGATCAACACCGCGCTCGCCATGACCGCGCAGGGCCTCGGCCTCGCCATCCTTCCCGCAACGATGCTACCGGCCGATCAATTCCCGACACTGATCGCGAAGCCGCTGGTGCGCCCGGCCATCACCCGCCCGGTATCGCTGCTCCAGCGCCAGGGACGAACTCTCTCGCCGGCGGCGCAGGCGTTTGTGGCGACGGCGAGGACGGTGCTAGCGGAGCGATCTACTTGATAATGGCGGAGAGGGAGGGATTCGAACCCCCGATAGGCTTGCACCTATGCCGCATTTCGAGTGCGGTGCATTCAACCACTCTGCCACCTCTCCTGAAGGTGCCGATTAAGAGGTAGGAACCCCTGTGGTCGGGGCGTGTAATAGGCGAGGATGGCCGGCCAGACAAGGCGCGAAAGGCGAAAATCCGCCGCCTGCTTCATCCCTTCCCTCTCATTCCGAAAGGAACCGCCGTGGAGCATCTGACGATCGCGGCCAATGGCGCCGATTTCCACCTGGTTCGCGCAGGACGGGGCAAACCGGTGCTTTTGCTGCATGGTTGGCCGGAATTCTGGCGGACCTGGGAGCCGGTGATATCTAGGCTTTCGGATCGCTTCATGCTGATCGCGCCCGATTTGCGCGGCTTTGGTGACAGCGACAAGCCCGATGGCCCTTACGGGCCGGATGGCCATGCGGCGGACATGCTGGCGCTGATGGACGGGCTCGGCATCGACCGATTCGGCGTCGTGGGTCATGACGTCGGCGGCGCCGTGATGCAGCCCCTGGCCCGGCAGGCACCGGGACGGCTCACCGGGCTGTTCTTCTTCGATTTCGTCTATCCCGGCATCGGGCCGCGCATGGCGGCCCCCGATAGGCTCAACCACATCTGGTACCAGTCCTTCCACCAGATGGAGATGGCCCCGGCGCTCGTCGGCGCCAGCCGCGAGAGCTGCCGGCTCTATATCAGCCATTTCCTGAAAGGCTGGGCGCATCGGAAAAATGCCTTCGACGACGTGCTCGACGCCTTCGCCGGCAACTTCCTCAAGGACGGCAATCTCGCCGGCGGCTTTGCGCATTATCGCGCCTCGCATGCCGGGCGCATCGCGATGATGAAGGGCGAGGCACCGCGCCTGCCGCCGATCAACGTGCCGACCTGCGTGCGCTGGGCCGAGCACGACCCGCTGTTTCCCTATGCCTGGACCGATCGGCTCGGCGAAACCTTCAGCGAGCTCGATCTGGCGATGTTTCCGGACGTCGGGCACTTCCCGCATCGGGAAGATCCGGATCGCGCGGCCGTGGAGATCGCGGCGTTCTTTCAGCGCATCGGCTGGAGCTGAATCAAGGGGAGCTCGTGCGATGATGGAGGTGCACTCCCTCTCCCGCTTGCGGGAGAGGGTCGGGGAGAGGGTGTTTCCACAATGGGATTGTTGGATTGCTGAGGACGTCCCGACGCGGCGAGAGCCCTCACCCGCCGCGCGCGGGACGATGCTGCGCATCGCCCGGGGCGCGTCCGCCTCTCCCGCAAGCGGGAGAGGCGGAGCAAGCGTCAGAAAAACGGGGTGGGACCGCCAGACGCGGTAAACACTGGCGGTCCCTTGCCGCTCATTGAAATACTGACCGGGAAGGGCGGCTTCGCCGGCCGAGTGAAGCGACGATTCGACCCTAGCGTGCAGCCTGCACCGCGCAACGCAATCCGCCCCTTAACCTAACCGGTCAAGGTTACTCCTTGTCATTCTTGCCCTTTTTCTTGCCGTTCTCCGTGGAATCCCGGTCTTTTCCGTTGCCGCCCTCCTTGCGGCGGTTGGTGAAGCGCGCATTGCCAAGGCCGGTGCCGATGGTGAGCACGCCCCAGCGGTCGACGTGCTGCATGAACGGCACTTCCGCAAGGCCCTGAACCACGCCGTCATTGTGCATCACGACCGCGGTGTCGTGCTCTCCGATCTCAGGGATGGCTTCGACGAGGCTCGCCGGCAGGTTGAACTTGCTGCTCTCCCAATTGCCGGGCAGATTCTGCGCACCTTTCTCGATGGAGCCGTCCGCGTCGATCACGCCGGGACAGGCGATGCCGATGAACGGCGCGAGCTTGAAGCCTTCGGCTTCGGCATCCTCGATGAGGCCTTCGAGCATCTTGACCAATCGCTTCACCGCGGCCTCGCGGCTCGGCTCATCATCGGCATGGCGCCACAGATCGGATTTGAAGACCGCAGCCTTGGACAGATCGGGCGCCTTCTTCCAGCGTGTCTCCACGATCCCGCAGCGGATGTTGGTTCCACCGATGTCGACCGCGAGGATGCTGTCATAGGCCTCGAAAATCCAGGACGGCGCGAGGTGCAGGGCTCCGATCAAGCCGGCATCGTCGGGATCGAATCGGATTGGCACCAGATCGACCTTGAAGCCTTCCGACTTGAGGATGATCTCGGCCCGGGCAATGGCAATTTCGCCGAGCCGGCTCGCGCGAAAGCCGCCGCCGACCACAATGCAGTCGGTCTTGGCCCAGGCCTTGGTCTTGAGGAACCGCCGCGTGACGTAAGCGAGCTCCTGCGCGAAATCCTCGATCGCGCTATGCACGACGGCCGTGGCCTCGGTATTGTCGCCGACCAGAACAGCATCGAGGGCCTTCTTGCTGATCTTGTCGGACGGCTCGTCGCCGAAGGGATCTTCGCCGCTATTGCGAAGCGGCTTGCGCCACTCTTCGAGGATCTCGCGGAACGCGCCCTTGCTGGCGCGGTCCCCCAGAAAGCCCTCGTCGTCCTTGAGCTCGATGTTGAAGCTGTCGACGTCGACCGATGGCAGCCGGCTCGCTCCGTGCTGGGCGATGCCCGTCGTGTTGACCAGCTGGTCTGTTGCCATGATAGCCCTTGCCCGCGTGTCCGATTTGCGAGGACACAACGGGGAGGGAACCCGTTGGTTTCAAGCCGGCCGCAGATTCGGCCGACACGCCGGAATGGACCGAAATCCTTCAAATCCTGACCGTTTTCGCTCGCTTTTCCTTGACTTGCGGCGTCCGGCGGCTATAAGTCCGACAGCCGGCGCGGGGCGTTTCTCGCGCCGCTTGCTTTTGCGTGGGTTTTCAAAGGGATACCTCCCGCCCGCACAAAGCTCGCATAAACCCGTAGCGACTGACAAAAAGCCGGCCCCGACAAACTGTCGCGAGGCCGGGATTGAACACGAAGGAAAAAAACGATGTTCGCAGTCATCAAAACCGGCGGCAAGCAATACCGCGTCGTGCCGGATGATGTTCTCGAAGTAGGCAAGATCGCCGGCGAAGTCGGCACGATCGTGCAGTTGAATGAAGTTCTGGTGGTCGGCGGCGACACGCCGGTCCTGGGCGTCCCGACGGTCGCAGGCGCGTCCGTTGCGGTCGAGGTGCTCGACCACAAGCGCGGACCGAAGGTCATCGCGTTCAAGAAGCGCCGCCGCAAGAACTCGCGCCGCAAGCGCGGCTACCGCGACGAGATCACGGTGCTGCGCGTCAGCGAGATCCTGACCGACGGCGCCAAGCCCACCAAGGGCCCGCGTCCGAAGAAGGAGAAGGTGGCCAAGGAGTCCGCGAAGGAAGCCGCCGAATAACGAGATTTGATCACGCCAATTCACGAATTGATGCGTGAGAAATCGTGAAATGATTCCGTCAAGGAATTGATCTAGACATACGTAGGATTTCGGAGACGAGCCATGGCTCACAAAAAAGCAGGCGGTTCATCGCGTAACGGACGCGATTCCAAGGGCAAGCGCCTCGGCATCAAGGCGTTCGGCGGGGAGATCGTCGCTCCCGGCAACATCATTGCGCGTCAGCGCGGCACCACCTGGCACCCCGGCCTTAATGTCGGCATGGGCACGGACCACACTTTGTTCGCCAAGGTCGAAGGTCGTGTTGCGTTCCAGGCCAAAGCCAAGGGCCGCACCTTCGTATCGGTGCTCCCGATCGCAGAGGCGGCTGAATAGACGGCGGATCAAATGGGAATCCGCCGGGTCCTGACCAAACCGGCGGAGTCCTAGAGATCATAGAGATCGAAGGCTCCAGGGGAGGCGGGAAACCGGCCTCCCCTTTTCTTTGACTTGCTCACTTTGACTTAGTGACTTTCCAGGAGCCGGACATGTTGCAGGATTTCTCGAGCGTGACCTTGCAGGAGGCGAGACCGAGTGTCGTCGCCACCGAGCGGCTGACCTTGCGGCGGCCGACACTCGCCGACGTCAGGACCATCGCCCGGCTCGCCAACGACCGCCGCATCGCAGAAAACACCCGCCGCCTGCCGCATCCCTATTCGCAGGACGACGCCGTTGAATTCATCCGCGCCACCGCCGCGCTCGGCAGCGAGACCGTGTTCCTGATCGAGCACGACAGCGGGCCGATCGGCATGGTCGGCATCGACTGCTCCACGCCCGACAATGCCGAGCTCGGCTACTGGCTCGGCGTCGAGCATTGGGGCCAGGGCTTTGCCACCGAGGCCGCACGCGGCGCGATCGACTTCTTCTTCGAGGAGTTCGAGGACGATCATCTCTATGCCGGCGCGCGCGTCACCAACCCGGCCTCGCGCAAGGTGCTGGAGAAGTGCGGCTTCCAGTGGAGCGGCGTCCAGCTGCACCGCTTCCTGGCGCTGGGATCGTCCACGCCCGTCGATTGCTTCCGCCTGTCACGCGGCGTGTGGGCGTCGCTGAAGAGCTGGAGCAGTGCGAGGCGGATGAGGTAGGTGCACCGATCACCCTCCCCTGAAGGGGGAGGGTCGATGCGCATGCAGCGAAGCGGAATGCGCAGCGGGGTGGGGTGAAGCCACAGCAATGGTCTCACCCACCACCGCCAATCCAAGCACCATCTTCGCGGAAAGACTGTCACCCCACCCCGCTCGCACGGCGCGCGAGCGACCTCCCCCTCCAGGGGACTCCAGGGAGGGTAAGAGCTAAGCGGGCGGATTCACCTCGGCGTTCTCACGCCCCAAATCGCGTTCCCGCAAGTAAATGTAGAACCCGGCGCCGATGATGATGGCGGCGCCGACGATGGTGGCGACTTCAGGCACGTCGCCGAACACGACGAAGCCGAAGATCACGGCCCAGACGATCATCGAATATTGGTAGGGCACCACGACACTGGCCGGCGCGAGCTTCAGCGAGCGGTTGACGCAGAACAGCGCGGTGACCGAGACGCATCCCGCCAGCGCGAAGATCACGAGGCTGCCCGATGTCGGCGGCACCCAGTGAAATGCAGAGAGCACGGCACCCAGCGAAAACGTGCCGATGAATTGCGAGGACGCCATCACGATGTCGGGCGTCTTGCGCAGGCTGCGCGTGATCAGCATCAGCGTTGCGAAGGAGAGACTGCCGCCGAGCGCGATCAGTGCCGGCAGGCTGACAGTCTGCGCGGAAGGCCGCAGCGCGATCAAGACGCCGCAGAAACCGATCAGGATGGCGGTCCAGCGCCGCCAGCCGACCTTCTCGCCCAAAAAGATCGCCGACATCGCGGTGACGAAGATCGGGCCGGCCAGATAATAGGTGATGACGTCGGCGAGCGGCAGATAGACGGTCGCGAGGAAGAAGGCAGCCACCTCCAGCGTCGACAGCACGACGCGAAACAGCTGCAGGCGCGGCCGCTCCAGCTGCAGGAAGTGGTGACGCTGCCGCCAGATCAGCGGCGACAGCAAGAGCAGCGCCGCGCAGGCGCGCAGGAACAAGAGCTGCCCCACCGAATAGGTGCCGACCAGGAACTTGCCCATGGCGTCGCCGAACGAGAACATGAAGATCGACAGCACCATCAAGGCGATGCCGGCCAGCCGTGCCGAGCGGTCGTCATAGGCGGAGAGATTCTTGAAGAAGGGCATTGCTGTCGTTCGTGGAAGACCCGTCATTGCGAGGAGCTCTTGCGACGAAGCAATCCAGACTGTTTCCACGGAAGCAGTCTGGATTGCTTCGCTTCGCTCGCAATGACGAGCGGAGGAAGCGTCGAAAAACGGCGAGTAGTGTCGCTTCGGTCGTTTTAATGACGCAGGCGCGCTGGACAAGCCCACTTGCGCCGAATTGAACGGATTGTCGCACTCTTCGCATCGCGGTAGCGATAGAACTCATACCGACGAAAGGACGCGGCATGACCGATTTCGATCCCTCCCAGCATCGCATGATCCCAACGCAACGCTGGTTTGAGGATTTCGTCCTCGGCGAGCGTTTCGTGCTGCCGAGCCGCACTCAGACTTCCGCCGTGTTCGCGGCATTCCAGACCGCAAGCGGCGACACCCATCCGGTGCACTACGACGTGGAATATTGTCGCGCCCGCGGCATGCCGCATCTGCTCGCCCACGGCTTCCAGACCTTGATTCACACCGCGCCCGGTGCCGGCCTGTTTCCGTTCATGGTCGAGGAGTCCCTGGTCGGCTTCCTCGAGCAATCAAGCCGGTTTCTCGAGCCGGTGTTCGCCGACGACACCCTTTATCCCGCGCTCGAAGTCACCGAGTTGGTGCCGGGTCGCACGACCGGCGTCGTCACGCTCAAAAGCACCGTGTTCAACCAGCGCAAGGAGCTGGTGCTGGAGGGCACGCAGAAATTCCTGATAAGGAAAAGGCCCGCAGGTTAAGCACGCCCCAAAATCGCGGAATTTCCGCCGATGCACGGGTCAATTCGGGTTGCCGGGCCGGGCGAGCTGGCCTACCTATGGCCCATGAAATTCCTCGACGAAGCAAAGGTCTATATCCGCTCCGGTGACGGCGGGAACGGCTGCGTGGCGTTCCGCCGCGAGAAGTTCATCGAATTCGGCGGCCCCTCCGGCGGCAATGGCGGCCGCGGCGGCAATGTGATCATCGAGGTCGCCGACGGCCTCAATACGCTGATCGACTACCGCTACCAGCAGCATTTCAAGGCCCAGAAGGGCGAGAATGGCATGGGCTCGGACCGCCACGGCGCCAACGGCAAGAACATCGTGCTGAAGGTCCCGGTCGGCACGCAGATCTTCGACGAAGACCGCGAGACGCTGATCCACGACTTCACCAAGGTCGGCGAAAAATTCGTGCTGGCCGAGGGCGGCAATGGCGGCTTCGGCAACGCGCATTTCAAATCGTCGACCAACCGCGCGCCGCGCAACGCCAATCCCGGCCAGGTGGGCGAAGAGCGCTGGATCTGGCTGCGGCTGAAATTGATCGCGGATGCGGGCGTCGTCGGCCTGCCCAATGCCGGCAAGTCGACCTTCCTCAGCAAGGTCAGCGCGGCAAAGCCGAAGATCGCCGACTATCCCTTCACCACGCTGCATCCGCAGCTCGGCGTCGTGAATGCCGACGGCCGCGAATTCGTGCTGGCGGATATTCCGGGTCTCATCGAAGGCGCGCATGAAGGCGCCGGCCTCGGCGACCGCTTCCTCGGCCATGTCGAACGCTGCCGCGTGCTGCTGCATCTCGTCGATGCGACGAGCGAGCACGCCGGTAAGGCCTACAAGACGGTGCGGACGGAGCTGGAGGCCTATGGCGGCCAGCTCACCGACAAGATCGAGATCGTCGCGCTCAACAAGATCGACGCGGTCGAGCCGGACGAATTGAAGAAGCAGAAGGACCGCCTGAAGCGCGCCGCCAAGAAGACGCCGCTGCTGCTGTCCGGCGCGACCGGCCAGGGCGTCAAGGAAGCGCTGCGCGCGCTGGCCGACGTGATCGGCGAGAGCCCGGTCTCCGCCAAGGCGAAAAGCGCCGCTGAAGCGGAGCCGTGGTCGGCGTAGTAAGACGACACTCTCTCGACACCTCTCCCCGACTGGGAGAGGTCGATTTGCGCAGCAAATCGGGTGAGGGGGCTCAGGTCCCACGAGAGACCGTAACCCCTCACCCGACGCTACGCGCCGACCTCTCCCTTCGGGAGAGGTTTTCTTCGCGCCATCGATAGCGCAATATCCGGCAAACGAAGTACGGAGCGAGACGCATGGCGCGCGCGAAGAACGTTCTCTGGATCATGTGCGACCAGCTTCGCTATGACTATCTCGGCTGCACCGGCCATCCCACGCTGAAGACGCCGAACATCGACGCCATGGCCAAGCGTGGCGTGCTTTTCAGCAAGGCTTACGTGCAGTCGCCGATCTGCGGCCCGTCGCGGATGTCGTTCTATACCGGGCGCTACATGCGCTCGCACGGCTCGCACTGGAACGGCTGGCCGCTGCGTGTCGGCGAGCCGACGCTCGGCGATCATCTGGGCAAAATCGGCGTGCGCAACGTGCTGGTTGGCAAGACCCACATGGCGCCCGATCTCGAGGGCATGAAGGCGCTCGGTATCCCCCCGGAATCGATCATCGGCGTGCATGTCGCCGAATGCGGCTTCGAGCCCTATGAGCGTGACGACGGCCTGCATCCGACCGGCCGGCCGCGGCCGAAATACGACGAGTATCTGCGCCAGCAGGGTTTTGAGGCCACCAATCCCTGGGAGCATTGGGCCAATTCCGGCGCGGCGGACGACGGTAGCTTGCAGAATGGGTGGCTGCTGGTGCATGCCGACAAGGCCGCGCGCGTGCCAGACGAGCACTCCGAGACGCCCTACATGACGCGGCGCGCGATGGACTTCATCAGTGAGGCCGAGACCGATGGCCGGCCGTGGTGCCTGCATCTGTCCTACATCAAGCCGCACTGGCCCTATATCGCGCCCGAGCCCTATGCGAGCATGTATTCGACTGATGACATGATCCCGGTGATCCGCTCCGAGCGTGAGCGGCAGAATCCGCATCCGGTGTTCGGCGCCTATATGGACATGCGCTACTCCCGCAACATGGCGCGCGATGATGCCCGCGAGAAGGTGATCCCGACCTATATGGGCCTGATCACCCAGATCGACGACCAGATGGGCGTGCTGATCAAGTTTCTGGAGGAACGCGGCCTCTTGGAAACAACCATGATCGTGTTCACCTCCGATCACGGCGACTATCTCGGCGATCACTGGATGGGCGAGAAGGACCTGTTCCACGAGCAGTCAGCCAAGATACCACTGATCATCATCGATCCGTCCAGGGAAGCCGACACCACGCGCGGCACGCGCAGCGATGCGCTGGTCGAGGCGATCGATCTTGCACCGACCTTCGTCGACTATTTCGGCGGCAAGGTGCCGGGCCACATCCTCGAAGGGCGCTCGCTGCTGCCGCTGCTGCGTGGCCCGACGCCGTCAGATTGGCGCAAGGTGGCGTTCTCCGAATACGACTATGCCATGCAGGATGTGCGACTGAAGCTGAACCAGCCAATCGAGCGCTGCCGCCTGTTCATGGTGTTCGACGGCCGCTGGAAATACATCCACGCCTCCGGCTTCCGCCCGATGCTGTATGACCTCGAAACTGATCCGGAAGAGTTTTTGGATCGCGGCGACGATCCTGATTGCGCCGGCATCATCGCGCGATTGCAGACTGAATTGTTCGACTGGGCGCTGCATCCGAACGACCACATCACCACCCCGCGCGAGAAGATCGCGGCCTATGCGGATAACCAGCTGCAGGTGAAGGGCGGCATTTTGATCGGCATCTGGGACGAAGCCGAGCTTGCGGCGATCAAGGATGGCATCGCACAGCGCGCGAAGATGTAGAGGCGCTCTTTGCCTCTCCCCGCTTGCGGTAGGGCTATCGCATATGCATTTCGCGGGGACCACCCGCGAGTTTGCTCCGCCTCTCCCGCTTGCGGGAGAGGCCGACGCGTCCCGGGCGATGCGAAGCATCGTCCCGAGCGCGGCGGGTGAGGGCTCTCACCGCATTGGGATCGCCTCCGCAATTCTCGACAATCCCGACGCGGAGGCACCCCCACCCCAGCCCTCCCCCGCAAGCGGGAGAGGGAGCCCACTGCCGATGCCGAAGCATTATTCACGCCATATGCGATAGCCCTACCGCTTGCGGGGAGAGGCCGGATCGCATCGCGAGATGCGATCCGGGTGAGGAGGACTCTCCGCGAGTCCAACTCTCACCGGCCCCGCGGAGACCCCCCCTCACCCCAACCCTCTCCCCGCAAGCGGGGAGAGGGAGAAGACTCAATTCTCGATCTTGTATCCCGTCGCCTTCACGATCGGTTGCCACAACGCGATGTTCGCTGCGAGCTCCTTCGTCAATCCTTCCGGCGTGGACCCGACCGGAATGAGCCCGATCGCGGTGAGCTTCTCCTTCACCTCGGGCTTGGCGAGCGCGGCGCTTGCGGCGGCGCCGAGCTTGCTGGCGAACTCCGGCGGACTGCCGGCCGGAAGCCACATGCCGTACCAGGCATCCGCAACGAGATCGATGCCGCTCTCCCTCAGCGTCGGAACGTCTGGCGCAAACGGCGATCGTTCCGCGCTCGCGACCGCGATGATCTTCACACCCTTGGCGCGATGTTGCGGCAGAGCGTCGGCCAAGGTCGTGATGCCGAACGAGACGTGGCCGCCGACGATGTCGTTGAGGATGGGCGCGCTGCCGCGATAGGGCACGCGGGTCAGGGGAATGCCGAGGTCCTTCTCGAGCTTGGAGCCCATGAAATGCGGAATGGTGCCATTGCTCGGCACCCCAAACGAGGTCTTGTCCGGATGCGCCTTGAGCCAGGCCACGAAGCTCTTGAAATCAGCGGCCTCGACAGTCGGGTTGATCACCAGCGCAAATTCGAACCGCGCCAGCAGCGACACCGGCATGAAGTCCTTGGCCGTGTCGAAGCTCGGTGTCGTCTCCACCATTGGCAGCAGATACATGGTCGGCCCCGTCGTCACAAGCACCATGCTGCCGTCGGGACTGCCACCCTTCACCGCCTTGATGCCGATCAGGCCGTCGCCGCCGGTGCGGTTCTCGACGACGACGGTCCGTTGCAACGCTGGCGCCATCTCCTGCGCGATCAGCCGACACAGCGTGTCGCCGCCAGCTCCCGCTGCGAACGGGAAGATGACCTTTGTGAGCCCGGCCTGCGCTTGCGCCCCACCCGCCTGCGCCAGCAGCGGCAGCCCCAAGCATCCGGCCATGAATTTGCGGCGATCCATTCGTTTCCTCTTTCAGCCCATTTTGGTTGGCAGCAATTAGAGCCAGGCGGACGCCCGAGACAAGGCCGACATGCGCCGTTTACCATGCCGGCTGCCTTGCGCCGGTCACCGTCCTGCTGCAAAAGCAGGACTCATCGGCGCCGCCGTCGCTCCGCCGTTTCCCGAGCAATTCGCATCCAGCGCCAGCACAAATACACATGGCCAGCCCCGAACTCAGTCAATTCCGCCGTATCGTCGTCAAGGTCGGCTCCGCGCTGCTGGTCGATTCCGACAGGGGCGAGGTGCGGGCGTCCTGGCTGGCTGCGCTGGCGGACGACATGGCAAAACTGCACCGCGAAGGCCGCGACGTGCTGGTGGTCTCCTCGGGCTCGATCGCGCTCGGCCGCAGCCGACTCAAATTGCCGCGCGGTCCGCTGAAGCTGGAGGAGAGCCAGGCCGCCGCCGCCGTCGGCCAGATCGCGCTGGCGCGGATTTGGTCGGAGGTGCTCGGGGCGCACGACATCGGCGCCGGCCAGATCCTGGTGACGCTCCAGGACACCGAAGAGCGCCGCCGCTACCTCAATGCGCGTTCCACCATCGGCAAGCTGCTGGAGTGGCGCGCGATTCCCGTGATCAACGAGAACGACACGGTCGCCACTAACGAGATCCGCTACGGCGACAATGACCGCCTCGCCGCGCGCGTCGCCACCATGGCGAGCGCCGACCTCCTGGTGCTGCTCTCCGACATTGACGGCCTCTACGACGCCCCACCCAAGAACAACCCGAACGCAAAGCTGATTCCGGTGGTCGAGAGCATCTCCTCGGAGATCGAGGGTGTGGCCGGAGATGCCGAGTCCGAGCTGTCGCGCGGCGGCATGCGCACGAAGGTCGAGGCAGCCAAGATCGCCACGACAGGCGGCACGCATATGCTGATCGCCTCCGGCAAGATCGAACATCCGCTGCAGGCGATCGCCGATGGCGGCCGCTGCACCTGGTTCCTGACGCCGGCCAATCCCATCACCTCGCGAAAACGCTGGATCGCCGGCACGCTGGAGCCGAAGGGCACGCTGACCATCGATGCCGGCGCGGTGACGGCGCTGCGCGCCGGCGCCAGCCTGCTGCCGGCCGGCGTGATCAAGGTCGAGGGTCAGTTTGCCCGCGGCGATGCCGTGATCGTGCGCGGTCCCGACGCCAGCGAGGTCGGGCGCGGCCTGATCGCCTATGACGCCGAGGTCGCCGAGCGGATCAAGGGCCGCTCCTCCCCGGACGTGATGGCCATCCTCGGCATCAGCGGCAGGTCCGAGATGATCCACCGCGACGACCTGGTGGTCGGCGGGTAAGGGCCGCAGCGGCCCTTTTGCAAGAGACCGGGTAGGCCAGCGACCCAGCCCGTCGCGACCGGGGAAACCAGCCATACCCTCCCCGCCCTTCGCAGACGCGGGATTTCCGTGCTAGGACACCGCCTTAGCAGAAGGTTGACCCCATGGCCGCCCCCCTCAAAGCCGTCGACGGCAATGCCGATCTCCAGGCGCTGATGTCCGATCTCGCCGCCAAGGCCCGCGCCGCCGCGCGAGTGCTGGCGCTGGCGCCGCCGGAGCAAAAGAACCGGGCGCTGGAAGCCATGGAGCGGGCGATCCGCGGCAACGCGGCGGCGATCCTCGCCGCCAACGCCGAGGACGTCGCCGAGGCCCGCGCCTCCGGCAATGCGACCTCCGCCTTCATCGACCGCCTGACGCTGACACCGGCGCGCGTCGAAGGGATGGCCGAGGGCATCGGCATCGTGCGCGGCATTGCCGATCCGGTCGGTGTCGTCACCGAAAGCTGGCAGCGGCCCAACGGCATGACCATCGAGCGCGTGCGCGTGCCGCTCGGCGTCGTCGGCGTGATTTTCGAGAGCCGGCCGAACGTTGCGGCGGACGCCGGCGTGTTGTGCCTGAAGTCCGGCAATGCCGTGATCCTGCGTGGCGGCTCCGACAGTTTTCGTTCCTGCCGCGCCATCCATGAGTGCCTGGTGCAGGGCCTGCGCGAAGCGGACCTGCCTGAAGCCTCGATCACGCTGGTGCCGACGCGCGACCGCGCGGCGGTCGGCATGATGCTATCAGGGTTGAACGGCGCCATCGACGTGATCGTGCCGCGCGGCGGCAAGAGCCTCGTCGCGCGCGTCGAGCAGGAAGCGCGCGTGCCGGTGTTCGCACATCTCGAAGGCGTCAACCACGTCTATGTCGACGGCAGCGCCGACCTCGCCATGGCGAAGTCGATCGTGCTCAACGCCAAGATGCGCCGCACCGGTGTCTGCGGCGCCGCCGAGACGCTGCTGGTAGATCGCGCGGGAGTCGCAAAGAGCCTGAAGCCGCTGGTGGAGATGCTGATCGAGGCCGGCTGCGAAGTGCGCGGCGACGATGCCGTGCAGAAGACCGATGCGCGCGTAAAGCCTGCCAGCGAAGACGATTGGGACACCGAATATCTCGATGCGATCATCGCAGCGAAAGTGGTCGACGGCGTCGACGGCGCCATCGCGCACATCCAGAACCACGGCTCGCATCACACCGATGCCATCGTGAGCGCGGATGAGACCGCCGCAAACAAATTCCTGAGCGAGGTCGATTCCGCAATCGTGCTGCACAACGCCTCGACGCAGTTCGCCGATGGCGGCGAGTTCGGCTTCGGCGCCGAGATCGGCATCGCCACCGGCCGCTTCCATGCCCGCGGCCCTGTCGGCGCCGAACAGTTGACGAGCTTCAAATATCGCGTTCGCGGCACCGGGCAGACGCGGCCGTAAGCAACGTCGCGGGGCGGGTATTGAGCAACACATTCGTCGTGCCGCATTTCGTGGCGCAAGCGGTCCCGCCCCATACGGAGGGCATGCGCATCGGCCTGCTCGGTGGTTCGTTCAACCCGCCGCATCAGGCCCATCGCGCCATCAGCCAATTCGCGCTGAAGCGATTGCAACTCGATCGCGTCTGGTGGCTGGTGACGCCGGGAAATCCGCTCAAGGAGAACGGCGCATTGCAAGAGCTCGGCGCGCGCATGCAGGCGGCGCGCGAGGTCGCCAACGATCCCAGGATCGAGGTGAGCTGTCTCGAATCCGTCATTCGTACCCACTATACCATCGACACGATCAACATCTTGCGCCGCCGCTTCTCTGGCTTGCGCTTTGTCTGGATCATGGGCGCCGACAACCTCGCTCAATTCCACCGTTGGCAGGACTGGCGGCGCATCGCCGCCCAGGTGCCGATGGCAGTCATCGATCGCCCCCCGCAGAGTTTTCGCGCCCTCGCCTCGCCCGCAGGCCAAGCGCTATCGCGCTACCGCCTGCCCGAGGACAAGGCAGCACTGCTTGCGGACCAGCCGGCGCCGGCCTGGGTGTTTTTGACCGGATTGAAGCTGAATCTCTCCTCGACGGGCCTGCGGAACCCGGACGGGAGCTGGAAAGGTACGAAGTGAGAAAAGGTACGAAGTGAGACGGAGTGTGTGGATTTGGGGCTCTCTGGCATATTGAAAGCCTTAACCCCACATGATGTAGTGTCACCAGTGAGCGTCGGATTCGGCGTTCGCGATACAGTGAAAGGAATGGTCCCTGGCCACATCTGTATTGTCCAAGTCTGTTTTACCCAAGGTTGCTAAGCCTACGCGTAAAACATCGACCAAAGCTGCGGCCTTGAAGGCGCAACCCGACGCCGACAAGACGCTGAGCCTGATCCTCTCCCGCCTCGAGGACATGAAGGCGGAAGAGACGGTCACCATCGACCTTCGCGGCAAATCGACGTACTCCGACTACATGATCGTCACCACCGGCCGGGTGAACCGGCACGTCGGCGCGATCGCGGACAACGTCACGAAGGGCCTCAAGGAAAACGGCATCAGGAACATCCATGTCGAGGGCTTGCCCAATTGCGACTGGGTTCTGATCGATTCCGGCGATGTGATCGTGCACGTGTTCAGACCCGAGGTCCGCGAGTTCTACAATCTCGAGCGATTGTACACGCAGGGCCCAGGGGCGGCGAAGGCGATCTAGGCTCACTGAGCCGATTTCGAATCGGCTGACGCGCATGGTAGCGTCGTGCGCGCGCTTGATGCGCGCGACCCTGAAACACGACGCTGAAGCCATCATGCGTGTTGCCATCATTGCCGTGGGCCGGCTGAAGCAGGGCCCCGAACGGGAGCTTGCCGACCGCTATTTCGAGCGGTTCGACGAGGCCGGCCGCAAGCTCGGATTCCGCGAGCTCACCGTCCACGAAATCCCGGAAAGCCGTGCGCGCGACTCCGCGACGCGGATGGCTGAAGAAGCCGCGGCGATAAGCGCGCATATTCCGGAAAAGTCGATCCTGGTGGCGCTGGACGAGCGCGGCCAGAATCTGGATTCCACCGTATTCGCACGGCATCTCGGGCGCTGGCGCGACGAGGGTGCCGGACATACTATCTTCGTGATCGGAGGGGCGGACGGACTTTCGCCCGAATTGCGCCGTAAGGCCAAGCTCGCGATCGCGTTCGGCTCTGCGACCTGGCCGCACCAAATGGTCCGCGTCATGCTTCTGGAACAGCTTTATCGGGCCGCCACCATTCTGGCCGGCCACCCCTATCACCGCGCGTGATGCGCGTCATAACGAGCACCTTTGCCGACAAGATGCGAGCGCCGCTCCTCAACCTGTTGCTGATCACTGGCCTCGCCGGCGTAAGCTTCGCGCAAGCTCAGACGGCGACGCCGCCGCAGACCGCGGCCGTCTCGCCCGATGCGATCAAGCAGCGTGAGCAGGAGCTCGAGGCCGCCCGCGCCAGGCAGAAAAGCGCCGAGGAAGCGCAGGCCAAGCTCAAGGCCGAGATCACCGCGCTCGGCCAGGACCGCACTCAGCTCAATCAGCAGCTGATCGACACCGCCGCCAATGTGCGCTCCGTCGAGACCAAGATCGACGAAGCCGAAGCCCGGCTGCGAAACCTCAACGGCCGCGAGCAACAGATGCGCGCCTCGCTCGATTCGCGCCGCGCCGACATTGTCGAAGTGCTGGCCGCCTTGCAGCGCGCCGGCAGGCGCACGCCGCCGGCGCTGCTGGTGCGTCCCGAAGACGCGCTGCAATCCCTGCGCACGGCGATGCTGCTCGGCGCGGTTGTGCCGGAATTGCGCGGCCGTGCCGAGGTGATCGCCGGCGAGCTCGGCGAGCTCGTGGCGCTGCGCAAGAACATCGCCAGCGAACGCGACCAGCTCGCCCTGGACCGCGACAGGGTCCGCAACGACCAGAGCCGGCTCACTGCTTTGGTCGACGAGCGGCAGCGCCAGCAGGCTGCGCGGGAAAAGGACCTCGACGCCGAGAATTCGCGCGCGATCATGCTGTCAAAGCAGGTCGGTGATCTCCAGGGCCTGATCACCAAGATGGAGCAGGATCTGCAAAGCGCCGCCAAGGCTGCTGAGAAGGCGGCCGAGGCGGCCAAGCAGGCCGAGGCGAAGGCGGCCGCCAGCGCGAATACCGGTGCCAAGTCTGGTCCGGCCGCTTTCAAGGATCGGTCCCGGACCACACCCGCGATTGCCTTCGCGTCGGCCAAGGGGCTCCTGCCTCTTCCGGTTAACGGTAACAAGATCAGGGACTTTGGCGGTTCCGATGGCGTCGGCGGGGTCCAGAAGGGCATTTCGCTGGCCACCAAGCCCGGCTCCCAGGTCACAACGCCGTGTGACGGCTGGGTGGTCTATGCCGGCCCCTTCCGCAGCTATGGACAACTCTTGATCCTTAACGCTGGTGGCGGGTATCATGTCTTGATCGCCGGGATGGAGCGCATTTCGGTCAACATCGGACAGTTTGTGCTCACGGGGGAGCCGGTCGCGACCATGGGGTCGACCTCTCAAGTCGCCTCCATTCTCGCCACGAACGCGAGTCAACCTGTGCTCTATGTCGAGTTCCGTAAGGACGGCACTCCAATCGATCCAGGCCCATGGTGGGCCGCAAATGAAGGCGAGAAGGTTCGCGGATGATGCGCAAGACTTCAGTAATCCTCCTCAGCGCAGCCACCGGCGCCGCGCTGACGCTGTTCGTGACCCAGCCGCGCGCAGTGTTCATGGGCTCCAGCGCGCGAGCCGCCACCGCGGACACCTATCGCCAGCTCAATCTGTTCGGCGACGTCTTCGAGCGCGTGCGCTCCGACTATGTCGAGAAGCCCGATGACACCAAGCTGATCGAATCCGCCATCAGCGGCATGCTCACCGGCCTCGATCCGCATTCGAGCTACATGGACGCCAAGAGCTTCCGCGACATGCAGGTGCAGACCCGCGGCGAGTTCGGCGGCCTCGGCATCGAGGTCACGATGGAAGACGGCCTGATCAAGGTGGTCTCGCCGATCGACGACACGCCAGCCTCGCGCGCCGGCATCATGGCCAACGACATCATCACCAATCTCGACGACGAGGCGGTGCAGGGCCTGACCCTGAACCAGGCGGTCGAGAAGATGCGCGGTCCGGTCAACACCAAGATCAAGCTCAAGATCATCCGCAAGGGCCAGGACAATCCGCTCGACGTCACGCTGGTGCGCGACAACATCCGCGTCCGCTCGGTGCGCGCGCGCGTCGAAGCCGACGACATCGCTTACATCCGCATCACCACCTTCAACGAGCAAACCACCGAAGGCCTGAAGCGTGAGGTCACCAATCTCTCGAACCAGATCGGCGACAAGCTGAAGGGCTACATCATCGACCTCCGCAACAATCCGGGCGGCCTGCTGGAGGAAGCGGTCACCGTCTCCGACTCCTTCCTGGAGAAGGGCGAGATCGTCTCGACCCGCGGCCGCAATGCCGAGGAGACCCAGCGCCGCACCGCGCATGCAGGCGACCTCACCAAGGGCAAGCCGGTCATCGTGCTGGTCAATGGCGGCTCGGCCTCGGCGTCGGAAATCGTCGCCGGCGCGCTGCAGGACCACAAGCGCGCGACCATCGTCGGCACGCGCTCGTTCGGCAAGGGCTCGGTGCAGACCATCATTCCGCTCGGAAGCGGCAATGGCGCGCTGCGGCTGACCACGGCGCGCTACTACACGCCGTCGGGCAAGTCGATCCAGGCCAAGGGCATCGTGCCCGACATCGAAGTGCTTCAGGACGTGCCGGACGAGCTGAAGTCCCGCACCGACACCAAGGGCGAAGCGTCGCTGCGCGGCCACCTCAAGAACGACGGCGACGAGAAGACCGGCTCGCAGTCCTACGTCCCGCCGGATGCCAAGGACGACAAGGCGCTCAAGCTCGCCGACGATTTGCTCCACGGCATCAAGAACAGCGCCTCGGCCGCGCCCACGCCGGGTGGCGACAAGGCCGCCGCCGACAAGCCCAAAGCGGCGAACTAGAATCGGCTTAGACGAATCTCTCGCAAAGGGCGGCTCCAGGAGGCCGCCCTTTTTGCTTGGTACTTAGGCCCGTGGCCCCGGAGGAGCGACGCTTCCTAACCTCTCCCGCTTGCGGGAGAGGTCGCGCCGAAGGTGCGGGTGAGGGCTTTCTCCTCTGGGGGAGTCTCTCTCTGCGGAGACACCCTCTCCCCAACCCTCTCCCGCGAGCGGGAGAGGGAGCGCACCTGCGTCAAGGGTGCAGCCGATTCGATCACGCATCCCCGGCCTATCCCGGCCTGCCGCCGCTTGACCTCGGCGTGGTATCGTCATTGCGAGTGATTCGGGATCGCGCATGACTGAAACGGCCGATGATCTGAGCGCCCCGCTCGGACAGGATAAGCCGCGCCGGAAACGCCGGCTGCGGCTGCCGTTCACGGCCATGCAGCTGCTTGCCGTCGTGCTTCTCCTGTTTCTGGTCACCTTTGCCGGCTTCGCCATCTTCAACAAGGACCCGCTCGGCGGCGAGCCGATGACGCGGATCGCGATCCGCGAGCCCAAAGCCACGGATGAAAAGCCGGTGGCCTCGGGCCATGCCGGCGAAACCAGGCAGGAGGGCAAGCACGAGACCAAAGAGGCGCCGAAGCAAGCTGCTCCTGGTGAGCAGAAGACCGTCACCATGATCGACGGCTCCACCGGCGCCCGCCATGACGTGGTGATCGGCGCGGGCGAGGCCACCGACAAGGGCGGAGCGGCTTCGGCACCGCCGCCTGTCATGGCCGGGATCGATCCAAAACTGCTGGAGAAGTCGCGCTACGGCATGATCCCGGTGGTCGCAGGCGACATGAAGCCGTTCAACGTCTACGCGGCCGATGCCGACCGCGCCAAAGCCGCCAAGATGCCGGTAGTCGCCATCGTGATCGGTGGCCTCGGCGTCGGTGCCGCCAAGACTACCGATGCGATCATGAAGCTGCCGCCGGCGGTGACGCTGGCCTTCACACCTTACGGATCCGACCCCGGCAAGCTCGCCGAGCGGGCGCGCGCCCAGCGTCACGAGATCTTCCTCCAGATCCCGATGGAGCCCTACGACTTCCCCGACAACGATCCCGGGCCGCAGACGCTGCTGACCTCGCTCAGCACCGACCAGAACATGGACCGCCTGTACTGGCACCTGAGCCGGATGCAGGGTTATGCCGGCCTCACCAATTTCATGGGCGCCCGCTTCATCGCGACCGAGCCGGCCATGCAGCCGATCATCCGCGAGGCGGCCAAGCGCGGGCTCGGCTTCTTCGACGACGGCTCCTCGCCGCGCAGCGTTGCGCCGCTGGCCGCGGCCAACCAGGCGATGCCGTTCGGCAAGGGCGACATCGCGATCGACGTGGTGCCGACCCCGACCGAGATCGACCGCGCCCTGAACAAGCTCGAAGCGACGGCGCGCGAGCGCGGCATCGCCGTCGGCACGGCCTCGGCCCTGCCGGTCTCGATCGAGCGCATCGGCGCCTGGACCAAGACTTTGGGCGACCGGGGTATCCTTTTGGTGCCATTGACAACTGCGATGCTGAAATCAAAATCCAGCTAAATCAACGAATTGGTACGGCACGGGTCCCCCGCGGGGCCACTTCAGGCCCTACCGACAACAGTATGTGAGGGGGTCTGGCGGAATGGCGCGTTACGAGGATCTGCCCTACCGGACCTGCGTCGGGGTGATGCTGATCAACACGAAGGGACTGGTGTTCATCGGTCGCCGCGCCGGCGGCATCGAGCATGTCGACGACGCCCATATCTGGCAGATGCCGCAGGGCGGCGTCGATCCCGGCGAGGACACTTGGGAGGCCGCCAAGCGCGAGCTCTACGAAGAGACCAGCGTGCGCTCGGTCGAGCGGCTCGGCGAGGTTCCGGACTGGCTCATTTACGACATTCCGCGCACGGTCGCCGGACGCGCCTGGAAGGGCCGCTACCGCGGCCAGCGCCAGAAATGGTTCGCGGTGCGCTTCACCGGCAAGGACAGCGAGATCAATGTCGAAAAGCCTGGCGGCGGCGGCCACAAGGCCGAGTTCGTGAGCTGGCGCTGGGAGCCGATGAAGAACCTCCCCGGATTGATCATCCCGTTCAAGCGCCCGGTCTATGAGCGCGTGGTGAAGGAATTTTCCGCGCTGGCGGATCAGTAAATCAAATTGTCTCGCCGGGTTCGATGCTAAAGGCACCGTCGGAGTGACAACGAAAGATCCACGCGTGACCAATGAAAAACCCTACCGCCCCAACGTGGGAATCGCCCTGTTCAATGCCGACGGCCGTGTGCTGATCGGCCACCGCTTCAAGGGCGACGGGCCCGAGATCATCCTGCCGGGCCTTGACTGGCAGATGCCGCAGGGCGGCGTCGACGAGGGCGAGAATCTGCGCGATGCCGCGATGCGCGAGCTCTGGGAGGAGACCAACGTGGTCAGCGCCGACTATCTCGGCGAGACCGACTGGTTCACCTATGAATTCCCGCCTTACGACGGACCGCAGACGCATCGGCTGGCGAAATTCCGCGGCCAGCGTCAAAAATGGTTCGCGCTGCGCTTCACCGGCCGCGACGAGGAGATCGATCCGCTGACGCCGCGCAACGGCCAGCCGGCGGAGTTCGACGCCTGGCGCTGGGAGCGCCTCGACCGTGTCGCCGATCTCGTGGTGCCGTTCCGACGCGACGTTTATCGCGCCGTGGCAGCGCAGTTCGCGACGTTCGGAAACTAAAACTACGAAATCAACCCCATGCACAGTAGCGATGTGCTTGATATGTGGAGAGAATAATCTGCGGCGGGGTGCGATCGGCGGAGCCCACGAACGCCAACCTCTCCCGCTTGCGGGAGAGGTCGGATCGCGAAGGCGATCCGGGTGAGGCCTTTCTCCTCTTAGGGATTGTCTCTTTGCGGATGCACCCTCTCCCCAGCCCTCCCCCCGCAAGCGGGGGAGGGGGCGCATCTCCCTCGCGGGTAGCAATCGGACCTAAGCACAAGAGGCTCTAATTGATCGGTCCCACCGTGAACGGGCCGATCGCGATGACGTGGCAATCGCTGTCGCGCTTGGCGCAATCGGCGAGCGCGGAATTGACGGCGGTCTGCTCGTCGGCGGCCTTGAGGCCGAGACCCGGGCGGCCGGCGGTGCCGACCGCGACTGCATTCCAGCCCATGGCGTCCGTGAGCTTGTGCAAGACCTCGCCGCGCGCATCCGCCATGATCGAGGCATTGGAGGTGGCGTTGAAGAGGCCGGTGATCCTGAACAAGGTCGGGATCGGCACCACGAAATTGTCGTCGACCGCGACGACGAGGCAGGCAACGCCGGCGATGGCGCCACACGATTCCAGCGAACGTCGTGCCGCGTCGTCGGCCGATGCGGCGCCCAGCACCATGAAATATTGGCCACCCGGCCCGAGCGCGACCGAGCGGGATTTCGCTGCCGGTACGAACATGTTCTCGAGCCGGACTTTCTGGGGATCGCGCACCATCGGAAAGTCCTTCGACGCGAACGGCCGCTCGGTCATGGCATCGTGCCGCACGAAGGGCTGCGGCGGCATCGGCGGCCTACCGTGTGTATACACAACGGTGTTGCCGACCGCGTAGAGCTCGCAGCGCCGCGGCGATTGCGCGGCGTCGGCGCGCTTCTGGCACTGCTCGACCGCCATGTTGCGCGCGGCCTCCTCGTTCGGCTGGTTCAGCGCCGAGCCGGTGAAGCCGCCGACATTGAGCGCGAAGGCCTTGTAGTCGGCGGCAGCGGAATAGTCGCCAGCAAGGTAGTTGCGAACACGCTCGTTGATGAAGGGCACGCTCTCGGCGGGAAATTTGCCCGATATCGGCGAAGCCGACGGTGACGGGGCCGGCATCGGCGCCATCGCGGCGCCGGCATTCGGCGGCGCCATCGGTGTCTTCGCCATTTGAGTCGGCATCGGGCTCGTCGCCGCCGCATTTGCAGTCGGAGCTGCACCGGACATCGCGGCCGGCGGCGCTGCGATGCTCGCCGTCTGCTTGAGCTTGGTGTTGTAGAGAAAGCCGCTGACGCCGATGGCGACGATCGAGACGACGGCGACCACCAGCGGCCACATCCACGCCGGCGCGGCGGCCAGCTTGGAGGCCGGCATCTTCAGCTGCGGTTTCGCGTAGGTCCCGTCCTCGCGTCGCATCGCTACCATGTAGGCGTGCACCGGCGTCGGGATGTTCTTGACCTCCTGGGCACCGATATCGGCGAACTGGACCGACAGCTTGTTGGCGACCTGCTCGTGCACGGCGCGGGAGACGCAGATGCCGCCGACCTCGGCGAGGCCTTCCAGCCGCGCCGCGATGTTGACGCCGTCACCCAAGAGATCGCCGTCGCGCTCGACCACGTCGCCGATGGTGATGCCGATGCGGAACGACATCTGCCGGCTCGGCGGATAGGCCATGTTGCGGGTCCGCAACGATTCCTGGATGTCGATGGCGCAGCGGACCGCGTCGACCGCGCTGGGAAATTCCGCGAGCACGGCATCGCCCGCCGTGTTGAAGATGCGCCCGCCCGACTTGGCGATGAAATCGTCGACGACCTCGCGATAGGAGGCGAGACGCCGCAGCGTCTCCTCCTCGTCTTCCGCGACCAGTCTCGAGTAACCGGCAATATCGGCTGCGAAAATCGCTGCGATCTTGCGTTTCATCTGCCCAGCCCCGGAACAAATTCGCGACTGCAGAATGCCGTTATCGGCGACGCGGTGCAACAAAGTTTCAGCGCCCGCCACGGGTGTGACGAGCGCTGAACTTGTTCAGGAAATTTGAGATTGAGCCCCGGAGCGGTGCCCCGGGGCTTAGTGCATAGCCGTGGTGCCGATCACGTTCTGGATGCTCTTGTAATGGTCGAGCCGCTCGATGGCGTGATCAAGCTCAGAGCCTTCCTTCTCGGCAAGCTTTGCTTCCATTTCGGCAATCGTCTCGGCGAACTGCGCGCGATCGATCTCCTGGATCGAGGTGGCAACGTCAGCTAGCACCGTGAGACGGTTCTCCGAAACTTCGGCGAGGCCGCCGAGCACGATCATCTTCTGATGCGTGCCGCCGGTGGTGATGGTGAGGATGCCGGGACGAACCGCAGCCACCACCGGCGCGTGTCCGGCGAGCACGCCGAAATCACCCTCGGCGCCGGGAATATCGACCTGATCGACCTCGCCGGAGAAGGCGAGCTTTTCGGGAGAGACGAGATCGAAGTGGAAGGTGGCCATGAAGAACCTGCGAATGGTGAGTAGCGAATAGCGGGTGGCGAACTGGGAGCAGCGGACTATTCGCTACTCCCCATTCGCCATTCGCTTCTTAAGCTGCTTCAGCGGCCAGCTTCTTGCCCTTCTCGACGGCTTCTTCGATGGTGCCGACCATGTAGAAGGCAGCTTCCGGCAGGTGGTCATACTTGCCTTCGCAGAGGCCGCGGAAGCCCTTGATGGTGTCCGCGAGCTCGACGAACTTGCCCGGCGATCCCGTGAAGACTTCGGCGACGTGGAACGGCTGCGACAGGAAGCGCTCGATCTTGCGGGCACGCGCCACCGTCAGCTTGTCCTCTTCCGACAGCTCGTCCATGCCGAGAATGGCGATGATGTCCTGCAGCGACTTGTAGCGCTGGAGCACCTGCTGGACCATGCGGGCGGTCTGGTAGTGCTCTTCGCCGACGACGAGCGGCGAGAGCATGCGCGAGGTCGAGTCAAGCGGGTCCACCGCGGGGTAGATGCCCTTTTCCGAGATCGCGCGCGACAGCACGGTCGTGGCGTCCAAGTGCGCGAACGAGGTCGCGGGCGCCGGGTCGGTCAAGTCGTCGGCCGGCACGTAGATGGCCTGCACCGAGGTGATCGAGCCCTTCTGGGTGGTGGTGATCCGCTCCTGCAGCGCGCCCATGTCGGTGGCGAGCGTCGGCTGATAACCCACCGCCGAAGGAATACGACCGAGCAGCGCCGACACTTCCGAACCGGCCTGGGTGAAGCGGAAGATGTTGTCGACGAAGAACAGCACGTCCTGGCCCTGGTCGCGGAAGTGTTCGGCGACGGTCAGACCGGTGAGACCGACGCGGGCGCGGGCGCCCGGCGGCTCGTTCATCTGGCCGAACACCAGCGCGCATTTCGACTTGACGCTCGGATCCGGATTGTGCGGATCGGCGTTGACCTTGGACTCGATGAACTCGTGATAGAGGTCGTTGCCCTCGCGGGTACGCTCGCCGACGCCGGCGAACACCGAGTAACCGCCGTGCGCCTTGGCGACGTTGTTGATCAGTTCCTGAATCAGCACGGTCTTGCCGACGCCGGCGCCGCCGAACAGGCCGATCTTGCCGCCCTTGGCGTAGGGCGCGAGCAGGTCGACGACCTTGATGCCGGTGACGAGAATTTCAGCTTCGGTCGACTGGTCGGTATAGGTCGGCGCTTCCTGGTGGATGGCGCGAGTGCCCTCCGACTTGATCGGGCCGGCCTCGTCGATCGGCTCGCCGATGACGTTCATGATGCGGCCCAGCGTACCGTCACCCACGGGCACCGAAATCGGCTGACCGGTATCGGTCACTTCCTGGCCGCGCACCAGACCTTCGGTGGCGTCCATCGCGATCGTGCGGACGGTCGATTCGCCGAGGTGCTGGGCGACTTCGAGCACCAGGCGGTTGTTGCCGTTCTTGGTCTCCAGCGAGTTGAGAATGGCCGGCAGGTGGCCTTCGAACTGCACGTCGACGACGGCGCCCATGACCTGGGTGACGCGACCGATCTGGGTGGCTGCTGTAGCCATTTACTGTCTCCTTCGATCCGAATTTCGTGTCCGGTCAGACTGCTTCTGCGCCGGAGATGATTTCGATGAGTTCCTTGGTGATCTGGGCCTGACGCGTGCGGTTGTAGACCAGCGTCTGCTTGCGGATCATTTCGCCAGCGTTGCGGGTGGCGTTGTCCATCGCCGACATCTGCGCACCGTAGAACGAAGCGTTGTTCTCGAGCAGGGCACGGAAGATCTGCACCGCGAGATTGCGCGGCAACAGGCGGGCGAGGATCTCGTCCTCCTCCGGCTCGTATTCGTAAGCCGTCGTATTGGCGGCAGCGCCTTCCTCGACCACCAGCGGGATGATCTGCTGGGCGGTCGGGACCTGCGCGATCACCGACTTGAAACGCGAATAGAACAGCGTGCAGACGTCGAACTCACCGGCATCGAAACGGGCCAGCACCTTCTTGGCGATGTCCTCGGCATTGACGAAGCCGAGCTGACGAACGCTGCGCAGGTCGAGATGCTCGACGATCTGCTTCTCGAACAGGCGGCGGAGCTGCTCGTAGCCCTTGCGGCCGACGCAGAAGATTTTGACTTCCTTGCCCTGCGCGATCAGCGACTGCGCGTGCTCGCGGGCGAGACGCACGATCGAGGAGTTGAAGGCGCCCGACAGGCCCCGTTCGCCGGTGCAGACCAGCAGAAGATGAACCTGGTCCCTGCCGGTGCCGGCAAGCAGCTTGGGCGCGCCGGGCGAACCGGCGGCGGCGCTGGCGATGTTACCGATCACCGCGCTCATCTTGTCGGCGTAGGGACGCGCCGCTTCCGCGGCGGTCTGTGCGCGGCGCAGCTTGGAGGCCGCAACCATCTGCATGGCCTTGGTGATCTTTTGCGTCGCCTTGGTGGAGGCGATGCGCACCCGCATGTCTTTAAGTGACGCCATTCTTCGTTCACCCCGGCGGTTCGATCCTTACGATCAAGCCGCTAGCCTATCCCAGTCGTCATGCCCGGGCTTGTCCCGGGCATCCACGTCTTCTCGCTCCACGCGGTGACGCGTGGATGGCCGGGACATCAGATGCGAAGACGCGCTTCGCGTTTTAGCCCGGCCCTAGTGGGCACTCTTAAGCGAAGGTCTTCGCGAAGCCCTCGACCACCGACTTCAGCTTGCCAGCAGTGTCGTCGCTGAGGTCGCGGGTGTCGCGGATCGAGTTGAGGATCTCGACGTTCTTGCCGCGCAGCAGCGACAACAGACCGTCCTCGAACCCCTTGATCTTGTTCAGCGGGAGCGGATCGAGGTAGCCATTGGTGCCGGCCCAGATCACGCAAACCTGCTCTTCCATCTTCAGCGGCGCGAACTGAGGCTGCTTGAGCAGCTCAGTGAGACGCGAACCGCGGTTGAGCAGGCGCTGGGTCGAGGCGTCCAAGTCGGAGCCGAACTGCGCGAACGCCGCCATTTCGCGGTACTGCGCCAGCTCGCCCTTGATCTTGCCGGCGACCTTCTTGGTGGCCTTGGTCTGCGCCGAGGAGCCGACGCGCGACACCGACAGACCGACGTTGACCGCGGGACGGATGCCCTGGAAGAACAGGTCGGTTTCCAGGAAGATCTGGCCGTCGGTGATCGAGATGACGTTGGTCGGGATGTAGGCCGACACGTCGTTGGCCTGGGTTTCGATGACCGGCAGCGCGGTCAGCGAGCCCGAGCCCTGGTCCTTGTTCAACTTCGCCGCGCGCTCGAGCAGGCGGGAGTGCAGGTAGAACACGTCGCCCGGATAGGCTTCGCGGCCCGGCGGGCGGCGCAGCAGCAGCGACATCTGGCGGTAGGCGACGGCCTGCTTGGACAGATCGTCATAGATGATGACCGCGTGCATGCCGTTGTCGCGGAAGTACTCGCCCATGGTGCAGCCGGTGAACGGCGCGATGTACTGCATCGGCGCCGGATCCGAGGCGGTGGCGGCGACGACGATCGAGTATTCGAGCGCGCCCTGCTCTTCCAGCACCTTCACGAACTGCGCGACGGTCGAACGCTTCTGGCCGACCGCGACGTAGACGCAATACAGCTTGATGTTCTCGTCGGGCTGCGCGTTGAGCGGCTTCTGGTTCAGGATGGTGTCGAGCGCGATCGCGGTCTTGCCGGTCTGACGGTCGCCGATGATCAGCTCGCGCTGGCCGCGGCCGATCGGGATCAGGGCGTCGATCGCCTTGAGGCCGGTCGCCATCGGCTCGTTCACCGACTTGCGCGGAATGATGCCGGGCGCCTTGACGTCGACGCGCATGCGCTTGTCGGCCTGGATCGGACCCTTGCCGTCGATGGGATTGCCGAGCGCGTCGACGACGCGGCCGAGCAGACCCTTGCCGACCGGCGCGTCCACGATGGCGCGGGTGCGCTTGACGGTCTGGCCTTCCTTGATCTCGCGGTCGGCACCGAAAATAACGACACCGACGTTGTCGGTTTCGAGGTTCAGCGCCATGCCGCGGGTGCCGTTCTCGAACTCGACCATTTCACCGGCCTGGACGTTGTCCAGACCATAGACGCGAGCGATACCGTCGCCGACGGACAGCACCTGTCCGACTTCGGAGACTTCAGCTTCCTGGCCGAAATTCTTGATCTGGTCCTTGAGGATCGCGGAAATTTCCGCGGCGCGGATGTCCATCAGCCTGCCTCTTTCATCGCGTGCTTGATCGAATTGAGTTTGGTGCGAAGCGAACCATCCACCATGCGGCTGCCCAGCTTGACGACGAGGCCACCGATGATCGAGGGATCGACTTTCACGTTCAGCGCGACGTCCTTACCGGTCACCGACTTCAGGGCAACCTTGAGGGCGTCGAGATTCTTGTCCGAGAGCGCTTCCGCGACGGTGACGTCGGCCGTCGTCTCGCCCTTGAACTTGGCGACGAGGGCGCTGTAGGCGCGGATGACGTCCGACACCGCGAACAGGCGGCGGTTGGCGGTCAGCACTTTCAGGAAATTGGCGGAGATACCGGCGATGCCGGCCTTGGCCAGCACGGCCGACAGGGCCTTGGACTGGGCGTCGGCCGCGAACACCGGGCTGCGGACGAGGCGCTTCAGATCGGCGCTTTCGTTGAGCAAGGCATCGAATTTGTCGAGATCGGCTTTGACCTCGTCGACCACTTTCTGGTCGCGGGCCAGTTCGAACAAGGCCGTTGCATAACGGCCGGACACACCTGAAACGGACGTATCTTCTGCAGCCACAGACGCGCTCTTTTTGCTGTCAAACTCGCAAGGGAAAAACCGTCGCCACGAAGCGGCGCCTAGCGATCCAAGCCCTTGGAATTCAAGCGGGACTTCGATTTTCGGCCGACACGTGAGGTGCCGGGTCCGTTAAAATCGCGGCTTTGCTAACATAGCAGGCGCGCAGGTGCAACATGACGCCAAATTAAAGGCATGGGGTTCTGTTGCCAGTTCGTCGCACGCCGCAAATGACGTTGAGGACCTGCCGCGCCACGGAATTGCCGCGAGCCTTGCAGCCGGCCGGGGCGATTGGTTCCTGCTCTCAGCGCATAGCCGCCATGAACACAGATCGCAGAGACGTGAATCCCATCACGCCGGTTCCACTCGAGGAATACTTACCCAATTCTAAACACCGGCGGCGATGACTTCACTCTACAGTATTCGCAAGTATTGGACTGGTTAATGAATTGTTAAAGCAAAAGATTACGGAACATCGCCTGAATATCGTGGGTAGGTAACAAGATATTTCATGACGAAACAGAACAGATTTACTGCCCAATTCACGCCGCATTGCGAAAGGAAACGCGATCCCGCTCACAAACTGATGGGGGCTCCACTAGCCACATATGTGGCAATACTAGCTTAGGGACCACTATATGCTGTCTTTGAAGACGCTGGGCTTTGTGACCCGGCCGCGCACGGCGATTGCTTTCGTTGCCGCAACTCTCGTCATCGGTGGAACTGCCACCGAAGCTTCCGCCAAATCCAGGCATCACCGGCATCACCATCACCGCCACCACGTCCAGAACGATACCAACGCGAGCTCCGATTGGCGCAACGCCAACGCCGCGATGACGCCATCGTCGGGCACGGGCCGCAGCTTCTCCGGCATGGCTTCCTATTACGGCAACGAGTCCGGCAGCCGGACCGCCTCGGGCCAGCGCTTCAACCAGAACGCCTTGACCGCCGCGCACCGCTCGCTGCCGTTCGGCACCAAGCTGCGCGTCACCCATGGCGGCCAGAGCGTCATCGTCACCATCAATGACCGCGGCCCGTTCATTCGCGGCCGCGTGCTCGACCTCTCCACCGGCGCTGCCCGCGCCATCGGCCTCACCGGCGCCGGCGTCGGCCGCGTCACCGCGGAAGTCGTCTCCTAAGGCGCGCTCCAAGCGCCTCGCACGCGCAGTTTTCATCAGTTTGATGCGCGCATGAAACAAGCCCGTGGTCTTGGGGGACCGCGGGCTTTTTTGTTGGCCGTCATTGCGAGCCACCGGGTCCGCGCAACGCGCGGCCCGATGACAGGCTCCGCGAAGCAATCCAGAATCTTTCCGCTGAGGGATTCTGGATTGCTTCGTCGCAAGAGCTCCTCGCAATGACGTGGAGAGAGTGTGCGCAGCCGTAGGGTGGGCGAAGCATCCGCCGGCGCTCGCAGAGCGGCGGCGGATGCGTGCCCACCAATTCCGTTGCCGCAATCGAGACACTGCCGTCATTGCGAGGAGCCCTTGCGACGAAGCAATCCAGAGGGCCTCTGCGGAGACAGTCTGGATTGCTTCGCTTGGCTCGCAATGACGTGGAAAGAGCGAGCGCGCCCCTACAAAAAGCTCTGCGGATCGACGTCGACCTCGAGCTTCAGATTGCCCTTCGGCTTCGGGCAGACGGCGAGCCAGTTGCGCAAATAGTCCGACAGATCGAAGCCGCGGGCCGATTTCACCAGGATGCGAAAGCGGTAGCGGCCCTTGATGACGGCGAGCGGCGCTTCCGCAGGCCCCAGCACCACCACGCGCTCGTCGCGCGGCGCCAGCGCCACCAGACGGCGGCCGAAACCTTCCGCGCTCGGGCGGTCGCCCGCGGAGATGATCAGGCTCGCGAGCCGGCCGAACGGCGGATAGAGCGTGCGTTCGCGCAGGTCGATCTCGCTGTCGTAAAAGGCCTCGCGGTCGCAGGCGATCAACGCTTTCATCACGGGATGATCGGGCTGGTGGGTCTGGAGATAGCCGACGCCGCGGCCCTGCTCGCGCCCGGCGCGGCCGATCACCTGGTTGAGCAATTGCCAAGTGCGTTCCGCTGCGCGCGGATCACCATTGCTAAGGCCGAGATCTGCATCGACCACGCCGACCAGATTGAGCCGCGGGAAGTTGTGGCCTTTTGCCACCAGCTGCGTGCCGATGATGATGTCGACACGACCCTCCGCGATCTCGGCGAGTTCGCTGCGCATCGTCTCGATCGAGGTGATGAGGTCGCTCGACAGCACCATGGTGCGCGCGTCCGGGAACAGCGCGGCCGCCTCCTCCTGCAAGCGCTCGACGCCGGGCCCGACCGCCACCAGCGATTCTTCCGCCGAGCAGTTCGGACAGATGTGCGGACGCGGCATCGAGAAGCCGCAGTGATGGCAGACCAGGCGCTGACGAAAGCGATGATCGACCAGCCACGCATCGCAGATGGTGCAGGCGAAGCGATGGCCGCAGGCGCGACACAGCGTCAGCGGCGCATAGCCGCGGCGATTGAGGAACAACAGCGCCTGCTCACGCCGCTCGATCGCGGTCTTGATCTCGCCCGCAAGCCGCGGCGAGATGAAGCGGCCGCGCGCGGGCGGCTCGCGGCGCAGATCGATCGCCTCGATATGCGGCATGTGCTGGCCGCCGAAGCGCGAGGGCAGCGCGATGCGCTGGTAGCGGTTCTTGCGCGCATTGACCTCGGACTCGACCGACGGCGTCGCGGAGGCCAGCACGACCGGAATTTTGGCGATATGCGCGCGCACCACGGCCATGTCGCGGGCGTGGTAATGCACGCCGTCATCCTGCTTGTAGGCCTGATCGTGCTCCTCATCGACCACGATGAGACCGAGATTGGCGTAAGGCAGAAACAGCGCCGAGCGCGCGCCGACCACGACCGGCGCGCTGCCTGCGGAGATCGCCGCCCAATTGCGCGCGCGGGTGCGCGGCGTCAGCTCCGAATGCCATTCGATCGGCCGCACGCCAAAGCGCTGCGCGAAGCGGTCGAGGAACTGGCCGGTGAGCGCGATCTCCGGCATCAGGATCAGCGACTGTTTGCCACGACGAATGGCTTCCGCGACCGCCTCGAAATAGACCTCGGTCTTGCCCGAGCCGGTGACGCCGTCGAGCAGCGCGACGTGGAAGGTGCCGTTGGCGGCGAGCGCGCGCATCGTGTCGACTGCAGTGCGCTGGAGCGGTGTGAAATCCGGCCGGCCAAAATCCGGATCGGGTGCGGGCGGCGGCGGAGGCGGCGGCATCGGTTCGACCGTGAGCGTGCCTTCGTCGACGAGGCCGTCGATCACGCCGGCCGAGACGCCGGCCTCCTTGGCTGCCTCGGACTTGCCGTGCAGCAGCCGGTCCGACAGTACCGCGATCAGCCGCTGCCGCGCCGGTGTCAGCCGCTTCGGGGGATCACCGACCAGGCGCACGCCGGGGCGCGCCCGTTCGGGGCCGAGATTCTCGCCCATCCGCAGGCACATGCGCAGCACCATGCCGCGCGGGCTCAGCGTGTAATTGGCGACCCAATCGACGACCGAGCGCAGCTCGGGCTTGAGCGGCGGGATGTCGAGCTTCTCGCTGACGTCCTTGAGACGGTTGTGCAGGCGCGGATCGGGATTGGCGTTTTCAGCCCAGACCACGGCCAGTACCTCGCGCGGGCCGAGCGGCACGCCGACAAGATCACCCGCCTTCAGCTCCATCCCGCGCGGCACCTTGTAGGAATAGGTCTGGTCGAGCGCGACCGGCACCAGCACGTCGACCATGCGGGTCGCGTTGGCGGAGGCGGGGCTGCGCGGTGTGTGATCCATGGATTGAGAATCGGAACCTGGGGTCTCGAGGCTAGCGCCGTGGGGCGGCCTTAGCGAACGATAAACGAGTGTGATGCGATATACTGTGCGGAATCACCACGTCCAGAGCGCATGAGCAAAGCGGCCGCCCCACCCATCGAGCTTGCCAGCGCCGATCCCTCGATCGCGCAGGAGATGACGCGCTGGCTGTTGCATCTCGGCGCCGAGCGGCGGCTGTCGCCGAAGACGCTGGAGGCCTATGGCCGCGACTTGCGGCAATGCCTGGATTTTCTCTGCGCCCATTGGGGCGAGCGCGTCACGCTCGCACGGTTCGCCGCGTTGGAAGCCACTGATGTGCGCGCCTTCATGGCGATGCGCCGCGCCGACGACATTGCCGGCCGCTCGCTGATGCGCGCGCTGGCGGGCCTGCGCTCGTTCGGCCGCTTCCTCGAGCGCGAAGGCAAGGGCAAGGTCGGCGCGTTGTCCGCGATCCGCGCGCCGAAAGTCGCAAAAAGCCTGCCCAAGCCGCTGCCGATGGCGTCGGCCAAACGGCTTGCTGACGCCGACGAGCGCGCCGGCGAGGAACGCGAGACGTGGATTTTGGCACGCGATGCCGCGGTGATGGCGCTCTTGTACGGCTCGGGCCTGCGCATCTCCGAAGCGCTCGGCCTGAAGCGCCGCGAGGTGCCGCGGCCGGGCGAGGGCGACGTGCTCGTCGTGACAGGCAAAGGCAACAAGACCCGCATGGTGCCGGTGCTGCAAAACGTGCTCGAGCTGGTGCAGGAATACGTTGCGATGTGCCCCTATCCGTTGCCGGCGGAGGGGCCGATCTTCGTCGGCGCGCGCGGCGGGCCCTTGAGCCCGCGCATCATCCAGCTTGCGATGGAGCGGCTGCGCGGCGCGCTCGGCCTGCCCGACAGCGCCACCCCACACGCGCTCCGCCATTCCTTCGCCACGCATCTACTCTCGCGCGGCGGCGACTTACGCGCCATCCAGGAACTGCTCGGCCATTCCTCGCTCTCGACCACGCAGGTCTATACCGGCATCGATTCCGAGCGGCTGCTCGAGGTCTATGCGAGCGCACATCCGCGGCGGTGACACATTGATGTCATAACGCGCGTGCCTCTTGCGCGGCGCACGCGGTTCGGTCAATCGTTGCGGAACCGAGCAGGAGGACATATGAGCGCACATGAAAGCATGGAGCATGCCGAGCACGCCGAACACGCGTCCGGCTCGAACAAGAAGATCGCGCTCCTGATCGCGGTTCTGGCGCTGTTCCTGGCGATCTCGGAGACGCTCGGCAAGGGCGCCCAGACCGAATCGATCAGCAAGAACGTCGAGGCCGCCAATCTCTGGGCGTTCTTTCAGGCCAAGAGCATCCGCCGCACCGTGGTGGCGACCGCGGCAGAGCAGGGCAAGCTGACGCTGGGTGGCACGACCGACGACGCCATGAAGGCGACGGTGCAGAAACAGGTCGACGACTGGACCAAGACCGCGCAGCGCTATCGCTCCGAGCCCGAGACCGGCGAAGGCACCGAGCAGCTCGCCGAGAAGGCCAAGCATGCCGAGCACGAACGCGACGAGGCGACCGCGAAATATCATCACTTCGAGCTGGCCTCGGCCGCGTTCCAGATCGGCATCGTGCTGGCGTCAGCCACCATCATCACCGGCATGTTCGCGCTCGCTTATGTCAGCGGCGTGCTGACGCTCGCGGGCCTGATCATGACTGCGCTCGGCCTGTGGTGGCCGCATCTCTTGCATTTGCATTAGTTGGCGCGCGCACGCTTAAAGTCACACGAACGGTGTCATGCCCCGCGAAGGCGGGGCATCCAGTACGCCGCGGCTTCTCGGTTCTAGACTAGCCGCGCTGTCTCGGAGTACTGGGCGGATTCAACCGCTCGTCGCAACACTCCAGCAAGGAGGTTGCGATGGAGAGCTGTGTGCGGGTGGGTCGTGCTCAGAAGGCCCTGCGAGAGCATTACAGACCGTTCTGGGTCGCGATTGCCTCGGGGCGATCGAGCGAGGATGCTTCGATTGAGGCCGGGGTGTCGCCGGCGGTCGGAGTGCGCTGGTTCCGGAGGGCGGGCGGTATGCCGCCAACACATTTGTCGCGGTCGTCAAAACCCTCATCAGGGCGCTACCTCTCGTTCGCCGAGCGTGAGGAGATCGCCATCTTGCGCGCGCAGGGGCATGGGGTGCGAGCCATAGCTCGCCAGCTCGATCGGCCGCCATGCACGATCTCTCGTGAGCTCCGACGCAATGTGGCGCGTCGCCACGGCGCTGCAGAGTACCGCGCGACCACGGCACAATGGCGCGCTGATCGATCCGCCCGACGACCCAAATTGGCGAAGTTGGCAATCAATCCGGCCCTGCGGGATTATGTGCAAGACCGGCTTGCCGGTATGATCGCCAAGCCGGACGGGAAGCCCCTCCCTGGCCCGAAGGTGGTGTGGAAGGGGCGCCGGGCTGTACATCGGCAAAACCGGCGCTGGGCGACGGCATGGAGCCCGGAACAGATTTCGCGGCGACTTCGGCTCGACTTCCCCGAGGATGAGACGATGCGCATCAGTCACGAGGCGATCTATCAGGCGCTTTATGTGCAGGGACGAGGGGCTTTGCGTCGCGAACTGACGGCCTGCTTGCGCACCGGGCGGGCGTTGCGGATGCCAAGGGCGCGCGCGCGTAAAGGCCGAAGCTTTATTCCTTCCGAGATCATGATCAGTCAGCGTCCGGCGGAGGCCGCCGATCGAGCTGTGCCGGGCCACTGGGAAGGTGACCTCATTATGGGCCTTGGAAGCTCCGCGATCGGCACTCTGGTGGAGCGCACGACCCGTTTTACCATTCTGCTGCATCTACCGCGCATGACGGGCCAGGAACAGGAAGCTGGGGTGAAGAAAGCACTCGCCGGACATGGCGGCTGAGGCCGTGCGCGATGCCATCACCCGCGCAATCGTCACCATGCCAGAGCAACTGCGTCGGTCACTGACTTGGGATCAAGGAGCCGAGCTGGCACAGCATGCACGTCTGAGGATCGATGCAGGCGTACAGGTCTACTTCTGCGACCCTCATAGCCCATGGCAGCGCGGCACCAACGAGAACACGAATGGGTTGCTGCGTCAGTACTTTCCAAAAGGGACCGATCTCAGCATGCACAATGCCGAGGACCTCGAGGCCGTGGCTCTCGCACTCAATACCAGGCCCAGAAAGACGCTCGGCTGGAAAACACCCGCCGAAACTCTCGACCAATTGTTACGGGTGAGCGATACACGGAGTGTTGCGACGAGCGGTTGAATCCGCCCTGAGACGCCCGGTCAAGCCGGGCGACGACACCGCGTAGGCGGCAAACAACTACCGCGCTTCGTGCACGCTTTTGCGAAAACGCTGGATCAGGCGCAGCGTCCGTGACGACCACCCCTCGCCGTTGCCGGTGATCAGCTCGCGAATGCGGCGCTTGATCGGATCGACCAGCTCGGCGGCCTTGGCGCGCACTTTCAGGACGAGCTCATAGATCCGCTCGAACCAGTGCATCTCCAGGAGCTTGTCGCGCGTGACGTCGAACACGAAGGCGGTGACGCCGACGCCGAGCATCTTCGCGAACACGATGGTGAATACCGCGCTGGTCCAGTATTCGTGCGCGAGCAGCCACAGGCCGACCAGCTTGAGCGGAAACAGCGGGATGATGGGGACCGCGAACACGATCAGCGTCATGGCCGGCGACAGCGCATCAACGCGCTCCGTCAGCCATTGCTTGAAGCGCGCAAGCGGGATGGCTGCGACGACTTTTGCAACGATCGGCTCGAGATGGTCCCACAGCCAGGCTTCGATCAGGAAGACGATCGCAAGCAGGACCCAGACCGGTTGAAGAAGGCGGCGCAGCATGTGTTGTCCCGCCCGATTCGGCTCGGGCCGTGGCTACATATGGATGGCCCGCTTGCCGACTGCAAGCGCGGCTTCCTTGACCGCTTCCGAGCGGGTCGGGTGCGCGTGGCAGGTGCGGGCGAGATCCTCCGCACTGCCGCCAAATTCCATGAGAACGCAGGCTTCATGGATCATTTCGCCGGCTTCGCGGCCGACAATGTGCACGCCGAGCACGCGATCGGTCTTCGCATCTGCGAGAATCTTCACAAAACCGTCGGTGGTCTGATTGACCTTGGAGCGCCCATTGGCGGTAAAGGGAAACTTCCCGACGGTATAGGCGACGCCGGCCTGCTTGAGTTCCTCCTCTGTCTTGCCGACAGAGGACACTTCCGGCGTGGTATACACGACGCCCGGGATGACATCGTAGTTCACGTGGCCGGCTTGGCCGGCGATGATCTCGGCGACCGCGACGCCCTCGTCCTCGGCCTTGTGCGCGAGCATGGGTCCTGCGACGACGTCGCCGATGGCGTAGACGCCCTTCAGGCTGGTAGCGAAATGCGGATCTATCTGGACGCGGCCGCGCGCGTCGAGCGCGACGCCGGCTTCCTTCAGGCCGAGCCCATGGGTGTAGGGCGTGCGGCCGATGCAGACGAGCACGACGTCGGCTTCAATAGTCTCCGCAGCACCGCCGGTAGCCGGTTCGATTTTCGCGAGCAATGCCTTGCTGTTGGCTTCGACGCCCGTGACCTTCGAACCCAGCTTGAATGCAAATCCCTGCTTTTCGAGCATCCGCTGGAATTGCCGTGCGACCTCGCCGTCCATGCCGGGCAGAATGCGATCGAGGAATTCGACCACCATGACCTCGGAACCGAGCCGGCGCCACACAGAGCCAAGTTCGAGCCCGATCACGCCCGCGCCAATGACCAGCAATCGGCCGGGCACCTTGTCCAGCGACAGCGCGCCGGTCGAGGAGACGATGCGCTTCTCGTCGATCTCGATGCCCTTGAGACGTGCGATATCCGAGCCGGTCGCGATCACGATGTTCTTGGTCTCGATCACCTGCGCCTTGCCGTCGGCGGAGACTTCGACCTTGCCGGTGCCCAAGATCTTGCCGGTGCCCTTGAGCACGTCGATCTTGTTCTTCTTCATCAGGAACTCGACGCCCTTGACGTTGCCGTCGATGCCCTGCTGCTTGAAGTTCATCATCGCGGGCAAATCGAGCTTCGGCGCGGAAACGCTCACGCCCATTTTCGCGAAGGAATGGCCGGCTTCCTCGAACATTTCGGAGGCGTGCAGCAGCGCCTTCGACGGCATGCAGCCGACATTGAGGCAGGTGCCGCCGAGCGTGGCGTTCTTTTCGACCACGGCGACTTTCATGCCAAGCTGGGCTGCGCGCACCGCGCAGACATATCCGCCCGGTCCGGTGCCGATGACGACGAGATCGTAGGTAGCCATGAGAGAAAGTCCCGTAGGTTTAGCGTGAGGATGTGTCAGCGTCCGCGCGGCGCGTCAGCGTCCGCCGGACACATCGAGAATGGCTGAGGTGACGTAGGAGGCCTCGTCCGAGATCAGCCAGACGATGGCGTTGGCGATTTCGTCGGCGGTGCCGACGCGCTTCATCGGCACCAGATGGGCCAGACGATGGGCGCGGTCGGGCTCGCCGCCGGCGGCGTGGATGTCGGTGTCGATCAGGCCGGGGCGGATCGCCGCGACGCGAATGCCTTCGCTCGCGACCTCATAGCCGAGCCCGACGGTGAAGGAATCGATCGCGCCCTTGGACGCCGCATAATCGACATAGGTATTCGGTGAGCCGAGCTTGGCCGCCACCGACGACAGGTTGACGATGACGCCGCCTTTGCCGCCGTGCTTGGTCGACATCCGCTTCACCGCCTCGCGCGCGCAGAGGATGGAGCCGGTGACGTTGACGGCCATCACCCGCTGGATGCGCTCGGCCGACATCTCGTCGACGCGCACGCCGCTCTTGCCGACGATGCCGCCATTGTTGACGAGCGCGCCAAGCGTGCCGAACTTGTCGGCTTGCTTGAACAGCTCGAGGATGTCGCTTTCCTCGGCGACATCGCATTTCACCGCAATGGCCTTGCCGTTCTTGGCTTCGATCGCGGCCACGACTTCGTCCGCAGCCTGCTTGTTGCTGGCGTAGCCGACCACGACGCGGAAGCCGCGCGCGGCCGCCGCAAGCGCGGTCGCCCGTCCGATGCCGCGGCTGCCGCCGGTGATGACAACGACTTTATCCGTCATGCGCGCCTCCATGGTTCGACATGCGCCGTCGCGTTTAGTTGCGACGGCGCTCGCAAAGCATCAGGGATCAGAGATCGAGCACCAGACGTGCCGGATCTTCCAGGCTCTCCTTGACGCGGACCAGGAAGGTGACGGCTTCCTTGCCGTCGATCACGCGGTGGTCATAGGACAGCGCCAGGTACATCATCGGGCGGACCTCGATCTTGCCGCCGACGACCATCGGCCGCTCCTGGATCTTGTGCATGCCCAAAATGCCGGACTGCGGCGCGTTCAGGATCGGGGTCGACATCAGCGAGCCGTAGATGCCGCCATTGGTGATGGTGAAGGTGCCGCCCTGCATCTCGTCGATCTTGAGCTGGCCGTCGCGGGCGCGGCGACCGAAATCAGCGATGCTCTTCTCGATGTCGGAGATCGACTTGTGGTCGCAGTCGCGCACCACGGGGACGACGAGGCCCTTGTCGGTGCCGACAGCAACGCCGACGTGGTAATAGTTCTTGTAGATCAGGTCGCTGCCGTCGATCTCGGCGTTGACGGCCGGGATGTCCTTCAGCGCCTGCACGACAGCCTTGGTGAAGAAGCCCATGAAGCCGAGCTTGGCGCCATGCTTCTTCTCGAACGCATCCTTGTAGTGGGCACGCAGCGCCATGACGTTGGTCATATCGACCTCGTTGAAGGTCGTGAGCATGGCCGCGGTGTTCTGCACGTCCTTGAGCCGGCGCGCGATGGTCTGGCGCAGGCGGGTCATCTTGACGCGCTCTTCGCGGGCGGCGTCATCGGCCGGCGACGGCGCGCGGACCTGAACGGCGGCGGCGGGCTGGTTGACCGGGGTCGGCGCGGAGGCCGCACGCTCGATCGCGGCGAGCATGTCGCCCTTGGTGACGCGGCCGTCCTTGCCGGAACCAGGAACGGTTGAGGCGTCGATGCCGGTCTCGGCCGACAGCTTGCGCACCGACGGGGCCAGCGGCGCATCGGCCGGCGGCGCCTTCGCGGCCGGGGCCGGTGCAGCAGCGGCTGCAGCGGGAGCCGGAGCAGCGGCAGCCTTGGCGGGAGCAGCGGCCGGCTTTGCAGCACCTGCGCCTTCGGTGATCTGGCCGAGCAGCGCACCGACCGCGACCGTCGCGCCATCAGCAGCGATGATCTCGCTCAGCGTGCCAGCGGAGGGCGCCGGGACTTCGATGGTGACCTTGTCGGTCTCGAGCTCCACCAAGGGCTCGTCGACGGCGACGGGATCACCGGCCTTCTTGAACCAACGGCCGATGGTGGCCTCGGTGACGGATTCGCCGAGCGTCGGCACTCGAATTTCAGTCATGGTCTTTTCCTTAAGGGGATCGCCAATGCGGTCATGAATTCTCAGGTGTCATCGCCCGCCTTGTGCGCAATTGCGCACGGGGGCGAACGATCCAGTACGCCGAGACGTTGGTGATCAGAACGAACGCCGCAGAGTACTGGATGCCCCGCCCTAGTTGCGCAACTGCGCACAAGGCGGGGCATGACTCAGTTTAAAATTGTCTAGCTCAGTGCTTCGTCCAGGAACGCCTTCAGCTGCGCCTGATGCTTGGACATCAGGCCCGTGGCGGTCGCGGCGGAAGCGGCGCGTCCGACATAACGCGGACGCCGGCTCGCACCGTGCACCTGGTTCAGCACCCATTCCAGATAGGGCTCGATGAAGTGCCAGGCACCCATGTTGCGGGGCTCTTCCTGGCACCACACCACTTCCGCCTTCTTGAAGCGTGACAGCTCGACCACCAGCGCCTTCAGCGGCACCGGATAGAGCTGCTCGACGCGCATCAGATAGATGTCGTCGATGCCGCGCCTCTCGCGCTCCTCGTAGAGGTCGTAATAGACCTTGCCGGAGCAGAGCACGATACGGCGGATCTTCTCGTCCGGGACGAGCTTGCTCGCCTCGTTCGGCTGCATCTGGGCGTCATCATAGAGGATGCGGTGGAAGGTCGTGCCCTTCGCGAGCTCTTCGAGACGCGACACCGCCCGCTTGTGACGCAGCAGCGACTTCGGCGTCATCATGATCAGCGGCTTGCGGATCTCGCGGTGGAGTTGGCGCCGCAGCACATGGAAGTAGTTCGCCGGCGTGGTCGGATAGACCACCTGCATGTTGTCTTCCGCGCACATCTGCAAGTAACGCTCGAGACGCGCCGAGGAGTGCTCCGGTCCCTGGCCCTCATAGCCGTGCGGCAGCAGGCAGACGAGGCCGGACATGCGCAGCCATTTGCGCTCGCCCGAGGAGATGAACTGGTCGAACACGACCTGCGCGCCGTTGGCGAAGTCGCCAAACTGGGCTTCCCACAGCGTCAGCGTGTTCGGCTCGGCGAGCGAGTAGCCGTATTCGAAGCCGAGCACGGCCTCTTCCGACAGCAGCGAGTTGATGACCTCATAATGGCCCTGCTCGTGGCCAAGATGGTTGAACGGCGTGTAGCGGCTCTCGTCCTCCTGGTCGATCAGGACCGAGTGGCGCTGCGAGAAGGTGCCGCGCTCCGAATCCTGTCCGGACAGGCGGACGTGATGGTTTTCGTTGAGCAACGAGCAGAACGCCAGCGCCTCGCCGGTCGCCCAGTCGATGCCGTTGCCGCTGTCGATCGCCTTCGAGCGGTTGTCAAGGAAACGCTGGATGGTGCGGTGAACGCGGAAGCCGTCCGGCACCTTGGTGATCTTGCGGCCGATGTCTTTCAGCGTGGCGATGTCGACGCCGGTGACCCCGCGCCGCGCATCCTCTTCCTGGTCGGCGATCTTGAAGCCGGACCACTTGCCGTCGAGCCAGTCGGCCTTGTTCGGCTTATAGGAGGTGCCGGCCTCGAACTCGGCATCGAGCCGCGCGCGCCAGTCGGCCTTCAGCTTGTCGACCTCGCCCTCGGTGACCACGCCTTCGGCAATCAGGCGCTTGGAGTAGAGAGTGAGGGTCGAGGGATGGGCCGCGATCCGCTTGTACATCACGGGTTGGGTGAACCCCGGCTCATCGCCCTCATTGTGGCCGTAGCGCCGATAGCACCACATGTCGATCACGACCGGCTTGTGGAACTTCTGCCGGAATTCGGTCGCGACCTTGGCCGCGAACACCACGGCTTCCGGATCGTCGCCGTTCACGTGGAAGATCGGCGCGTCGATCATCTTCGCCACATCCGACGGATAAGGCGAGGAGCGCGAGTAACGCGGATAGGTGGTGAAGCCGATCTGGTTGTTGACGATGAAGTGCACGGAGCCGCCGGTGCGGTAGCCCTTCAGGTCCGACAGGCCGAAGCACTCCGCGACCACGCCCTGGCCGGCGAACGCGGCGTCGCCGTGCATCAAAAGCGGCATCACCGAGATGCGCATGTCCGGGGGATCGCCGTGCTGGTCCTGCTTGGCGCGGACCTTGCCGAGCACCACGGGATCGACGATCTCGAGATGCGAGGGGTTGGCGGTGAGCGACAGATGGATGCGGTTGCCGTCGAACTCGCGGTCCGAGGACGCGCCGAGGTGGTACTTGACGTCGCCCGAGCCTTCGACCGCGTCGGGGTTGGCCGAGCCGCCCTTGAACTCGTGGAACAGTGCGCGATGGGCCTTGCCCAACACCTGGGTCAGCACGTTGAGGCGGCCGCGATGCGGCATGCCGAGCACGATCTCCTTCACGCCGAGATTGCCGCCGCGCTTGATGATCTGCTCGAGCGCGGGGATCAGCGCTTCACCGCCATCGAGGCCGAAGCGCTTGGTGCCGGTGAACTTGGTGTCGCAGAACTTTTCGAAACCCTCGGCTTCGACCAGCTTCGTCAGGATGGCGCGGCGGCCTTCGCGGGTGAACGAGATCTCCTTGTCCGGTCCCTCGATCCGCTCCTGGATCCAGGCCTTCTGCGCGGCATTGCTGATATGCATGAACTCGACGCCGAGCGTCTGGCAGTAGGTGCGCTCGCAGATCGCGGTGATCTCGCGCAGCGTGCCGTATTCGAGGCCGAGCACGTGATCGAGGAATATCTTGCGGTCGAAATCGGCTTCGCTGAAGCCGTAGGTGCGCGGGTCGAGCTCTTCGCGGTTGCGCTGGGCTTCGATGCCGAGCGGATCGAGCTTGGCGTGGAAATGGCCGCGCATGCGGTAGGAGCGGATCAGCATCAGCGCGCGGACCGAGTCGCGCGTGGCCTGAAGCACGTCGGCAGAGGAGATGTCGGCACCCTTGGCCTGCGCCTTGGCGGCGATCTTGGCACCGACCGCCTTCTCGACCTCGGCCCAGTTGCCGTCGAGGGCCGACGTGAGGTCGTCCTGCGGTGTCAGCGGCCAGTTGTCGCGCTCCCAGGACGGCCCTTCCGCGTTCTTCCGGACGTCGGCGGGCTGGTCGTTGAGGCTCTTGAAGAACTCCCGCCACTCGGCGTCGACCGAGGACGGATCCTTCTCGTAGCGGGCGTAGATTTCGTCGATGTAGGTGGCGTTGGTGCCCTGCAAAAAGGATGAGAGGGCAAAGGCTGCGTTCGCGTCCTGGCGAGACATACTGGAGTTCCTGGCGATTTCGGTTCGCGCATAACAAACGGCGCTGGCGCCGAGCTCCCGGCAGAGGCTCGGCGCGACAGGCACCCTTTACCCTATTTGCTGCGAAACTTCGCCCGGAAAAGCACGAAGAAGTGAATTAACCTTTCAACTTTTCGGCAAGCGTATGTCCGAGGCGCGCGGGCGACGGAGAGACGGTGATTCCGGCCGATTTCATCGCTTCCGTCTTGGATCCGGCGTCGCCCTTGCCACCCGAGATGATCGCGCCGGCATGACCCATACGGCGGCCGGGGGGTGCCGTGACACCGGCGATGAAGCCGACCATCGGCTTCTTACGGCCGCGCTTGGCCTCGTCCTTGAGGAACTGGGCGGCGTCTTCCTCGGCGGAACCGCCGATCTCGCCGATCATGATGATCGATTCGGTCTTGGGGTCGGCGAGCAGCATCTCCAGCACGTCGATGAACTCAGTGCCCTTGACCGGGTCGCCGCCGATGCCGACCGCAGTGGTCTGGCCGAGGCCTTCCTGGGAGGTCTGGAACACGGCCTCATAGGTCAGCGTGCCGGAGCGGGAGACGATGCCGACGCTGCCGGTCTTGAAGATGTTGGCCGGCATGATGCCGATCTTGCACTCGCCGGCGGTCATGACGCCCGGGCAGTTCGGCCCGATCAGGCGCGACTTGGAGCCGATCAGCGAGCGCTTCACACGCACCATGTCGACGACCGGAATGCCCTCGGTGATGCAGACGATCAGCGGGATCTCGGCATCGATGGCTTCGCAGATCGCGTCCGCCGCACCCGGCGGGGGCACGTAGATCACCGACGCATCGGCGCCGGTCTTCTCACGCGCCTCGCGCACGGTGTCGAACACCGGCAGGCCCAGATGGGTCGCGCCGCCTTTGCCGGGCGAGGTGCCGCCGACCATCTTGGTGCCATAGGCAAGCGCGGCCTCCGAGTGGAAGGTGCCGTTCTTGCCGGTAAAGCCCTGGCAGATGACCTTGGTGTTCTTGTCGATCAGGATGGACATGAGATCTGCTTTCGCGAACTAACGAGTGAGAGGTCAGTGGATGCGGCGGTAGACGCCGGTGAGCACGTCGGCCCAGCCTTCCGCGTCCGGCGAGAACTGGATCCTCAACGAATAGGAATTGTCGTCGATGATCTCGTAGACGTGGCGCGCATTGCCGCGGAGCGAGCCGCGCACCAGCGTCAGGGTCTTGCCGACCCAGCCGCCGGAAGCGGGCGAGGGCGGCGTGTAGCCGAGCGAGTCGTACCAGAACAATTTGTAGGTCCGATCGTCGCGGTCGTAGGTGAAGATGCCGTGGGTGGCGAAGATCTGCTTGCCGTCGCGCATCTGGACCGAGTCCTGGATCAGATAGAACCCGTTGAGGTCCATGCGCGCGACGACGTGCGAGGTGGCCGGTCCGCCCTCCGTCCAACGCGACGGAAAGACCATCTCTTCGCCATTCCATTCGCCGGCGAACGCGGCGAGGCGCGTGTGCTCGGGGAGCGGAGATGATGCGGCGAGATGGTCCTGGGCCATGGCCTTAGCCTCCCTTGACGGCCTTCACGATCTTCTGCGCGGCGTCGTCGAGATTGTCGGCCGGCACCACGTTCAGGCCGGATTCACGGATGATCTTCTTGCCGAGCTCGACATTGGTGCCTTCGAGGCGGACCACCAGCGGGACGCTGAGGCCGACCTCGCGCACAGCGGCGGTGACGCCCTCGGCGATCACGTCGCACTTCATGATGCCACCGAAGATGTTGACCAGGATGCCCTTCACGTTGGGATCCGCGGTGATGATCTTGAAGGCGGCAGCGACCTTTTCCTTGCTGGCGCTGCCGCCGACGTCGAGGAAGTTGGCCGGCGACATGCCGTAGAGCTTGATGATGTCCATCGTCGCCATGGCAAGACCGGCGCCGTTGACCATGCAGCCAATATTGCCGTCGAGCGTGACGTAGTTGAGATCGTATTTCGACGCCTCGATTTCCTTGGCGTCTTCCTCGGTCTCGTCGCGCAGCGCGAGCACCTCGGGGTGCCGGAACAGCGCGTTGTCGTCGAACGAGACCTTGGCGTCGAGCACGCGGAGCTGGCCCTGCTTGGTCACGACCAGCGGGTTGATCTCCAGCATCGACATGTCCTTGGCGACGAAGGCGGCGTAGAGCTGCGCGGTCAGCTTCTCGGCCTGCTTGGCGAGATCGCCTGACAGGTTCAGCGCCTTCGCAACGGTGCGGCCGTGATGGCCCATGACGCCGGTCGCGGGATCGACCGAGAAGGTCACGATCTTCTCAGGCATGTTGTGCGCGACCTCCTCGATGTTGACGCCGCCCTCGGTCGAGACGACGAAGGAGACGCGCGAGGTCTCGCGGTCGACCAGGATCGAGAGGTAGAATTCCTTGTCGATGTCGGAGCCGTCCTCGATGTAGACGCGGTTGACCTGCTTGCCAGCGGGACCGGTCTGCACGGTCACGAGCGTGGCGCCCAGCATCTGCTTGGCGAATTCGGAGACCTCGGCGGCCGACTTGGCGATGCGGACGCCGCCCTTGTCGCCGGCCGAGGCTTCCTTGAACTTGCCCTTGCCGCGGCCGCCGGCGTGGATCTGGCTCTTCACCACCCAGACCGGGCCCGGCAGCGCCTTGGCGGCGGCTTCCGCGTCAGCGGGCTTAAGGACAGGCACGCCCTTGGAAATCGGCACGCCGAACTCGCTCAGCAGCGCTTTGGCCTGGTACTCATGGATATTCATATGGTCGCTCCCTGAACCCGCGGGCGGTGACCTCAAGGGCCCACCTCAGTCTTGTGGCTGGCATACCATATACCACAGGAACTGCAACCCGGATTCTTTGACTTCGAGATCTCTGAACTGGGAGATCACTGGCTGGCCCGGAGCCCGCCCGGACACCCGGGCTCCGGAAATGAAACCGCCGAAGACCGGTTTTCGGGCTTCGGCGGGAATTGCTGGCGCTTAGCGACCGAGAAGATCGGGGGCGATCTTCTTGCAGGCATCGACCAGGCCCTGGACGGCGCCGACCGACTTGTCGAAGGCCTCGCGGTCCTTGCCGGCGAGCTCGATCTCGACCACGCGCTCGACGCCCTTGGCGCCGATCACGACGGGCACGCCGACATACATGTCCTTCACGCTGTACTCGCCGTTGAGGTAGGCGGCGCAGGGCAGCACGCGCTTCTTGTCCCGCAGATAGCTCTCGGCCATCGCGATCGCGGACGCCGCCGGCGCGTAGAACGCCGAGCCGGTCTTGAGCAGGTTGACGATCTCGGCGCCGCCGTTGCGGGTGCGGTCGACGATCTCATCGAGACGCGCCTGCGAGGTCCAGCCCATCTTGACGAGGTCGGGCAGCGGGATGCCGGCGACGGTGGAGTATTTCACCAGCGGCACCATGGTGTCGCCATGGCCGCCGAGCACGAAGGCGGTGACGTCCTCGACCGAGACGTTGAACTCATCGGCCAGGAAGTAGCGGAAGCGCGCCGAATCCAGCACGCCGGCCATGCCGACGACTTTCTTGTGCGGCAGGCCCGAGGCCTTCTGCAGCGCCCAGACCATCGCGTCGAGCGGGTTGGTGATGCAGATGACGAAAGCGTCGGGAGCGTACTTCTTGATGCCGGCACCGACCTGCTCCATGACCTTGAGGTTGATGGAGAGGAGGTCGTCGCGGCTCATGCCGGGCTTGCGCGGCACGCCGGCGGTGACGATGCAAACTTTTGCGTTGTCGAGCGCTTCGTAGGAGTTCGCGCCGCTGTAGTGCGCGTCAAAGCCGTCGACCGGCGAGGACTGCGCGATGTCGAGCGCCTTGCCCTGCGGCACGCCCTCGGCGATGTCGAACATCACGACGTCGCCCAATTCTTTCAGGCCGATGAGGTGAGCCAGCGTTCCGCCGATCTGGCCGGAGCCAATCAAAGCAATCTTGTCGCGCGCCATGTGAACCTGTCCTTTAGACACGTAAGGAGGGGAAAACTGAGACGGGTGGTTATCCCTTTCGCCTCCCCCGTTCAAGTCGGTGGATGCCCAATTGTCGGGCTTGGCGCGATAGCAGCCATACCCGGTCCGTCATTCCGGGATGCGCCGACAGGCGCAGGCCTGGAATCCATTGAGCTGCAGAGTTGGTGATGCGATGGATTCCGGGCTCGCGCGTGGCGCACCCTGGAATGACAGCGCTGGCAAATAGGACTTAAGTCTCTACCAGGCCCTTGGTCGAGCCGCTGGCGGTGGAATCCTTGCGGCCGTGAGGCAGCGCTAGATAGGATTCCGAGCTCATCTCGATCAGGCGTGAGGCGGTCCGCTTGAACTCGTTGGCCTCGTTGCCTTCGGTGGCGAGGTACAGCGAGATCGGATTGGCATCGGCCGAGGCCATCAGCTTCACCGCATTGTCATAGAGCGTGTCGATCAGCGTGATGAAACGCTTGGCGGCGTTGCGCTGGGAGAAGTCCATCACTGGAATATGGTCGACCAGGATGGTGTGATAGTCGTGCGCGAGCCTGAGGTAGTCCGATGCCCCAAGCGGCTTCTCGCAGAGATCGGCGAACGAGAACCGCGCCACGCCATGGGCCGAGCATGGCACGTGCAGGATGCGTCCCTTGATCGAAATGTCGTGCGGCTTGCATCGGGCGCCGCCGCTCATCTTCGACCAGGCGCGGTCGAGCGCTGCGTCCGCATCAACGTCCGCCGGCGTCAGCCACATCGGCACGCCCTGAAGCTTCTCCAGGCGGAAGTCGGTGCGCGCATCGAGCCGCGCGACATCCATGTGGTCGGTGATCTGCTTGATGAAAGGCAGGAACAGCGACCGGTTCAGGCCGCCCTTGTAGAGATCGTCGGGTGCGACGTTGGAGGTCGCGACCACGACGGTGCCGAGCTCGAACAGCTTTGCGAACAGACGGCCGAGGATCATCGCGTCCGCGATGTCGGTGACATGGAATTCGTCGAAGCAGAGCAGCCAGCTCTCCTCGAAGATCGCGTTCGCGGTCAGCGCGATGACGTCGCCGTCGGCGATCTCGCCGCGCGCGATGCCCTGGCGATAGTCGTAGATGCGCTCATGCGCTTCCGCCATGAACTCGTGGAAATGCGCGCGGCGCTTGTGCTCGACGGTACTGTACTGGAAGAACAGGTCCATCAGCATGGTCTTGCCGCGACCGACCTCGCCATGGATGTAGAGCCCGCGCGGCGCCTCGTCCTTGTCACTGCTGAACAGGCGGCTGAGCAGGCCCTGCTTGCGCTGCGGCTTGTAAGTCGCGAGCCGCAGGTCGAGCGCCGCATAGGCCTCGGCCACTTCGGCCTGCGCGGCATCCGGCTCGATCGCGCCGGACGCGATCTCGGCCTGATAGGCTTCGCTGAACGGGGAACTTGGGGTCGTGAGCATGGCCCCTTACCGCCAGAGACCGGCGGAAATTGCAAGCCGTGAATTGGTGGACGGGGTATGCGGATTCGTGTCCCGGACGCGCTGATCCGGGACCCACCGTTTCGTTCATCGCCAAATTTCGTTCATCGCTGAGCGCTGGGCCCCGGCTCTACGGCCGGGGCAGGAGAGCGAGCTACGCACACAGCTCGTAAGCGTCCTCGACGACATACGGGCCGCCGCCGGTGGAGGCGCGGGACGAGAACAGAACAAAGCGCTCCGCCATGAACGCCTTGCTCGGGAAGTAGCCGCGCAGCGAGAGATAGTCGGCGACGTCGCGATCGGATGCGTCGTGCAGCCGGGCCAGCGTGACATGCGGGATGAATTTGCGGCCTTCAGGGTCGAGACCGATCCGCTGCATCATGCGTTCGAGCTCGGCCTGCAATTCCATCAGCGGCTTGCTCGGCGCGATCGTCGCAACGACTGCCCGCGGTTTGCGGCCGCCAAAACTCGTGAGGCCCTGCACCTTCACCTCGAACGGCTTGCGGTCGACGCGAAACAGCATCGAGGCGATCTCGTTGGCGGAGACACCATCGATATCGCCGATGAAGCGCAGGGTGACGTGATAATTTTCGGGATCGATCCAGCGGGCGCCGGGAAGGCCACCCCTCAAGTTGGAAAGCGACTGGCCGATCTCGGCCGGAATTTCCAGACCAGTGAACAAACGCGGCATCGTTTCGCACTCCCGATGCTTGGGTACAGCCCCTGGGAAGCAGGACCATAACCAAATTAGAGCCGGCGACGAATCACCGGTACCCTGATTCCTATCGCAGTTGTGTGACTCTGCGAAGCTTAGCCCGCCTCACCCCGGTAAAACCCTGGGAATTACGTTTAGCGCTGCCTGCTTTTCAACGCCGTTGCTCAGCGATCGTGCCAAGGAATGCCTCCACGGTGGGCATCATCCTTTCGACGATGATGTCGACGCCGGCCGCGGTCGGATGAATGCCGTCGGCCTGGTTGAGCTTGGCGTCGGCTGCGACGGCGTCGAGGAAGAACGGATAGAGCGGCACGTCGAATTTTTTCGCCAGCTCCGGATAAATCGAATTGAAGCGCGCGGCGTAATCGGCGCCGTAATTCGGCGGCGCCAGCATGCCGCACAGCAGCACCGCGATCTTGCGTGCCTTGAGCCGCTGGATGATGTCGCTCAGCGCGGCGCGCGTCAAATCGGGATCGATGCCGCGCAGCGCGTCGTTGGCGCCGAGCTCGACGATGACGGCCTCGGTTCCTTCAGGCACCGACCAGTCGAGCCGGTCGCGACCGCCGGAGGACGTGTCGCCGGACACTCCGGCATTGACCATGTCGACCGCTATGCCTTTGGCCTGCAAGGCTTTTTGAAGTTTTTGGGGGAATGCTTCCTGGGCCGGCAGGCCGAGACCGGCGCTCAGGGAATCGCCGAGAACGACAAGCTTGATCGGCTTCTGCCCCTGTGCCGAGGCCGGCGTGATGGCCGTCATCAAAGCGAACATCAACACGGCTAAGTGCATGAACAATCCGTAACGCCTCTCGACCGCGCCAGCGGAGTTGCCATATGACCGGACCATGGACAGTCGCATCGAAACCTCTTCGCTCGCCGCCACCGCGGCGGACACCATCGCCATCTCCAACGTCAATCTCTCATTGGGCACGGGCGCGGCGCGCGTTCACATCCTCAAGGATATCAGCCTGCGCGTGGGCCGGAGCGAGACGATCGGCCTGATCGGCCCGTCAGGCTCGGGCAAATCCACGCTGCTGATGGTGATGGCGGGGCTGGAGCGTCCTGATAGCGGAGAGGTGGTGGTGTCCGGCACCCCTTTCAATGCCCTCGACGAGGACGCGCTGGCCCGCTTCCGCGGCCGCCAGGTCGGCATCGTCTTCCAGTCCTTCCATCTGATCCCGACCATGACGGCGCTTGAGAACGTCGCCGTGCCGCTCGAGCTAGCCGGCAATCCGGATGCCGCCAGGCGCGCGGCGCAGGAGCTGCAATCGGTCGGCCTCGGCGATCGCCTGCATCACTATCCGACGCAACTCTCCGGTGGCGAGCAGCAGCGCGTTGCGCTGGCGCGCGCGCTGGCGCCCGATCCGGCGATCCTCGTCGCCGACGAGCCGACCGGCAATCTCGATGAGGCCACCGGAAAGCAGATCATCGATCTCCTGTTCAGCAAGCATGCCGAGCGCGGCATGACCTTGGTGCTGGTGACGCACGATTCCTCGCTCGCGCATCGCTGCGATCGCGTCATCCGCCTGCGCTCCGGGCGCATCGACACGCAGTCCGCGCCCGCATGAGCACCGCTGCCGAATCGTTCGCGAGGCCTAGTGGCGTCGCGCTGTCACTGCGCTACGCGCTGCGCGAATTGCGTGGAGGCCTGCGCGGCTTCTACGTCTTCATCGCCTGCATCGCGCTCGGCGTGATGGCGATCGCCGGCGTCGGCTCGGTCTCGGCGAGCCTCTCCGACGGTCTTGCGCGCGAAGGCCGTACGCTACTCGGCGGCGACGTCTCGTTCGTGCTGTTCCAGCGCGAGGCCAAGCCGGAAGAGGTCGCGTTCCTGCGCTCGCGCGGCACCGTGTCGACCGCCGCGACCCTGCGCGGCATGGCGCGCTCGACTGATGGCAAGCTCGCGCTGGTCGAGATGAAGGCGGTCGACGACAGCTATCCGATGCTGGGCCAGCTGACACTGGCACCGCCGCTACCGATGACTGAGCTGCTCGCCGAACGTGACGGCGCGTTCGGCGCGGCCGCCGATCCGACGCTGCTGACGCGGCTCTCGCTCAAGCCCGGTGATCGCGTCACCATCGGCTCGGCGACCTTCCAGATCCGCAGCACCGTCGAGGCCGAACCCGACAAGCTCGCCGGCGGCATCGGCTTCGGCCCGCGCTTCCTGATCAGCCAGGCGGGCCTGCGCGCCACCGGCCTGATCCAGCCCGGCAGCCTGGTGCGCTGGGTCTACCGGGTGAAGCTGCCTGACGCTGCCAACAGCGAACGCGCCACCGAGACTTTCATCGCTGACGCGCGCAACGCGGCGCCGCAGGCCGGCTGGGAGATCCGCAGCCGCTCCAACGCCTCGCCGCAGCTCGAGCGCAACATCCACCGTTTCACCCAGTTCCTGACGCTGGTCGGCCTCGCCGCGCTGCTGGTCGGCGGCGTCGGCGTCGCCAATGCCGTGAAGAGCCATATCGATCGCCGGCTCGAGGTGATCGCGGCCTTCAAGGCCGTCGGTGCCACCGGCCGCGACGTGTTCGGCATCTATCTCGCGCAGGTCATCCTGCTCGCGGCGATCGGTTCGGTGATCGGCCTTGCGCTTGGCGCCGCCATGCCCTTCGCCATCGTCGGCCTGTTCGGCAAGCTGTTGCCGCTGCCGGTGGTGCCGGCCGTGCATGCCGATGAGCTCGCGCTGTCCTTCGTCTATGGCCTCCTCACCGCATTGGCCTTCGGCCTGTGGCCGCTCGGCCGCGTCCACGACGTGCCGGTGGCCGCGCTGTTCCGCGACACCATCAGCTCCGAATGGCACCGGCCGCGCCTGGGCTACCTGGTGTTCATGGGCGTCGTGATCGTCCTGCTCGTCGCCGTCGTGATCGGGCTCTCATTCGACAAGCGCATCGCCGCGGTGTTCGTGGCCTCCTCCGTCGTGGTGTTCGGCCTGCTGCGCGGCATCGCCGCCCTCTTGATGGCCATCGCACGGCACCTGCCGCGGACGCGGCTGCCGATGCTGCGGCTGGCGATCGCCAACATCCACCGGCCGGGCGCGCTGACGCCGTCCGTCGTGCTGTCACTGGGGCTCGGGCTTGCCGTGCTCGTCACCATCACCCAGATCGACGGCAATCTGCGCCGGCAGTTCCTGGCGGCGCTTCCTGAGCAGGCGCCATCGTTTTTCTTCATCGACATCCCGAGCGCGCAGGCCGAGCAGTTCGACCTCTATCTGCGGCAGATTGCCCCCGGTGCCAAGGTCGAGGATGTGCCGATGCTACGCGGCCGCATCGTCGGCGCGCGCGGGTTGCGCGCCGAGGAGCTCAAGCCCTCGACCGATTCCGAATGGGTGCTGCAAAGCGACCGGGGCCTGACCTATACCGGCGAGCTGCCGAAGGGGTCCAAGGTGGTCGAGGGCGAATGGTGGAGCGCCGACTATTCCGGCCCGCCGCTGGTCTCGATCGAAAAGAAGATCGCCGACGGACTCGGTCTCAAGCTCGGCGACGAGATCGTGGTCAACGTGCTTGGCCGTGACATCGCGGCTAGAATCGGCAATCTGCGCACCATCGACTGGCAGGGGCTCGGCATCAATTTCGTCCTCGTGTTCTCGCCGAACGCCTTCAAGGGCGCACCGCATACCCATATCGCAACGCTGACCGAAGCCGGCAGCAACGCTGCGGGCGACGGCAAGATCATCAAGCAGGTGGCCGACGCCTATCCGATGGTGACGAGCGTGCGCGTGCGCGAGGTGATGGAGACGGTCGGCTCGGTGGTGACCAACCTGGCGCTGGCGATCCGCGGCGCCAGTGTCGTGACCCTGATCTCGGCGATCCTGGTGCTCGGCGGGGCGCTCGCCGCCGGCCATCGCCACCGGGTCTATGATGCGGTGATCCTGAAGACGCTGGGCGCGACGCGGCTGCGGCTGCTCGGCGCCTATGCGCTCGAATACCTCCTGATCGGGCTCGCCACCGCAGTGTTCGGCGTGATCGCCGGCAGCATCGCGGCCTGGATGATCGTGACGCGGCTGATGACGCTGAGTTTCGTCTGGCAGGCCGGCAGCGCCGCCAGCGTGGTCGCGGCCGCGCTCGTCGTCACTGTGGGGCTCGGGCTCGCCGGCACGCTGCTCGCGTTGAACAAAAAGCCCGCGACGGTGTTGCGGAATTTGTGACAAAAGGTAGCGGATGGGCGCGCGGGAGCGGAATCGCACGATTCCTGCGATTAACCACGTCCGCCCGTCAGGATTGTGGCCGAGGGCGACATTCGGCCGCGCGTGGACGGTTGCAGCGAATGTGTTAGTTTCCCACATATCGAGTGGGTTCGGAGCCCCGATTGTGAGCCAAAATTTAGTCGGCTGGGATCGGTATCCGAGATAGAACTGACGAACCGGCGGCGTGGCGACCCTCATGCCGGACCGGACCAACCAACGGGAATTCGACCATGTCGGACCTAGACCGTAACTACGCTTCTCCTTTCGGCAGGGCCGCCGGGCGTGTTGACGCCGCGACGGTCGATGCCGGCCTGCGCGCCTATATGCTGCGCATCTACAATTACATGAGCATCGGCCTGGCCATCACGGGCCTTGCCGCGCTCGGCGTCTACATGGCCGCCGTGACGGACGTCCCGACGCCGGAAGCCGTCCGCGTCGGCAAGCTGTTCCTGACGCCATTCGGCTACGCGATGTTCGTGAGCCCCCTGAAGTGGCTGTTCATGCTGGCGCCGCTCGCGATGGTGTTCGTGATCTCGGCGGGCATCAACCGTCTGGCACCCTCGACGGCCCAGATCCTGTTCTGGGTGTTCTCGGCGCTGATGGGCATCTCGCTGTCGTCGATCTTCCTGGTGTTCACGCACACCTCGATCGTGCGGGTATTCTTCATCACCGCGGCGACCTTCGGTGCGCTCAGCCTCTACGGCTACACCACCAAGCGTGACATGACCGGAATGGGCTCGTTCCTGTTCATGGGCCTGATCGGCATCATCATCGCCAGCCTGGTGAACCTGTTCCTGGCCAGCTCGATGCTGCAGTTCATCGTGTCGGTGGTCGGCGTGCTGGTGTTCGCGGGCCTCACCGCCTGGGATACCCAGCGGCTGAAGAACGACTACATCTACGGCTACGCCTCGGCCGGCGGTGACATCGCAGAGCGTGCGGCCATCACCGGCGCGCTGTCGCTGTACCTGAACTTCATCAACCTGTTCACGCTGCTGTTGCAGCTCCTCGGCCAGCGCGACTAATGCCAGGACGAGGGAACGACATGAACCCCGGCCGAAAGGCCGGGGTTTTTGTTTGGGCCGGGCTGTACCCACAGGCACCGTCATTGCGAGGAGCTCTTGACGAAGCAAACCAGAGTGCCTCCACGGATGCATTTCTGGATTGCTTCGCTACGCTCGCAATGACGCCGGAGAAGCAGCGCAGGCCCTTCCAGCCGGCGCACGAAGCCTCTATCCTTCCCGCCATGTCCGCACCTGAAATCAGGCCCACCACCGAGGCCGACCTTCCCGCCATCACCGCCATCTATCAGCAGGCCGTCCGCGAGGGCACCGCGACGTTCGAGCTGGAGCCGCCCGACCTTGCCGAGATGACGCGCCGCTATCGCGCACTGATCGACGGCGGCTATCCCTATTTCGTCGCCATCCTCGATCGTCGCGTGGCCGGCTATGCCTATGCCGGGGCCTACCGGCCGCGGCCGGCCTATCGCTTCACGGTCGAGAATTCGATCTATCTCGACCCCTCCTTCCACCGCCGCGGTGTCGGCTCCCTGCTGCTGGAGCGGCTGATCACCGAATGCGAGGCGCGTGGCTTCCGCCAGATGATCGCCGTGATCGGCGATTCCGCCAATGCCGGCTCGATCGGCGTTCACACCAAGAGCGGCTTCAAGATGATCGGCACGCATCCCAATGTCGGGCTGAAATTCGGCCGCTGGCTGGATACGGTGATGATGCAGCGGGATCTCGGCGAGGGCGCGAGCACGGTGCCGGGGAAGTAGGGGCTCCCGTCATTCCGGGGCGCGCGCAGCGCGAACCCGGAATCCATTGAACGACACGGACGGTGGATGAATGGATTCCGGGTTCGCGACTTCGTCGCGCCCCGGAATGACGACCGAAGGTCTTCACACCACCGCCAGCTTCCGATCGATCACCAGCAGCACGCGCTCGAGCTCGTGACCGCGGCGCAGGATCAGGCCGGTCGCCGAGATCACGCTGTACATGCCCTGCTTGCGCGCAAGCCGCGGGTCCTTCTCGATCCGATAGATCGGCACTTCCGAGGCGCGGCGATAGACCGAGAACACGGCGCGGTCCTTCAGGAAGTCGATAGCGTAGTCGCGCCACTCGCCGTCGGCGACCATGCGGCCGTAGAGATTGAGAATCCGGTGCAGCTCGAGGCGGTTGAAGGTCACCCGATTCGGCTGCGTCGTCGCAGCGGCGGGGCGCGCCGCCGCGCGCTGCTCGCTCGGCTCGGCATCCTCCGACATCAGATTCATGGGAAGCGCCTCCTCATCGCACGGCATGACCCGCGTCCGCGACAACCGGAACCTCTGGCATCATGACAGTTGCATGATTGCGCCAACCGGTCCCTACCGCAAGGGGCCTTCCCGTTCGACTCATCGAATCGGGACACACGCAATGGTGGAACTTTGTCGCGGCAAACCGTCACGGGATCGTTAGCAGGAATCATAGTGTCGCCGCTTTTCCGCCTAGCGACTGCCGCCCTGCACTGCGAAAAGGCTCACGTGCGTTGGCCCGGTCCTTCGGTTCCGGATTCCTCAGCCCCCAGCCCCCCGGGGTCGACAGGATCGGGTCTGTACGCGCGACAAGGAGGGCCAACGCAAGTTGGTCCTTTTTTGTTTGTGTCGGGATGTTTCCGGCTCGCCGAGCCTTCGCTCTCCTCATGCACCGGCTCCCTCCCCTCATCCTGAGGGCCGCGCTCGCGCGGCGTCTCGAAGGATGAAAGGCCGAGCTGCATCCGCCGGGCCTGCTTGGTTCGTGACGCGCGCAAGGGCGCGCTCCTCACCATGAGGAGTTAGAGCGAGCGCGACGCTGGTGAGTCAGTGAAATCAGTGCAGCGACGTGTACGCCGCGCCCAGCATCGCACCCGGCTTCTCTCGGTTGCCATCCTGAACATAGACCACCGCGCCGTCGACGCCGTCGCGCGTGAGATTCTCGATCGGCACCGTCCAGCTTTCCGGGCGGCCGGTCCAGTCGCCGACCTTGAGCAGGTTGCGCACCACGTTGTGGTAGGTGATCTGCTGTCCGCGATTTTCGCCGCGGGTGATCGTGATCGGCACCGACTTGGCGATCGAGCAGATCCAGACCTCCCCATGCGAGACCGTGGGCTCGTTGCTCGCAGCGACGGAGACGCTGATCTGCTTGCCCGCAAGCGACATCGTCACCGGCACGCTCATCACGCCCATGCCCTTGTCGGTCTTGCCGATCGCATTCTCGATGCCGGTGCGATCGCTGCCGATGACATGGGTCGAGCCATTGACGACGACCTGCGGCGTGTAGACCTCGCGGTCGCCGCGCATGCGCGAGTAAGCACGCTGCCGCGCAGAGAAGCGCGAATCGGCCAGCGTGTCCTTCCAGCCGAGATAGTCCCAATAGTCGATCGGCATGCTCAGCGCGATGACCGAGGGATCCTTGGAGAGATCGCCGATGATCTTGTCGGCGGGCGGGCAAGACGAGCAGCCCTGCGAGGTAAACAATTCGACAACGGCGCGGGGATCAGCCTCGGCAGGGCGGATGACGGCGACGATCGCACAGATGCCGAGAGCACCCGACCAGAGGGCACTGGACCAACGTGAAATCGGATGAGAAGCCGTCATTGTTGTCATGTCGAACGCCGCACACCATTGCTCGTGAGAGGGAATTTTATCGCCTGATGGTCACCGTAATCTTACGGGGCGCAGCACATTCATCCGTCCAGGAGGAGGTTTTCCACCGGCCGGGCCCATCCGAAACGTGCCGCAAAACGCGCGAAGGCGGCCTTTTGATAGGCCGCCTTCGTTCTGGCTTCTACTCACTTCGCAGTGAGCCATCGTTCACAAATCCGCGCTTACGCCGCGAGCTTGCGCAGGACGTAATGGAGGATGCCGCCATTGCGGTAGTAATCGAGCTCGTCCAGCGTATCGATGCGGCAAAGCAGCGAAACGCGCTGCAACGAACCGTCGCCGGAGACGATCTCCGCGGTCAGCTTCTGGCGCGGCTTGAGGTCGCCGACGAGGCCGCGCAACGTGACCTTCTCGTCACCCTTCAGACCCAGCGACTGCCAGGAAGTGCCGTCCTCGAAGGTCAGCGGCAGCACGCCCATGCCGACCAGGTTCGAACGGTGGATGCGCTCGAAGCTCTGGCAGATCACGGCGCGAACGCCGAGCAGGCGCGTGCCCTTCGCGGCCCAGTCGCGCGAGGAGCCGTTGCCGTATTCAGCGCCGGCGAACACCACCAGCGGCACCTTCTCTTCCTGGTACTTCATCGCGGCGTCGTAGATCGACATCTGCTCGCCGTCCGGCCAGTGCTTGGTCAGACCGCCTTCCGGAATGTTGCCGTCGGCGCCCTTCAGCATGAAGTTCTTGATGCGGATGTTGGCGAAGGTGCCACGCATCATCACTTCGTGGTTGCCGCGGCGCGTGCCGTACTGATTGAAGTCCGCGGGGCGCACCTGGTGCTCGCTGAGATATTTGCCAGCGGGCGAGGTGAGCTTGATCGAGCCGGCCGGCGAGATGTGGTCGGTGGTGATCTTGTCGCCGAACATGGCGAGGATGCGCGCCTCGACGATGTCGGTGACCGGCTCCGGCTCCTTCTTCATGCCGTCGAAATAGGGCGGGTTCTGCACATAGGTCGAAGACATGTTCCAGCGATAGGTCTCGCTCTCGACCGTCTTGATCTTGCGCCAGTTGGTGTCGCCCTTGAACACGTCGGCATACTTCTTCTTGAAGATCGACGCGGTCACGAACTTCTTCATGAAGGCGTTGATCTCCTTCGTCGTCGGCCAGATGTCCTTCAGGTACACCGGCTTGCCGTCCTTGCCCTCGCCGAGCGGCTCCGTGGCGAGATTCTTGGTCACGCTGCCCGCGAGCGCGTGCGCGACGACCAGCGGCGGCGAGGCCAGATAGTTCGCCTGCACGTCCGGCGAGACGCGGCCTTCGAAATTGCGGTTACCTGAGAGCACGGCAGCGGCAACGATGCCGTTGTCGTTGATCGACTTCGAGATCTCTTCCGGCAGCGGACCGGAATTGCCGATGCAGGTGGTGCAGCCGAAACCGACCAGGTTGAAGCCGACCTTGTCGAGATCTTTCTGCAGACCGGAATCGGCGAGATAGCCCGCGACCACCTGGCTACCCGGGGCAAGCGAGGTCTTCACCCACGGTTTGGCCTTGAGGCCCTTCGCAGCCGCGTTGCGCGCAAGCAGGCCGGCGCCGATCAGCACGCTCGGATTCGAGGTGTTGGTGCAGGAGGTGATCGCCGCGATCACGACGTCGCCGTGACCGATCTCAAAGTCCTTGCCTTCGACGGCAAAGCGCTTCTCCGGCTCCTCGGCCTTCTTGTACTCGCTGCTGAGCGCGAGCGAGAAGCCCTCGGCCACCGACGGGAGCGCGATACGGCCTTCGGGACGCTTCGGACCGGCCATCGAGGGAACGACGTCGGCGAGGTCGAGCGTCAGGGTTTCCGTGAACACCGGATCGGCCGACTTGGCGGTGCGGAACAGGCCCTGCGCCTTGGCATAGGCCTGAACCAGCGCAACGCGCGCCGAGGCGCGGCCGGAGGTCTTGAGATAGTCGAGCGCGGCGGCGTCGACCGGGAAGAAGCCGCAGGTCGCGCCATATTCGGGCGCCATGTTGGCGATGGTCGCCTTGTCGGCGACGGAGAGATGGTCGAGGCCGGGGCCGAAGAACTCGACGAACTTGCCGACGACGCCAAGCTTGCGCAGCATCTGCGTCACGGTCAGCACGAGGTCGGTCGCGGTGACGCCTTCCTTCATCGCGCCCTTCAGCTTGAAGCCGACCACGTTCGGCAACAGCATCGACAGCGGCTGGCCGAGCATGCAGGCTTCCGCCTCGATGCCGCCGACGCCCCAGCCGAGCACGGCGAGACCATTGACCATGGTGGTGTGGGAATCGGTGCCGACCAGCGAGTCGGGATAAGCGACCTCGAAGGTGCCGGTCTTCTTGCCAACCGTCATCTTCTCCTTCTTGGTCCAGACCGTCTGGGCCAGATATTCGAGATTGACCTGGTGGCAGATGCCAGTGCCGGGCGGCACGACGGAGAAGTTCGAGAACGCCTTCTGGCCCCACTTCAGGAACTCGTAGCGCTCCTGGTTCTGCTTGTATTCCTCGGTGACGTTCTTGCCGAAGGCCTTGTTGTCGCCGAAGAAGTTCACGATCACGGAGTGGTCGATGACGAGGTCGACCGGGACCAGCGGATTGATCTTCTCAGCATCGCCGCCGAGCTTCTGCATCGCGTTGCGCATCGCGGCGAGGTCGACCACCGCGGGCACGCCGGTGAAGTCCTGCATCAGGACGCGCGCCGGGCGGAACGCGATCTCATGCTCCAGCGACTTCTTGCGCAGCCATTTCGAAACCGCGACGATGTCTTCCTTCTTGACCGAGCGGCCGTCCTCGTTGCGCAGCAGGTTCTCGAGCAGGACCTTCATCGAATAGGGAAGTTTCGAAATTCCCTTCAGACCATTCTTCTCGGCCGTGGGCAGGCTGTAATAGACATAGGTCTTGGCGCCGACCTTGAGGGTCTTTTTGCATTTGAAGCTGTCGAGCGAGGTCATGTAGGAATCCCAATTGTTAGTTATACCCGGCAGGGTATTTTAACACCGTCAGCGTATCAGGCTTGGCCGCTTGCAGGGGCAGGTTGAGTTGCTGCATCAAGTAGTTCCGGGCTTATAGAAGCTTTCTAACCGCGCCGCCACAGCCACAATCGTGCCGCGCCAATCCGCGAGCCAAAAATTCCCATGCGCTACCCCAAGTTTTCCTGAGGCCTGGCTTTGAGCGGGTTGAAACGAGGCGAGATGCGGCTTTCAGGTCACGGACTCAGATGCGTGCGCGGTGGCCGCGAGGTGTTCGCCGGCCTCGATTTCGCGGCCGCCTCCGGCGAAGCCCTGGCGGTGATGGGTCGCAACGGATCGGGCAAGACCTCGCTGCTGCGGCTGATCGCCGGCCTGCTCATTCCGGCCGGCGGGACGATCGCGCTGGATGGGGGCGACGGCGAGCTGACGCTGCCGGAGCAATGCCACTATCTCGGCCATCGCGATGCCCTGAAGCCGGCGCTGAGCGTGGCAGAAAACCTGGCGTTTTGGGCTGATTTCCTCGGCGGCGAGCGCTGCGATGCCGCCGAGAGCCTCACCAAAGTCGGCCTCGACCACGCCACCCACCTGCCCGCCGCCTTCCTCTCCGCCGGCCAGCGCCGCCGGTTGTCACTGGCCCGGCTGCTGACCCTGCGCCGCCCGGTCTGGCTGCTGGACGAGCCGACCACGGCGCTGGACATGGCCGGCCAGGACATGTTCGGCGGCCTAATGCGCGAGCACCTTTCGCGCGGCGGCATGATCATCGCAGCGACCCACGCGCCATTGGGGATCGATTCGCGGGAGCTCAGGATCGGGGGAATGGCGTGAGGCGGCTTCACCCTCAGTTTTTCGAGCGGCAAAGCTTCGCTCTCTCACCCGGAACGCAGCCGTCGCCGCGGGCTCCCTTGCCTCTCCCGCTTGCGGGAGAGGCCGGCGCGGAGCGCCGGGTGAGGGTTCTCTCCTCTGGGGGAATCTTCGTTGTCGAGACACCCTCTCCCCAGCCCTCCCCCGCAAGCGGGGGAGGGAGCGCACCGCCTTTGGGGCCCGAGGGGAGCCCTCCATGACCGCCTTGTCGGCCCTCATCCGCCGGGACATCCGGATCGCGCTCCGCGTCGGCGGCGGGGCGCTGATCGGCGTGCTGTTCTTCCTGACCGTGGTGGTGCTGATGCCGTTCGCGGTGGGGCCGGATCTGGCGCTGCTGTCGCGGCTCGGCCCGGCCATTCTCTGGCTCGGTGCGCTGCTGGCAAGCCTGCTCACGCTGGACCGGCTGTTCATGGCCGACCACGAGGACGGCTCGCTCGACCTGATCACGATGAGCCGGACGCCGCTGGAACTCGCCTGTGCCGCCAAGGCGCTGGCGCATTGGCTGGCGGCCGGCCTGCCGCTGATTGTCGCAACCCCCGTGCTCGGCCTCTTGCTCAACCTCGACATGGTCGCAACCGGCGCGGTGGCGCTGACGTTGCTGGCAGGAACCCCGGCGCTCACCTTCACCGGCATGATCGGCGCGGCACTGGCGGTGACCCTGCATCGGGGCGGACTGCTGATGGCCGTGCTGGTGCTGCCGCTGTCGATTCCGGTGCTGATTTTCGGGGTTGCGGCCTCGCAGGCCGTGATCGTCGGTCCGATGACGTTCGGTACACCGTTCTCGATCCTCTGCGCGCTGTCGCTGGTCAGCCTCGTGATCGGCCCGTTCGCGGCGGCCGCGAGCCTGCGACATGGACTCGACTGAGATGGACTCGACTGAGATGGGCTCGATTGAGATGGGCCCGCCTGACCTTGACCCGCATCAACTTTCGCGACGTGCTTTCGTGCTGATTGCCTGAGCGCTCCCGGATGATTATCAGAATACCATGACGCTGATCGACCTCGCCAATCCCACGCGGTTCCTCGCGCTGACAGCGCGCCTGCTGCCGTGGCTCGCGGCTGCGACCGTCATCCTGCTCACCATCGGCCTGTACCAGTCAGCGCTTGCGCCCGACGACTATCAGCAGGGCGCGACGGTGAAGATCATGTTCATCCACGTGCCCAATGCCTGGCTCTCGATGTTCGTGTGGGGCGTGATGAGCATCGCCTCATTGGGCACGCTGGTGTGGCGGCATCCGCTCGCCGACGTCGCCGCGAAAGCGGCTGCTCCCATCGGCGCTGCCTTCACTTTCCTCGCGTTGCTCACGGGCTCGCTGTGGGGCCGGCCGATGTGGGGCACCTATTGGGAGTGGGACGCGCGGCTGACTTCGGTGCTGATCCTGTTCCTGATGTATCTCGGCCTGATGGCGCTGTGGCGCGCGGTCGACGATCCCTCGCGCGCGGCACGCGCCGCGGCGGTGCTGACGCTGGTTGGCGCCATCAACCTGCCCATCATCAAGTTCTCCGTCGACTGGTGGAACACGCTGCACCAGCCGGCTTCGGTGATGCGCATGGGCGGCTCGACGCTCGACAAGTCGTTCCTGATCCCGCTGCTGGTGATGGCGATCGCCTTCACCCTGCTGTTCGTCACGCTGCACTTGGCTGCGATGCGCAACGAGATCCTGCGCCGCCGTGTCCGCTCCCTGCAAATGATGCAGGCGAGCCGCGTCGCGTTCTCGAGCGAACTGGGCGCCGGTTCGCGTGAAGAAAACGCGTCAAAAGAAGCTGGAGCTGCGTGATGATGGCGCTCGGCCCTTACGCGTCGTTCATCGTGACGTCCTATGTCGCAGCGGCCCTCGTGGTCGTGATCCTGATCGGCTGGGTCGTGCTCGACTATCGCAACCAGACGCAGCGCCTGCGCGAGCTCGATCGCAGCGGCGTGACCCGCCGCTCGGGCCGCAGCGCGACGGATCGATCATGAGCAATCAATCGAGCCCGGCGACGCCGCAGCGCCGCACCTTCCTGATGGCCCTGCCGCTGATCGCCTTCCTCGGCCTTGCGCTGTTGTTCTGGTTTCGACTCGGCAGCGGCGATCCCTCGCGGATTCCGTCCGCACTGATCGGGCGATCTGCGCCGCAAACGCTGCTGCCGCCGCTCGAGGGATTGCAGGCTGACAATGCGCCGGTGCCGGGGCTCGATCCTGCCGCGTTCAAGGGCAAGGTCAGCCTCGTCAACGTCTGGGCGTCCTGGTGCGTGCCGTGCCATGACGAGGCGCCGCTCCTGACCGAGCTCGCCAAGGACAAGCGCTTCCAGCTCGTCGGCATCAACTACAAGGACGCGGCCGATAACGCCCGGCGCTTCCTCGGACGCTACGGCAATCCATTCGGCCGCGTCGGCGTCGACGCCAACGGCCGCGCCTCGATCGAATGGGGCGTCTATGGCGTGCCCGAGACCTTCGTCGTCGGGCGCGAGGGTACCATCATCTACAAGCTGGTCGGACCGGTCACGCCGCAAAACCTCAAGTCGGTGCTGATGCCGGAGCTGGAGAAGGCGCTGAAAGCGGGATCTTAGCCAAGCCCGTCATTGCGAATCAAAGACCCGGCGCCCCACATACAGCTGTCATGCCCCGGCTTGACCGGGGCATCCAGGGCGGATTCAACCGCTCGTCGCAACACTCCAGCAAGGAGGTTGCGATGGAGAGCTGTGTGCGGGTGGGTCGTGCTCAGAAGGCCCTGCGAGAGCATTACAGACCGTTCTGGGTCGCGATTGCCTCGGGGCGATCGAGCGAGGATGCTTCGATTGAGGCCGGGGTGTCGCCGGCGGTCGGAGTGCGCTGGTTCCGGAGGGCGGGCGGTATGCCGCCAACACATTTGTCGCGGTCGTCAAAACCCTCATCAGGGCGCTACCTCTCGTTCGCCGAGCGTGAGGAGATCGCCATCTTGCGCGCGCAGGGGCATGGGGTGCGAGCCATAGCTCGCCAGCTCGATCGGCCGCCATGCACGATCTCTCGTGAGCTCCGACGCAATGTGGCGCGTCGCCACGGCGCTGCAGAGTACCGCGCGACCACGGCACAATGGCGCGCTGATCGATCCGCCCGACGACCCAAATTGGCGAAGTTGGCAATCAATCCGGCCCTGCGGGATTATGTGCAAGACCGGCTTGCCGGTATGATCGCCAAGCCGGACGGGAAGCCCCTCCCTGGCCCGAAGGTGGTGTGGAAGGGGCGCCGGGCTGTACATCGGCAAAACCGGCGCTGGGCGACGGCATGGAGCCCGGAACAGATTTCGCGGCGACTTCGGCTCGACTTCCCCGAGGATGAGACGATGCGCATCAGTCACGAGGCGATCTATCAGGCGCTTTATGTGCAGGGACGAGGGGCTTTGCGTCGCGAACTGACGGCCTGCTTGCGCACCGGGCGGGCGTTGCGGATGCCAAGGGCGCGCGCGCGTAAAGGCCGAAGCTTTATTCCTTCCGAGATCATGATCAGTCAGCGTCCGGCGGAGGCCGCCGATCGAGCTGTGCCGGGCCACTGGGAAGGTGACCTCATTATGGGCCTTGGAAGCTCCGCGATCGGCACTCTGGTGGAGCGCACGACCCGTTTTACCATTCTGCTGCATCTACCGCGCATGACGGGCCAGGAACAGGAAGCTGGGGTGAAGAAAGCACTCGCCGGACATGGCGCTGAGGCCGTGCGCGATGCCATCACCCGCGCAATCGTCACCATGCCAGAGCAACTGCGTCGGTCACTGACTTGGGATCAAGGAGCCGAGCTGGCACAGCATGCACGTCTGAGGATCGATGCAGGCGTACAGGTCTACTTCTGCGACCCTCATAGCCCATGGCAGCGCGGCACCAACGAGAACACGAATGGGTTGCTGCGTCAGTACTTTCCAAAAGGGACCGATCTCAGCATGCACAATGCCGAGGACCTCGAGGCCGTGGCTCTCGCACTCAATACCAGGCCCAGAAAGACGCTCGGCTGGAAAACACCCGCCGAAACTCTCGACCAATTGTTACGGGTGAGCGATACACGGAGTGTTGCGACGAGCGGTTGAATCCGCCCAGTACGCCGCGGCTTATCGATTCAGCCACAGACGGCTCGGAGTACTGGATCGCCCGGTCAAGTGTTCAGCCCGGGGACATGACCGACGGGTGTTCGGGGACATAGCCGACACATCATAGTGCAGGGATTTGGCGGTAAAGGAGGCCAAGTCCATGCCCTGGCGAGAGGTGTCGGTGATGGATCAGCGGCGGGAGTTCGTGCGGCTTGCGATGCAGGAGGGAGCGAACCGGCGGGAGCTCTGCCGGCGGTTCAATATCCATCCCGACACGGGCTACAAGTGGCTTGCCCGATGGCAAGCGGATCAGAATGTCAACGACCGCTCGCGCCGACCGCATGCGAGCCCGGGACAGACCGATTGCGAGCTCGAGGCACGTATTCTCGCGGTGCGCGATGCCCATCCGGCATGGGGAGCTCGCAAGATAGCTCACTGCCTGGAGCGCAATGGTTTGCGTTCGCCAGCAGTCTCAACAGTTCATCAGATCTTGCGTCGGTCTGGCCGCATCAAGCCTCCGATCGGCGGCCCGATGGCAAGCCAGCGTTTCGAGATGCCGGCCCCCAATCTGTTGTGGCAGATGGACTTCAAAGGCTGGGTTCGGCTCGGCAATGATACCCAGTGCCATCCTCTGACGGTGGTGGATGACCACTCCCGCTATGATCTGTGTCTGCAGGCCTGTGCCGATCAACGCACAGATACCGTGCGCAGCCGCCTGGAGAAGACCTTTCGCCACTACGGGCTCCCGGAGGCCTTCTTCGTCGACAATGGTTCGCCCTGGGGTGATCCTTCCGGCGAGCGATGGACACGGTTCTCGGTGTGGCTGCTCAAGCTTGGCGTCGCCGTCATCCGCAGCCGCCCATATCACCCGCAAAGCCGCGGCAAGAATGAACGATTCCACCGCACCCTCGCGGCTGAGGTGTTCGCACTGCGACAGTTCCGCGATCTCGCAGAGACGCAGCGTGCCTTCGACGCCTGGCGGGAAGTCTACAACTTCGAACGGCCACACGAGGCGCTCGGACAACAGGTCCCGGCCAGTCGATATCGGCCCAGCCAGCGACCAATGCCCGATCGATTGCCACAGGTCGAATACGACAGCCATGAGATCGTGCGCCGCGTCTCCACGACCAAGGCCTATGTCAGCTTCAAGGGACGTCTGTGGAAAGTGCCACAGGCCTTCCGTGGCGAGCGCCTCGCCATCCGCCCCTCGGCAAACGATGCGCAATACGGGATCTTCTTTGCCGCCCACCAAATCGCTATCATCGACTTGGCGAGCGGAGAAAGTGTCGGCTATGTCCCCGAACACCCGTCGGTCATGTCCCCGGGCTGAACATCAAGCCGGGCGATGACACCGAATGTGTGGCGAGCGCTCACCCCTTGCTCACATCTCCCGCCTCGGCCTCGCTCGCCTCCAGCGACACCGGCTCGAGGTGATAGCGCTTGATCAGCGGCATCTGGATCATGCCGAAGATGGCGGTCAGCGGAAGGACGCCGAAGACCTTGAAGTTCACCCAGAAGTCCGTGCTCTGGGTGCGCCAGATGATCTCGTTCAGCACCGCGATGCCGGCAAAGTACAGCGCCCAGCGCAGCGTGAGGATGCGCCAGCCGTGCGGCGTCAGATTGAACACCTGGTCAAACATCACGGCGATGAAGGAGCGGCCGAACAGCAGGCCGCCGCCGAGGATCGCGGCGAACAGGCCGTAGATGATGGTCGGCTTGACCTTGATGAAGGTCTCATCGTGCAGCACCAACGTCAGCGTGCCGAACACCAGCACGATCACGCCGGTCACGATCGCCATGATCGGGATGTGCCGTGTCACCACATAGGAGGCGGCCATCGCGGCCACGATCGCCACCATGAAGGCGCCGGTCGCGGCGAACAAATTGAACTTCGCATTGACGAAGAAGAACACGAGCAGCGGACCGAGCTCGGTCGCGAGCTTGAACAACGGATGCGGCTGGGTCTTGTCCATTCTCAACTTTCGATTCCGGCGATCGCGCGGGCGAAATCGCGCGCGGTGAAGGGCGCGAGATCGTCGACGCCTTCGCCGACGCCGATGAAATGCACCGGCAGTTTGAATTTCTCCGCCAGCGCCACCAGGATGCCGCCGCGCGCGGTGCCGTCGAGCTTGGTCATCACGAGGCCGGTGACCCCGGCGGTGCGATGAAAGGCCTCGACCTGCGACAGCGCGTTCTGGCCGACGGTGGCATCGAGCACCAGCAGCACCGCATGCGGCGCGGTGGCGTCCACCTTGCGAATGACGCGCACGACCTTCTCGAGCTCGTTCATCAGCTCGGCCTTGTTCTGAAGCCGGCCGGCGGTGTCGATCAGGAGCACGTCGATGCTCTGCTCCTTCGCTGCCGTCAGTGCGTTGAAGGCGAGGCTTGCCGAATCCGATCCTTGCGCGCCGGCAATGACGGGCGTCTTGGTGCGCTCGCCCCAGACCTTGAGCTGCTCGATCGCCGCTGCGCGAAACGTGTCGCCGGCGGCCAGCATCACCTTGCGGCCTTCGGACGCGAACTTTTGCGAGAGTTTGCCGATGGTGGTGGTCTTGCCGGAGCCGTTGACGCCGACCACGAGGACGACGAACGGCGTCTTGCCGGCGTCGATCTCGAGGGGCTTCGCCACCGGCGCCAAGACTTTCTCGACTTCGGTCGCGACCACGTCCTTGACCTCATCCGCCGAGATCGCTTTGTCGTAGCGCCCCGCGCCGACGGCGTCCGCGATCCGTACCGCGACTTGCGTGCCGAGATCGGCGCGCAGCAGCACGTCCTCGATGTCGTCGAGCATGGCGCGGTCGAGCTTGCGCTTGGTGACGAGGTCGGCGACCGCAGTCCCGAGCGAGGACGACGTGCGCTTCAGCCCGTTGGAGAGGCGGCGCCACCAGCTCAGCTTGGGGGTCTCGGAGGTATCGTTCATGGCGGGGGTGTGTTAGCCGTTCCGACGATTAAACGAAAGTCTTGCAATTGCTCGATGTTCCCGAATTGACCGCCGATGAAATCTTAGGCCGCGTGCTCCATCGCGACGGCTTGATGCTGGTTATCGACAAGCCGGCCGGCCTGCCGGTGCATCGCGGCCCCAAGGGCGGGGCGAACCTCGAAGCCTCCTTCGACGCGCTCCGCTTCGGCCTGCCGCGACCGCCGGTGTTGGCTCACCGGCTCGATAAGGATACCTCCGGTTGCCTCGTGCTTGGCCGCCACCGCAAGGCGACAGCCTCGCTTGGCCTGCTGTTCAAGCACGGCAAGATCGGCAAAACCTACTGGACCGTGGTCGAGGGCGGTCCTGCCGAGGACGAAGGCAGCATCGACATGCCACTCGGCCGCCTCAATGCCGAGCGCGGCTGGTGGCAGAAGCCGGATCCGGAAGGGCAGAAGGCGATCACGAATTGGAAGGTCATGGGCCGCGGCGCGGGCCTCGCCTGGCTCGCCATGGAACCGGTGACCGGACGGACCCATCAATTGCGAGTGCATTCGGCCGCGACCGGCTGGCCTATCGTCGGCGATAACATTTACGGCACCGGCCCGCGCTTCGGCGAGCCGCGCCTGCACCTGCATTCCCGCGAGATCGTGGTGCCGATCTCCCGGAACAAAGAGCCGATCCGCGTCGTGGCGCCGGCTCCGCCCCACATGCATGAGCGCCTCCGCGCCTGCGGATGGAACGGGGACTGAACCTCTCCCGCTTGCGGGAGGTCGGCGCGTGGCGCCGAGTGAGGGTTCTCTCCTCTTGGGGAGTCCCTCTGTGGAGATATCCTCTCCCCAGCCCTCCCCCGCAAGCGGGGGAGGGAGCGCACTGACGCTGCGGCGGCATCTCGCTAAAGCTAGTCGCCCTCAGGCCATGGTTTACGAAACGTTCAGCGCTCGGCTCTAATGATAGCGGTTGCTTAGAACAGGCTTTTCGTAACCGCTCAGGACGAGCAGCGCGTGATGTCCAAGGCCGAGCTATCGATCGTCGACGAGGTCGAATCCGCGATACGGATGGGCTCGCCGGAAAAAGGGCTGGAGACGGCCCGGCGCGTCACCGACCTGTTCCTGGCTTCTGCCGGCAGTTTTGACGACGAGCAGATCGCGCTGTTCGGCGACGTGCTCGAGCGCCTGATCGGCACCATCGAGCTGCGCGCCATCGCCGATATCGGCGCCCGCGTTGCGCTCGCCGAGATCAGCGCGCAGCTCGCGCCGATCGCCCAGGCGCCGCCGTCCGTGATCCGCCGCCTCGCCAACAATGACGAGATCCGTATCGCCGGACCCGTGCTCCAGGAATCCGCCCGCCTCGATGATGGCGAGCTGATGAAGATCGCCTCCAGCAAGGGCGAGCCGCATCTGCTCGCTGTCGCCGGCCGCTGGTGGCTGAAGGAGATCGTCACCGACGCGCTGCTGGCGCGGCGCTATCCCAGCGTCAGCCGGCGGCTCGCGGCCAATCCCGGCGCGCGTGTCTCCGGCAGCGGATTTGCCATCATCGTCGGACAGGCCGAAAGCGATCCGGAACTCGCAATCAGCGTCGGCGTCCGCGTCGATTTGCCGTCGGAGCTGCGCCGCCAATTGCTGCGCTCGGCGAGCGATGCAGTTCGGACCCGATTGTTGTCACGCGCGCCACCGCATCTGTTCGAGGAAATCCAGAGCGCGATTGCCGCCGTCACCGTCGGCGTCGAGCGCGAGATGTCTGGCGTTCGCGATTTCGAAGGCGCCAAGCGGGCCATCGCAAATCTCAAAGCGCACGGCCGGCTCAACGAAGCGACGCTGCTCGGCTTCGCCACACAGCGGCGCTACGAGGAGACCGTGGCGGCGCTTGCAGCGCTGTCTGAATCAACCGTCGAGGTGATTCGCCCGCTGATGCAGAGCCTGCGCGACGACGGCCTCCTGGTGCCGTGCAAGGCCGCGCAGCTCAGCTGGGACACCACCGCCGCCGTGCTCGAAAGCCGTTACGCGACGGGCGCGATGAAGCCAGCAGATCTCGCGCGGGCGCAGGGCCATTTTGCGAGACTGACGCCGGAGAACGCGCGGCGGACCCTGCGGTTCTGGCAGGTGCGGGCGTTGTAGACTCTTCCCCTCTCCCCTTGCGGGAGAGGGTGCCTCGCGAAGCGAGGCGGGTGAGGGGTCTCTCTCCGCGCATGACTCTCTCAATGCGAGTGCGCTGAAGCAACCCCTCATCCGGCGCTTCGCGCCACCTTCTCCCGCAAGGGGAGAAGGAAGAAAGCAGCGGACTATATGGTCAGCCGCTCGCCATCACTGCCAACAATCCTGAGCGACACCACACTTCCCACCCGTTCGCCCGCAATCGCCACCGGCAGATAGTGTTCCGTGCGTCCCTGCCCTTCGCTCTCGATCAGCACCTCGCGCGTCGCGCCGATCTCGGCTTGCAGCCGCTGCCGCAACGCCGCCTCGCCAACTGCACGCAGCCGCCGCGCGCGCTCCTTGATCGCGCTGCCCGCAACCTGCGGCATCCGCGCGGCCGGCGTGCCGGGGCGTGGCGAGTAGGGGAAGACGTGCAAGAAGGTGAGGTCGCATTCCTCGACGAGATCGAGCGAGCGCGAGAACATCTCCTCGGTCTCGGTCGGGAAGCCCGCGATGATGTCGGCGCCGAAAATGACGTCCGGGCGCAGGCGACGCACCTGGTCGCAGAACGCGATCGCATCCTGTCGCGAATGCCGCCGCTTCATCCGCTTCAAAATCATGTCGTCACCGGATTGCAGCGACAGGTGCAGATGCGGCATCAGACGAGCATCGTCGGCGATGGCATCCAGCAGATCGTCATCTGCCTCGATCGAATCGATCGAGGAGATGCGCAGGCGCTTCAATTCCGGCACGTGCCGCAGGATCTGCTTGGTCAGCATGCCGAGCTTGGGCGTGCCCGGCAGGTCAGCGCCGTAGCTGGTGAGGTCGACGCCGGTCAGCACGATCTCGGCATGGCCGCGCCGGGCCAGCGCCCGCACCTGTTCGACCACCGCGCCCATCGGCACCGAGCGCGAGTTGCCGCGGCCGAACGGGATGATGCAGAAGGTGCAGCGATGGTCGCAGCCGTTCTGCACCTGCACGAAGACGCGCGGCAGGCCGGTTGCAAAGCCGTCAACGAGATGCGGCGCCATCGCCTTCACCGCCATGATGTCGCTGACGGCGACCTTCCCGCCGGCGCCGATGTCGAATGCATCGCGCGCATCGCGCCATGCGGACGAGCGCAGCTTGTCGTCATTGCCGACGACGCGATCGACCTCGGCCATAGCGGCGAACATCGCGGCTTGCGTCTGTGCCGCGCAACCGGTGACGACGATGCGGGCCCCGGGCCGCTCGCGTTTCAATTTGCGGATCGATTGGCGCGCCTGCGCCACCGCCTCATTGGTGACGGCGCAGCTGTTGATGACGATGGTGTCGGAGAGGCCTGCGCTCTCCGCCTCGCGGCGGATCACCTCGGCCTCGAAGGCGTTGAGGCGACAGCCGAAGGTGACGATGTCGACGGCCATCAGCCGACCGGCGCGAACAGCGCCGGATCGAAATTGCCTTCATATTCGAAGGTCGCGGTGCCCGTCATCAACACATGGTCGTCGCGCTCGCGCCATTCGATGCCGAGCTTGCCGCCGGGCAGCGTGATCTCGACATTGCGATTGGCTCGCTTCAATCGCGCCGCAGCGACGGCCGTGGCGCAGGCCGCCGAACCGCACGCCTTGGTAAGACCGGCGCCACGCTCCCAGGTGCGGATCGTGATGTGCTCGCGATCGACGATATGGGCGAGCGTGATATTGGCGCGCTCGGGGAAGATCGGATGGTTTTCCAGCAGCGGACCAAAACGCTCGAGATCATAGGCGTTGACGTCCTCGACCCAGAAGATCGCGTGCGGATTGCCCATGCTCACCACGGAGGGCGAATGCAGGATCGGATTGTCGATCGGCCCGATCTGCAACTCGATGTAGCGGGTGTCGCGGAACTCTTCCGCCAGCGGGATGTCCTGCCAGCCGAACTTCGGCGCGCCCATGTCGACGGTGTAGAGGTCGGGCGCGGGGCCCTGCCAGCAATTGAGCAAGCCCGCTGCCGTCTCGAATGTCGCGGTGGTCTGTCCGCTCTTCTCGAAGATGCGGCGCACCACGCAGCGCATGCCGTTGCCACAGGCGCCGGCCTCGGAGCCGTCATTGTTGTAGATGCGGATGAAGGCTTCGGTGCCGGCCAGCCGCGGCTTCTGCAGCACCATGAGCTGGTCGTAAGCCACGCCACCGTTGGCGGAGGCCACCGCCCGCGCGTCGTCCGGCGTCACGCGGCTTGCGGAATCGCGCATGTCGACAACGACGATCTCGTTGCCGATGCCGTTCATCTTGGCAAATGCGTGGTTGGCCAGCGCGCTCATGAAAATTCCCGAATTTCGCCCGTCTTATATGGCGATCCTTGCCGGCTTGGCCAGCGGTTTACTGCGAAGCGCCGAGCAGGCCGGCCATGACGCATCTGTCATGGGACGAATTCGGCGCTCGCGTGTTAGAAACTGCGCCGTTCGCGCGACCGGGAGGCGCGGCCGGGTGCAGGACGGATTTAGGCCTTGGGACACAAGGTCTTGGGGAGAATAAAATGATCAGGTTTCGTCGTCTCGCTTTGGCCGCGCTGATCCCGGCAGCGGCCTTGTCGTTTGGCCTGTCCGGAGTTCTGGCGCAAACACCGAGCCCGGCGCCCGCCGCATCGGCAAGCCCCTCGCCGGCGCCATCGGCTTCACCATCCCCTGCCGCGAGTGCTTCGCCTGCGCCGGTGGCAACGCCCGCGCCGGCGGCCAGCGCCTCACCCGCTGCGACGCCCTCGCCCGCAGCCAGCGCCTCACCCAGCCCGGCGGCGCCCGCGGCAGCCGCCACGCCCGCCCCGGTGCAGACCGCCGATCCCTTTGGCCTCGAGACCATGCTCGAGCCCAAGAAGGTCGTGATGGTCAAGGGCACTGCCAATTGGGATTCGGCCTTCGACACGCTGATCGACGCCTTCAAGGCGCTGAACGCGCTGCTGGACAAGCAGGGCATCAAGCCATCAGGCAATTCGATGATCGTCTATACCTCCACCGACGACACCGGCTTCACCTTCCTCGCCGAGATCCCGGTCGAGCAGGATCCGAAGAACCTGCCCAAGGATATGAGCATCGGCAAATCGCCGGAGGGCAAGGCGTTGAAATTCGTCCATCGCGGCTCCTACGACAACATGGACAACACCTATGAGGCGATCACCAATCACCTCGACGACAAGAGGCTGGAAGCCAAGGACACCTTCATCGAGGAGTACCTCACCGATCCGCTGAAGACGGCCGAGGACAAGCTCGTGATCAACGTTTTCGTGCCGCTGAAGTGAGAATGATGAAAAAGCCTGCCCTCCTTTTGACGTCCCTTGCCGCCGTCTTCGCCACCACGCTGGCGGACCCCGCGCGCGCCGACGATTTTCCGTCCGTCATTTCGGTGAGCGGCGAAGCTAGGATTTCCGTGGCCCCCGATCTCGCGCAGATCGATGCCGGCGTCGCCAACGACGCCAAGTCGGCGAAGGAAGCTTCCGACGCCAACAACGCGGCGATGGGCAAGGTGCTGCTGGCGCTGAAGGGCGCCGGCATCGCCGAGAAGGATTATCAGACCTCGCGCCTGTCGCTGCAGCCGCAATACGGCCAGAACAAATCCACCGGCGCCTCGCCCGTGGTCGGCTTCCGCGCCTCCAATCGCGTCACCGTAAAAATTCGCGACGTGACCAAGGTCGCCGGCATCATCGACACGCTGGTTAGCGCCGGTGCCAACGACATCGGAAATATCTCGTTCGAGGTGACGCAGGCCTCAAAACTACTCGATGATGCGCGCGAGCAGGCGGTCGCCGATGCCCGCCGCAAGGCGGAGATCTACGCCAAGGCTGCTGGCGTGACGCTGGGCGCGCCGCTCAGCGTCACCGAGGGCGGCGGCCCGGTGCCACTGTTCAAGGGCCGCATGGCAGCGGCTCCGATGGCCGCACCCGCCGCCGTTGCACCGGGCGAGGAGACGCTGTCGGTGACGGTGAATGTGAGCTGGGCGATCAAGCCGGGGCAGTAAGCGCCGCAAGAGGCAGGCTGCCAACACAATCTCAGCCGTCGTCCTGGCGAAAGCCAGGACCCATTACCCCAGGGCGTAGTTGCAGCGCGAGCTGGCAACAACGCGTCTTCGTCAAACCACTCTCTGTGGTAATGGGTCCTGGATCAGCGCTCGCTCCGCTCGCTTGTCCAGGACGACGATTTTTATGCTTGGAGAGAGTTAAATCTCCACCACCTGCCCGGGCATCATCGCCACGAACCGCTGTTGCGGGATCTTCGCGGCATCCAGCGCTTCGACCAGCGCCTTCGCCGGCGCATCGATCGCCTCATCCGTCAGCTGGAACGTGCCGTGATGATGCCCGAGCGCGTCCTGCGCGCCACAATCCGCGAGCGCTTTCACGGCATCTTCCGGATTCATGTGCTGGTCGCGCATGAACCAGCGCGGCTCATAGGCACCGATGGGGAGGATCGCGAGCCGCAGCGGCCCATGCTTCTCCGCGACGCGTCGAAAATGCCAGCCATCGCCATAGCCGGAATCGCAGACGACGTAGATCTTGCCGGCCGGCGTCTCCAGCACGAAGCTCGCCCATAGGGCCTTGTTGCGATCGAACACGCCGCGCGCGGTCCAGTGCCGGGTCGGGACCAGATGCACGGCGATGCCGCCACCGAGCTCGACGCGGTCGTGCCAGTCGAACCCTTCCACCTTGATCGCGGGATCGGAGCTGCGCATCGTGACGTCGTTGCCGAGCGGGGTGACGACGCGCGGGGCAAAATTCTTGGCGAGCCGCGACAGCGTCGCAATGTCCAGATGATCGTAGTGCCCGTGCGAGACCAGCACGACGTCGATCTTCGGCAAATGATCGAAAGAAATGCCGGGATCGTTGTGCCGCTTCGGCCCGGCCCAGGCGACCGGCGAGGCCCGCATCGACCAGACGGGATCGACCAGGATGTTGAGACCGCCGGCCTGGATCAGCCAGCTGGCGTGGCCGACGAAAGAGAGCCGCACCTTGTCGCCGTCGACACGCGCCGGCGGGGTGTCGGCGTGTGGACTGGGGACCCAATCCGGCCATTTCGCGCGTTGCCGCTTGCCGCCGAATTGCCAGCGCAGCACCTCTCGAAGCGATTTCGGCGGTGCACCGTCGGGATCGAAGAAGTGCAGGCCGTTGAAATGGTCGGAGGCGGGACCGTCATAGGTTTTCATGCGGGACATCCAAAGGGACGGAACACCGACCAGCGCGCCGGCACCGGCAAGCAGTCCGAACAGGCGACGGCGGGTGATCGGCACGGCCGGCTTTTAGAGATGGTAGCGGAGAAAGGTCATCGCCTTCTATATGGGCGAAGCCCTGGGAAAAGGAACCGGCAGCCGAAAGGGCTCTATTTTCAGGATCTTGCCCTGGCAGGACCGTCCCGACACCCTAACTTTCCTTGACTTTTGGGCGTGAGCGGCGTTTAACCCCGCCACTTTCTCGGAAAGGCTTTCTTTTCGACCCGCCGACTGGCCCTGGAGGCCGGAGGTCAACGCCCGACAGCGCTGTGCGCCCTCGGGCGCAAAGGTGTTTGGACTTTCTTCTCCCTCGCCCCGCTCTTGCGGGGAGAGGGTCGGGGTGAGGGGCTCTCTCCGCGTGTAATGCGCGTAGATGGTCCCGTACCCCCTCACCGGCCGCGCAAGTGCGCGGCGACCTCTCCCCGCAGGCGGGGGAGGTAAAAAAGGACAACGGCATTGTTCGACAATCTGTCGGAACGGCTTGGCGGAATTCTCGATCGTCTGACGGGGCGCGGTGCGCTGACCGAAAAGGACGTCGATGCCGCGATGCGCGAGGTGCGTCGCGCGCTGCTGGAGGCCGACGTCGCCTTGGAGGTTGTGCGCAGCTTCACCGAGCGCGTGCGCGAGCAGGCGATCGGCGCCACCGTCGTCAAGTCGGTCACGCCCGGCCAGATGGTGGTCAAGATCGTCCATGACGAGCTGATCAACACGCTCGGTGCCGAAGGCCAGACCATCGACGTCAATTCCGTGCCGCCGGTGCCGATCATGATGGTCGGCCTGCAAGGCTCGGGTAAGACCACCACCACCGCAAAGCTCGCCCGCCGCCTGGTCCAGCGCGACAAGCGCAAGGTGCTGATGGCCTCGCTCGACGTCTACCGCCCGGCGGCGATGGAGCAGCTGGCCGTGCTCGGCCGCGATCTCGACATTCCGACCCTGCCGATCGTGACGGGCCAGCAGCCGCCGCAAATCGCCAAGCGCGCGCTGGAGGCCGGCAAGCTGGGCGGCTACGACATCGTGCTGCTCGACACCGCCGGCCGCACCACGCTCGACGAAGAGATGATGGCGGAGGCAGCCGCGATCAAAGCCGCGGCCAACCCGCATGAAGTGCTGCTGGTCGCAGACAGCCTCACCGGCCAGGACGCCGTGAATCTCGCGCGCTCGTTCGATCAGCGCGTCGGCCTCACCGGCATCGTGCTGACCCGCGTCGATGGCGACGGCCGCGGCGGCGCCGCGCTGTCGATGCGCGCTGTCACCGGCAAGCCGATCAAGCTGATCGGCACCGGTGAAAAGACCGACGCGTTGGAAGATTTCCATCCTGATCGTATCGCCGGCCGCATCCTCGGCATGGGCGACGTGGTCTCGCTGGTCGAACGCGCCGCCGCCAACATCGACGCCGAGAAGGCCGCGCGCACCGCCGAGCGCATGCGCAAGGGTCAGTTCGACCTCAACGACATGCGCGAGCAGCTGCTGCAGATGTCGAACATGGGCGGCATCAGCGGGCTGATGGGCATGATGCCCGGCATCTCCAAGATGAAGAACCAGATCGCGGCCGCTGGGATCGACGACAAGATCCTGAAGCGCCAGGTCGCGATCATCGATTCCATGACGCGCGACGAGCGCCGTCATCCCGACTTGCTGAAAGCAAGCCGCAAGAAGCGCATCGCCGCGGGCTCGGGCCAGAGCGTCGAGCACGTCAACAAGCTCCTGAAGATGCACCGGAACATGGCCGACGTGATGAAGGCCATGGGCTCGGGCAAGCGCGGCCCGCTCGCCGGCATCGCACAGGCGATGGGCTTTGGCGGCGGCATGAAGATGCCGTCTCCCGAAGAGATGAAGGCTCTTCAGGAAAAGATGCAGAGCGGCGGCGGACAGGGCCTGCCCAATCTGCCGAAGGATCTCCCTGCGGGCTTGCGCCAGGGCCTACCGAACCTTCCTGGTCTGACCGGACTGAGCGGCAAGCCGACGCTGCCGGGCCTCGGCGGTTTCCCGGGCAAGAAGAAATGAGGAATTCGTCGCGGGGGATCGCAAGCATCCCGCGCAACGCGGAATATCAATCAACCGAACAAACCGTACTTTGAAGGAGAACTGAATGTCCGTCGTCATCCGCCTCGCCCGCGCAGGCACCAAGAAGCGTCCCGTCTATCACGTCGTCGTTGCCGACTCGCGCTTTCCGCGCGATGGCCGCTTCATCGAGCGCCTCGGCTATTTCAACCCGCTGCTGCCGAAGGACAACGAGGCGCGCCTCAAGCTCGACATGGAGAAGGTGAAGGCCTGGGTCGCCAAGGGCGCGCAGCCGTCGGACCGCGTGGCGCGTTTCCTCGACGCTGCCGGCGTCAAGAAGCGCGAAGCGCGCAACAACCCGCAGAAGGCCGTGCCGCGCAAGGAGCGCAAGGCGCAGGCCGAAGCCGCCGCGAAGGCGTAAGGCCGGATCATGTCGGCGCTGGTCTGCGTCGCGCGGATCGGCGCCGCGCATGGGGTGCGCGGTGCGGTCAAATTGTGGACCTTCACCGAAGATCCCTTTGCCATCAGACGCTACGGTCCGCTGCTGTCCAAGGACGGCAAGCGCCAGTTCGAAGTAGCATCGGCGCGCGAGGCCAAAGATCATCTGGTCGCGACCTTCAAGGGCGTCACGACCCGCGATGAGGCCGAGCGCCTCAACGGCATCGAGCTCTACGTTCCGCGCGAAAAGCTGCCGGCGACCGACGAGGGCGAATATTACCACACCGACCTGATCGGGCTCGCCGCCGTCACCACTGACGGCGAGCCGCTCGGCCGCGTCGTCGCGATCCAGAACTTCGGCGCCGGCGACATCATCGAGATCGCCCCGCCCAAAGGCCCGACGCTGCTGCTGCCGTTCTCCAACGCGGTGGTGCCGGAGGTCGATATCGCCGGCGGCCGTGTCGTGATCGCGCTGCCGCAGGAGATCGAGGGCGAGGACGAAGGCGAAGTCCCTCCTCCGGGTCGTCCCGGCCTAGTGCGCAAAGCGCACGGGAGCCGGGACCCATAACCACGAGACGTGGTTTTTGGCTAAGCTGGTAGCTCCGATCATCGCAAAACGAAGCGCGGTGGCTATGGGTCCCGGATCTGCGCTCCGCTTCGCTGCGCTTGCCCGGGACGACAAGAACTGAGAAGCAATGACCAACCCCTCACCCTGGCGCGCGACGGTGCTGACGCTGTTTCCGGAGATGTTTCCGGGGCCGCTCGGCGTGAGCCTGGCCGGCCGGGCGCTGGCCGCCGGGCTGTGGCAACTCGAGGCGCGGGACATCCGGGCCTCCGCCACCGACCGGCATCGGAGCGTGGACGACACCCCGGCCGGCGGCGGGCCGGGCATGGTGCTGCGGGCGGACATCCTGGCAGCGGCCATCGATGCTGCTCAAATCAGCCCGGAGCGGCCGCGCTTGCTGATGAGCCCGCGTGGTCGGCCATTGACCCAGGCCCGAGTTGTGGAGCTGGCCAGGGGCCCCGGCCCCCTGATCGTTTGCGGGCGGTTCGAGGGCGTGGACCAGCGGGTGATCGACGGGCGCGGCCTGGAGGAGGTCTCGATCGGCGATTACGTGCTGTCCGGGGGCGAAATCGCAGCCATGGCCCTGATCGACGCCTGCGTCCGGCTGCTGCCGGGGGTGATGGGCAAGGAGGCCTCGGGAACCGAGGAAAGCTTTTCGGACGGCCTGCTCGAATACCCCCAATACACCCGCCCGCAGCTGTTCGAGGGGGCTCCGATCCCGGAGATCCTGACCTCCGGCGACCACGCCAAGGTCGCGAGCTGGCGGCGCGCTGAATCCGAGGCCCTGACGGCGGCCCGGCGGCCCGATTTGTGGGCCCAAATCCCGAGCAAGGCCCCGAATCGGGCCGGCCGCCAAAAAACGCCAAAAAACAAGACAAACGGGTGACAAACGCTTCGGCTTGCCTTATAGGAGCGGCCACATCCGCAATGGCTGGATAGACGAATTTCGCGCAGCCCCCGTTTCGAAGGCTGGGCGCGCCGATGGAGATTTACCCATGAACCTGATCAAGCAGCTCGAGCAGGAGCAATTCGACAAGCTGTCCGCCAGCAAGGACATCCCGGAATTCGCCCCCGGCGACACCGTGATCGTCAACGTGAAGGTCGTCGAAGGCGACCGCACCCGCGTGCAGGCCTATGAGGGCGTCTGCATCGGCCGTTCCGGCGGTGGCCTCAACGAGAGCTTCACCGTGCGCAAGATCTCCTATGGCGAGGGCGTCGAGCGCGTGTTCCCGCTGCTCTCCCCGATGATCGACTCGATCAAGGTGGTGCGCCGCGGCAAGGTGCGTCGCGCCAAGCTCTATTACCTCCGCAACCTTCGCGGCAAGTCGGCCCGCATCGTCGAGAAGCAGGACCGCCAGGCTGCCGTCGGCGAGTAAGCTCCGCCACCAGGCAAGTTCTAGAAAGCGCGGGGCTCGGCTCCGCGTTTTTTTGTTTTGCCCGGCTGTCTGTACTCGTTCTCGTCATTGTGGGCCACCGGGTCCGCGCAAAGCGCGGCCCGATGACAGGCTCCGCGAAGCAATCCAGAATCTTTCCGCGGAGGACTCCGGATTGCTTCGTCGCAAGAGCTCCTCGCAATGACGAATTCGAAGCTCTCGCGCTTTTACCTCTGCATGCTATATAGCTTCTAGAATGTTTCCAGATCTGACCAGCCTCGCCCCCGTCAAGCGCATCGTCATCGACGATCGCTCGCGGCTGCCCGGCCGGTTCTTCGGACGCTTCGCGACCTCGGCAACGTCAGAGCTTACGCGCGCAGCTCAAAAGCTGCGCTGACGATTTGTTGCCCGCGCGCCAGGCGCGCACATCCGCTTACACACATTCTTCGGAGCTTAAGCTCATGTCCAAGCCGACCACATTGTATGACAAGATCTGGAACGACCATCTGGTGCACGAAGCCGAGGACGGCACCTGCCTGCTCTATATCGATCGCCACCTGGTGCACGAGGTGACCTCGCCGCAGGCGTTCGAAGGCCTGCGCGCCACAGGCCGCAAGGTGCACGCGCCCGAGAAGACGCTCGCCGTCGTCGACCACAACGTGCCGACCACCGACCGCACCAAGCCGAATCCTGATCCTGAGAGCATCGAGCAGATCAAGGCGCTGGCCGAGAACGCCAAGGAATTCGGCATCGAATATTACAACGAGTTCGACAAGCGCCAGGGCATCGTCCACGTCATCGGCCCCGAGCAGGGCTTTACGCTGCCCGGCACCACCATCGTCTGCGGTGACAGCCACACCTCGACGCATGGCGCGTTCGGCGCGCTCGCTCACGGCATCGGCACCAGCGAGGTCGAGCACGTGCTGGCGACGCAGACGCTGATCCAGAAGAAGGCGAAGAACATGCGCGTCACCGTCGATGGCAAATTGCCTGAGGGCGTGACGGGCAAGGACATCATCCTGGCTATCATCGGCGAGATCGGCACCGCCGGCGGCACCGGCTACGTTCTGGAATATGCGGGCGATGCGATCCGCGCGCTCAGCATGGAAGGCCGCATGACGGTCTGCAACATGTCGATCGAAGGCGGCGCCCGCGCCGGTCTCGTCGCGCCCGACCAGAAAGCCTACGACTTCCTGCGCGATCGCCCGAAAGCGCCGAAGGGCGCGGCCTGGGACGCGGCAATGCGCTACTGGGAGAAACTGCGTTCCGACGAGGGTGCGCATTTCGACCATGAACTGCGCCTCGACGCCGCAAAGCTGCCGCCGATCGTGACCTGGGGCACCAGCCCCGAGGACGTCATCTCCGTGACCGGCATCGTCCCCGACCCCGACAAGATCGAGGACGAGGCCAAGCGCATCTCCAAGCATCGCGCCCTGAAGTACATGGGCCTGACCGCGGGCACGAAGATCACCGACATCAAGCTCGACCGCGTCTTCATCGGCTCCTGCACCAACGGCCGCATCGAGGATTTGCGCGCGGCAGCGAAGATTGCTGAAGGCAAGACCGTTTCGGCGAACGTCAACGCCATGGTGGTGCCGGGCTCCGGCATCGTGAAGGAGCAGGCGGAAGCTGAGGGTCTCGACAAGATCTTCATCAAGGCCGGCTTCGAATGGCGCGAGCCGGGCTGCTCGATGTGCCTTGCCATGAACCCGGACAAGCTGAAGCCGGAAGAGCGCTGCGCCTCGACCTCGAACCGCAATTTCGAGGGCCGCCAGGGTTTCAAGGGCCGCACGCATCTGGTGTCGCCGGCAATGGCGGCGGCGGCCGCGATCGCCGGTCACTTCGTCGACGTCAGGGACTGGCGGTAAGCCGCTCCCTGCAATTGTAGCGATTACGGCAAACCGCCGTTAATCCGCGTCGCCCACATTCTCGTCCTCGCGACGGTTCGCGAGGACGCCCCATGGCCAACAAGCCTGAATATGTCGATCTGATCAGCGAGGCCACGCGCCAGCATCGGCGGCGCGCAACGCCGCTGCGCGTCGTCGCCAAGCCCGAGGTCGAGGAAACCTCAAAGCTCAGCCGCTGGCCGCCGGCGATGTTCAGGCAATGGAAGCTCGAGAACCTGATGCGGTGGAAATCCGCGTCGTGGAAGCTCAAGGATTGGCTTTAAAGGGCGCCGCTGAGGCGCCCTTTGCATTTCGATCGCGCTCACCAATAGCGATACGGATAGTGCCAGCGAGGCCAGCGGCAGACGCGGCGCGGACCGTAATAGGTCCAGATGATCCGGCAGCGGCGCGGATAGTGGTAGTAGGGATAATAGCCGCCGTAATAATAGCGCCGGTGGAAGTGACGATAACCGTAATGGGGGCGATAGATCCCGTAGCGATGATAGCCGCCATAGTGACGAAATCCGCCGTAACGATAGCCACCGCCGTGAAAGGCCGGCGCGGCGCGGAAGCCGCCGCCATGGAAGCCGCGGCCATGGAAGCCACCAAAATGTCCGCCACCGCGGAAACCTCCGCCGTGAAAACCGCCACCATGTCCGCCGTGACGAACCTGCGTGACGAGATCGCCGGCCGCAGCCTTTGTCGCGGGCGACGTCGCCGGATTGATCAAGGTGAGTGCTTCGGCGCGACGCGCGCTGCCGGCCGACAGCATCAATGTCGTGGCGGCCGCGATCCCGAGCAAGCGCATCGGGCTTGCCTTAAGATCCAATATCCTCAGCATGGAATCCTCCCTGAATCTGGACAGCGCAGTTGCGACGCGAAGTCTCGGCCGCGCCAAACGCTGTTCAATTGCGGTCGCTCCCTAGATTAGACTGAGGAGAGCGATGTGAACGCCCCCTGAACGAACGACGCTGGGCTTCGCGATGCGACGCAGTGCCGCGAGGTAAGGAGTTTTTGGAAATGACAGTCTATGCGATTGCGCAATTGAAGATGACGGACCGCGCGGCCTATGACCGCTATCAGGCGCGGTTCTTCGACGTGTTCAAGAAGTATGGCGGCAAGCTGCTCGCCGCCGACGAACATCCGCGCGTGCTCGAAGGCGCATGGCCGCATGACAAGCTTGTCATGATGTCGTTCCCCGATGAGGCTGCGTTCTTCGCCTTCTCGAACGCGCCCGACTACGAGGACATCTCGCGCGATCGCAAAGCGGGCGCGCAGGCGACGGTGCTGCTGGTCAGGGGATTTGCGCCCGCCGGCTAATGCGCCGGCGTCACCAGAAGGGTCCGTAGCCAAACACGAACGGGGCCGGCACGCCGTAGGGGTAGGGACGGTAATAGACCGGCCGCGCATAATAGCGTGGATCATGGCGTGCAGCAGGCCGCGCAATGTCATGGGCGCGCGCGTGTCGTCGCACATCGAAAACCGCGATCCCCGCGGAGGCCTCCGGCACCGTCACCCTTGGCGCCGCGGAAGCGCGAGGCAGGCCGGCGGCGAGCGCAACGGCAACAACGAATACGATCCACCTCGCCATGACGATCCTACAAGGCACCGCGGTGTTCGCCGGCGCAGGCCTCAGCCACGGCGCCAGTAGCAGCTCACACGCGGCACGATCACCGTGCCGCTCGGGCGATACTCCTGCACATAGGTGGCGTTGCACACGCGGACTGCGTCGGGGCCGGGATTGTAGCGCGGATAGACGCCGTCCGGGCTGTAATAGGGCGTGACGCGCAAGCGCGCCGGGGGCCGCCTGCGTGGCGGGGGAACGTCGTCCGGTGAGGCCGCCTGGGCGAGGCGAATCTCGGGGCCGGCGGTCTGGACTTGAGTTTGGGCTTGGGCGCCAACGCAAAACTGCAAAAACAACCCCATGCACAGTAGCGTCAGCGCTGTTTTCGCTCGCATTTTTCCGCCCACCCGAAACATTCCATTCGAGGCCCCACGCTCCCCGTTTTGACGTCGCTCGTCAACCTCGCCGCGCTTATAAAGCGGGATGCATCGCTGCGGAACCCGCGCTAGTTTACGCGAACCGGTACCCACGTCGCTCGAAAACGCTTTAGAAGAGGCCCATGTGGACGGACTTGAAAGCGCCCTCGCTGGCCGAGATGGAAGCGACGGCGCATGACATCTTCGAGCGCCTGCCGGCGGAGTTTCGCAGGCTCTGCGAGGGCGTCATCATCCGCGTCGACGACTTCCCGACCGAAGAGGTCCTGGACGAGATGCAATGCGAGAGCGAGTTCGACCTGCTCGGCCTGTTCCAGGGCATCGGCCTGCCGCAGCAGAGCCTTGGCGACGTGGCGCGGCTGCCCAACATGGTCTGGCTCTACCGCCGGCCGATCCTGGACTATTGGGCCGAGCACGACGAGACCCTCGGCCACATCGTCCGCCATGTCCTGATCCACGAGATCGGCCACCATTTCGGTCTGTCGGACGACGATATGGCCGCGATTGAGGCGCGGGCGGACTAGAGCGGGCCGGATTGATCGCGTCACCGCAGCGGAGGTGCGCTCCCTCCCCCGCTTGCGGGGGAGGGCTGGGGAGAGGGTGTCTCCTCAACGAGACACTCCCCCAGAGGAGAGAACCCTCTCCCGCGCCCCCGGCGCGACCTCTCCCGCAAGCGGGAGAGGTGAAGTCCCGACGCCGCACCAAATCCAGCCTCAACCCCCGCAAGCCGGAGAGGTAAGGCAGCCCTGCCGATTTCGGCCTAGGATTCGGGGCCCGATCGCGATAAACACCTGTTCCCCTAGACCCATCCGGGAAAGCGCAACCATGGACAAGTTCACCACGCTGGAAGGCGTCGCGGCGCCGCTGAAGATCATCAATGTCGACACCGACATGATCATTCCGAAGCAGTACCTGAAGACCATCAAGCGCACCGGCCTTGGCAAGGGGCTCTTCTCCGAGCAGCGCTACAAGGACGACGGCAGCGAGAATCCGGATTTCGTCCTCAACCAGCCCGCTTATCGCAATGCCAAGGTGCTGGTCGCCGGCGACAATTTCGGCTGCGGCTCGAGCCGCGAGCACGCGCCCTGGGCGCTGCTCGACTTCGGCATCCGCTGCGTGATCTCGACCTCGTTCGGCGACATCTTCTACAACAACTGCTTCAAGAACGGCATTCTGCCGATCCGCGTCAGCCAGGAAGACCTCGACAAGCTGTTCGACGACGCCGAGCGCGGCGCCAACGCGACGCTGACGATCGACCTGCCCAACCAGGAGATCCGCGGCCCCGACGGCGGCAAGGTCAAGTTCGAGATCGACCCGTTCCGCAAGCACTGCCTGATCAACGGCCTCGACGACATCGGCCTCACCATGGAGAAGAAGGCCTCGATCGACACCTATGAGGACAAGCTCAAGCGCGAACGCGCCTGGGCCTGAGATCGCGTTTCTGGTTCGAGCCCCGGTGCTGACGGCGCCGGGGCTTTTTCTTTGCTCTGACTCTCCTTATAGCTCGCGCATGCTGCCCGACATCGTCACCTTCTGGCATGGCCCGATGGACGCCCTGCGCCAGACCTGTCTGCGCTCACAGTTGGCTGCCGGCCACAAGGTCACGGTCTACAGCTTCGACCCCATTCCCGGTCTGCCCGCGGGCATCGCGAATGCGGATGCCGAGGCGATCCTGCCGCACGCGTTCTCCGAAAGGCTGCGGCCGCCGCAGCCGGACGGCAGCTGGCGCGACTGGACCACGCTGCAGTTCAGCGACTTCTTCCGCATGAAGCTGATGGCGAACGGCCTCGGCCTCTGGCTCGACGCCGACGTGCTGCTGTTGAGGCCCGTCGAGATCGATCCGGCAAAGCCCTATTTCGCCTGGGAGCGGCCGCGCCAGCTTGGCAATTCCGTGATCTATCTGCCGGCCGGGCATGGCATCGTCGCCGCCTTCGAGGAGCTGATGGAGCAGGAGGAGCTGACGCCGAACTGGCTGTCCGTGCGCCACCGCATCACCTTCATGATGCGCCGTCTGCGCGGCGGCTCGAACCGCCTCTCCGACATCCGCGTTGCGATCTACGGGCCGGCGGCGCTCACCGCGCTCGCGCGCCGCACCGGCGAACTCGCTTGCGCGCTGCCGAAGCAGTCGTTCTACGCCGTGCATGCCGAGCCAAAACTGTTCTTCGATCCCTCGAGCTATCTCGGCCTCGTTACCAACCCCGAGATCATCGGCCTGCACATCTCGCCCAAGGGCCGCGGCGGCGAAAAGCCGATTCCGGGCAGCCTGTATGCGTGGGCGGCGGAGCGGTTTGGGTAGTTGCCGCGGAGGCAGTGCTCTCCCTCTCCCGCTTGCGGGAGAGGGTGTCTCCACAATAAGAATCACCAAGGGGATAAAGCCCTCACCCGGCGCGCGGGACGATGCTTCGCATCGCCCGGGACGCGCCGACCTCTCCCGCAAGCGGGAGAGGTTAAGCACCCCGAGCATCCAGTTTGATCCAGCGCAACGCGCCCCTGCACCATTGTGCCTAGTCTCGCTCCAATTCCACGACCCCAACGGAGCTTTCCATGAGCACCGCAAGCAGGCCCTACCCCATCGTCCAGGACCTCATCGAATCCTTTGCCGGCTGGCTGAAGCATCGCCGCGAGATGAACGAGATGCGGCAGCTCGATCGCGCCGATTTCAACCGGATCGCCAGCGATCTCAGGATCGCGCCTGACGATCTGGAGGAGCTCGTTCGCCACGGCAAGCACGCCGCCGACGAATTGCCGAAGATGCTGGAGCAGCTCGGCATCAACGTCGAAGGGCTCGGCCGCGCGCAGCCGCTGCTGCTGCGCGACATGGAGCGGGTCTGCTCGCTCTGCAACCAGAAGGGCCAGTGCGACCGCGATCTCGCCGACGGCACCGCCGCGGAGAATTATCACGGCTACTGCGCCAACGCCGCGACGCTGGAGTCGCTCGACCGCGCCGACGTCGCGCCACACTGACGCCAGCGCGGGAGATCTCACTGGGTGTGTACTTACTCGATCGAGGACGTGGAGGTCTGCTGCAGCCTATAGCAGACCTCGTTCAGAGGTCCGAGCTGGGGCTCAAGGCCGACATCACTATCCTATTCGATGGCCTCGTCGGGGCGGGCAGTTGCACCGGCAAGTCAGAAAATAGCGTTTCTCGCGAACCTCAGCGGCTACCCGGTTGCCGGCGAATATCTTCCAAAATACCGCGCATCGCATCGATCTCTTTGCCGAAGCCTGCCCAATCACCGGATTTCAACCGCTCCATGGCCTGGTCATAGTGCGTGAGCGCCTCCTGCGCGCGCGCTGCCGCGGAGGCTTCGGCGGGTGTTTCCGCGGTCACAGCCGACGCTGCCGGGGAAGGGCCGCTGTCCACGAAGAGTGCCGACAGGGCCTCGGCAAGCGTTTCCTTCATGACGACATGCTCACCATAGGCGGCAATCACTCGCTTGAGCTCCGGCAAATGTCCTTGCTCGGCCCGCAAATACAGCGGCGACACGTAGAGAATCGAATTCTCGATCGGGATCACGAGCAGATTTCCCCGGATCACCCGCGACCCCATCTGGTTCCACAGCGATATCTGCTGGGAGATCTCCGTGTTCTGATGAATTCGCGCCTCGATCTGGAACGGCCCGTAGACCAGCTTCTCTTTGGGAAATTCGTACACGATCAGCTTGCCATAGCCGGGCTCGTCGCAGCGCGCGGCAAGCCAAGCGATCATGTTGTCGCGACGGCTCGGCACCATCGGGATCATGATGAAGAACTCGGCTTGCGCCTCTCCGGGCAGCCGCATGATGATGTAATAGGGGGCCATGGTGGTGATGCCGTCCATTGAAGAGACGCCATCACCGGCCGGTTGACGCGGAAATTGCCAGAGGTCCTCCCGGTTATAGAAAACATCGGCAGCTTCCATGTGGTAGGTCTGGAAAAGTCGCGCCTGGATCAGGAAGAGGTCTTCGGGATAACGAATGTGCTTCTGAAGATCGGACGGCATGGCCGCGAACGGCTTGAACAGGTCCGGGAAGATTCGCTGATAGGTCGCGGCGATCGGGTCGGCTGGGTCCATCAGGTAAAAATCGACGGTGCCGTTATAGGCGTCGATCACGACCTTCACTGAATTGCGGATATAATTGAGGTTGTAGCCGGGCGCAGGCTGTGCGTAGGGAAAATAATCGCTGGTCGTGTAGGCGTCCTGCATCCAGAACATCCTGCCCTCGCTGACGACCAGATAGGGATCGCGATCGAGAGAGAGGAACGGGGCGATCGTGCCCACCCGCTTCTGGATGTTGCGCCGGATCATGATCCGGCTGTCATCGCCGATGTAGTCTGACAGCAGCAGGTTCACATCGTTGAAATGGTGGGCGAAGATCAGTCTCCGCACCATGCCCGACAGCGGCACGCCGCCGGACCCGTCATAGGACGCGTAGGCGTTGTCCTTTCCCCTGGGATAATCGAATTCCGGCACGGTTCCCTTGACGATGACGTAGTCCTCAGTCTGCAGTCCGTAATAGATGCGCGGCTCGCGAATCGCGGGACCTCCATGTGCGACCGGAGGAATGTCGTCCAGATAGAGCAGCGGAAGTCCTTCGCCGCTCTTCTGGGTGACCGGACTCATCACCGCACCATTGCCGTGGGTGAACAGGATGTGGCGGTTGACCCAGGTCTGCGCGTTGGGTGGCAGCAGCGCGGAATTCAACTCGCGGCCTGAGATCATCACGCTTTGGTAGGTATCGCCGAACCAGTAACGATCGACATCGAGGTCGCGCAGTTTGTAATAGGTGCGAATCTCCTGCAATTGAGCGTAAGTGTCGGCCAATGGTTGCCAATCCCACAGCCTTATATTTTCAATGGTAGCCTTGTTGGCCTCGAGCGCCCTCAAGGTCAGGTTCTGTTCCGCAGGGAACGGCTTCGGCACGATCCGATTGAGATTGTAGGCCTCCCGCGTCAGGGCAATGTTGCGTTCCATGTAAGGCCGCTCCCACGCCAGCTCGTTCGGCCCGACGTAGAAGCGCTGAAACACTGCGGGGATGATGCCCGATAGCAGGAAAGCGCCGCCGAACAGCAGCACAATCGCGGCGGTGGGGAGGCGGTAGGTACGCACCCACAGGTTCGCGCATGCCGCCACAGCGGCGACGATCGAAAGTGCGATCAGCAGCCACAGGACCGGCAGTTCCACATTGACGTCGGTGAAGCCTGCGCCGACCACCACGCCATTGTCGCCGTACAGCAGGAGATAGCGGTCGAGACTGTAGGACCACGCCTTCACGCCAAAGAAGAGGCCGAGAAGCGCCGAACCGTGCGAGATCGCCGCTGGTGATACTCGCTGCGCCCGGTCCTCGATGTCGCCGTGCACCCAGTAGATAAGCCCGGCGAGCAGCGCGCTCATGACGAGTGTCAGCAACGCCCAATTCTTAATGGCCACAAAGACGGGCAGGGAAAACAGGTAGAATCCGATATCCTTGTCGTACAAGGGATCATTGCTGCCGTAGGGCACTTGGTAGATGAAGCGCAGAAAAGTGCTCCAGTTGCCGGCTTCTCCCCAGCCGACAAGCAGAGCGACGACGCCGCTACTAGCGGCGATCATGCTGCGCCACCGCAGCCGCTCGCGCAGGAATTCAAGCGGATCGGGCAGCGCCGCAGCGGCCACAAGCCTCGGGTCGAAGGCCGCGGGCAACCGGGTTCGGCGCCCGGCAAGGCCAAGTGCAAGGCGCGCGTTCACCCACAAGATGGCGGCGGTCGCCGCGAAAACGACGAGGAAGACGGCGGCTTTCGCGGCGATTGTGGTCCAGAAGACCTGTTCGTAGCCGATCGACGAGAACCACATCCAGTCGACCAGGAAGTCGCCGACGAGAGCGAGCAGGATCAGGCCGATTGCGGCGATGATGGCCGCGATGATGAATCCCACCACGGCGCTTCGCCCTGGTGCCTTCCGTTCGGGTCCGGAAATCCCGATCGTCATAGTAGCATTATAGCAGAACGAGCGACGTGGCGCGCCTGTCACGGGGGCGCCGCACCTGCTTTTTCCTCCGCAGTCCTAAAGCGGAATGGCTTTAGGTTGAATCGATTGCCGCGGGTGGTTCACCTCTCCCGCTTGCGGGAGGTCGGCGCAAAGCGCCGGGTGAGGGCTTTCTCCTCTTGGCGATTGTCCCATCGCGGAGACACCCTCTCCCCAACCCTCTCCCGCAAGCGAGAGAGGGAGTGCACCTCGCTCGTTGCAGCGATCAAGCCTCATCCCATCAAGCTTTTACACGCGGATACCCGCAACAGGCTGCGCGCCGAACTCGGGAGGACGCGCGAGGTCTTGCAGAGCTGCGTGTTGTCCCCTGAAGCAACACCGCTTTTTTGAGCGTGCGCCCTAGCCTTTCCCTATCGCAGCGATCGCGTCTGCGATCTCGATCGTGCGCCGGGCCATGTCGGCGTGCAGGCGTTCGACCATGGCGCCGTCGAGCCGGATCGCGCCACGTGAGACGTTTTCCGGCAATTCGAACGCTGCGATGATTTTTCGCGCGCGCGCGACTTCCTCTTCGGGTGGGGTGAAGATCGCGTTGCAGGCATCGATCTGCGAAGGATGGATCAGCGTCTTGCCGTCGAAGCCGAGATCGCGCCCTTGCGCGCATTCGGTGGCAAAGCCGTCGGAATTGGCGATGTCGCTATAGGGCCCGTCGAGGATTTCGAGGCCGTGGGCGCGCGTCGCCAGGATGCAATGGGTGATCATCGGGATCATCGCGGCGCGGCCCGGCAGCATCTTGATGCGGGTCTCGCGCGAGATGTCGTTCGGACCGAACACGAAGCCCGACAGGCGGCTCGATGGATCGCGGCCGGCGGCGGCCAGCTCCTCGGCATGGAGCACGGCGCGCGCGGTCTCGATCATGGCCCAGACTTTCACGGTCGGCGCGGCGCCAAGCTCGGCCAGCTTCCGGTCGATCGCGCCGAGATCTTCGATGCTTGAAACTTTTGGAACCAGAATGCCGTCCGGCGACGCCTTGGCGGCCATCGCGACGTCGTCGGCCCACCAGGACGTGTCGAGACCGTTGGTCCGGATCAGGATCTCGCGTTTGCCAAAACCCTTGGCCGCGATCGCGGCGGCAATGCCGTCGCGCGCCACCGCTTTGGCATCAGGAGCGACGGAGTCCTCGAGATCGAGGATCAGGCCGTCGGCGGCGAGATTGCGCGCCTTTTCCAGCGCGCGGGGATTGGAGCCGGGCATGAACAGGTGGCTGCGGCGCGGGCGGGTCATGCAAGCGTTCCTTCCTCGTCAGTCTTCTGACCGAAGCCGATAGCATTTGGCCTGCCTGTTCGAAAGGCTTGTTCGCCCCTGCGGTCTATGATTAGGCATAGGCATGGTGACATTCCCGAAGCATTTGCTGGAAGGCTACAAGGCCTTCGCCACCCAGCGGCTGCCGGCCGAGCAGACCCGCTATCGCGAGCTGTCGGAGAAGGGACAGTCGCCGGAAGTGATGGTGATCGGCTGCTGCGACAGCCGCGTCTCGCCCGAGGTGATCTTCGACGTCGGCCCCGGCGAATTGTTCGTCGTCCGCAACATCGCCAATCTGGTGCCGACCTATCAGCCCGACGAGAACGCGCACGGCGTCTCGGCGGCGCTGGAATATGCGGTGACGGTGCTGAAGGTGAAGCACATCGTGGTGCTCGGCCACGCGCAATGCGGCGGCATCCGCGCCTTCGTCGACAAGATCGAGCCGCTGACGCCGGGCGACTTCATCGGCAAATGGATGCAGATGTTCATCAAGCCGGGCGAGGTGGTCGAGCAGCGCAACCACGAGACCATGGCGCAGTTCGTCGAGCGCATCGAGAAGGCCGCGGTGTTCCGCAGCCTCGAAAACCTGATGACCTTCCCGTTCGTGCGCAAGGCGGTGGAGAACGGCCAGATGCAGACCCACGGCGCCTATTTCGGCGTCGCGGAGGGATCGCTGTTCGTGCTGGATAAGGTCGCGAAGGAATTCAAGAACGCGCGAAGCGTGGCGTAAGCCATCGCTCTCGTAGGGTGGGCAAAGCGAAGCGTGCCCACCACCTGTCGGAATCGGAAAGAATGGTGGGCACGGCGCGCGAAGAGCGCGCCTTTGCCCACCCTACGGCAGCGCATTACGCCGCCTTCTTCTTCGCGCTGATCAGCTTGCGGTTGATCAGCACTTCCGCGATCTGGATCGCGTTGAGCGCGGCGCCCTTGCGCAAATTGTCGGACACGCACCACAGCACGAGGCCGTTCTCGACCGTCGCGTCCTCGCGGATGCGGCTGATATAGGTGGCGTCCTCGCCGGCCGCTTCGTAAGGCGTGGCGTAGCCGCCGGGCTCCTGCTTGTCGATGACGAGGCAGCCCGGCGCCTTGCGCAAGATATCGCGGGCTTCATCCGCACTGATCGGGTTCTCGAACTCGATGTTGACGGCCTCGGAGTGGCCGACGAACACCGGCACGCGCACGCAGGTGGCGGAGAGCTTGATCTTGGGATCAAGGATCTTCTTGGTCTCCGCCATCATCTTCCACTCTTCCTTGGTGTAGCCGTCCTCCATGAAGACGTCGATGTGGGGGATGACGTTGAAGGCGATGCGCTTGGGGAATTTCTTCGCGACCAGCTCGTCATTGGTATAGACGGCCTTGGTCTGCGAGAACAATTCGTCCATCGCGTCCTTGCCGGCACCCGACACCGATTGATAGGTCGAGACCACGACGCGCTTGATGGTCGCCTTGTCGTGCAGCGGCTTGAGCGCAACCACGAGCTGCGCGGTCGAGCAGTTCGGGTTGGCGATGATGTTCTTCTTCTTGAAGCCTTCCGTCGCGCCCGCGTTCACCTCCGGCACGATCAGCGGCACGTCCGGATCCATGCGCCACGCCGAGGAATTGTCGATCACGACCGCGCCGGCGGCACCGATCTGCGGCGACCATTCCTTCGACACCGCGCCGCCCGCCGACATCAGGCAGATGTCGACGTCGGAGAAGTCGTAATGCTCGAGCGCTTTGACCTTCAGGGTGCGGTCGCCATAGGAGACCTCGACGCCGACGCTGCGGCGTGACGCCAGGGCCACGACCTCGTCGGCGGGGAATTTGCGCTCATCCAGGATGTTGAGCATTTCCCGTCCGACATTGCCGGTCGCGCCGACGACTGCGACTTTGTAACCCATCGTTCACTCTCCGATGAAAAAGCCCGTTCCCGAAGCTGACGCTTAAACAGGAAGAGCAGCGCTTCTATGCGAGAACCGGCCTCAAGACAACGTTGGACCATGCCTGAAGGCCGTGGATGCAGTCGCCTGAGGCCAGCACGGCCGTTAGCCCTACCCAGATCCATCTGGCGCTTGCAGCCTTTGCCGACGAGATCATCGGCACGCTGGCGCACCTGATCGCCTATGTGGGGGCGCTCGCCCTGTTTGCCATCCTCGCGCTCGCGGCGCTCGGCCAGCTGCCTGACTTGCGCGACGATGAACCGGCGGACAAGCCGGGCTGGAGCGCGGCCGACCGCTCGCATCCGGCCTTCGCCGTCAGCCGGCTTGATTCATCCGAGAAAACAGCCTCTTACACTATTCTTCGGCATCCCGGAGGAGGCCGCAGGGACGTGCTGCGCTGGGCGAGCGAGGCCGGCCAGCCGGTGGCCGAGCTCGAAATCTACCGGGAAGGCGGCGAGTTCGACGTGGCCCGTCCGGCGACTGCGGATCTGGCCGTCCAGATGGGCTTGAGCGCGGCGACCACGCTCGAGCAGGCCGGCCTGATCGACACGAAATTCGGCCCGGTCGCCCTGTTCCGGCCGGTCGCCGCGGAGGGGACGCGGGCTTGCCTCGGCTATCTCAAGCGCAGCGAGGAGCCGGCGCTGCAGATCTCCGGCTTCACCTGCCAGGGCGACACCCTGCCCACCCGGCGCGCGGCGATCGCCTGCACGCTGAACCGGCTGACGCTGCTGACCTCGGGCAACGAGCCCAGGCTGGCGGAATTGTTCGCCCGTGCCGAGCTGAAGCGCCGCGCCTGCGATTCCCAGGGATCGTCGGACTGGCTGCTGGGCGCCGCGAACGCGCAATTGCGCGGGGCGCTCTAGGCCGCATCAAGCTCAAGTGGCTGGTATTGATGCAACTTTTGCCGGCGCGCACGATTATTCCGAGCTGGTGTGACCCAATTGACCTAGTTGCATCCGCCCCGGCCGGGCTAGTATGGGGTGAAATCGACTGGCGGCCTGCCGCCTGAAGGGGACGTGATGAGCTTGAAATTCTCTGCGGCGAACACATTGGCGACCTGGCTTGCGGCGGGCGCCGTCATTGCCATGTCGCTCGCGTCGCCAGCTTCGGCCGACACCAGGACCAAGCGCTATGACGAGCGCGGCCGGCCCTATTACGGACCGAGCGGCCCCAACGCGGTCTATCAGCAGGGCCGCACCCGCATCTATGTGAGCAAGCGCTCCTGGCTCGACGGCGGCACCGAGGTCAATCCGGGCGACCGCAAGTTCAGCGACTACGCCTTCCCGCCGGCGGTGGGCTATCCGTCCTTCGCCCGCGAGAACCTGAACCGCCCGATCGATCGCCAGCCGCTCTCGCCGCCGGCCGATGTCGGCGGCTACCCGCAGAATTTCCCGCTGTACTGAAGCGGACGCAGGCATCGAATCAAAATGGCCGGGCTCACGCCCGGCCATTTTTTGTCGCGTAGCCCGGATGGAGCGAAGCGCAATCCGGGAAATCTGTCCACGAGGCGAGAGCCCCGGATTTCGCTGCGCTCCATCCGGGCTACGACTCTACCCGTGCAGCTTCTGCAATTCCTTCAGAATCGCTTCGCCCATCTGCGTGGTCGAAGCGGCGGTGGTGCCTTCCGACTTGATGTCGGCGGTGCGCAGGCCGCTGGCGAGCACGGCGGCGATGGCGGCATCGACCTTGTCGGCGAGATCGCCCATGTCGAAGGAGTAGCGCAGCGCCATGCCGAACGACGAGATCATCGCGATCGGATTGGCGAGGCCCTTGCCCGCGATATCAGGGGCGGAGCCGTGCACCGGCTCGTACAGCGCCTTGCGCTTCTTGCTCTTGACGTCGACCTCGCCAAGCGAAGCCGAGGGCAGCATGCCGAGCGACCCCGTCAGCATCGCCGCGATGTCGGAGAGCATGTCGCCGAACAGATTGTCGGTGACGATGACGTCGAACTGCTTCGGCCATTTCACCAGCATCATGCCGCCGGAATCGGCGAGCTGATGCTCGAGCGTGACGTCGGGGTATTCGCGCTTGTGAACTTGCGTAACGACCTCGTTCCAAAGCACGCCCGACTTCATGACGTTGCGCTTCTCCATCGACGTCACCTTGTTCTTGCGCTTCTTGGCAAGCTCGAAGGCGACGCGAGCGATGCGCTCGATCTCATAGGTGTCGTAGACCTGGGTATCGATGGCGCGCTTCTGGCCATTGCCGAGATCGGTGATGGTCTTGGGCTCGCCGAAATAGACGCCGCCGGTGAGCTCGCGCACGATGACGATGTCGAGGCCCTCGACCGCCTCGCGCTTCAGGCTCGAGGCGTCTGCCAGCGCCGGGTAGCACACGGCCGGGCGGAGGTTGGCGAACAGGGCGAGATCCTTGCGCAGGCGAAGCAAGCCGGCTTCGGGGCGCACCTCGTAGGGCACGGCATCCCATTTCGGGCCGCCGACCGCGCCAAAGATCACGGCGTCGGCGTCCTTGGCTTTGGCCATGTCGCCTTCCGAGATCGACACCTTGTGCGCGTCATAGGCCGCGCCGCCGACGAGACCGGTGTCGGTCTCGAACTTGGCGATCCCGGCCGAATTGAGCCAGTCGATCAGCCGCTTCACCTCGCCCATCACCTCGGGGCCGATACCGTCGCCGGGGAGCAGCAGCAGTTTGTGGGTCGCCATGGTCGTTCCTCTCAGGTCGAATTCGGCCGGAGTGCTAGAGCGGCGTTGCGCGATTGGCAAGACACCATTGCCGGGGAGCCGGCTGTGCAAAGCGGATGGAGCCTGCCACACTCCCACAGCCGGAGTACCCCTTGCACGCCCCTGACCGTCCCCTCATCCCGCATCCCGCGCGGCTGATCCTGACCTTGTCGCTGGCGGCGACGGTCGGGCTCGGCATCGGCCGCTTTGCCTATGCGCTGGTGCTGCCGGATATGCGGGAGACCCTCGGCTGGTCCTACTCGGCGGCCGGTTTCATGAACACCATCAACGCCGTCGGCTATCTCGTGGGCGCGCTGATGGCGTCCCGGCTGATCCAGCGTATCGGCTGGGCGGCGGCGATCCGCCTGGGAACCCTGGCCTGCGTCGCCGCGCTCGCCACCTGCGCGCTGACAGGCAATTTCGTCGCGCTGAGCCTGGCCCGCCTGGTGCTGGGCTTGGGGGCTGCAGCCGGCTTCGTCGCCGGCGGCGCGCTGGCTGCGACCATCGCGCAGTTGCGCCCGGAGCGGGCCAATTTCCTGCTGAGCCTGTTCTATGCCGGGCCCGGCATCGGCATTCTCGCCTCGGGGCTGATCGCCCCGTTCACGCTGCAATATTTCGGACCGGGCTCGTGGTGGATCGTCTGGTGGGCGCTGACGCTGCTGTCCGTCGCGATGACGATCCCGCTGTTCCTGATCCGCATCGAGAGCAGCGTCCGCTTCTCGGAAGGCGGCCACGCGTCGTTCGCGATTCTGCCGGTGCTGATCTATCTCGCCGGCTACTTCCTGTTCGGCGCCGGCTACATCGCCTACATGACCTTCATGATCGCCTATGTGCGCGACGGCGGCGGCGGGGCCGCCGCGCAGGCCGCGTTCTGGAGCCTGATCGGGCTCAGCGCCTTCGTGACGCCCTGGGCCTGGCGCGGCGTGCTGGCGCTCGACCGCGGCGGGCTCGCCACCGCCATCATCCTCGGCACCAACGGCCTCGGTGCCGCCCTGCCGATGCTCGGACATTCGCCGGCGTGGCTTGCGGTCTCCGCCGTGGTGTTCGGCGTCGCGTTCTTCGCGGTGGTCGGCTCGACCACCGCCTTCGTCCGCTTCAACTATCCGCCCGAGGTGTGGCCGACCGCGATTGCGGCGATGACGATCTCGTTCGGCGTCGGCCAGACGCTGGGTCCGATCGTGGTCGGTGCGATCACGGATGCGCTGGGCAGCTTGAGTTACGCGTTGAATGTGTCGGCGGCGCTGCTGGCGCTCGGGGCGGTGGCGGCGCTGTGCCAGCGCAAGGTGGGGCCGGCCAGACAATCGGTGCCGTAAGGTGGCAAAGCGAAGCGTGCCCACCAACCCTTTATCCGCCGTGACAATCACGGTGGGCACGGCGCTCTTGCGCCTTTGCCCACCCTACGGCAGCGGGCCTAACTCCCACTAAACGAATTATACCCCTGGTCTTCCCAATAGCCGCCCTTGTAGTCGTTGGTGACTTCCATCGAGACCACGTATTTCGGGTTCTTGAAGCCGAGCTTTGTCGGCACGCGGATCTTCATCGGGAAGCCGTAGGCGCGCGGCAGGATCTCGTTCGCGTATTTGAACGTCATCTGGGTCTGCGGATGCAGTGCGCTGCGCATGTCGAGCGGCGAGTTGTAGCCGTCCTTGTCGGCGCACTGGAACCAGACATATTTCGCGCGCGTGTCGGCGCCGACCAGCTTGAGGAAGTCGCGTAAAGGCGTGCCGGTCCAGCTGCCGATCGCGCTCCAGCCCTCGACGCAGATGAGGCGGGTGATTTGCGTGACCTGAGGAAGTTTGTAGAGCTCGTCCAGCGTCCAGGACTTCTTGTTATCGACGAGACCGCGCACTTCGAGCTTCCAGTCGTTGCCATCGACATCAGGCGCGTCGTCGAGATCGTAATAGGCATTGAACGGGAACGGTTTTGTGATCGCGCTCTCGGAGAAGGTCGGCGCCAGCGCATCGGGATTGAAGATGAAGGCCTGCACCGCGTCGTTGAATTTCGAGACCTGCTTCAGCATCTCCTCGGCCGAGGAGGAATCGACGACGTCGCAGCCGGTGAGCAGCGTCAGCGCACCGAAGCTGGCGCCGCCTGCGATGAAGCGGCGGCGGGTGACGTCAGGCATCGTCTTGATGGAGTCCTTGATCAAGAGCCGCTTGTCGACGCCGGGGATCAGGAATGAACGTTTCGCCATGTTCTCCTCCTCAGCGACCGATGATCATCGCGCGCAGGCTCTTCGGCACCAGCAGCGCGAGCAGAACATGAATGACCAGGAACGCGCAGATCGCGGCCATGCAGAAGAAGTGCACGTAGCGCGCGGTCGGATAGTCGCCGAACAGCATCACTAGGTAATAGAGCTGCACCGGCTTCCACATCGCGAGGCCCGACAGCACGATCAGCACGCCGACCACGATGATGCCGGCATAGAGCAGGCGCTGCACGTAATTGTAGACGGTGAGATCGTCATGGCCGAGCTTGAAGGTCAGCGCCGCCCTGACGTCGTGAAGCACGCCGGACGCCGTGATCGGCGCAGCTTCTTAGCGAAGCGGCCGGTGGCGAAACCGGTGATGAGATAGGCGAGGCCGTTGATCATCAACAGCCACATCGCCGCAAAATGCCAGAGCAGGCCGCCCGCGAGCCAGCCGCCGAGCGTGTACTCGCGCGGGAAGCTGAAGCCGAACAGCGGCGAGGCGTTGTAGATCTGCCAGCCCGACAGAATCATCAGGATCATGGCGAGGGCGTTGACCCAATGCATGATCCGGACCCAGGCCGGCTGGATCACTTTGGCCGGAGTGGCCCTGACCTGCTCGTCGGTGACTGTGAGGCTCGCCATGATGGTTCCGTCCTGAACGTCGTTTGACAGCAATTATACGCCGATGCTTCCGCTTTCGTTACGCCCCGTCCGGCATCAAATCGATACTGGCGGGCTATCACGGTCACAAGAAAGCGAGCCGGGCACCCCCGGCTCGCCGTCTCGAGACCTCCTGTTCGGGGGATGAAACAGGGGTGGGCGGTGTTACGTCGCCGGCATCAGCACGGTGTCGACCACATGGATGACGCCGTTCGACTGGTTGACGTTGGAGATCGTCACCATCGAGGTGCCGCCCTTGGCATCGACGATCCAGGTCTTGCCGTCCATCTTCTTCACCGTCAGTTCCTCGCCCTCGGCGGTCTTCATCTTCTTGCCGTCGGTGAGGTCGGAGGCCGCGAGCTTGCCGGGTACGACGTGATAGGTGAGGATCTTGGTCAGGGTCGCCTTGTTCTCGGGCTTGACCAGGTTGTCGACGGTGCCGGCCGGCAGCTTGCCGAAGGCGGCATTGGTCGGCGCGAACACCGTGAACGGGCCCTTGCTTTCCAGCGTCGGCACCAGGCCCGCCGCCTTCACCGCCGCGACCAGCGTGGTGTGGTCCTTGGAGTTGACCGCGTTCTGGACGATGTTCTTGGACGGGAACATCGCGGCGCCGCCGACCATGACGGTCTTCTCCTCGGCGCTGACAGGCGCGACGACGGTCGCGGTGATGGCGAGGGCGCTGAAGGCGGCAGCAGCGAGATAGACAATGCGCTTCGACATGGAGAATCTCCCGATTGAATTGAGACCGGCGATAGCCGGCGTTTGAGTTGGCAACAACGGCGGCTGTGTCTCCTTGGCTTGAAGCAGCAGCGCCGTCGTTGGCCGAACTACGGGAGGGTTTGCTGGGCGGTTTCGGAGAAAAATTCTTTGTGATGCGTGAAACTATGGGGGAGGGATTTCGTGTGGTGCATCCACGTCGTCATTGCGAGAAGCCCTTGCGACGAAGCAATCCAGACTGTCTCCGCGGCTACATTTCTGGATTGCTTCGCTTCGCTCGCAATGACGGACTCGCGGCTGCGCCCCACCTCAGTCCCTGCTGTGCGGCGTCTGAATAAAACCGCGATTATGCGTCGGGCTGATCAGCACCTCGTTGATGCAGACCCGCGCCGGCATGCTCGCAATGAACGCGATGGTGCGGCCGAGATCTTCGGATTGCAGCATCCTGGCCTGCTCCTCCTCGCTCGGCACCACCGGGCGCAGCTTCAGGATCGGCGTTGCCACCTCGCCCGGCATCAGGCAGCAGGCGCGCAGGCCGTTCACGCATTCGTCCATGTTGAAGGAATGGGTCAGCGCCAGCACCGCATGCTTGGTCGTGGTATAGGCCGGGCCAGGCATCTTCGAGACATGGCGGCCGGCCCAGGACGAGACGTTGATGATCGCGCCGTCCTGCTGCTTGCGCATCGTCGGCAGCACCGCGCGCATGCAATAAAGCACGCCGTTGAGATTGACCTGGACGAGCTTATCCCAGCCTTCCAGTTCCATGTCCTTCCAGCTGCGCTTGGGAACATTGATGCCGGCATTGTTCACCAGCAGATCGATCCGGCCGTGCCTGGCGACGATTCGATCGGCTGCCTTCTGGGCTTCAGTGGCGTTGGACACGTCAAGCACAATGGCCTCGGCCGTCCCGCCTGCGCCATTGATCTTCGCAACCACCGCATCGAGGGCTGACTGGCGCCGGCCCGACACCACCACCGTCCAGCCGTCGGCAGCTAACGCCTCGGCGCCGGCCTCGCCGATTCCGCTGCCGGCGCCCGTGACCCAGGCCACGCGTTTCCCGTTTTTGGTCATGCAAACTGTCTCCGTTGCTTCTGCGGGGCGGTTTTTGCTAATCCAGCCCTCGGTTTTGACCGGCCTTCGCCGGCGAGGAATGTTGCATGAACCAAGCTGCCAACGCCAATCTGTTTTCCCGCCTGTTCGACGGCCTGGACGATCCCAAACGCCTCGCAATCGAAACGCATGACGGCGCCCGTATCAGCTATGGCGATCTGATCGCGCGCGCGGGGCAGATAGCGAATGTGCTGGTCGCGCGCGGCGTGAAGCCCGGCGATCGCGTCGCGGTGCAGGTGGAGAAATCGGTCGCCAACATCGTGCTGTATCTGGCCACCGTGCGGGCCGGCGCGGTCTATCTGCCGCTGAACACCGCCTATACGCTGAACGAGCTCGACTACTTCATCGGCGATGCCGAGCCGTCGCTGGTGGTTTGCGATCCCTCCAAGGCGGAAGGCCTCGCCCCGATCGCCGCCAAGGTAAAAGCCAAGGTCGAGACGCTCGGGCCTGACGGCAAGGGCTCGCTGACGGACGCCGCCGACAAGGCAAGCGGCGAGTTCGCGACGGTGCCGCGCACAAGCGACGACCTCGCCGCGATCCTCTACACATCTGGCACCACGGGCCGCTCCAAGGGCGCGATGCTCACGCACGACAATCTGGCGTCGAACTCGCTCAGCCTCGTCGGCTACTGGCGCTTCACCGACAGGGACGTCCTGATCCACGCGCTGCCGATCTACCACACCCACGGCCTGTTCGTTGCGACCAACGTGACGCTGTTCGCGCGCGCGTCGATGATCTTCCTGCCGAAGCTCGATCCGGATTTGATCATCAAGCTGATGGCGCGAGCCACCGTGCTGATGGGCGTTCCGACCTTCTACACACGGTTGCTGCAGAACCCCGCGCTGTCGCGCGAGACGACGAAGCACATGCGCCTGTTCATCTCGGGCTCGGCGCCGCTGCTGGCCGAGACCCATCGCGAATGGTCGGCGCGCACGGGCCATGCGGTGCTCGAACGCTATGGCATGACCGAGACCAACATGAACACGTCGAACCCCTATGACGGCGAGCGCGTGCCTGGCGCGGTTGGCTTCCCGCTGCCGGGCGTCTCGTTGCGTGTCACCGACCCGGAGACGGCGAAGGAACTGCCGCGCGAAGAAATCGGCATGATCGAGGTGAAGGGCCCGAACGTCTTCAAGGGCTACTGGCGCATGCCGGAGAAGACCAAGGCTGAATTCCGGCCCGACGGCTTCTTCATCACCGGTGATCTCGGCAAGATCGACGCCAAGGGCTACGTCCACATTCTCGGCCGCGGCAAGGACCTCGTGATCTCCGGCGGCTTCAACGTCTATCCGAAGGAAATCGAGAGCGAGATCGACGCCATGCCGGGCGTAGTCGAATCCGCCGTGATCGGCGTGCCGCATGCCGATTTCGGCGAAGGCGTCACCGCCGTTCTCGTCTGCAACAAGGGCGCCGAGGTCAGCGAAGCCTCGGTGCTGAAGGCACTCGACGGACGGCTCGCCAAATTCAAGATGCCCAAACGCGTCTTCGTCGTCGACGAGCTGCCGCGCAACACCATGGGCAAGGTGCAGAAGAACATTTTGCGCGAGACGTATAAGGATATCTACGCGAAGAAATAGACATGTTGCGGCTTCGCGATCGCCGTCAGCTTCCCACTGTCGTCTTGGCGAAAGCCAGGACCCATTACCCCAAGGAGAAGTTTGGCGCGAAGCTGGTGACCACGAGTCATCGCAGAACCACTCGCTGCGCGAGCTTGTCCAGGACGACGATGGATTTGGCGTTGGCGAGCACTCTCAACGCCGTCATTGGAGCTCTTGCGACGAAGCAATCCAGGCTGCCGCCGCGGAAGGATTCCTGGATTGCTTCGCGGAGCCTGTCATCGGGCCGCGCTTCGCGCGGACCCGTTGGCTCGCAATGACGGAGTGTGCGGCTTATTGCCCGGCGACCAAGCTCATCACAAACCTGCTGCCGACAATAAACAGATAGCACCCGAACGCCACCTCCAGCGTCCGCTTCGACATCGCGTGCGCGGCTCTTACGCCGAGCGGCGCCGTGACGAGGCTCATCGGCATCACCAGCACGGCGCCGATCAGGGAGACGTAGCCGAGCGCGAATGGGATTTGCAGGGCCGTGACGGCCGGATAGTTCGCCGCCGCCGGCCAGCCGGCATAGATGTAGCCGAGCGCGCCGGGGATCGAGATCAAGACCGCGAGCGCCGACGAGGTCGCGACCGCCTGATGAATGGGACGGCTGTAGAACGTCATCAGCAGGTTCGAGAACAGGCCGCCGCCGATGCCCATCAATGTCGAGAGGATGCCGACCACGAAGCCGTAGACGCGCATCAATGGGCCCTTCGGCAGATCATCGCCGAGCTTCCAGGTCTCGCGCGCGAAGATGAGCCGGACCGCGGCTGACCAGGCGACGGCGACGAACACGATCTTGAACAGCCGTTCCGGCGCGTAGCGCGCGACCACGCTGCCGGCGATGACGCCGAGCACGATCGGCAGCCACCACACGCGCAGGATCGCCATGTCGACGGCGCCGCGTTTGTAGTGCGCCTGGAATGAACGGATCGAGGTTGGGATGATCACCGCGAGCGAGGTGCCGACGCAGAGCGGCATGCGCACCTCCAGCGGCACGCCGGCGATGCGAAAGCATTCGTAGAACACGGGCACGAGAATCGCGCCGCCGCCGATGCCGAACACCCCGGCCAAAAATCCCGAGAGTGCGCCGGTTGCGATCAGCAACAGCGCAAGCTCCACGATCTCCTTGATGTCCAGCCCTGCAATCACCTGTGACCTGCCCCGGCGACTGGTCGCTGCAGCTCCGAGATGTCGCTTCGGAACGCCACGTAGGGAGCATTAGGCGATCTGATTCTCGCGGTCGACACACCGAACCTCCCGGCTGGGGTGGAATGCAGGGTGCGCATATCCAAGGGGTCGAACGGAAGCGGAATGGGAAGGACCGTTCGCGTGGTCGCACGAGTTTGCGCCACGACTGGACCCACCTCTGGCCGATTTGGACGGGACGGTCCGTTTAGAGGCGTTCCAATAGCAATTTCAACGCACGTCACCCCCCTCAGAAGAAATGAATAGTTATTCTTTACTTGGTTGGCGGACCGACGCTCTGGTATACCAAGCCACTGATTGGCCTTGTTTCATCAACGCTCTAGAGCTGAACCGTCGTTCGATTTATGGCGATTTGGTGATTGCGCCAGCGAAATCGACTCCGTAAATAGAGCCCACCTTTCCGATCCCCGCGCGCCCTTCTGTTGGGCCGCAATACAACATCAAAGCCATGACCGCACGGATCGAACGACCGCTCTCACCACACATGCAAGTGTACCGTTGGACGTTGACGATGGCGCTGTCCATCATCCACCGCGCCACCGGTATCGCCCTCTATGTCGGAACCCTGCTGCTGGTCTGGTGGCTGATCGCGGCGGCCTCCGGCCCCGCCGCCTACGCGCACGTCCAGGCCTTCGCCGGCAGCATCATCGGACGGCTGATCGTGTTCGGCTACACCTGGGCGCTGATGCATCATATGCTCAGCGGCATCCGGCATTTCGTCTGGGATCTCGGCTACGGCTTCAAGGCCAATGAGCGGGAAGCGCTGACCTGGGGCGCCCTGATAGGGGGCATCGCGCTGACAGTGCTGATCTGGATCATCGCCTATGCGATCGGAGGTGGACGATGAGCGCAACCGATACGCCGAAGCGCAGCATGCGCACCCCGCTTGGCCGCGTCCGCAATCTCGGCGCCGCGCATTCGGGCACGTCCGATTTCTGGCGCCAGCGCATCACCGGCGTCGCCATGACGCTGCTGATGATCCCGGTGCTGGTGATCATCATGATGCTGCTCGGCCGCAACCAGATCGGCGCTGCGCAGATTCTCAGCTCCATTCCCGTCGCGGTGATCCTGCTCCTCTTCATCTTCGCCAGCGCATGGCACATGAAAATCGGCATGCAGGTGGTGATCGAGGACTACGTCCATAACGAGAAGCTGAAGCTCATCTCCATCATGCTCAACAACTTCTTCTCGGTCGCCGTGGCGCTCGCCTCGACCTACGCGATCCTGAAACTGTCATCCGGAGTGTAACCCATGGCCACCACAACGAATGGCTCGGGCAACGGCGCTCCCGCCACCAACGGCAAAGCCTATCCGATCGAAGACCACACCTATGACGTCGTCGTGGTCGGCGCCGGCGGCGCGGGCCTGCGCGCCGTGGTCGGCTGCAGCGAAGCGGGCCTGCGCACCGCCTGCATCACAAAAGTGTTCCCGACCCGCTCGCATACGGTTGCAGCGCAGGGCGGCATCTCGGCCGCGCTCGGCAACATGCACCGGGACGACTGGCGCTGGCACATGTACGACACCGTGAAGGGGTCGGACTGGCTCGGCGACCAGGACGCGATCGAATACATGGTGCGGAACGCGCCGGAAGCCGTCTATGAGCTCGAGCATTGGGGCGTGCCGTTCTCGCGCACCGAGGACGGCAAGATCTATCAGCGCCCGTTCGGCGGCATGACCATGGACTTCGGCAAGGGTCAGGCGCAGCGCACCTGCGCGGCCGCCGACCGTACTGGTCACGCGATGCTGCACACGATGTACGGCCAGTCGCTGCGCCACGCGGCCGAGTTCTTCATCGAGTTCTTCGCCATCGACCTGATCATGGACGACCAGGGCGCCTGCCGCGGCGTGATTGCGCTCAAGCTCGACGATGGCACGCTGCATCGCTTCCGCGCCCAGACCACGATCCTGGCCACCGGCGGCTATGGCCGCGCCTATGCCTCCTGCACCTCGGCGCACACCTGCACCGGCGACGGCGGCGGCATGGTGCTTCGCGCCGGCCTGCCACTGCAGGACATGGAATTCGTCCAATTCCACCCGACCGGCATCTATGGCGCGGGCTGCCTGGTCACCGAGGGCGCGCGCGGCGAAGGCGGCTATCTCGTCAACTCCGAGGGCGAGCGCTTCATGGAGCGCTATGCGCCGTCGGCGAAGGACCTCGCCTCGCGCGACGTCGTCTCGCGCGCGATGACGATCGAGATCCGCGAGGGCCGCGGCGTCGGCAAGAAGAAGGACCACATCTTCCTGCATCTCGACCACCTCGATCCCGCGGTGCTGGCCGAGCGGCTGCCCGGTATCTCCGAATCTGCAAAGATCTTCGCCAATGTCGACGTGACGCGGGAGCCGATCCCGATCGTGCCGACCACGCACTACAACATGGGCGGCATTCCCACCAATTATCACGGCGAAGTGCTGACCAAGAAGGACGGCGACGACAATGCTGTGGTCCCCGGCCTGATGGCGCTCGGCGAAGCCGCCTGCGTTTCCGTGCACGGCGCCAACCGCCTTGGCTCCAACTCGCTGATCGACCTCGTGGTGTTCGGCCGCGCTGCGGCGCTGCGCTGCGCCGAGAAGCTGACGCCCAACGCCGAGCAGCCGGAGCTGCCGGCGAACTCGGCCGAGATGGCGCTCGGCCGCCTCGACCATTACCGCTACGCTTCCGGCGGCACGCCGACGGCGAAGCTCCGCGAGGGCATGCAGCACGTGATGCAGAACAACTGCGCGGTGTTCCGCACCGGTGAGGTTTTGAGCGAAGGTCAGAACCTGATCGCGAAGGTCCACAGCGGCATCACCGACATCGCGGTGTCCGACCGCTCGTTGGTGTGGAATTCGGATCTCGTCGAGACGCTCGAATTCGACAATCTGATCTCGCAGGCGGTGGTGACGATGAACTCGGCCGCCAACCGCACCGAGAGCCGCGGCGCCCATGCGCGCGAGGATTTCTCCGAGCGCGACGACAAGAACTGGATGAAGCACACGCTGGCTTGGCTGGACGATTCCGGCAAGGTCAAGATCGACTACCGCCCGGTTCACGACTACACCATGACCAACGACGTGCAGTACATTCCGCCGAAGGCGCGGGTGTATTGATCGAACAGCGAAGGCCCTATCGAAATGGTTGAATTCGCACTTCCGAAGAACTCCAAGATCAGCGGCGGCAAGACCTGGCCGAAGCCTGCGGGCGCGACCGAGCTCCGCGAGTTCAAGGTCTATCGCTGGAATCCGGACGACGGCAAGAATCCGAGCGTCGACACCTATTACGTCGACACCAATGATTGCGGTCCGATGGTGCTGGACGGCCTGATCTGGATCAAGAACCACATCGACCCGTCGCTGACCTTCCGCCGCTCCTGCCGCGAAGGCGTCTGCGGCTCCTGCGCCATGAACATCGATGGCCAGAACACGCTGGCCTGCACCCGCTCGATGCACGACGTGAAGGACGGCGCGGTGAAGATCAATCCGCTGCCGCATCAGCCCGTCGTGAAGGACCTCGTCCCCGATCTCACCAATTTCTACGCGCAGTACGCCTCGGTCGAGCCGTGGCTGAAGACGACCTCGCCGACGCCGCAGAAGGAATGGCGCCAGAGCCACGAGGACCGCGAAAAGCTCGACGGCCTCTACGAATGCATCCTGTGTGCCTGCTGCTCGACCTCCTGCCCGAGCTATTGGTGGAACAGCGAGCGCTATCTCGGCCCCGCCGCGCTGCTGCAGGCCAACCGCTGGGTGTCCGATTCGCGGGATGAAGCGACTGGCGAACGGCTCGACAATCTCGAGGACCCCTTCCGCCTCTACCGCTGCCACACCATCATGAACTGCGCCAAGGCCTGCCCGAAGGGCCTCAACCCGGCCGAAGCCATCGCCGAGCTCAAGCTCAAGATGGTCGAGCGCCAGATCTGAGACGAATGTTCCCGCCCCGGCCGGGCCGGCCGGGGTATTCTGCGATCGCAGTCAATTTGAGCAGAATTTTCTCCAACCCGCTGCGCGCGCAAGTTCTAGGTCCACAACCAGCGGTTTTCGCATAAGCTGCTTCCTTCCCTGCGCGAGATTCAGTTAAGCTCGCGCCAGGGACCGGAGCGACTGTGCAGAGGGCGCAACGCAACTCGCTGAGGCTGTTGCAGTGGATGATGGCGGCATCCCTGGCGCTGCCGGTTGCGCTATTCGTCATTGCGGCCACGATCTCCTACACATCGACGAATGACATCGCCGACCGCGAGATCGAGCGCACCCTCGACGTCGCGCATGAGCATGCGCTGAAGGTGTTCGAGACCATCGACCGCAGCCTTGCCGAGCTCAACGAGGTCGTGCGAAACCTTTCCGACGATACCATCCGCGCGCGCGAGCCGGCTTTGCACCGTCGCCTGAAGCGGCTGACCGATTCGCTGCCGCAGCTCAAATCGGCCTGGATCTTCGATGCGGACGGAAAAGCGCTGGTCAACAGCCTCGCCTCGCCGCCACCGGCGCTGAGCTTTACGGACCGCGATTACTTCTATTCCCACATCGACCAGAGCATCGGCACGTTCATCGGCATGCCGCTGACGCCACGCCCGCCCTATCAGGGCGCGCGCTTCTTCAGCGTCAGTCGCCGCCGCGATTCCGACGACGGCAACTTCATCGGTGTGATCCAGGCCTCCGTCCTGCCCGAATATTTCGAAAGCTTCTATGCCAGGATCGGCTCAGATCCCGGTAGCTTCTTCGCAATGGGGCGTGCCGACGGCGCCGTGCTCGCGCATTTCCCACGGCTCAACCACGACCTGCGGCTCGACCCGGGCGGCCCGGTTGGCCAGCAGATTGCCGGCCAGCCCGAGCGTGGCCTGATGACCATCGCCTGGCCATCGGACGGGATCGAGCGCCGCATTGGCTACCGGCGCATCGCCGAATATCCGATCTATGTCAGCGCCGGGCTCGAAACCTCGGCGATCCGGGCACGCTGGTTCGCCACCATGGGCCAGCATCTGGTGTTCGGCATTCCCGCCACCGCGCTGCTGTTCCTGCTGCTCGCCTTCGCATTCCGCCGCACCCAGCATCTTCAGGCCGAGGCCGCAGCGCGGCGCGAAGCCGAGGACGCGCTCAAGCACAGCCAGCGCCTGGAGGCGCTCGGGCAGCTCACCGGCGGCGTCGCGCACGACTTCAACAATCTGCTGACGGTGATCCGCGCCTCGGTCGACCTGCTGAATCGCCCGCAACTGACGGAGGAGCGGCGGCAGCGCTACATCACGGCCATCGCGGACGCAGTCGCACGCGCCGCAAAGCTGACCTCGCAGCTGCTCGCCTTTGCGCGGCGCCAGACCCTGAAGCCAGAGGTGTTCGACGTCGGCCAGCGCATGCAGTCGCTGCACGACATGCTGGCAACGCTGCTCGGGCCCGCCATCGAGATCGTCACACGGCTGCCGGCCGAGCCCTGTCTCGTCAATGCCGATGCCGGCCAGTTCGAGACCGCACTGATCAATATGGCGACCAACGCGCGCGATGCGATGCAGGGCAAGGGCAGGGTCATCTTCGAGGTCGAGACCGCGACGACCATTCCGGACACGCCGGCTCCTGTCTCCGGCAACCACGGCTTCGTCCGCGTCACTGTCCGCGATACCGGGATCGGCATTCCCGCGGCGCGACTCGGGCGCATCTTCGAGCCGTTCTTCACCACCAAGCAAGTCGGCCACGGCACCGGTCTCGGCCTGTCCCAGGTGTTCGGCTTCGCTCGGCAATCCGGCGGCGAGGTGACGGTCACGAGCGAGGTGGGGCAAGGCAGCACCTTCTCGCTCTATCTGCCGCGCGTGCCGCCGGACCTGCGGTCGCAGCGGCTGGCGCCGAACACGGCGCCGGCGGTGGCCGGCAGCGGCATGTCGGTGCTGGTGGTCGAGGACAACATCGAGCTCGCCAATTTTGCCGCCGACGGCCTCACCGAGCTCGGCTACAGCATCACGCTGGTCGACAATGCGACCGATGCACTTGCTGAGCTCATCGTGGACGCCAATCGTTTCGACGTCGTGTTCTCGGACGTGGTAATGCCCGGGATGACCGGGCTCGATCTGGCGCAGGCGGTCCGCGACCGCGGCATCGGCGTGCCGGTGGTGCTGACCACGGGCTACAGCCAGGCCCTGTCGCAGGATGGCGCTGCCGGCTTCGATCTCGTGCAGAAGCCGTATTCGATCGAAGAGCTGTCGCGCGTTCTGCACCGGGCCGCACGGCTGCGACGTGTGCGAGATGGCGCCGCCGAATGATTCGGCTGGAAACCGAAGGGAACCGGTTGATTTCCTTCGCGTTGTCCGCCCATGCACAAGCCCGCCGTGAAGCGCGAACAGGGCGAGAAGCCGCCCATTGTCGAGATCAAAGGCGAGAACGGCGATGAAGTGGCACCGCCGCCGCCTCCCGAGCTGCTCGAACCCGACCCCGAACTATCGCCCGAGGAAGCCGAACAGGTCCGCAAAGATTATCTGCTGACGCGCTTCTGGATCAGCGCGCGCGACTTCTGGGGCCGTAACGGCGATCGTCTCGCCTGGCCGTTCTCGATCGGCCTCGGCGTGCTGATCGTCCTGACCGTCTGCTTCCAATACGGCATCAACGTCTGGAATCGCGCCATCTTCGACGCCATCGAGCAACGCGATGCGACGAGTGTCTTCCATCTCAGCGCAATGTTCTTCCCGCTCGCGATCGGCAGCATCGCGCTCGGCGTCGCCCAGGTGTTCGCGCGCATGAGCATTCAGCGGCGCTGGCGCGCCTGGCTCACGGCAAGCGTGCTGACACGCTGGCTCGCCAACGGCCGCTATTATCAGCTCAACCTCGTCGGCGGCGACCACAATAATCCCGAATACCGCATCGCCGAGGATTTGCGCATTGCGACCGACTCACCGGTCGATTTCCTCGCTGGCGTGACGTCGGCGCTGCTATCGGCCGTGACCTTCATCATCGTGCTCTGGACCATCGGCGGCGCGCTCACCGTCACGCTCGGCGGCTCAAGCATCACCATTCCCGGATTCCTGGTGATCGCCGCGATCCTCTACGCCGCGATCGCCTCCAGCTCGATCGTGGTGATCGGCCGCCGCTTCGTGCAGATCTCCGAAGACAAGAACCAGGCCGAAGCCGATTTCCGCTACACGCTGACGCGCGTGCGCGAGCACGGCGAGAGCATCGCGCTGCTCGGCGGCGAAGAGGAGGAACGCGATGGCATCGACCGCAATTTCACCAGCGTGCTTCGGCAATGGGCGCGCCTGGCCGGACAACACATGCGCACGACGCTTGTCTCGCAGGGCTCCAGCCTCGTTGCGCCCGTGGTCCCTCTCCTGCTCTGTGCGCCAAAATTCCTCGACGGCAGCATGACGCTGGGACAGGTGATGCAGGCGGCCTCCGCCTTCACCATCGTGCAGAGCGCGTTCGGCTGGCTGGTCGACAATTATCCGCGGCTTGCCGACTGGAACGCCTGCGCGCGCCGCATCGCCTCGTTGATGATGTCGCTCGACGGCCTCGAGCGCGCCGAGCAGGGCGATGGCCTTGGCCGCATCCAGCGCGGCGAGACCGGCAATGACGCCATGCTGGAGTTGAAAGACCTTTCCGTCACGCTCGACGACGGCACCGCGGTGGTCGGCGAGACCGAAGTGGTGATCGAATCGGGCGAGCGGCTTCTGGTCGCGGGCGAATCCGGCACCGGCAAGAGCACGCTGGTGCGCGCCATCGCCGGCCTCTGGCCGTGGGGCGGCGGCAGCATCAATTTCCATCCCGACCGGCGGCTGTTCATGCTGCCGCAGCGGCCCTACGTGCCCTCGGGATCGCTGCGCCGCGCGGTCGCCTATCCCGGCGCCGCCGACGACTGGACGATCGAGGAGATCGGCCAGGTCCTGCGCAAGGTCGGTCTCGCTCACCTCAAGGAGAAGATCGAGGAGGAGGCGCCGTGGGACCAGACCCTATCGGGCGGCGAGAAGCAGCGTCTCGCCTTTGCGCGGCTGTTGCTGCACAGCCCCGACATCGTCGTGCTCGACGAGGCCACATCCGCGCTCGACGAGAAGAGCCAGGACAAGATGATGAAGATGATCACCGACGAGCTGCCGAAGGCGACCATCGTCAGCGTCGCGCATCGCGCCGAGCTGGAGGCCTTCCACAGCCGCAAGATCGTGCTGGAGCGCCGCAAGAGCGGCGCCAAGCTCGTCAGCGACGTCGACCTGATCCCGCGCAAAGGCAAGCGCAAGCTGCTCGGCCGCATCCTGCGCCAGCGCATGGCCCCGCCGAAGAAGGCGGCGTGAGGGCCGTAGCCCGGATGGAGCGCAGCGCAATCCGGGACAGGTCCCCCAGACGCGAGAATCCTGGATTACGCTACGCTCCATCCAGGCTACAACCCGCCGTTGGAGACCTCATCAAAACCGGCTATGCATGCGCCGCCTGCAACAAGGACCTTCTGGCTTGACCGACAACGCCCCTTCGTCCGCGCCGTTCGGCGCGTTTGCGCCGAATGCGGCGCAGGCCGCGCTCATTCGCCTCGCCCAACAGTCTGGGCTGAAGCGCGGCGCATTCCGGCCCTGGATGTCGCGACTGGTCAACCTGCTGCGCGGCGGTCCGATCGACGTGCAGTATCAGGGCGCCTCGTTCCGCTTCTATCACCAGGGCAGTGCGACCGAGCGCGGCGCACTGTTCAATCCCGACTACAATCTCGACGAGCTCGATTTCCTGCGTCAGCACACCCCGGCGGGCGGCACGTTCGTCGACGTCGGCGCCAATGTTGGCACGTTTGCGCTGGTGATGGCGCGGCAGGTCGGCACCAAAGGCAAGGTCGTTGCGATCGAACCGCATCCGACGACATTTGCGCGACTCGCGTTCAATCACGCCGCATCGAAAGCGACGCAGGTGCGCCTGGTGCAAGCCGCGGCAGGCGACAGCGACGGCGAGCTGATGATCGAAAGCGGCGGCGGCAATCTCGGTGCCACCCACGTCGTCACCGGCGCCGTGAGCGCCGAGGCCATCAAGGTCCCATCACTGCGGCTGACGCGCATTCTCGACGAAGCCGGGATCACGCAAGTCGATTCGCTCAAGATCGACGTCGAGGGCTTTGAGGACCGCGTGCTGATCGGCTTCTTCCGCGACGCGACGAAATCGCTGTGGCCGCGCGCGGTCGTCATCGAGCACCTGTCACAAAACGAATGGCAGCAGGATTGTATTGCCGACATGGTCGCGCGCGGCTTTGCCATCGCGCGCAAGACGCGGAGCAATACGTTCCTGTCGCGCTGACAGGGACGAACAGCGGAGGTTGCGATGATTGATCACATGGGATTCTCAGTCTCCGACTATGAGCGCGCCAAGGCGTTCTACGCCAAAGCGCTGGCGCCGCTCGGCTACAGCCTGATCATGGAAGTAACGGCAGAGCAGACCGGGCACGCCGCGGCCGCAGGCTTTGGCGCCGATGGCAAGCCCGATTTCTGGATCGGCGGCGAAGGCGCGATGAACAAGCCGGTGCACGTCGCCATTCACGCCAAGGACCGTGCCACGGTGGACGCGTTCTACAAGGCGGCAATCGCGGCGGGCGGACGCGACAACGGCCCGCCCGGCATCCGCCCGCATTATCATGCGAACTATTACGGAGCGTTCGTGCTCGACCCCGACGGGCACAACATCGAGGCCGTCTGTCACGCACCGGAATAAGCCGCGTTCCACACCACGCGAAAAGGGAACATTGGCACGGCATCATCGTTATCGTCCTCCGGACAATTGATTACGAAGATGCCGATGCCAATCGAGCCGCCCGAGATTCCGCCGACAACACCGGGGACTCCGACCGAGCCGCCTCCTGGAATTCCGCCGGGCAATCCGCAACCCGACATCACGCCGCCGATGCACGAGCCTGGCGAAACACCGCGGCCGGATGAATTGCCGCCGCACGTTCCCGAAGAGATTCCACGACGCGGACCGAACGGACCGCTCACGCCCAATCCTGCGACGGACGCACCTTCGCCGCAGGATCGTACATGAGGCGAGCGATCACATGTTGGGCGATTGCAACCTGCGTCTGAATGCGCAATGAACGTCGTCATAGTGAGGTGATTTGCGTGCAGAAATAAATCGGGCCGCGACTGCTTGGCCCGCCACATTCCGGCCTAACGCGTAGCTGTTCATCCCAACACTTCGTCAAAGAACCTTCCCGGGGAAGTTCACCACCATGACCAACCTTCGTTTCGTGCTGCTTGCAACGACGGCTCTGACCGCGATGCAATTCGCAAGCTCCGCATCGCATGCGCAAAGTGCGCCGCCGCTCGTCGTCGCACAGGCCCAGCCACAAGAGACGGGCCCTGACGGAAAACCGAAGCAGCCGCCGAAGGGACCGCCAGCGGCCGCGCCGCCCGCGCGCCCGACCACACCGCCGCCTGCGGCTGCACCGCCGCATCCGCCCGCCGCGCCTCCGCCGGCGGCCGCACCGCCGCGCCCGGCAACGCCGCCACCGCCGTCGCCTCCACCTGCGGCCCGTCCGGCTCCGCCGCCGCCACCTCCGCCGCCTGCCGCACCGAAGCAGCCTTCACCGCCGCCGGCTGCGGCCCCGCAGCAGCATGCGCCGACGCCGCCTCCTCCGGCACCGCCTGCAGCGCGTCCGTCTCCCACGCCGCCACCCCCGCCGCCTGCCGCGAAGCAGCCTTCGCCGCCGCCGGCCGCGGCTCCGCAGCAACACGCGCCCACACCACCGCCGCCTGCGGCTCGCCCGACTCCGACGCCGCCGCCCCCGGCAGCGGGTCCCGCAGGGCGGCCCGCGCCTGCGCCCACGGCGACGCCCCCTGCACCGGCGGCAGCGCCCACGGCTCGTCCGGGCGCTCCTGCCCCGGCGACCACACCGACACCGACTCCCGCGCCGACTGCGACCCCCGCCCCCGGCAGCACGCCCGCGGCTCCGCCGCCGGGCCGCCCGGGCGCGCCGCCGCCCGGCGGACGTCCCGGCACGCCTCCGGCTGCAGGATCACCGTCGCCGGCTCCAACGGCCACGCCGGCACCAGGTGGCGGCACGCCGACGCCGCCGCCCGGACGTCCCGGTGCAGCACCGACGCCTGCTCCCGGCGCAACCCCGGGCGCGACGCCGACCCCTGGCCCTCAGGGTGGGACGCCGCCTGCGGGCGCGCCCGCTGCCGGAACTCCGGCTGTGCCGCCCCAGGCCGGCGGCCTCCCGCCTCGGCCTCCGGCTCCAGCCGGCGCAGCAGCACCGACCGTCGTGCCCGGCACGCCGGCCGCAGCGCCGCCTCCGAACCGGGCGCAGTACGCTCCGCCCACGGTTGCGCCAGCCTTCCGGGCCGCACCGACGGTCGCAGCACCCTTGCCGCCACCGCCGCGTCCGCCGCAGCGTGACCTGACGCCGCTCGCGGTCGGTGCAGGCGTGGTGGCCGGCGCGGTGATCGGCGCCACCATCGCCGACCTCCACAACCAGCGGCGCGAGGTCGTCGAAGGCGGCCGCACCGTCTACACCGAACCCGACCGCATCATCATCCGCGATCCGGGTGGGCAGGCCTATGTCCGCGGCAACGATCTCTATCGCTTCCGCTACGGCGCCCGCGACATCCGCACCGACACTGTCGGCGGCGAGACCCGCACTGTCGTGGTCCGTCCCGACGGCAGCGAGGTGATCACTGTGGTCGGCGCGGACGGTTCGCTGCTGCGGCGCATCCGCAGGGATCCCGGCGGGCGCGAGATCGTCATCATCGACAACAGCTACCGCGATCCGCGCGCGGTCGGCGGCTTCTATGTCGACGTGCCGCCGCCGGTCGTGAACATTCCCTATGATCGCTACATCGTCGATGCCGAGGAGGCGTCGCCGGACTTGATCTACGCGACCATGCAGGCACCGCCGGTGCAGCGGATCGAACGGCGTTACTCGCTCGACGAGATCCGCTACAGCCCCAATGTTCGCATGCAGATGCCGAGCATCGACGTCAACACGATCAACTTCGAGACGGGATCGTGGACCATCCCGCCGGACCAGGCGGCCCGGCTGCAGGTGATCGCCGACGGCCTCAACCAGGCGATCCAGCGCAACCCGCGCGAGGTGTTCCTGATCGAGGGACACACCGACGCGGTCGGCAACGACGTCGACAATCTGTCGCTGTCGGACCGCCGTGCGCAGTCTGCGGCCGAATTGCTGACGCAGCAGTTCAATGTACCCGCGGAGAACCTGACGTCGCAGGGCTACGGCGAGCAGTACCTGAAGGAGCAGACGCAGGGGCCGAGCCGGATCAACCGGCGCGTCACCGTCCGCCGCATCACGCCGCTGCTCAACGGCGGCCAGGCCTCGCTGCCGCCGCCCCCGCCCGGCACCGCGCCGCCGCGCTGAGACGGGACCACAAACGCAAATGGCCGGGAGCGATCCCGGCCATTTTTTGTTTTGAGTAATCGCGCCCGAGGTTGCGGCACGGCGCGAACTCGTAGGGTGGGCAAAGGCGCACTAGTCTAGCGCCGTGCCCACCACCACGGCAATTGTGGGACGATGGTGGGCACGCTTCGCTTTGCCCACCCTACGGCGTCAACCCTTGTCGCTCTCCAGCCGGAATATCTGCGAGCCTTCGCTGCCCGAGAGCAGGCCGGTGTCGCTGTAGAGCTTCAGCTTGGTGCGCGTGTCGGCGATGTCGAGATTGCGCATGGTGAGCTGGCCGATGCGGTCGGCCGGCGTGAAGGCGGCGTCCTCAACCTTCTCCATGCTGAGCCGCTCCGGCGCATAGGTGAGGTTGGGGCTCTCGGTGTTGAGGATCGAATAGTCGTTGCCGCGGCGCAGCTCCAGCGTGACCTCGCCGGTGACGGCGCGCGCGACCCAGCGCTGCGCGGTCTCGCGTAGCATCAGGGCCTGCGAGTCGAACCAGCGGCCCTGATACAGCAAACGGCCGAGGCGCATACCGCTGATGCGGTACTGCTCGATGGTGTCCTCGTTGTGGATGCCGGTGACGAGGCGCTCATAGGCGATGTGCAGCAGCGCCATGCCGGGTGCCTCATAGATGCCGCGGCTCTTCGCCTCAATGATGCGGTTCTCGATCTGATCGCTCATGCCGAGGCCGTGGCGCCCGCCGATCGCATTGGCTTCGAGGAACAGCGCGACGGGATCAGAGAAGGTCTGGCCGTTGAGCGCAACCGGCTGGCCTTCCTCGAAACGCACCACGACCTTCTCGGCCTTGACGGCACAGTCGTCGCGCCAGAACGGCACGCCCATGATCGGGTTGACGATCTTGATGCCGCTGTCGAGGCTCTCGAGATCCTTGGCTTCGTGCGTGGCGCCGAGCAGATTGCTGTCGGTCGAATACGCCTTCTCGGCACTCATCTTGTAGGCAAAACCCTGAGCCGTCATGAACGCCGACATCTCGGCGCGGCCGCCGAGCTCGTCGATGAACTGCTGGTCGAGCCAGGGCTTGTAGATCTTCAGGCCGGGATTGGTAAGCAGACCGTAACGGTAGAAGCGCTCGATGTCGTTGCCCTTGAAGGTCGAGCCGTCGCCCCAGATGTTGACGCCGTCTTCCTTCATCGCCGCGACCAGCATCGTGCCGGTGACGGCGCGCCCGAGCGGCGTGGTGTTGAAATAGGTGATGCCGCCGGTCGAGATGTGGAAGGCGCCCGACTGGATCGCGGCGATGCCTTCGTGGACGAGCTGCGTGCGGCAATCGACGAGCCGGGCCTTCTCGGCGCCGAATTCCTGCGCCTTGCGCGGGATCTCGTTGTAGTCGGCTTCATCCGGCTGGCCGAGATTGGCGGTGTAGGCGTAGCAGCGCGCGCCCTTCTGCTTCATCCAGAGCAACGCCGCGCTGGTGTCGAGCCCGCCCGAAAAAGCGATGCCGACTTTCTCTCCCTTGGGCAGGCTTTTCAGGATCGTGGTCATGGCGCTTCCAATCGGGTCACAAGGGGCTGATGACAGGGCGAACTCGATCGCGCGAATATCAAATTTCGCACGCCTCGGCACCCATTTAATGGCTCAAATCGTGGCTCAAATCGACGGCTCGGGGACCCGTCTTGCGGCCGAACAGGCGCTGGCGGAGCTGGTAGGCGGGCCAGTTCAGCCGGGTCAGCGCGGCGTCGACCGCCGCGTCGGAAAACCGCGTCCGCGGCCAGCGGTAAATCAGCGCGTATGCAAACCAGATCACCACGAAACTGACGAGCCCGGCAATCGCCACATCGGTGAAGAAATGTCCGCCGAAGGCCATACGCAGCCCGCTGGTCACAGCGCCGAAGATAACCGCTCCGGCATAGGCGAGCGGCCGCCAGGCCGGCGGGGCGAGCGCGGCAGGCGCCAGCGTCCAGAACGCGGTCGCGCCCTCGCCCGAGAAGAACGAGCAGTTGCGCGCGCAGCCGCCGCGCGGATCCCACCACGGCACGAACTGCTGGTCGCCGGCAAATTCCGTCACCACCACCGGCCGCGGACGTCCCCAATAGGTCTTGAAGGTCAGGTTGGTCAGAATGCCGGCCGACATGGTCAGCGTCACCAGCAGGAAAATGATCGCGCGCCCCGACACCATCAGCGGCCGGTCGGGCCGGACCATCTTGACCACGAGCGCGACGAGTGACGGCAATGCGAAGGCCCAGGCGACCCACATCGCCGCGTCACGCGCGAAGCTGGCCCAGCCGTTCAGCTTGAGCGGGAAGGTCTTGGTCTGGGGATCGAAGAACAGCGAGGCGAGCTTGAGATCGAGCTCGGGATAGAGGCCGAAGACGAGGCCGATCACGAGCCACAGCGCCAGGGCGATGAAGAGTCCAGTCCGGTTCATGGCGCGCGGTTTAGCGGAGTGGGGCGAGGATGGAAACCCCACGGGAAGGACCCATCCTCCCCTGGAGGGTCCCCTCCAGGGGAGGGTAAAAACCAATCACCGCGCACCCGGCCTTGAATTCGACGGCAGCGGCGGGGGCGGCCGGCGCGGGGGCGGCGGATCGCGCCAGGCGCCGGCGTTGCGGCCGGCGATCAACCAGTAGACCACGCCGGCGACGATGCCGGCACCGGTCATGATCTCCAGATGCCGCCGCACGATGCCCTCGAACTGCAACGTGTCGGCGTGAAAGGGAACGAGGCCAAGATAGCAGGCGAGTCCGACGAGGCCGCCGCCGACGGCGTAAGCGAGCGCGCTGCGGATGTAGAGCGCTTCGGTGATCGCGACGATCACCGCCGCCGGCACCAAGGCAAAGCCCGAGACGAAGATGAAGCCGAAACCGAGCAGGATGTCGATCGTGCCCTGATCGACAGGACCTGCGCCGAGATCGGCGAATTCCGGAAACAGCAGCGCGACGACGACGATCATGCCGCCGACGAAACAGGCGGCGATGAAGCCGACGAAGATGACGACGAGGCGGCCGATCAGGGACATGACGCCAAAGCCATCGTGACCGTCATTGCGAGCGAAGCGAAGCAATCCAGAGATGCCTCCGGGGAGACAGTCTGGATTGCTTCGTCGCTACGCTCCTCGCAATGACGAGGATGCGAGAGCGCGAGCATGATCCGCTAGTCCGTCATCGCCATGGCGCGCAGCGCCTGGCGTTCCCTGGCCGAGAGCTTTTCCGTCTCCGACTTGAGCTGGCCGCAGGCGGCGAGAATGTCGCGGCCGCGCGGGGTGCGCACCGGCGAGGAATAGCCGGCATTGAAGATGTATTCGGAGAATTTTTCGATCTGATCCCAATCCGAGCACTCATAAGCCGTGCCGGGCCAGGGATTGAACGGGATCAGGTTGATCTTGGCGGGAATGCCCTTGAGCAGCTTCACCAGCAGCTTCGCGTCATCGAGCGAATCATTGACGCCCTTGAGCATCACGTATTCGAAGGTGATGCGGCGCGCGTTCGAGGCACCGGGATAGTCGCGGCAGGCCTGCAGCAGCTCCTTGATCGGATATTTGCGGTTGAGCGGCACGAGCTCGTTGCGCAGCTCGTCGCGCACCGCGTGCAGCGAGATCGCCAGCATCACGCCGATCTCCTCGCCGGCGCGGACGATGTTCGGCACCACGCCCGAGGTCGACAGCGTGATGCGACGGCGGGAGATGCCGATGCCTTCGTTGTCGCCGACGATCAGCAGCGCATCGCGCACCGCGTCGAAATTGTAGAGCGGCTCGCCCATGCCCATCATCACGATGTTGGTGACGCGGCGCATGCCGTCCTCGCGATCGGCCCAATCATTCAGGCGATCCCGCGCGACCATCACCTGTCCGACGATCTCGCCGGCGGTGAGATTGCGGACCAGACGCTGGGTGCCGGTGTGGCAGAAGGCGCAGTTCAGCGTGCAGCCGACCTGCGAGGAGACGCAGAGCGTGCCGCGGTCGGTCTCGGGGATGTAGACGCACTCGACCTCGTGCGCCTTCTCGACATTGTCGCCGCTCGGCAGCCGCAGCAGCCATTTCCGCGTACCGTCGTTGGAGATCTGCTCGGCCACGACCTCGGGCCGGTCGACCGTGAAATGCTGGGCGAGCTCGGCGCGAATGCCCTTCGAGATCGAGGTCATCTCGTCAAAACTCTGGGCGCCGCGGAAATAGAGCCAGTGCCACAGCTGCTGCACGCGCATCTTGCGCTGCGCCGGTGCAACGCCGATCTCGCCGAGGCGATCGGCAAGCTCGGTGCGCGACAGGCCGATCAGCGACGGTTTTGCCGGCGGCACATAGGTTTCGAGCGGAGTCTTCTCCACCAATGTTGCGTTGTGCGGCTCGGTCATCGGTTGCCTGAGATTGCTGCTGTCTCGTCATGGCCGGGCTTGTCCCGGGCATCCACGTTCTTTCCCGCCCGGAGCCAGCGCGTGGATGGCCGGGACAAGCCCGGCCATGACGGCAGCACCTTTGGGATAACCCCTATATAGCAACCGGAACAGCCGATTGCGACCTTATCGCCCGCAGCCTTAACGCCGCCGGCTCACCGCCTGCAGTCCTGGGCGATCTTATCAAGCGCCTGGGCGAGACCCTTCAGCGAAAACGTGTCGGTGGTCTCGGTGCCTTTGGCCGAGACGCCCTTGACCACGAGATCGGCGGATTTGCGCATGGCTTCGACCATCCGCTCCTCCTCAGCCGCGTTCTTGATCCAGAGGCCGTCGCCCTGCGTATACATGGCGAAAGCAGCGCCGCCGACCTCGACCGTCGATTCCGAGCCCGGTTTCAGCGCATAGCCGATCATGACCGAGACTTCGTTATTGACCTTCTCGGCCGGCCGGGTCGACACGAACGCATAGGCGGGATCGCGCGGCCGGTTCGGCGGGTTGGTCTTCGACGACGAGGGCTTGGCCAGCGCGAAGCAGACCTTCTTGCCGTTGGGCGTGGCCGAATAGGCGCCCCAGGTGCCGAACTGGCCGATCAGGGTTGGTTCCGCGCCGCCCGCAACCGCCGCGGTCGGGGCGGCCGGTTTGCTCTCTGGCTTTGCAGCCGTCTTTGCGTGGGTGTTGGCGGTCGTACTGGCCGCCGGCGCGGCCGGTTTCGGTGTCGCCTTCGGCGCCGGTTGCGCCGTCTGCGCCCGCGCGAGACCGGCGATCCCGCACGTCATCATGCCGATCATCAAAACGAAAGCTAGCACCCGCCACATGCTGGAGTGGTTCCCTCAATATTGTGACTGGAAGATGGCCCGGCCGCGTTTTGTCCCCGGGCAGGGATAGCCGGGAAAGTCCAATTTGGGAAGGTAGTTAGCAGGTTTGTCAGCACTAGGCCCTGGATCGCGCGGCGCGCTGCGCAGCCCACTGCGCCTCGCTCCAGCCGAGCAGGTCCTCGGCCCCGGAACTGCGCAAATGCGCGCCGCCGTCGATCACCACCATCTCGCCGTTGATGTAGCCGGCCCGGTCCGAGACCAGGAAGCTGGCGAGATCGGCAAGTTCGCCGAGCTCGCCGGTGCGGCCGAGCGGGTTGCGCGCAGTCCAGCCTTCATCGCGGCCCTCGGGGCGGAGTTGCCCGGAGGCGCCGGCGGTCGGGAACGGTCCGGGCGCGATGGCGACGGTGCGGATGCCCTTAGGCCCCCATTCCACGGCGAGACTTTTGGTCATCGCCAGCACCGCCGACTTCGCCATCGCCGACGGCACGGTGAAGGCGCGGCCGGTGATGGTCGAGGTCGAGAGGATCGACAGCACGACGCCGCCATGCTTGCCCTCGATCCAGCGCCTGCCGGCGGCGAGCGTGCAATACATCGCGCCGTGCAGTGTGGGCGCGAGGATCGCGTCCGCCGCGCGAAAGGAGAGATGCTCGCTCTGCGCGATGAAGGTCGCGGCGGCGTTGTTGACGAGGATATCGAGTGGCGCCTCGCGCCAGATGGTGTCCATCATATTGTCGACGGCGGCACCGTCGCGGATATCGCAGGCGATGGTCGTGACCTTGCCGCCGGTCTCTTCGCGCATCTCACTCGCCGTTGCCTCGAGCCGATCGAGCTTGCGGCCGCAAATCACGAGCTCGGCGCCGAGCGCGAGGAAGCGACGGCCCATCGCAGCGCCGAGGCCCGAGCCGCCGCCAGTGACGAGGATGCGTTTGTCCTTGAGCAGGCTTGTTTCAAACATCGTTTGAATCCTCTTTCCTTCTCGCTCCGTCATTGCGAGCACAGCGAAGCAATCCAGACTATTTCCGCCGCACGGACCCTGGATTGCTTCGCTGCGCTCGCAATGACGTGAGGATAGGCCGGCGCGTCGCTTTGGCAAAGAAACCGGATTGTCGCCCGTGCCTAAATCCGGCAAAACCAGGCCAACTATAATTCCACTCGAAACGCCCAGGTGCCGCCATGAAAGCCATCCTCTGCTCGCAATATTGCCAGCCCGACGATCTCGTTCTGGCCGACGTGCCGGATCCGGTGGCAGGGCCCGGCGAAGCCGTGATCGCGATCAAGGCGGCGGCGTTGAACTTCTTCGACATCCTGATGATCCAGGGCAAGTATCAGATCAAGCCGCCGTTCCCGTTCTCGCCGGCCGCCGAAGTCGCCGGCGTGATCGAGAGCATCGGCGCTGGCGTGACTGATCTGAAGGTCGGCGATCGCGTCGTCGCCTCCTGCGGCCACAACGGCGCACGCGAGAAGATCGCGCTGCCGGCGGCATCGATCGTGAAGATTCCGGACAATCTCGATTATGACCGCGCCGCCGGCATCATCATCATTTACGGCACTGCGCTGCATGCGCTGGAAGATCGCGCGAGCCCGAAGCCCGGCGAAACACTCGCGGTGCTGGGCGCAGCCGGCGGCACGGGCCTTGCTGCCTGCGAGCTCGGCAAGCTGATGGGCCTGAAGGTGATCGCCTGCGCTTCGTCGGACGAGAAGCTCGAATTCGCCAGGGCGCACGGCGCAGAGCTGACGCTCAATTACGCCAAGGAAGATTTGAAGGAAGGCTTGCGCAAGCTCACCGATGGCAAAGGCGTCGACATCATCTTCGATCCCGTGGGCGGCGCCTATGCCGAGCAGGCGCTGCGCTCGATCGCCTGGGAAGGCCGCTTCCTCGTGATCGGCTTTGCCGCCGGCGACATTCCGAAGATGCCGCTGAACCTCGCACTGCTGAAGGGCTGCGACATCCGCGGCGTGTTCTGGGGTGCCTGGACCCGGCTCAACCCGGCCAAGAACCGCGCCAATCTGGAGAAGCTCGTGAAGTGGACGGCCGAAGGCAAGATCTCATCGCATGTCGACCGCACCTTCCCGCTGGCCCAGACCGCGGACGCGTTGAAGGTGCTCGCAGGACGTCAGGCGATGGGAAAGGTGATTTTGCACCCGTGATGACAGTGTCATCACCAGGCTGTTTCGACACACTCAACTGTCATCGCCCGGCTTGACCGGGCGATCCAGGGCGGATTCAACCGCTCGTCGCAACACTCCGTGTATCGCTCACCCGTAACAATTGGTCGAGAGTTTCGGCGGGTGTTTTCCAGCCGAGCGTCTTTCTGGGCCTGGTATTGAGTGCGAGAGCCACGGCCTCGAGGTCCTCGGCATTGTGCATGCTGAGATCGGTCCCTTTTGGAAAGTACTGACGCAGCAACCCATTCGTGTTCTCGTTGGTGCCGCGCTGCCATGGGCTATGAGGGTCGCAGAAGTAGACCTGTACGCCTGCATCGATCCTCAGACGTGCATGCTGTGCCAGCTCGGCTCCTTGATCCCAAGTCAGTGACCGACGCAGTTGCTCTGGCATGGTGACGATTGCGCGGGTGATGGCATCGCGCACGGCCTCAGCGCCATGTCCGGCGAGTGCTTTCTTCACCCCAGCTTCCTGTTCCTGGCCCGTCATGCGCGGTAGATGCAGCAGAATGGTAAAACGGGTCGTGCGCTCCACCAGAGTGCCGATCGCGGAGCTTCCAAGGCCCATAATGAGGTCACCTTCCCAGTGGCCCGGCACAGCTCGATCGGCGGCCTCCGCCGGACGCTGACTGATCATGATCTCGGAAGGAATAAAGCTTCGGCCTTTACGCGCGCGCGCCCTTGGCATCCGCAACGCCCGCCCGGTGCGCAAGCAGGCCGTCAGTTCGCGACGCAAAGCCCCTCGTCCCTGCACATAAAGCGCCTGATAGATCGCCTCGTGACTGATGCGCATCGTCTCATCCTCGGGGAAGTCGAGCCGAAGTCGCCGCGAAATCTGTTCCGGGCTCCATGCCGTCGCCCAGCGCCGGTTTTGCCGATGTACAGCCCGGCGCCCCTTCCACACCACCTTCGGGCCAGGGAGGGGCTTCCCGTCCGGCTTGGCGATCATACCGGCAAGCCGGTCTTGCACATAATCCCGCAGGGCCGGATTGATTGCCAACTTCGCCAATTTGGGTCGTCGGGCGGATCGATCAGCGCGCCATTGTGCCGTGGTCGCGCGGTACTCTGCAGCGCCGTGGCGACGCGCCACATTGCGTCGGAGCTCACGAGAGATCGTGCATGGCGGCCGATCGAGCTGGCGAGCTATGGCTCGCACCCCATGCCCCTGCGCGCGCAAGATGGCGATCTCCTCACGCTCGGCGAACGAGAGGTAGCGCCCTGATGAGGGTTTTGACGACCGCGACAAATGTGTTGGCGGCATACCGCCCGCCCTCCGGAACCAGCGCACTCCGACCGCCGGCGACACCCCGGCCTCAATCGAAGCATCCTCGCTCGATCGCCCCGAGGCAATCGCGACCCAGAACGGTCTGTAATGCTCTCGCAGGGCCTTCTGAGCACGACCCACCCGCACACAGCTCTCCATCGCAACCTCCTTGCTGGAGTGTTGCGACGAGCGGTTGAATCCGCCCAGTGCTCCGAGACGATTGTGATTGATCGATAGGTCTCGATGCCGAGGTCAAGCCTGGGCATGACAGCTGAGTTGATGGCACCCCGCTCGCACGTCGCCACTTGGTAAGGTCTCCTCAACCACCGCTGGCAAAATTGCGGTGCATTCCGCAACCTCGCCCGAATCAAACCCAAATTTTTCCCGATTCGCCCCAATCGCCGTCGCTTTTTGGACTGATTCAAACTGCGATTTACCGGTTCCAGTTTGCTGGGCGCTCCTGGACAACAACAAAAAAACTGAAACCGGTATGCCCCGCGTCGTGTCAGTCTTGGGGAGCATCACCATGGAGACGACGGCCTTCCGTGCGTCCAGGGAATCGAGGGCATTCGATTCCGATCAAGCCGCATCACATCCGTCCACCGCATCCTACATCCGTGCGCGCGCCGCGCGGCTCGATCTGTCGCCGGACGATCCAATACCACTGTTCCTGTCCGATCCGCTCGGTGCCCCGGACCCGGTCGAATATACTCCGCTGGAGTTGCGCCCCCGGGCCAGAATTGTCCCGCGTGTTCTTGCGGGCGTTCTGGCAGCCGTTCTCGTCGCATCCACCCTGGCAGTTCTGGCCGCGCTGTTTCAGTCCGACCTTCGCGGCATCTTCGATGCCGGTGGCTCGGTGGGTGTCGCGCTGGAGCAGGTGGTGGCCTCGGCCAACGCGCTGGCCGTACCGCAGAGCCCGCGCAAGGATCCGGCGCACGTGACCGACGCAAGGCTGGCGAGCGCTGACGCGCAGGATCTCCCTGCACCGTCAACGCCGAGCCGCGAAGCGATCGCGACCGCCTATCAGACCGCGCTGCAAGCCCAGACGCCTGCGCCTCTGCCCGCGCCCGTCGCGCCGCCACCTGCGCCCTCTCAGCCCGCCAAGACGCTCGACGCCGACACCCTGGCCGGGCTAATGACGCGCGCGAAGAGCCTGTTGGGGGTAGGCGACATTTCTGCAGCCCGCCTGCTGCTCGAACGCGCGGCCAATGCACAGGATGCCACGGCGGCGTTCCTGCTGGCTCAAACCTATGACCCGGCCGTGCTGGGCACCAGCGACGCGCGGCGCATCGCCGCCGACGCGACCGCCGCGCGCGAGTGGTACCAGAAGGCCGCGGCACTCGGATCGACGGAGGCGCGGCAGCGCCTTGTCCAGCTTCAGAACTAGTAATTTAATTTTTAGAGGACATCATGCGTAACGCTTTGGGAATGGCGCTTGCCGCCATCATGACGATCTGTGCCTTTGCGGCACGCGCCGACCAGACCGAATACGATCCGGCCAAGGTCTCGGACGGCCTGAAGGCCATCTTCCAGTTCGGCTCGACCTCGACCAAGCAGGCGTTGAACGCCAACACGGTGACGCTGATCACCGGCACGATCGGCGGCACCTATGTGCAATTCGGCGCCGACCTCGCTTCCGTGCTCGACGACGGCAACAAGATCCGCGTGCTGCCGATCGTCGGCCGCGGCTCGGTGCAAAGCGTCGCCGACATCTTGTTCCTGCAAGGTGTCGATCTCGGCATCGTGCGCGCCGACACGCTCGACTATCTCGAGCGCAAGGGTTTTGCCAAGGACATCAAAAAGCAATTCACCTACGTCACGAAGCTCTACAATGAGGAGATGCAGGTGATCGCGCCGAGATCGGTCGCGACACTCAAAGACCTCGAAGGCAAGACGGTGAGCGTGGACCTGCCGAACGGCGGCACCTTCGTCACGGCGCTCACCGTGTTCGAGCGGCTCGGGATCAAGGCGAAATTCGTCTATGTCGAGCAGCGCATCGCGATGGAGAAGCTGAAGGCCGGCGAGATCGACGCCGTCATCGTGGTCGGCGGCAAGCCGTACAAGTCGGTCTCGACCTTCGGCAATGACGGCCGCTTCCATCTCGCGAAGGTCGACTATGAAAAGCCGCTCCAGAGCGACTATCTGCCGGCAACGCTAACCGCCAAGGACTATCCGAACCTGATCAAGGAAGGCGAGAGCGTGGACACCATTGCAGTCCCTGCGGTGCTTGCGGCTTACAATTGGGCACCCAACACCGAGCGCTATCGCAAGCTTGCGTTGTTCGTGGACGCGTTCTTCACGAAATTTCCGTCGCTGCAGAACCCACCGTTCCATCCCAAGTGGAAGGAGGTCTCGCTCGCGGCGCCGCTGTCGGGCTGGAACAGATTGCCGGTGGCGCAGCAATGGCTCGACAAGCACGGCGTCGAGCCGGTGACGCGCCAGCGCTTCGAAGCGTTCCTGAAGCAGAGCCCGGCGGCCGCGCAGGTATCCGATGCGGACAAGGAAGCGCTGTTCAAGCAATTCCAGGCTTGGGACGCAGCGAACGCGCGGGCGGGGGAAAAGAAGTAGTGGCGCCGTCACTCCTCTCGGTGTCGCCGGAGGATATGGCGGCGGCGCGTTGTCAACAACGCTTACTCCTCCGCCTCTTCCACACCGCGCTTCAGTGCGGCACGGGCAGCCTCGCGGTGCTCGTTCGTGATGTGGCCGGCGACCATGCGGATGGCGGTGGCGAGCACGGCGGCATCATCGGCGAAACCGAGGACCGGCATCACATCAGCGACGAAGTCGAATGGCAGGATGAAATAGGCGATCGCGCCGAGCAGCGAGGCCTGAACATGGCGCGGCGTCTGCCGGTCGAAGGCGCAGTAATAGGCGGCGAGCAGGTCTTCGGCGAACGGCAGTTGCGCGGCGACGCGCTTCAGCTTGCGCCAGAAGCGGCGGCGAACGCCCTCCCGGTCTTGCGCGAGCCGATCGGCGGGCTCAAAGCCGACGCTGTGTTCGGCAGCCATGCTTGAAAACTCCCCGTTCAGGCCGAGCGGCGGATCGCCACGTTGCCTGCTGATCACAAGATGGGGATGAGCCTGCAGCCTGCAAGACGTCAGCCAAGTGTCAGTCAAGTGTCAGCCAGCTGTCAGCCGGCGATGGCGTTCATCGCCTTGGCCAGCTCGATGTCGCGCGCGGTGACGCCGCCGGCGTCATGGGTCGACAGCACCACCTCCACCGTCTTGTAGATGTTGCGCCATTCGGGATGGTGATCCATCTTCTCGGCGACCAGCGCCGCACGGGTCATGAAGCCGAACGCCTGGTTGAAATCCTTGAAGACAAAGGTCTTCCCGATGGCGTCGCGGCCGGAAATCTCGCCCCAGCCCGGTATGCCGCCCAGCGCCTGCTTGCGCGCCTCCGCCGATAGCCGCTCTGCCATGATCGCCTCCGTCGTTCAGGGGAACTTTACCCTAACACCGTGCTGGCGGCTCGGTTCATGCGGGATTTCGTCCATCCGCTAACCATGACGGAGATGTAACCCCTCCGGACAAGAAATTTGCTACAATTGCCGGCGTAAATCGCTGGCCAAGATGAAACTGAGCCTGAAGCGCCTGTTTGGGAGATCGATGACCGGGGGATTGAACCTGGCCGAAACGCCCTCTCCGCCTTCGCCGCGATCCGCGGCGCGGAAGACCGCGCTCGTGTCTCTGGCGCTCGTGCTTGCGATCGTCGGTGCGCTCGCCGGCGGCTATTACTTCGCGATGCGGCCGGTCACCCTGAAGATCGCGGTTGGTCCCGCCAACAGCGATGACGTCAAGGTCGTGCAGGCGCTGACCCAGGCTTTCACCCAGAACAAGAGCCAGGTGCGGCTGCGCCCGATCCAGACCGACGGCGCCACCGCCAGCGCCAATGCCCTCGCGGAAGGCAAGGTCGATCTTGCCATCGTGCGCGGCGACCTCGATGTGCCGAAGAACGCACAGGCGGTCGCGACGCTGCGCAAGAACGTCGTGGTGCTGTGGTCCGTCCCGGGCAAGGGCAAGAAGAAGGGCGCCAAGATCACCAAGATCGCACAGCTCGCCGGCCATCGCATTGGCGTCATCGGCCGCACCCAGGCCAATGTCAATCTGCTCAAGGTGATCCTCCAGCAATACGGCGTCGATCCCGCCAAGGTCGAGATCGTGCAATTCCCGGCCAACGAGGTTGCCGAGGCGATCAAGGCGCAGAAAGCCGACATCTATCTCGCGGCCGGTCCCGTCAACAGCAAGATCACGGGGGACGCGATCGCGGCATCGGTCAGGGAGGGCGGCACGCCGACCTTCCTCGCCATCGATTCCGCCGACGCGATCGCGCAGAACCATCCGGTCTACGAATCCTCGGAGATTCCCGCAGGCACTTACGGCGGCTCACCCGATCGCCCGGACGAAGAGGTCAAGACGATCAGCTTCGCGCACCACATCGTGGCGCGCAAAGGTGTGTCCGAAACCACCATCGCGGCGTTCACGCGCCAGCTCTTCGCCGTGCGCCAGCAACTGGTGGCGGAATTCCCGCTGGCAGCGAAGATCGAGACACCCGACACCGACAAGGATGCAGTGATCCCCGTGCATCCCGGCGCCGCCGCCTTCGTCGACGGCGAGGAAAAGACCTTTCTCGACAAATACAGCGATTACATCTGGTGGAGCCTGATGGCGCTCTCCGCCATGGGCTCGATCGGCGCGTGGTTTGCGGGCTACCTGAAGAAGGACGAGCGCGACAACAACAGCCATCTGCGCGACCGCCTGCTCGACATGATCGCAGCAGCACGCAAGAGCGAGACCACCGAGGAGCTCGATCAGATGCAAACCGAGGCCGACGAGATTTTGCGCGATACGCTGCGCTGCTTCGATCACGGCGCGATCGAGGAAGCTGCGCTCACCGCCTTCAACATCGCACTCGACCAGTTCCACGCCGCCGTTGCCGACCGCAAGGCGGTGCTGTTCAGCTTGCCGCAGAACCTGCAACGCGCGGGCGCGCAGTTCAGAGCCGCCGGCAACGCGTAGCGCCTGCACGTTATTGCTGCGTCACATTGTCTCAATATAGATTCACATCATTCAGGGGCGCGCAACGCGCGAGCCCGGAATCCATCGCACCGCAGCCGCGACGGGAAATGGATTCCGGACTCGCGCCTGATGGCGCGCTCCGGAATGACGAGTCTTCCCGTGACCCCAGTTCGAAATCATCCTCTATGAACATCAAATTCTCCCGCCGCCGTTTCCTCACCACCAGCGCCGGCGCGCTTGGCGCGGTCACGATGCCTTACCTGTCGCGCGCGGCCGACCGGCCTCCGGTCACCCATGGCGTGCAATCGGGCGACGTCACCGTCGACGGCGGCGTGGTCTGGGCGCGCACCGACCGACCGGCGCAGATGCTGGTCGAGGTGGCGACGACGGAGTCGTTCAGGGATGCCCGCGCGCTGCCACCGATCGCGGCGCTGCCCGAGAGCGACTTCACCGCAAAAATGCTGATCGAGAACCTGCCGGGCGGCCAGGACATCTTTTATCGCGTCCGCTTCCGCGATCTCTCGCACAGCGCGGTCGAAGGCGAGCCGGTGACCGGCCGCTTCCGCACCGTGCCGGCCGACCGTCGCGACGTCAGTTTCGTCTGGGGTGGCGATGTCGCCGGCCAGGGCTGGGGCATCAACCCCGACGACGGCGGCATGTTCACCTTCGCCGCGATGCGCAAGCACCGCCCGGATTTCTTCCTGCACTCGGGCGACACGATCTACGCCGACAGTCCGATCCAATCCGAGGTGAAGCTCACCGACGGCAAGATCTGGAAGAACGTCACGATCCCCGAAAAGGCCAAGGTCGCGGAAACGCTGGACGAGTTCCGCGCCGCGCACAAATACAATCTGACCGACGACAATCTCCGTGCCTTCAATGCGGAAGTGCCGATCTTCGTGCAGTGGGACGACCACGAAGTGACCAACAACTGGTCGCTCTCGAAGGAGCTGCCGGTGACCTACAAGGAGCGCAACATCGCGCTGCTCGCCGCCCGCGCGGCTCGCGCCTTCCACGAGATGTATCCGATGCGCGAGAGCATCACTGAGCCGGGCCGGGTCTATCGCCAGATCTCCTACGGTCCGCATCTCGACGTGTTCGTGCTCGACGAGCGCAGCTATCGCGGCCCGAACGGCGCCAATCTCGATACCGCTTACGGACCGGCCAGCTACTTCCTCGGACCCGACCAGATCGCCTGGCTCAAGCGCGGTCTGCTCAACTCGCGTGCGACCTGGAAAGTGATCGCCTCCGACATGCCGATCAGCCTCATCGTATCGGACACGCCAAAGGGCGGCTCGGAGGCAGTCGCGCAAGGCGACGGCCCCGTGCGCGGCCGCGAGCTCGAGATCGCGGACATCCTGCGCTTCATCAAGATGGCGCCGATCAGCAACACGGTATGGCTGACCGCGGACGTGCACTACGCCGCCGCGCATTATTACGATCCGAACAAGGCGCAATTCCAGGATTTCGAGCCGTTCTGGGAATTCGTCTCGGGTCCGCTGCACGCGGGCACGTTCGGTCCGAACGCGCTCGACAACACCTTTGGACCCGAAGTCCGCTTCGTCAAGGCACCGGGCAAGGACAACCAGAATCTGCCACCGTCAGCCGGCATGCAGTTCTTCGGTCACGTCAAGATCGACGGCGCTTCCGGCCAGATGACGGTGACACTGCGCGACCGCGCCGACGTCGCGCTGTGGTCGACCACGCTCGATCCGAAACAGGTCTAATGGCTAGAGCAGGATGAATTTGGTTGAATCGATGTTCACCTCTCCCGTAGGGAGAGGACACAAGAATGCACGGCGCACTATTTTGAACGTGATCGTGCTATGCTCTCCCCTGCATGAGCGGGGCTTTCCTTCACACCGTCTTTGACATCGCGGCGTGGCTGGCGGCGGCGGCTGCCGTCTACTGGCTGTCGCGACGACGCCTGGAATTTCCGGCGCAATCTTTCGCGCTGCCCTATGTCGCCGCCCTGGTGTTCGGTGCGGGCCTCGGTGCTTATTTGTTCGGGTCGGTCAATCTGTGGCTGTCGGGCCAGAGCGGCATTGCGCGCTCGGTCGAGGGTGCGCTCGCCGGCGGCATCGTGGCGATCGAGCTCTACAAATGGTCCGCGGGCATCGCTGTACGAACCGGCGCTCGTTTTGCCTTGCCGCTGGCGCTCGGAATCGCGGTCGGGCGGCTCGGCTGCTACTTCGCAGGCCTCGACGATTTCACTTACGGCACGCCGACGGGGCTGCCCTTCGGGCATGATTTCGGCGATGGCATCCTTCGCCATCCGGTGCAGCTCTACGAGAGCGCCGCCATGGGCGTGTTCGCGCTTCTCTATGCGCTGGCGGTCTTGAACCGGAACGGGTTTGTGGTCACCAATGGTTTCTACCTCGTCCTCGTCTATTATGGAGCGCAGCGCTTCCTGTGGGAATTCCTCAAGCCCTATGGCACGCTGATCGGCCCCTTCACGCTGTTTCACCTGCTGTCGCTGTCCATCCTGCTCTACGCCGCCTTCATGCTGGCGACAGCGCCCAAAGCGAGATCCCTGCATGAACGCGCCGTTGCGTAAGTCGCGTCCCTATATCTTCTGGGGCCAGACCCAGTCTCTCTGCGAGACCTGCCTGGAGCTGGTGCCGACCAAGATCCAGATTCTCGGCAACGAGGTCTGGTACGAAAAACGCTGCAAGCAGCATGGCGTGCAATCGACGCTGGTGTCGACGGACGCTGCCTATTGGCGTCTGTGCAAGGACTTCATCAAGCCCGGCGATCGGCCGCTGCAATTCCAGCAGCGCACGGAATTCGGCTGCCCCTATGATTGCGGCCTGTGCGCCGACCACGAACAGCATTCCTGCCTGGCGCTGATCGAGATCACAGAGCACTGCAATCTCACCTGCCCGGTCTGCTTCGCCGACTCCTCGCCCGTGCGGACGAAATTCACGCCGCTCGCAAAGGTCGAGAGGATGCTGGACGCGCTGGTCGCCAGCGAAGGCGAACCCGACCTGGTGCAGATTTCCGGCGGCGAGCCGACGCTGCACCCGGATTTCTTCGAGATCCTGGAGGCCGTCCGCGCCCGCCCGATCCGCCACGTCATGATCAACACCAACGGCCTGCGCATCGCCCGCGAGAACGATTTCGTGGCGCGGCTCGCCGAGAGCAAGCGCGGGCTGGAGGTCTATCTCCAGTTCGATTCACTGCAGCGCGATGCGCTGATCAATCTGCGCGGCGCGGACCTGCGAAAAATCCGCCAACAGGCGCTGGAGAATCTCGAGCATTACGGCATCTCGACCACGCTGGTCGCGACCATCAAGCGCGGCGTCAACGATGCCGAGATCGGCGACATCGTTCGTCACGCGCTCACCTGGACATGCGTGCGCGGCGTCACGCTGCAACCGGTGCAGGACGCCGGTCGCAACGAGAATTTCGACAAGAATACCGATCGCATCATGCTGTCGGAGATCCGCAAGCGCGTCGTCGAGACCGGCGTGTTCGGCGACAAGGACATGATCCCACTGCCCTGCAACCCCGAAAGCATCGCGATCGGCTATGGCCTGCGCAACGGCGAGAAGGTGCTGCCGCTGACCTCGCTGTTACAGCAGGAGCAGCTCGTCGCCGTGATGCCGAACACGATCAGCCCGGAGAAATATCCGATGCTGCGGGAGAAATTCGTCGATCTGTTCTCGCTGTCCTCGGGGCCGCTGAACACCAGCGAGCGGGTCTCCGAACTCTTGTGCTGCCTGCCGAGCTTCGAGGTGCCGCAAGGGCTCTCCTACGAGAACGTCTTCCGCGTCACCATCGTGCAGTTTCTCGATCGCTTCAATTTCTGCGTCGGCAACGTCAAGCGCAGCTGCATCCATTTCGTGACGGAGCAGGGGGCGATCATTCCGTTCGACACCTACAATCTGTTCTACCGCAACGGCGCAATCGGCCGTATCCGCGCCGGGCTCGAAGGGCAGACTTATCGCGAGGCAAGGCAGGGCGAGGAGGCACCACGATGAGCGATACGCCGCCACCGGTTCTGCCGCCCGTCCCGACGCCCGTTGAGCCACGCAGCGGCTGCCTCACCGCGTTCATGGTGATTTCAGGGGTGATCCTGCTGCTTCCGGGTCTCTGCGCCTTGCTCTTCGGCGGAGCTTCGGTGATCGACGGGGGCAAGATCGACTCGGACATCGCGCCGCTGGTCTTCCTGGGACTGGTCGTCGGCATCGGAGGCGTCGTCCTGATCTGGGCAGCCATCAGGGGGCGAAAGGCCCCCGCCCACCCCGGGACCCAGCCCTAACCCCCGGAGATTCCCGGACAAAATTCAGTCAACCAACGGCCAAAGAACACATTGTTTTTTGGCGTTTTTTGCATATATTGCGCCGCAACGCGTAGGGCGCCCGGTCTGATATGGCCGGGCTTCCTTTTTGGGCGGCGAGCGCCCGTTTCCAGTCTTCCAGCGTTGTTTCGAGAAGAGGTCCCGGTCCGACCGGCGAGATCGCGCTTAACCCATTGTTCGAACGCAAAGAAGCTCACTCATGAACCTCCGCAACGTCGCCATCATCGCCCACGTCGACCACGGCAAGACGACCCTGGTCGACCGCCTCCTGCAGCAGTCCGGCACGTTCCGCGAGAACCAGAAGGTGACCGAACGCGCCATGGACTCCAACGATCTGGAGCGCGAGCGCGGCATCACCATCCTGGCCAAGGCGGCCTCGGTGCAGTGGAAGGACACCCGCGTCAACATCGTCGACACCCCCGGCCACGCCGATTTCGGCGGTGAAGTCGAGCGCATCCTGAACATGGTGGACGGCGCGCTGGTGCTGGTGGACGCCGCCGAAGGCCCGCTGCCGCAGACCAAGTTCGTGGTCTCCAAGGCGCTCAAGGTCGGCCTGAAGCCGATCGTCGTCATCAACAAGGTCGACCGTCCCGACGCGCGTCCGACCGAAGTCATCAACGAGGTGTTCGACCTGTTCGCGGCGCTCGATGCCAGCGAGGAGCAGCTCGACTTCCCGATCCTCTACGGCTCGGCCAAGCAGGGCTGGATGGCCGAGAGCCCCGAGGGTCCGAAGGACAAGGGCATGGAGCCGCTGTTCGACCTGATCCTGCGCCACGTCGCGCCGCCGAAGGTCGAGGAAGGTCCGTTCAAGATGATCGGCACCATCCTGGAGGCCAACCCCTATCTCGGCCGCATCATCACCGGCCGCATTTCTTCCGGCGTGCTGAAGCCGAACCAGCAGGTCAAGGTGCTCAACGCCGACGGCAAGCTGGTCGAATCCGGGCGCATCACCAAGATCCTGGCGTTCCGCGGCCTGGAGCGCACGCCGCTCGATGAAGCCGAAGCCGGCGACATCGTCGCGATTGCGGGTCTGACCAAGGGCACCGTTGCCGACACCTTCTGCGATCCGACCGTCGAAGTGCCGCTGCCGGCGCAGCCGATCGATCCGCCGACCGTGTCGATGTCCTTCATCGTCAACAACTCTCCGCTCGCCGGCACCGAAGGCGATAAGGTGACGAGCCGCATGATCCGCGACCGTCTCTTGCGCGAAGCCGAGGGCAATGTCGCGCTGCGCGTCGTCGAATCCGCCGACAAGGACGCCATGGAAGTGTCGGGCCGCGGCGAATTGCAGCTTGCGATCCTGATCGAGACCATGCGCCGCGAGGGCTTTGAGCTCTCGGTGTCGCGCCCGCGCGTCGTGTTCCAGAAGGACGAAGCCACCGGCGCCACCATGGAGCCGATCGAGGAGGTCGTGATCGACGTCGATGAGGAGCATTCCGGCGTCGTCGTGCAGAAGATGAGCGAGCGCAAGGCCGAGCTGATCGAGATGAAGCCGTCCGGCGGCAACCGCCAGCGCCTGGTGTTCTACGCGCCGACCCGCGGCCTGATCGGCTATCAGGGTGAGCTGCTCACCGACACCCGCGGTACCGCGATCATGAACCGCCTGTTCCACGGCTATGCCCCGTACAAGGGCGAGATCCAGGGCCGCCGCAATGGTGTCCTGATCTCCAACGATCAGGGCGATGCCGTGGCCTACGCCATGTTCAAGCTGGAAGACCGCGGCCCGATGATGATCGAGCCGGGCTGGAAGGTCTATCGCGGCATGATCGTCGGCGAGCACACCCGCGACAACGATCTCGAGATCAACGTGCTCAAGGGCAAGCAGCTCACCAACATCCGCACGACATCCAAGGACGAAGCCGTGCGCCTGACCCCGCCGATCCGCATGACCCTGGAAAAGGCGCTCGCCTATATCGAGGACGACGAGCTCGTCGAGGTCACGCCGAAGTCGATCCGCCTGCGCAAGAAGCACCTCGACCCGAACGAGCGCAAGCGCGCGGAGAAGGCCAAGGAAGCGGTGGCGTAAGCTCCCGCACGCCGCAGTGCCGTAGGGTGGGCAAAGCGAAGCGTGCCCACCACTTGAAATCGCGGTCGACAATGGTGGGCACGGCGCAAGAGCGCCTTTGCCCACCCTACGAAACTATCTCTAGAATGCTGAATCACCCGCTCCAGTACGCAATTGCGCAACAAGGCGGGTGATGACGGCCATGCTTGCGGCGGCTTCAGCACACCCGGCGAACGTGCTAGAGCCCGCGCATGACCTCCCTCCCCTCCTCCGTCGACGTCGCGATCATCGGCGCCGGTGCCGCCGGCCTCGGCGCCGCGCACGCGCTGGCGGACTCCGGTCTCGCCGTGATCGTGCTGGAGGCGCGCAACCGGCTCGGCGGCCGCGCCTGGACGGTGCAGGCCTCGCCCGAGGTCATCTTCGACGTCGGCTGCGGCTGGCTGCACTCGGCCGACAAGAACTCCTTCGCTCCAATCGCGAAGCAGCTCGGATTCGAGCTCAACACGGCCCTGCCGCCCTGGCGCGAGCGCGCCTTCGGCAACGCCTTTCCGCAAAGCGAGCGTGACGATTTCATGCGCGCGATGGAGGCGTTCTACGAGCGCCTCTGGCAGGCCGCGCAAAAGAGCAAGGACGAACCCGCGAGCCTGAGCCTCGAGCCGGGCAACCGTTGGAATCCGATGATCGACGCGGTCTCGACCTACGTCAATGGCTGCGAATTGAAGGACATGTCGACGCTGGACTGGGACGCCTATGAGGACAGTGACCTCAACTGGCGCGTCCGCCGCGGCTATGGCGCGCTGATCGCCGCCTATGGCGCGCCGGTCACGGTTGCCCTGAGCTGCAACGTTACATTGGTCGATCATTCCGGTCAGCGCATCCGGCTCGAAACATCGCGGGGCACGCTGACCGCGGACAAGGTGATCGTCACCGTCCCGACCAATCTGATCGCCGACGAGACGATCCGCTTTTCACCACCGTTGCCGACCAAGATCGATGCCGCCGCAGGCCTGCCGCTCGGCGTCGACGACAAGGTGACGCTGGCGCTCGATGGCGCCGAAGCCTTCCCGACCGAAGGTAATCTGCGCGGCGCCACCATGCGCACCGACATGGGCACCTACCACATCCGCCCGTTCGGCCAGCCCTGCATCGAAGGCTTCTTCGGCGGCAGCTTTGCGCGCGAGCTGGAGGACGCGGGCGAAGGCGCCATTGCCGCGCAGAGCATCGACGAGATCGCGGGCCTTCTCGGCAACGACATCAGGCGCAAGCTGAGGCCGCTGTATGAATCGCGCTGGGCGCGCGATCCCTTCGCCAGAGGCGCCTATTCGCATGCGCTGCCGGGGCACGCCGGGGATCGTGCTGTGCTGGCTGCGCCGGTGGAAGGGCGACTGTTCTTCGCGGGAGAAGCGACGTCGCCGAATTTCTTCACGACGGCGCATGGGGCGCGGGACAGCGGGGAGCGCGCGGCCAACGAGGCGCTCGCGGCCCTTCGCAAGCCCTAGCTACGACCTCCGTCATTGCGAGCGCAGCAAGGCAATCCAGACTGCCGCCGCGGCAAAATCCTGGATTGCTTCGCTACGCTCGCAATGACGCGTCACTCGATCACCCTCGCCCGCAAATCGGCATCGGGCACGAAGCAGGTGTCATACTTGCCGAAGATGCGATAGCGGTTGCGTGCGACGAGGCTGTAGACGGGGTCTCTTAAGAGTCTCGGCACGGCGAACAACGCGCGCACCCAGCCCCAGCCGGGGAGCAGCGACAACACGGTCAGCGCGGCGTCCGACTTCATGAACACCTCGCCGCCATGGACTAGGGCGTTGGTATCGGGATCATCGGGGTCGATACCAAACGTTCGCGCGAGCCGGGTCCCGTAGTCCGACTGGATCGGCGTGAAGCGAAACCGCTTCGCCGTATCGCGGGTCGCCACGAAGCGAACCCAGCGCGAGCAGAAGATGCAGACGCCGTCATACAGGATCACGTTGTCGTCGGGCCATTTGCTCATCAGCGATTATCCAGCGTCAAGAGAGCCACAAGCATCAGCACGATCGCCGGCCCGGTCTTCACCAGTGCGCCGAGCGGCTCTATCCAAAGATCGGGCGTGAGGATGGCTGCACCCACCATGTAGCCCAGCGAGGCGACGATGCCTGCAACGAGCCCGATCGCCGTGGTGCGGCGGAAGGCGATCAGCACGCCGATGCTCATATCCATCAGGCTGGTGCCTATGGTGATGGGATCGACCAGCGCAGGCGAGAAGTTGTGCGCGCTCAGGATGCCGGCGGCGGCACGATAGGACACGAACAATGCGATGAAACCCGAGACGAGCCAGAATGCGACCAGGCTTGCGAAGATCAGCGCCTTGGCCAAGAACAGCCGCGCGAACCATTTGTCCTGGATACTTGCCGGATGGCGACCGATCGTCTCAGCCAATGTCTTCGGCGCGATGCCCGTGGCTGCGATCCACGCCGAGGGATCGCCGGTCACGCCACGGCGCAGCTCGGCAATGGCCGTGGAACGCAGCGGTGGCATCCAGCTAAGATGATTGGCAAAATCGCCGATTTTGGCGCCGAGATCGAGCAGGAAGGCCCGCATCACGAGACGCCGCCAGGTGGCCGTGCCGAACGCGTGGCGAAACTGCTTGATGACTCCGGCCATCGTGACCGGCTCTGCCTGCATCAGGTCCCAGCTCACGGCTTTCAAGGAGGTGTCGTCGATGTCCCGCGCGGCGAGCCAGGCGATGGTGGCGGCGATGTCCTCGACCGCGACGGGCTGGAAGAGCGTCGCCATTTCCTTGTCCGGCAGGTCGAGCGGAAGAGCGGCAAGCGCACGCAGCATGGCGCTGCCGCCATAGGCTGACGGCGCAACCACGAAGCCCGGTCGCAGGATGGCATGGGGAATGCCGGAGGCCGCGATCAAACGCTCGGCGTCGCGTTTGGTCGTTGCGAAGGCGGTCCGATCCGCCTCCACCACGCCAGGGATCGAGATGTGCACCAGACGGATCGCACGGCCGCTATCGCCAATTGCCTGAAGCAGGCGCGCGACGAAATCACGATGCACGGCATTTGTGTCGCTGCCGGGCCCGTCCTGGAGCACGCCGAGGCAGTTCACGACGACATCGACGGCATGCTCGCTGAGCACTCGCGCCAGCGCAGCCGCATCCAGGATGAGGATCGGCAGCTCGATGTCCAGCGCGCTCATCTGCTGCGCCGGCGACAGCCTACGTGCCACGCCGACAACGCGAAAGCCACGCGCACGCAGATCGTCGGTGAGGAAGCGGCCGATCAGGCCGGAGGCGCCGAACAGCAAGATGGTTCGCTTACTCATTGCGCCCCTCAAAACGGTTTTGCGATCATCAGCCAGAGGATCAGCATCGTCGCGCCGAAGCCGGGGAAGCCGAATATGAACCAGCGGCGTAACAGAACGAAATAGCGCTCCGGAAGCGCGTTGCACTGTTCGGCCGCCTTGCGCGCGAGGTCGCGCATCTCGATCTGCATGAAGACGACGGGGACCCAGAACAGGCCTGCGACGGCATACAGCCCGAGCGAGGCCAGCAGCCAGCGCTCGGTGAGCGACGTCGCCGAGAGCATCATCAGCAGGCCGCCCGTGATCGGCTGAAGGATCACGGCCGACAGCGTGAAGATCGCATCCGCGATCACGACCACAGCGGCAGTGCGCGCAATGAACTCCGCGTCGTTCGTGCGATGCGCCATCAGCATGAAGAAGGCGATGCCGGTTCCGGTGCCGAGGATGACGATGGCGCCGATCACATGCAGGAATTTGACCAGGAAATACAGCGTCATGGCTTCTTGGTCGCCATTGGCTTGGGCTGGTTCAGCGCGCGCGCGAGATCACCGCTTGCGGCTTTGACGCCGGCCTCGGTTTCGATCATCCAATGACCCTCGCTGCCGACGGCCGGCAGGGTGCGGAAGTCGACCTCGCCGCCAGCGCCGCGAAACGCCTCGACCAGCTTTTGCGAAAACGCCGGCGCGAAGTAACTGTCGTTGGTCGCAACGAGCCACGTGACGGGAATGCGCGCGGCCTTGCCGAATTCGGCTGCGGCCGCAAGCAGCGCGTGCGGCGCGCAGATCCTGTTCGGCTCATCATTGGCATGGCCGCCGCGCCCCGGTGCGAAGGCAATGATGGCGGAGATCGCCTTCGGATCGGCGTTGGCGAGCGCCAGCGCACCCCAGCCGCCGGCGGAATGGCCGAGCACGATCGCGGCGTCTTTGCGGATAAATTCCTGCTTTCGCAAATAGTCCAGCGCGAGCGAGATTTGGTCGGCCGTTGCGCGGGCCGATCGCGCGTAATCCGCCTCGTCGCAGCCGCCCTGGTCCTCGACATAGCGGCCACCGGTCGCGCCATGGCCGAGCCGTTCCGGCACCAGCACGGCAAAGCCGCGCGCGACGAGATACGCCGTGAGCGCGCGATATTCCGGCGGCTGCATCTGCGCGCGACGCAAGCGATTCTGCGTCGAGGCGTGGGCGATGACCGCGAGCCGGAACGGGCCGGCACCGAGGGGGCGAAACAGCAGCGCATGCGCGGCCATGCCGGTCTCCGGCGATGGCACGCGCCACTCTTGCCGGCGAAACGGTTCGCCCTCCTCTCCCAATGGGCCAAACGCGACCTGAGCGCACAGAGGTGACGCAGCCAGCACGGCCAGCAAAGACAAAAGCGCAGGAGTGACGAGGAGCCGCATGAATTGCCAGAGGAGGCGGACACGAACAGCAATGGCCACACTAATAGGAACGAATCACTCCGGGCAGACTTTCTGCGCTGCAATTGCCATTCATTCGTTGCCGCAGCGAGTTTTGCACCGACACATGGCAGGCCACTGCCATTCAGAACGCCGGCTTGTCCTCTTTCGGGACAACGGGGTTGAAATACTGATGCAGAAAGTCCACACGTTAACCGATAATTAACGATAGGTCTTGCCGCCGGCGCGGCGACTTGATTTGATCGCGTCCATGAGCACAACCCTGATCGAGGTCCGGCCGGCCAAAGCCGCAGATGCAACTGCGGTGGCGTCGACCCATGACGAAGCTTGGCGCTCGGCCTATCAGGGCATCATCCCCGGCGCGGAGCTGGAAAAGCTGATCAACCGCCGCGGTCCACAGTGGTGGGACAGCGCGATTCGCAAGGGCAGCCGCGTCAGCGTGCTCGTGTTCGGCGACAAGATCGCAGGCTACGCCAATTACGGCCGCAACCGCGCCCGCAGCCTGCATTTCGACGGCGAGATCTACGAGCTCTATCTGCGCCCGGAATTCCAGGGCCTCGGCTTCGGCCGCCGTCTGTTCGCCGCCGCCCGCCGCGACCTGATGCAGAGCGGCCTGAAGAGCATGGTGGTGTGGGCGCTCTCGGACAACGATCCGGCCACCGAGTTCTACCGTGCCCTGGGCGGCCGGATGGTGGCGCGCTCCTCGGAGCGGTTCGGGCCGAAGTCGCTCGACAAGGTTGCCTTCGCTTGGACCAATTGAGCTGCTGAAACCTGAATCGGCAGCGTTTTCCATCCGTCGATACCGCCCGCCTTTTGCGCCGGTGATCGCCGGATTCATTATTTCACAAAAACGCGATGGATCAGCGGGCCAAGCCCGCGTATGACAGCGCCAAAATCGCTGCCGGGCGCGATTTCACCTCGGCAACAACGGAGCCTTGAATGCGTATCGATGCGGTCTCGATCGGGAAGAACGTACCCCACGACGTCAATGTCATCATCGAAGTCCCCGTGGGCGGCGAACCGATCAAATACGAGATGGATAAGGAGGCCGGCACGCTCGTCGTCGATCGCTTCCTCTATACGCCGATGCGTTACCCCGGGAACTACGGCTTCATCCCGCACACGCTGTCGGATGACGGCGACCCCTGCGACGTGCTGATCATCAACACCCGCGCCATCATTCCCGGTGCCGTCATGAGCGTGCGGCCGGTCGGCGTGCTGTTCATGGAAGACGAAGCCGGCGGCGACGAGAAGATTCTGGCGGTGCCGTCATCGAAGCTGACGCAGCGCTACGACAAGGTGAAGAGCTATTCCGACCTGCCGGACATCACGCTCCAGCAGATCCAGCACTTCTTCGAGCACTACAAGGATCTCGAGAAGGGCAAGTGGGTGAAGATCCTGCGCTGGGGCGGCCCGGAGGAAGCGCACAAGCTGATCCTCGAAGGCATAGATCGCGACAAGAAAAAGGCCTGAGCCTTCGGTATCCCGGACAAAAGGTGTGCTCCCTCGCCCCGTTCTTACAGGGAGAGGGTTGGGGTGAGGAGCTACCTCCACAAAGACGGTCAGAGTTGGACTCGCGGAAAGTCCCGCTCACCCGGAATCCGCGCTTCGCGCGAATTCCGACCTCCCCGCAAACGGGGAGAGGTGAAGAAAAGCTACACCGCCGGCTTCGGCAGCCCTGCGATCGCGCAGGCGGCGCGCAGCGTGTTCACCAGCAGGCAGGCGACCGTCATCTGGCCGACGCCGCCCGGCACCGGCGTGACCGCACCGGCAACCCCAAGCGCCTCCTGATAGGCGACGTCGCCGACGAGGCGCGTCTTGCCGTCTGCTTTGGGGATGCGGTTGATGCCGACGTCGATCACGGTCGCGCCCGGCTTCAGCCAGTCGCCGCGCACCATCTCCGGCTTGCCGACCGCGGCATAGACGAGGTCCGCCTTCTTCACGAGGCCGGGCAGATCGCGCGAGCGCGAATGCGCGATCGTGACCGTGGCGTTCTCGTTCAGCAGCAGCTGCACCAGCGGACGGCCGACCAGGTTGGAGCGGCCGATGACAATGGCATTCATGCCTTCGAGCGAGGCGTGCACGCTCTTGGTCAGGATGATGCAGCCGAGCGGCGTGCAGGGCGACAGCGCCTCAAAGCCGCCGGCGAGCCGGCCGGCATTGTTCGGATGTAGCCCGTCAACGTCCTTGGCGGGGTCGATGGCGTTGATGACGGCTTCGGTGTTCAGCCCCTTCGGCAGCGGCAGCTGCACCAGAATGCCGTGCACGGCGGGATCGCGGTTGAGCTTTGCGACCAGCGCCAGCAGATCTGCTTGCGAGACGTCGGCCGGCAGCTTGTGCTCGAACGAGGCCATGCCGGCCGCCTGGGTCTGGGTATGCTTGGAACGGACATAGACCTCGCTGGCGGGGTCGTTGCCGACCAGGACGACCGCAAGGCCCGGCACCAGATTGTGCTCGCGCTTGACGCGAGCGACATCGTCGGCGACACGGGCGCGGAGGTCCGCGGCGATGACTTTTCCATCGATGATTTTGGCAGTCATGTCAGTTCCTTCAGTCCTTCGATTTAGCCGACACGAGCTGGCGCAGGGTTTCTCCGAGCCGCACGGGGTCGCCGTCGACCGCGATCTGCTTCAACCGCGAGGTAGCTCCCGATAGCAATTTTACGCTGGCCTTGGGCACGCCAAGCGATTTCGCCAGCAGGACCAAGACAGCCTTGTTGGCCTCGCCACCATCGGCAATCGCGCGTACCCGCACCTTGAGCACGCTGCGGCCGTCGGAGAGCTGCTCGATCCCGTCGATGTCGTCGCGGCCGCCGCGCGGCGTCACCCGCAGCGCGATGCTGACGCCTGCGGCAGAGATGCGCCAGGGATCTTTGGCAACCAAGGCGCTCCAGCCCGCTTAGATCACGTTCGGGTAGATGTAATACAGGATCACCCGCTCGATGAACATGATCAGCAGAATCAGGATAATCGGCGAGATGTCGAGGCCGCCGAGACTGGGCAGGAAATTGCGAATCGGTGCCAGCAGGGGCTCGGTGATCCGGTACAGGAACTCCGCCACCGCCGAGACGAACTGGTTGCGGGTATTCACCACGTTGAAGGCGATCAGCCAGGACAGGATCGCGGCGGCGATCAGCAGCCAGACGTACAGATCGAGCACGATGATGACGATGTCGAGAACGGCACGCATGGCTTTTGAAAACTCTGGCTTCGGTCGGGATTGACGGCTGTTGCTAGATATCGGTTCCCTCCGACCCAAACAAGGGAAGTCGGCGCCCGGATGGCCAAAACGGGGCTACACCTGTCCTTGACTTGACCTTGGCGGGGACTTAAATGGCGCCCGGTTGTCGGCCGCGTTCACCAGAGCGGCCTGCAAAGGGGCCATAGCTCAGCTGGGAGAGCGCGTCGTTCGCAATGACGAGGTCGGCGGTTCGATCCCGCCTGGCTCCACCAGCCTTCGCAGGCTGCGCCTGCTTCGGCTCGGCAAGCCCTCGCGTAGCGAAGGCTGTCCCGCCATAGCCCGAAGGGCGACGGCGGACCTCTTTCCAAAGTCCCCTACCTCCCGGTAAACCTCGGCGGCCGCTTCTCCATAAAACTCGCCACGCCCTCCCGGAAATCGCTGCCGTTCAGCGCCACCATCATCTCGCGGTTGGCCTCGATCGTCGCTTCCGCCAGGGTCTGGAACGGCACCTCGTAAAGCTGCCGCTTGATCACGGCCATCGCGCTCGGTGAGACGAAATCGGCGAGATCGCGCGCGTAAGCATAGGTCTCCTCGCGGAGTTTTTCCGGCGAGCAGAGCCGGTTCACCAGCCCGATCCGCAGTGCTTCGTCGCTGCTCACGCGCCTCGCCGAGAGCAACAGATCCAGCGCATGGGCATGGCCGACGATGCGCGGCAGCATCCAGCTGATGCCGTGCTCGGCGATCAGGCCGCGCCGCGCGAAGGCGGTGGTGAACACCGTATTGTCGGCGGCAAAGCGCAGGTCGCAATAGAGCGCGTGGACCAGGCCGATTCCGGCGGTCGCGCCGTTGAGCATGGCGATGACGGGCTTTGCGATCGACGGATAGAAGCCGTAGCGCGTCTGCCAATCCGGGCGGCGGTTCATGTCGAACGGCGGCAGATTCGAGGCGCGCCCGACGTCGTTAGGATCGAGCCCTTTGAGCGCATCCATGTCGGCACCGGCGCAGAAGGCGCGGCCCGCGCCGGTGAGCACGATGACGCGGACATTGTCGTCGGCGCTTGAGGCTTCCATCGCGTGACGCACGTCGCACTCCATCGTCGGCGTCCACGCATTCATGCGGTCCGGGCGATTGAGCGTGATGGTCGCGATCCTGTCGCTCACCTCATAGAGAATGTGTTCATAAGGCATGACGCTCTCCCTTTGCTTGCCGGCGCAATCTCGCGTGCGCGCGTTGCGAACGAGCCTAGCATATAAAGGGATGAGGCAAGGGCTTGCGCGGAGGCGCGATTCACTCGGCGGCTTGCGCCAGCACCGGCCGGCGCGCCAGCCAGCCATTGATGAAGTGATCGAGCCAGGCGCGCTCCGCGAGGTCGTAGACGGCACGATCCGCGAAATGGTGATGCCGCTGCCGCGCGCCGGGCGCGCTGAAGCCGTCATAGCCGCGCGTGGTCCAGCAATGCATCATGGCGTAGGTCACGTCTGGATGAAACTGCACACCGAAGGCGTTGCCGGCACGGAACGCCTGCACCGGAAAATCATCACCTTCCGCGAGCTGCTCGGCACCAACCGGCAGCTCAAATCCCTCGCGATGCCAATGATAGACCTGCGCAGGCCAATCCGGGCAGAGCGCGTGGCCCGCAGCGGTCGGCCTGATCGGGTAATAGCCGATCTGGGTCAGCGCATCGGCATGCGGCGCGACGCGGGCCCCTAGCTGCATCGCGAGCATCTGCGCGCCGAGGCAGATGCCAAGGAACGGACGCTGCTCACGGAGCGGAATTTCGATCCAGTCGATCTCGCGGCGGATGTAGTCGTCGGAATCATTGGCGCTCATCGGACCGCCGAAGAACACGGCGCCGGCATGCTGATCGAGCGTCTCGGGCAGGGGATCGCCGAAGCGGGGACGGCGAATGTCGAGGCGATGGCCGAGCGCGCGCAGCGCATTGCCGACCCGGCCGGGCGTCGAGGATTCCTGGTGCAGGACGATCAGAACCGGTAACCGGGCTTCGGAAGCGGAGGCGGCCGCGCCCGGCGTCCTTCTGGGAAAGGGCACCAATTCTGCGCCACCAAACCTGTCCGTCCGGAACGACATGGCCTCTGCGAGTGCTATCGGTTCAGACCGCCAGCATAGCTAAGCGATGGTTAACATCGTGTGAGTTCGCGCACACATACCGATTGAAGCAAGCTCCGGGCCACTACGGGTGCTTCAAAGTTTTCTCTAGTGCCTGCGCCTCTGAAACCGGCTGGTAGCGGCTAGGATGAAGCCGCGCGGGAAGAAACGCAGCGCCAACGGCACAATCTTGATGCCCAGACCAGGCAGCACTGCCCGTTTGTTGGCCATCAGGCCACGATATGCATCGCGTGCAACTTCGGCGGCGGAGACGTTGAGAACGGCGGTATCATGTTGGGAGCCGACGCCGGCGCGTGCCTGGAATTCGGTGGGCACCGGACCCGGGCAAAGCACGGTGACGCGAACGCCGCGCGGCGCGAGCTCCGCCCGCAAGGCTTCGGTGAACGAAATCACATAGGCCTTGGAGGCGTAGTAGACGGCCATGCCGGGGCCAGGCAGGAAGCCGGCGACCGATCCGACATTGAGAAGTCCGCCCTTGTTCTTGATGAGCTGATCGGCAAAGCGCAGCGACAGATCCGTCAGGGCCCTGATGTTGACATCGACGATGCCGAGCTGCTCGACGCGATCGCGCTCGATCGCATCGCCGAACACGCCGAAGCCCGCATTGTTGACGAGATGATCGAGCTCGACGCCTTCGGCGGCAAGTGCTGCCGCGATGGTCTTGCCGGCATCCGCTTGCTCGAGATCGCAGGCGATCACGATCGGCTTCTTGCCGCCGTTGGCGGCGAGCTCGTTCGCGAGCGCCTCCAGCCGATCCGTCCGGCGCGCCGTCAACGCGAGGCGATGCCCATTGGCAGCAAACACACGCGCCAGCTCCGTGCCGATGCCCGCCGAGGCACCGGTGATCAGCGTCACCCGCTCAGTCACGATCGAAGACTCTTGAATTCAAGTTTTTCGCCCCGCAATGGCGGAACGAGAGCACAGGCCGCGCGCGACATGCAAGCCGCGCCGCCAGCATGGCCGCTTGAGCAGAACGACAGGCCGCGCTGAAAAACCGTTGATTTGCAGGCGGATTCAGCGCAGGCGGCGGATAAATTAAAGTTTCGTCATGTGTCCGGGCAGGCCGCGATCAGTCGTGTCCAGAGCCGTCAGCCGCCGACAGCGCTGTCCTTGACTTGGCCGCCGACGCGGTCCGCGACCGCGTGCTTCAGGTCGATCCGGTCACGCTGCGAAATCCCGAGCAGGTCGGAGGCGCGCCAGACGACGTTGTCCTCGAATTCGCTGACCTGACCGTCGGCATAAACCAACTCCCACATCATCTGCACGATGCGTTTGCGACCCTCTTCGTCGAGCGAGCGCATGATGACGCTGGTGAAATGATAGAGATCGACCGCCTCGCCCTCGACCTGGGTGGCGTCGGCGATCAACCGATCCGCGGTGCCGCGATCGAGCCCAAAATGGCTCTCGATCAGGCTGTGCAGCTTGCGCTGCTCGGCCGCGCTCGGCTGTCCGTCCAGCGAGACCACGTGAATCAGCAGTGCCGTGGCCGCCAGCCGATAGTCGCTGTCGCCAAATGCGCGGTCCTGGTCATGGGGAGCAACAATGTCGGCAATGAATTGGCGCAGGCCGTCGAGCATAAAGTCCTACCGAGATCGATGAAGCCGCGAGAGGCGGCTGTTACCAGCATTATATGAGCAGGAAACTCAACCGGCGCAACGTGCTTCAGTTCCGCGCGCTGCATTACGTTTCGGCAATCTGTTGTCGCCTCGGTGCCAGAGTGAGGCAGGCGGGCCACATCCTTCGACGTCGTCCTGGCGAAAGCCAGGACCCATTACCCCAAGACGTCGTTTCGCGAAGGCTAGCCGTCCGGTACTACGACCTATCGCACTCGATAGATTCCGCGGTATGGGTCCTGGCTTTCGCCAGGACGACGTTGGAGAGGCATAGTGCCACGCTCGCAACGACGGGGATTGCAGCAGCAGGACCGCATCCCTCAGGGTATCTCATACACCACCATCTTGTCGGCGATCCCGCGCAGCGCGGCCTGCTTCTGGATCGGCTTGATCTCGCGCCGCTGAAGGATTTCAGCAACCGCGGGTGCATCGAGCACCGGGCCGGTGATGTGAATTTCCTGCGCGGTCGACAGGCTCTGCACGCGCGAGGCGATGTTGACTGTCTGGCCGAAATAATCCTGACGCTCGTTCAGCATCACCGCAAGACACGGACCTTCATGGATGCCGATCTTGAGAATGAGATCGTTGGCGCCGCGTTCCTTGTTCAATTCATCCATGGCTGCACGCATGCGCAGTCCCGCCGTAATCGCGTGCTCAGGTCTCACGAAGGTCGCCATGACAGCATCGCCGATCGTCTTTACAACCGCCCCCTTCTCGGCGGCAATGATCTCCAGCAGCGCACGGAAATGCGCGCGCACGAGATCGAAGGCGGCGAGATCGCCGACGCGCTCATAAAGCGCGGTCGATCCCTTCAGGTCGGTGAACAGGAACGTCAGCGAGGTGATCTGGAGCCGCTGGTCGAGACCGAGATTGTCCGCCTTGAAGACGTCGCGAAAAGTCTGGTTCGACAGCATCCGCTTGGCGGTGAGGAACGGCTTACGCTTGCCGATGAGATGATGAAGCGCCTCGGCCGCGATAAATACCGACGGCAGCACGCGCACACCGGCCTGGTTTTCCAGCGATAGCCGCAGCGGACCCGGCCGCATGGTCGTCGTCCCCGTCGGGGCCTGCACCTTGTTGTACATGATGGCGAGCTGCTGACGGTCCTTGGTCGGCTCGCCCTGGACATCGATGAAATGAGCGGCGTGCGTCACCGGCTCGAAGATGATGACGAAATCACTCGGCAATTGCAGCGACATCGTCGCCTTCTCGCCGGCCGGCAGCTCCATCGTATCCAGCGTCACCTCGTTGGCCAGCGTCGCAAACGATTCCTTGTTGAAGTCGACCCCGGAGCTCCAGAACACCTGCTTGAAATATTCCCACACCGGAAGCGTATCGGGATCGTGCGCCGCGATGCGCCGGACGCGCGGATTCACGGTGAAAGAGACCTCGACCTGGTCGTCGACGGACGCCTTGTACCCGCAGGCGCAGAGCGCGCAGTGATAGTCGTCCGGCTTGAGCGCCTTGAGCGTCGAGTGAGCGCCCAGCACGCCGCCACAGCCCGGACACAGCACGTTCCAGCCGAGATCGAACAGACCGAGCCTGGCCGAATGCAGGAAAGCCGAGATGACGCGCTCTTCGTCGAGGCCGTGATGCCGGGAGAAATCGAGGACATTGACGCGGTTGAGCTCGTGGTCCTCGCCATCCTGGATGAGGCGCGCAATCGCATCGACCACCTTTGCATCGGCGGTCTGCTTCAGAACGGAAAACTGGGCCTGGATGTCGCTCATGGCGGGGCTCTGTCTAAGCTGGATCACGCCATCGGCCAGACGAGGGTCCGTTACCGACGGGTGATGCGGAACATGGGTGAGTGGTCCGGCTGGGTCGTGACGACGCCATGCGGGATCACGGGAACGGTATCGGCAAGCTCGACGCGGAACGCACCGATCAGTCGGGCCAGCGCCAGCACCGATTCGGCTTGCGCAAACGGCGCGCCGATGCAGACGCGTGGCCCCGCGCCGAACGGCAGATATGCGAAGCGATCGGGCTCCGCCGACATGAAGCGCTTTGGAATGAACGCGTTCGGCTGATCCCACAGTTTCTCGTGCCGGTGCAAAAGCCACGGCGCGATCATGATGATATCGCCCTTGCCGATCTCGATACCGGCCGCGTTGTCCCTATCGCGCGCGGCACGCGCGACCAGGAAGGCGGGCGGATAGAGCCGCATCGTCTCCTCGATCACGGCACGGGTGAACTTCTGGCGATCGATGTCGGCGATGCTGTCGAGATGTTCGCCGCGGGTCTCAGTGGCGACTTCCTCTTGCGTGTCAGGATCGAGCGACAGCAGATAGAGCGCCCAGAACAGCGCCGTCGCGGTGGTCTCGTGACCCGCGAGAATCATGGTCGCGACCTCATCGACGAGCTGTTGGTCGGAAAAGCCCTTGCCCGTTTCAGGATCCCGCGCCTCGTCCATGAGATCGAACAGGTCGCGTGGCGGCGCGCCGTCCTTCTTGCCGGCCGCGCGCCGTTCGGCGATCAGCATGGCAACGAATTCGGTCCAGCGCTTGCGAAACCGCGCCCGTGCGAAATCCATCGGGCTCGGCCAGGACACGGGCAGCACCATGTCGAGGAAATAAGCCCGTCCCAGCCGTGCGGCATATTCCATGATGAAGTTGCGCAAGGTCGCGCCATGCCGGTCCATGCCGAACGAGAACATCGTGCGTCCGGCGATCTCGAGCGTCATGCGCTGCATGACCTCGCGCAGATCGACCGGCTCGCCGGTTCGCGTATCGAGCTTTGTGATGGTCTCGTCGAGCACCGCCGTCATATGCGGGACGAGATTTGCGGTGGCGCGCGGCGTGAAGGCCGGCGCGAGCGTGCGGCGCTGAAACGTCCAGGAATGACCTTCCGCAATCAGGAGGCCGTCGCCGAGCACGGGGCGCAGCATGCGGATGCCCGCCGGCGTGCGCGTATAATTCTCGTAATTGCTGAGCAGGACGTGCCGGATCGCGTCCGGCTGGTTCAGGATGAAACTGTTGCGGAGAAAGAAGCGACCCGGGATGACGTCTTCCTCATAGGCACGCTGTCCCCAGGTCGCGATCATGTTCTGGCGGATCACCGCGAGCTTGCCAAAGAACGACATGTCATCCGGCGCACGCGGCGGCGTCGGAGGGATGAGGGGCCGACGCAGGCTGGCGATGTTCATGGCTCGCTCCCGCAGAAGTGACGCAGGTCAATAGCTAGTAAGTCAGTTCGGCGATCGCAATCCTGTTTTCGGCGGCGGGCCAGGCGCGTGCCACAATCCGTTCTTCGCCAAATTGGGCCACGATGTTACGTCCGACCTCGCTGGCCGGAAGCCGCAGGGTTGCTGCCGCATCCGTGGGCACGCCCGGTTTGACGTCGGCGGGCTCCTTGCCGTCGAGCAGCACCACGTCCCGCGGCAGGCCGAAATAGCCGCGCGGCCGCGACATGATCACGACAGCTCCTGCGTCCTTGTCAGCCGGCCCGAGCGGGCGCGCGGGACGCAGGTGCACGACGTCGGACGAGCGCGGGAAGGGCGAGCGGTAGATGTGCGTCGTCGGCGCGTCGGGCGATGCCAGGACGAATTCGAGTGACCAGGCCGGATTGACCTGCGCCGGTCCCCAGCGGCCGTCGGCACCGGTCTTTGAGCTGTGCAGCGCCCCGCCGTTGCGCTCTCCGGTTTCAGGATCGACGCGGAAGACGTCGACGGTTGCGCCCGCCACCGGACGGTTGGTCGACACGCCGCCCGGCGTGCCCGTGACCAAACCGCTCAGCTTCACGCTTGGCTCCGGCACGATCGCGATGCGCGTGGGCTCGCGGCCGGCGATGAACTTGTAGATCTCCCGGAAAGCGCGCGGATGAAATGCCACCTCGCGATGATCGAGCGCACCAAGCACAAGGTTGGTGGCGCCCTTCAGCTCCGGCCCCTCGGCGGTGACACCGGTCGGAACGCCGGGCTTTCCGATGAATCGGCCATCGGCTTGGGCATATTTGTCCAGGCCGTCACTGCGCAAGGTGAGAAAAGCTGTGCCCGGCGTCACCTCGCTCTCGCCCTCGTTCAAGCCGCGCAGGAATGCGCCGCGGCCGTTGAACTCGTTGTTGGGCGTATCGTCGGTCGCGAACACGCCGTGATTGGGCGTGCCGCACAAGATGGCGTGACTGACATCGCCGGCGCCGCCGTTCTTGATGACGTTGCGGATGGCATAGCCGCCGCGCGAGCTGCCGACCAACGCCACGCGGGACGCGCCGGTGCGGCGCTTCAAGTCAGCAATGGCGGCAGTTAGCTCGCGGCGCTGGTCCTCGGTCGAGGACCGGCCTGCCTGCTCGACCTTGTCGTCGCTCCGCGCCAGCGGATCGGTGAAATTGATCGCCGCCATGCGATCGCGCGCGACGCCGTTCGACTCCATCCGCCACAAGATCGTCACCCAGAGCGCGTCGTAGTCGCCATTGCCGTGGACGAACAGGATCGGCGGCACCTCAGTGCTTGGCGTCACGGCAGGTGCGGTTTGGGCCATCACGCCGGCCCGCAAGCTCGCAACTGCGAAAGGCAAGCTGCTGACCCCTTGCAGGATCGTCCGTCGCGACAGCTTCATCTGTTCCTCCCCCGGCAAACGCCTCTTTGCACTGCTTATAGCGACCTAACCACTGGACAGCGAAGGACTTTCGCAGGCATCACTGAATTTGCCGGAATCGCCAAGACCACTTCTGACACCCGATATGGAAGGGGATATGACCGAGCAGACGAACCGCCAGAGAATTGCCGCCGAGGGCATCACCGCACCTCTGCGGTACACCGTGTTCCGGCGCATCTGGCTCGCTAGCCTGCTCTCCAATCTCGGCCTCCTGATCCAGGGCGTCGGTGCCGCCTGGGCGATGACGCAGATGGCGGCCTCCGCCGACAAGGTGGCGCTGGTGCAGACCGCGCTGATGTTACCGATCATGCTGATTTCGATGCCGGCCGGCGCCATCGCCGACATGTATGACCGCCGCATCGTCACACTGGTCTCACTGTCGATCGCGCTGACCGGCGCCACCGCGCTCACCATCCTGGCCGGGCTCAAGCTGATCACCCCGGAAACGCTGCTCGCGTTCTGCTTCGTCGTCGGCAGCGGCAATGCATTGTTTGGACCTGCCTGGCAGTCCTCGGTCAGCGAGCAGGTGCCGCCCGATGCGCTGCCGTCCGCGGTGGCGCTGAACGGCATCAGCTACAACATCGCGCGCAGCTTCGGTCCTGCGGTCGGCGGCGTCATCGTCGCCGCGGCCGGCGCAGTCGCCGCGTTTGCCTGCAACGCGGTCCTCTATCTGCCATTGCTGGTGGTGCTGCTGCTATGGCGACGCAGTACCGAGCCCTCGCGCCTGCCGCGGGAAAAGCTCAACCGCGCCATGGTCTCCGGCTTCCGCTACATCACCAACTCGCCGCCGATCAAGATCGTGCTGTTGCGCACGCTGGTGATGGGCCTGATCGGTGGCGCCGTGATGGCGCTGATGCCGCTGGTCGCGCGCGACCTCTTGCATGGCGGCGCGCAGACCTACGGCATCATGCTCGGCGCGTTCGGCATGGGCGCGGTGGTCGGCGCGCTCAACATCCATGAACTGCGCAAGCGCATGAGCGGCGAGGCGGCGATCCGCGCCTGCACCATCTCGATGGCGTTTGCGATGGCCGCGCTCGCCTTGAGCACGGAGCCGGTGCTGACGGCAACCGCGCTGGTGCTGGCCGGCGCGGTCTGGATGGCCGCGGTGGCGTTGTTCAACATCGGCGTGCAGCTCTCGGCGCCGCGCTGGGTCGCGGGTCGCTCGCTTGCGGCGTTCCAGGCCTCAATTTCGGGCGGCATCGCGATTGGCGCCTGGGGCTGGGGCCATCTCACCGACTATGCCGGGGTCGAGGTCGCGCTCCTGGTCGCGGCCGGACTGATGCTGATCTCGCCGCTGATCGGCATCTGGCTGGCGATGCCACGCGTGGGCGCGCGCAACGAGGATGCCGAGGTGCTGGCCGATCCCGAGGTGAAGCTGTCGCTGACCGGCCGCAGCGGGCCCTTGGTGGTCGAGATCGAATACCGGGTGAGCCAGGAGAATGCCCGCGCCTTCCACAATGTGATGCAGGACGTGCAGCTCTCCCGGCAGCGCAACGGCGCCTATGGCTGGTCGATCGCGCGCGACATCGCCGATCCGGAATTATGGACCGAGCGCTATCATTGTCCGACCTGGCTCGACTACTTACGCCAGCGCAACCGCTCGACCCAATCCGAACGCGCGCTGCATCAGCAAGCGATCGATTTCCACATCGGCCCCGAACCGGTACGAATCCGGCGCATGCTGGAACGTCCGTTCGGCTCGGTGCGCTGGAAGGAGGAGACGCCGGACCGCGCCAATAGCGAGGTGCTGCCGGTGGTCGCGACTGCGGCGGGGAGCAGCACGTAAGTCTGTCAACCTGTAGCCCGGATGGAGCGAAGCGCAATCCGGGACGGTCTCACCGCGGAAACAGAACCCCGGATTACGCTCCGCTCCATCCGGGCTACGAAAACCACTACTGCCCGTGATCCGACAGCACCTTGTCGCAGCCTTTGCTCAGCCGGGTGCGGTTCTGCTTCAGGCAGGCGAGCACGGCGCCATCGCCATTGTTCATCACGGCGCGGCAGAAGCGGCTGACATCACGCGCGCAGGCATCGTGGCCGGGCTGCTGCTGCGCGAACGCGCTCGATGCGCACAGCAGCAAAGGAATAATGAAAAGAAATCTGGCCATCGCGTAATGCCTCTTACCCGGAAGAAATGTGCGGGCGAAGCTAGTGCGCTGATCCCGAGGCCGCAACGGCTTTGTTGACTGGCTGCAACGTGCCGCCGCACGGCCCCGGCTTGACGCAGGAGCACATCGCGAGGGGAGCTAACCGACGCAACGATCATCGTGTTGCTTACTGCTCGGCCTGCGCGTCAGCGACCTTGCGCGAGGCGCCCTTGGCGAGGTCCTTGTCCATCACCGCGCGGCAGCCGGCGCTTAAGTCAGAACGATGCTTGATCATGCACGCCGTGATCTTCGGGATGTTGGGGATGTCCGCCGAGCAGAGGCGAAATGCATCGCCGGTGCACATCTGCTGCGCCTCCGCAGTGAAGGCGAAGCTCGAGGTCGCCGAGACGATCGACGCGATGGCGGCAAAGCCCAAGGCCAGGCTGGTATCGCGGATCTTGGTGGTCAGGGACTTGCCAGAAAGAGACTTGGCAGAAAAAGACTTGGTCATTTGAAGCTCCCATTGGGGGCCGTCGGAACGGCGCCCGTTGTTGATGGGAACTACGATGCTCCGGCAAAACGGTTTCCACTGTGATGACAGTCACGGCAGGCACAGCCTCTGTGACCTCCATCACTTTGGCGCACCGCGCTGAAATTCCTCCGCAACCGCTGTCGCGTTGGTGTCACGTTAACTGTTCCTTCGCATTAATGGCTCGTCGCGCGGGAAATTCCGCCGGTTTGGTTGCGTAATTGGAAAGAATAGCGATGCGTAATGCGTTGGGCCTGATGCTGGCCAGTGTAGTTGCGGCGGTCGTGATTGCCGCCGGCGGTTGGTTTTATTATTCCGCGCGCGCCGATCAGGGCGCCCCCAAGACAGTTGCCGCCCGTGCCGCCGATCCATTGCCGGCACCGGCGAAGCTCGCTGCCAAGGATGACGTCGAGACCACCGCGGCGATCGCGGCCAAGCCAGCGGCAGGTGCTCCGGCACCTGCGCCCGCTCCCGCCATGCCGGTGCAGCAGAAACAGGCCTGCGCCAATCCGAACGCGCTGGGCGTTGCCCGGGTGGTCGAGATCGACACCACAGGCGGTCCCGGCTTCGGCTTCGAGCACTTCAAGCAGTTCGACTTCCTCACTGAAAAGGAGGTCGTGCTGACCTTCGACGACGGTCCGTGGCCGATCAACACGCCCGCCGTGCTGAAGGCGCTTGCGGATGAATGCACCAAGGGCCTGTTCTTCTCGGTCGGCAAGCACGCGACCTATCATCCGGAGATCCTGCGCCAGGTGCTGGCCCAGGGCCACACGGTCGGCACGCACACCTGGTCGCATGTCAACCTGAACAGCAAGAAGATGACCGAGCAACAGGTCAAGGACGAGGTCGAGAAGGGCTTCAGCGCAGTGAGATTCGCGCTCGGCACCAACCCGGCGCCGTTCTTCCGCTTCCCGCAGCTTCAGCACAATCCGGCGATGGTGACCTATTTCGGCACCCGCAACGTCGCGATGTTCTCGACCGACATCGACTCCTTCGACTTCAGGAAGGGCGCCACGCCGGAGAAGATCGTCGAGACCGTGATGACCAGGCTGGACAAGCTCGGCAAGGGCATCATCCTGATGCACGACTTCCAGAAGCACACCGGCGAAGCCCTGCCGGCCCTGCTCGCGCGGCTCAAGGCCGGCGGTTACAAGGTGGTGCAGATGAAGGCCAAGACGACCTTCCAGACGCTGCCGGAATATGACGAGGCGTTGCTGAAAGACCTGAAGGTGCCGACTTCGAGCGCACGTCCGATCGGAAGCGTGGTGCAGACGGTTTCGCAATAACCGTGATCACCGCTTCAATATGCGCATGGCCGGGCCTTCGCCCGGCCATTTGCTTTGGGCAAGCGGCTTACCAGTAGATACCGTGGCGGTGCAGCTCGCTGATGATGCGGCGCTCGGTCCAGCTGCGCTTGTGCTTCGGCTTGTCCGCTGTTGCCGTGGTCTTGGTGGCAGGCTTGGTCGTCGTGACCGGCACGGAGGTCGTCGTGGGCGTCGTCACGGCCGGAGCGGTCGCCGCAACCGGCGCAGAAAGCGACACTGCCGGCGGACGATCGGAATATTTCGGAGCCTCCGTGGCTGGCGCGACTTCGCTCAGCTGCGTCGCGCGGTGGCGGTCGCCGACGTCGTGGTTTGCGGCGCGGAGGTCTGCTCGCCTGCCGCGGCCAGCGACAGACTGCGGGGCCCGCCTGCCTGGGCAGACGCGGAGGCCAGGAGCATGGCGGCAACCAGAATGATCTTGCGCATGTGAAATCTCCCCGTGTGTGCGTGAGGCGACACTAGGAGAGGCCAGCGGGAGGTTATGTGACGACGATCACATGAGCGCCGCCCCTCGAATCCGCTCGCAATTCGTGGACTCGACGGTGGAGCGGCAAATGTTTTTATACCACTGGTGGTGATACTCTCGACCTGTCGAATGAATAGGACGCGAGGGACATGAACTTCACCAGGGCGGAGCGTATCTCACTTAAGCTGCATCCCGAGCTAAACGAAAAATGGGTGCAAGAGCTGATAGCTACCGATCCGAAGATACTGGGGCTCGGGGACTTGGTGCTTCGGGATAAAGAGCGGATACAGCCTCGCGCTGGTCGGCTCGATCTGCTTCTTCAGCACCCTGAGGGGAAGCTACGCTACGAAGTTGAGGTTCAACTTGGTCCGACAGATGAGACCCACATAATCCGGACAATCGAATATTGGGACATTGAGCGTAAGCGCTATCCTCAATACAAGCATTGCGCCGTCCTAGTCGCCGAAGATATCACGAGCCGTTTTCTTAATGTCGTTTCGCTCTTCAATGGATTCATCCCGCTGATCGCTCTACAAATGCAGGCACTCAAGGTCGGAGAACACATCACACTTGTCTTTACGAAAGTGATGGACGAACTATCGCGAGGTCCAATAGACGAAGACGAGGATGCAGCAGCGACTCCGGCCGACCGTGAATACTGGGAAAAGAAAGGCACAAAGGGAACGGTTCAACTCGCGCACGAACTCCTGGCCATTAGCCGAGAGATCGATTCATCGTTGGAGTTGAAGTATAACAAGTTATACATCGGCGTGACGAGATCTGGTCAGCCATTCAACTTCGTGATCTTTCGCCCCAAAAAGAAGCACATCACAGTAGAACTCCGACTGCCGCGAACAGATGATGTTGATGGGAGGATCGAGCAAGCTGGTATAGAGGCTCTTGATTACGATGAGACATACCAGTCGTATCGACTGGCCCTCGTATCCGACGATATAACGAAACACCGCGATTTGCTTCTGGAGCTGCTGCGAGCAGCTTACCAGAACCGAATGTAACGGAATCTTGTGTCGAGTGTCTGAAATGATTTCGTTCGATCGATTTGCAAACTTGAATCCCGAAGCTCGCCGTATCACCGAAGACTTGTTGCACCAAGCGGACCGCGCTCGCCACGATTATTTCAGCGCCTTCATGTCGCTCTGGATGTCGTTCAACGGCTGGATGGCTTGTGTTACTGGACTAGAGCGCGACTTTGAAATGATAGGTGCTCTCGCAAATGATCGTCGGCTATCAGGGGCCTTTTTAGATGTGAAAGCATCAGATTACGATTTCAGGACAAGCGTGTCAGCGTTCGCTGATTGGTGGCCAATCTTTAGCTCGGCTCACGCTCGAAAGCATCTTGGTGTCGACTTCATCTTTCGGTGCAGAGATCGCGAGGAGTTTATGCAGCGAGCCATAAACAATACAAAAATCAAACGAAGGCCCGACAATTGGGTCGCCGGTCACGAACCTCGCTGGGCAGACCTCGTCTCTGCAATCTACCAGATTAGATGCAATCTATTTCACGGAGTGAAATCCCCGATGAATGAAGGGGACCACGAATTGGTCCGCCTCTCTTATCTTACCCTACGCGGCTTCCTACACGGCTCAGGGTGCTACGATTGGCGCGACGAAGAAGAGGGAGGGAGGATAGCGGGCGTCCGTAGGACCTAGTATCGCTGCCTTAAGGGCCTAATCGTCAGTGTCCGCGTCGGCAGTCAGGTTGGCAGGCCGATCAATCGTGCGGAGCAGTTGAACCGATCGCACCTCGTCCTCGACTTGTTTGATAGCAAGCTCGACCCAAATGACTGATCGCTTCTCTAACGCCTCAAACAGTCTATGGCGACTTTCGCCGGCGAAAAGATCGTCCTTGAAGCGAATTCGATGCTGGCCGTTGGTGATCGGATCCATAAGGACGATTTGAAGGTCCGCGGGATCAGTCGTATTGATATCGACGACCTTCACCTCTTGCTGAATGATTTTCTGTTGAGCCTTCTTCCTACTGGGGGTCCGAAGAATTTCCGCTTCCGTGTTGGTTACTTCGACATCCTTGATGTTGGTTCTTGGATTTGAGGTCGCAGCCTTTAGCAGGGCCTCGTTCGTCTGATTAACCACTTCTAGCGCGCGTTGCCCCGCTTCGCCCTGTTTTTCCAGGACGCCGATAATTCGACGAAATGCCTCGTTCTCCTCCTTGTTTGCGAATTGTAGGGCTTCGAGAGCTGCAAGGTGATCTTTGCTCTTCAATTCTTCTAGCTTGATGTCTCGTGTCTGGTCGAGCCAGGCCTTGAAGGACCATCCGGTGGCAATCAGCGCGCTAAGGCAGACAATAACGATTGCCGCCTGCTTGCCAGTCATTTTCCCCACCATGCGATTTAGTATCCCTGTAAGTGGCTTTTGCAGCTTCGCTAAGTAGTCGGAGCTCCCTCCTGTTACGATAACGCTCAACAGAAGGTCTGTACGATCGCCTTCGCTCAGTTGCCCGATATCCGCGACACCAGACTTGGTGAGGGCGGCGAACTGATAGAGCTGTCTTTGCAGAACTAAGAACGCCTCCATAAAAGGAGGCGTGATAGCAGATTGAACTTCCGTCTTCGGCACGTAGACATGAACCGCAGCCCAATCACCCAGGCCGATTTTTGCAAATTCTTCCCCGAAGCTAGACTTGAGCGCCAGTAGGCGCTCAACTTCCGCCAACACAGCGCCCGGCGACGCGTCACCTAAATCCAGAGCCATCCGCCTCCCTTTCCCCACAGGCGTGCAGGCACGACCGTTGCCCACGTACCACAGTCATCCTACGTCCATCGATAAGATGTAACAACTTTAGCGAGAGAGCACAGCAAGTCCGCGAGTCACCACGTCACGCAGCCTTGCGCCGCGCGTTCATGCGAGCCAGCGGCGATCGGCACACGCGTTCATGGATTCTGATGAAACAGGCGCTGGTGCCGCAAGAGGGATTCGAACCCCCGACCCCGTCATTACGAATGACGTGCTCTACCGACTGAGCTATTGCGGCGAACCCTGCCGGAGCCAGGACGATGCCGGCCCCGATACGCGCGCCCCTGATATCGGGCATGGCCCGAATTGGCAAGGACAAGCGGGGTGCGAAATGCGCCTCACGCGCCCCAGCGGGACCAGAATCCGCGCCAACCGCCGGCCTGGGCCTTGGGCGTGCCGATTTGTTCCGTAAATTCATCGCTCGGGCCCTCGTCGTCGATCCCGGGATCGTCAGGCGCGCGGACGATCGGGATCACGGCAGGGATGGGGGCCGGTCCTGGTTTGCTGAGGTCGGCCCGGCTCCGGAACACCGGCGTTGCCGCGGGCGGCGATGATTCGACGGGCGCGGGCGCCGGATCAGCCGGCTCGGCGGGCGTGACCGTCAGCTCTTCCTTGGCAGCTTCCCTGACAGCTTCCTTGGCAGGTTCCTTGGCAGGTTCCTTGGCCGGAGGCGGCGAATTGTCCTGGGCGGCCGGCGCCGGCACTGGGGCCGCCACCGGCGGTTCCACCGGAGCTTCGCTGGCAGCCGCCGTCACCCGCTTCGGCGGTGGGGCCGCCAGCATGGCCTCCTCGAAGGCCGAAGATTCGATCGTGGCGCCTTTATCCGAAGGCAGGCTCGCGACCGGCGTCTGCCACTGGAACGCATCGAGACGGCCGGTGACCGGGGAGACCGGACGCCAGCGGTCGCTGACATAGCCGTCCGCAGTCCAGGCCGGATCGTGGCGGGCCCGCACCGCGCGCAAGGTCCAGGCGCGGGCACGGCCGCCGTCGCCATGCTCGGTGCGTTCGATCTCGGCCATCAGCAGCGCGACGCGCTGGGTCGGATCGTTGACGTAAGGCGCGAGCGCCTCGCGCGCGCGGGCGAACTCGGAGGCGTCGATCGCGGCGCGCGCGATCGCGAGCTGGCCCTCGATCTGACCTGCCTTGTCGGCAGGCGTCTTGGCCGCGAGCGTCTCGACCCGCTGCAAGCGCTGCCGCGCGGAATCGCCGAGCTTCACATGGGCATAGGCGTCCGCGAGATCGGGATGCGGATTGGCGAGCCAGGCGGCCTCGACCAGCTTCATGGCGCGGCGCACCTGATGCGCCTCGCTCTCGAATTTCGCGGCGAGCACCGCGGCCGGCACCAGGGTCGGTGCGAGCTTGATCGCCTCCATCACGCTCTCGCGCGCGACGTCGCGGTCCATGGTTTCCAATTCCAGCGCGCGCGCGGTAAGCAGGACGCCGCGCTGCCGGCGATAGATCTGCTTGTCGATCAGGCCAGCTGACAGATTCGAATCGAGGATCGCGAGCGCGCCGCTCCAGTCGCCGCGCGCGCAGCGGAAGCCGAGTACCGCCTGCGAGGCCCAGGTCGAGGACGGCGACAGCTTGATGGCTTCCTCCGCGATCATCACGGCGCCGACGGCATCGTCGGCGCGCTGCGCCTCGATGAACAGGCCGCGCAGGCCGAGCAGCCGCGTGTCCTCACGTTCGGCCATGGCGCGGAAGACGCGCCGCGCTTCGTCGCGATTGCCTTCGAGCTGCGCCGACTGCGCGTGCAAGAGCAGCGCAAGCGGATCGTTCGGCGCATGCCGCCGCGCCGCTTCTGCATGCCGACGGGCGAGCGCGGTGTCGCCATGGCCGATCGCGAGCAGGCCGTGGGTGATGGCGTGGCGGCCGCGGGCGTGGCGCTTCTCATGACGACGGCGGCGCAAACGCCCCGGCGTGCGCCAGATCATGGTCAGGATGCTCCAGACCAGCACGATTGCGGCTGCGAAGATGCCGAGCCCGAGCACGAACCCGGGAAACGTCGTCGTGGCACGGAGACCGCCCCAGGTCAGGACCAAATCGCCGGGCTGATCGGCAACCCAGGCTCCGCCGGCCGCCGCCAGTGCGATCAGAATGAGAAAGAGGACGATGCGAAGCATGGTGATCTCTATACGCGCTGATTGTTGCGCGAACCTTATTGAGCAGGCTTGACCGGATCAGATTTGGCGAGATCCGCCATGGCATCGTCGGCGAATTTGCGGGACGCGGCGAGGGCGGCGTCGCGGGCATCGGCCTTGTCGAGCCAGGCTTGCGCCGCGGTGCGATCGGCCTCCGGCAGCGACTTCAGCTCGCGACGTGCCTCCGCAAAATCGTTGCGTAGCGCCGCCGCGGTGACACGCGTCACGATCGCACCGCGATCATTGCCGACGCCGTCGGTGCGTTCGATGCGGACGAGCTTCGACGCGCCCGCCTGGAGGCGCTCGACGATACCGCTGCCGCCGGCCGGGGTTTCCGCCGGCGGCGACAATTTCGGCACGATGTTGAGAAGCTCGCGGCTCAGCGCGACCGGCGTCGGGATGCCGGAGGAAGCAAAGATGTCGAGCGGCTTCAGCATATCGGGCTTGGCCGCCAGTGACCGCGCCGCGGCCAGTTGCTGTTGATAGGGATCGCCATGACGAACGGCGACGTCGAGCAGGGCCGCCGCCACCACATGGCGCAGCGGCTTGTCGTCCATCGTCTTGGCGTCGGCGATCTTCTCGCCCTGCTGCGCGAGCTCGGCCCGCTCGGTCCTGCCGGCGCGTTCGAGCTGCGCGATGCGGTCGTTGAGAGCGCTAAGATCGGGCGCGGCAGCGCTTGGAGCCGACTTCACGTCGTTCAGTGCATTCGCCGCCTTGTCGGACTGCGCGCGCAAATTGGCTATGTCGCTGCGCAGGCTGCCCACGGACTTCTCCAGCGCGTCGATCCGCGCCGCCGTCGCCGGATCGGAGACGGGCTTGCCAGCCTTGGCTTCGACCGCGCTGACCCGCCCGCTGAGCGCATCGACCGTCGCGCTCGTGACTTGCGGTGCGGCAGGCGGCGCCTGCACGGCCGGCCAGCCCAGCATCCAACCGACCGCGATCACGACTGCCGCTGCGACAGCGCCGGAGAGCGGAGCAACGACCCAGGGTGAAATCGGCGGAGGGACGGGCGCAGATGCAACGGTGGCCGGCGCCTCATCGCGCTCCGGCTCAGCATCCGCCGGCTCGGACTTGACCTGCTCGGATTGTGACGACTCGGTCTCGGCGCGCTCCGGCGCCGGCTGAGCCTCGGGCTCGCCCGCCGCCTGCTGCGGCTGGGTCGAGACTTCGGTCGCCTCGAGGTCGATGGTCGGCGGGGTGCGCTTGGCACGACCGCTGTCGGGGGCCAATCCTGCGTCTTCAGGCTTGTCATCGACCATCGTGACGGTTCCTCACATCCATACCTTGCACAGATCCTTCGGATCCGATTGCGTCGGATTCGGCCCGACCTCTTACGCCAAACGGGTGCGCAAAGCACGCTCCAAGGTGTCGAATAGGGCATTTTCGTCCGGCGTCGCCGCCACCAGAACCTGCGACGCGCCGGCTTCGCGCAGCACGCCGGCAACCGTCTCGGACAGGCAGCATTGCGGTATCGCCAGCGCCGAGATTTCGACACCTTCGTCCCGCGCCGCATCCAGAAACGCCCGCGCGCTGCGCCGGGAATAGTGCAGCACCGCCTCAATCCCATGGGCGGCAAAGCCGTCGCAAACCTCGCGCGGCAGCAACTTGACCGGAGCCATGCGATAGGTGGTCTGCGTGACCACATTGAATCCTTCGGCGCCGAGCTCGCTGCCGAGATCACGCGACAGATCCGCACCCGCGAGGTAAAGCAGCGTGCTCTTTTTCTTCAGCACCTTGTCGCGTGCACTCTGCACCACCTTGTCGCGCAAGGCCGCCGCATCGCCACCGGCGACGATCACGTCGGCAAAGCCGGCGTCGCGTGCCGCAGTAGCCGTGTGCTCGCCGACCGCAAACAGCGGCAGCTCCAACAAACCAAGGTCCCGCAATTGCGCTGTGACGCCACGGATTGCATTGGCCGATGTAACGATGACGCCGTTATAGTTCGTCTCGCTCTCGTCATGAAAGGCGACCGGCTCGAACTTGAGCACCGGCGCAAGCAGCACCACATGCCCCCGCGCGCGCAAACTCTCCGCCGTCGCCTCATTGTCGGGATGCGGTCGTGTGACAAGAATGGACATCGCTGGTGTTCCCGAACCACGTGACGGTGGCGCATTTGCGAGGACGGCCGCGCGTGACGATTGCGCAAGCCAGCCCCGGAATGCTACCGGACGTACCAGAACTCTGCTTTACGGATGAGCGCAAGGGCGCAAATTGGATAACAATTCGCCAATGCTGGTATTGGGCATCGAAACCACCTGCGACGAAACCGCCGCGGCCGTGATCGAGCGTGCGCCTGACGGCAGCGGCAAGATCCTGTCCAACATCGTGCGGTCGCAGGTCGAGGAGCACGCCCGCTTCGGTGGCGTGGTGCCGGAGATCGCCGCCCGCGCCCATGTCGATCTGCTCGACGGCATCATCGACCGCGCCATGAGTGAGGCCGGCGTCGGCTTCGCCCAGCTGGGCGGTGTCGCCGCGGCGGCGGGGCCGGGGCTGATCGGCGGCGTCATCGTCGGGCTCACCACCGCCAAGGCGATCGCGATGGTGCACGACACTCCGCTGATCGCGGTGAACCATCTGGAGGCGCATGCGCTGACGCCGCGTCTCACCGACGGGATCGAATTCCCCTATTGCCTGTTCCTCGCCTCGGGCGGACATACCCAGATCGTCGCCGTCACTGGCGTCGGCCAGTATGTGCGGCTCGGCACCACGGTCGACGACGCCATTGGCGAGGCCTTCGACAAGGTCGCGAAGATGCTGGGCCTGCCCTATCCCGGCGGTCCGCAGGTCGAACGCGCTGCGGCCAGCGGCGATGCGATGCGCTTCGCCTTCCCGCGCCCGATGCAGGGGCGCCCCGATGCCAATTTCTCGCTGTCGGGCTTGAAGACGGCGGTCCGCAACGAAGCGAGCCGCATCGCCGAGCTCACGCCGCAGGACATCAGCGACCTCTGCGCGAGCTTTCAAGCCGCCGTGCTGGATTCGACGGCGGACCGGCTGAGCGTCGGCCTAAGACTTTTCCGCGAGCAGTTCGGCGCGCCGCGCGCACTCGTGGCCGCCGGCGGCGTTGCCGCCAATCAGGCGATCCGCGGCGCCCTGCTCGATGTCGCGCAGCAAGCTGGGACCCAGCTGATCATGCCGCCGCCCGCGCTCTGCACCGACAACGGCGCGATGATCGCCTGGGCCGGCGCCGAACGCCTCGCGCTCGGCTTGACCGACACGATGGAAGCGCAGCCCCGCGCACGCTGGCTGCTCGACGCCAACGCGACGGCACCGGCGGGTTACGGCAACACGCGGGCGGGATTCTAGTAATGACCGCGTTCGACTCCGTCACCGTGATCGGGGCAGGCGCCTGGGGCACGGCGCTGGCAACCGTGGCGGCGCGGGCAGGACGGAACGTGACGCTGTGGGCGCGCAATGCCGAACATGCGACGCGGATTGCCGCGACGCGCGACAATCCGCGGCTGCCCGGCGTGCGGATCGCTCCTGAGATCGTTGTGACGAGCGATCTGGCGGTCGCCGCGCGTGCCGATATGCTGCTGATCGCAACGCCTGCGCAGCACTTGCGCGGCGCGGTCAACCTGCTGGCCTCGCGCATTGCAAAGCCGATCCCCGTCGTCGCCTGCGCCAAGGGCATCGAGCACGGCACCCACAAATTCATGACTGAGGTGATCGCCGAAGCCGCACCGGGCGCGCAGCCGGCGATCCTGTCCGGCCCGAGCTTTGCCGACGATGTCGCGCGCCGCCTGCCGACCGCGGTAACGCTGGCCGCGAAGGAAGAAGCGCTGGCCAGCGGCCTGGTGCAGGCGCTCGGCTCGGCGACATTCCGTCCCTATCATTCCACTGATATCAGAGGTGTCGAGATCGGCGGCGCGGCCAAGAACGTGCTGGCGATTGCGGTCGGCATCGCGGTCGGGCGCAAGCTCGGTGCCTCGGCCCAGGCCGCGCTGACGACCCGCGGCTTTGCCGAGCTGACACGCCTCGGTCGCGCGCTTGGTGCGCGCAGCGAGACGCTCACGGGCCTGTCCGGGCTCGGCGATCTCATTCTGACCTGTTCGAGCCCGCAATCACGTAATTTCGCGCTGGGCCTCGCGCTGGGCCGCGGCGAGAACCCGCCCGCGGGCAAGCTTGCCGAGGGCGAGTCCACCGCGCCGGTGCTGATCGAGCTTGCGGCTTCGCAAAACATCGAGATGCCGGTATCAGAAGCGGTCGCTTCGATCCTGAGCGGCCGGAGCACGATTGACGCCGCGATCTCGGGGCTGTTGACGCGCCCCTTCAAGGCAGAGGAATGAACATGGCGTACTGGCTGGTGAAATCCGAACCTTCGGTGTGGTCTTGGGACCAGCAGGTGGCGAAGGGCGCCAAGGGCGAGGCCTGGACCGGCGTGCGCAACTTCACCGCACGCCAGAACCTCGTTGCGATGAAGAAGGGCGACAAGGCGTTCTTCTATCATTCCAACGAGGGCAAGGAGATCGTCGGCATCGCGGAGATCATCAAGGAGGCCTATCCGGACCCGACCGACAAGACGGAGAAATTCGTCTGCGTCGACATCAAGGCCGACAAGCCCTTGAAGACGCCGGTGACGATGGCCGCGATCAAAGCCGAGAAGAAGCTCGCAGACATGGCGCTGGTGAAATATTCGCGCCTGTCGGTGCAGCCGGTGACGGCGGAGGAGTGGAAGCTCGTCTGCAAGATGGGTGGGATCTAGTTGGTGCGTAGCGCGGGTGAGCGAAAGCGACATCCGGGACCGATCGATCCGCGTATCGCTGCGCTGATGCGGCTACGATGTCCGAGCTTGCGTCTCCGGCAGCGCAAAAACCTCGCATGGCGCGGCAATGCCGCGCAGCGAATGCGATCCGAGCGCGATGAGGGGCGTATCCGTCTCTGCGGCGAGCGCGCCCGACACGAGCACGGTCCGCCCCAACGGCTTGCATAGCCCTTCGAGCCGACTGGCGAGATTGACGGCGGGACCGATCGCCGTGAAATCGAGCCGGTTGGCGGCGCCGATATTGCCCCAGAGCATCTCGCCGAGATGGAGGGCGGCACCGAACGCGAGCGGCGGCAAGCCCTGGCCGCGGCGCTCCGCGTTGAGATACACCATCCCGGCTTCGGCCGCGCCTGCCGCGCGCAGAGCGGCATCGCAGGCGCGGCGGGGCGACGCCTCGATCACGGGAAAGATCGCGAGCACGCCGTCGCCGATGAATTTCAGCACCTCGCCGCCGAAGGCGTGAACGGCGCCGGCGATGCGGTCGAACCATGCATCGAGCGCCGCGATGACATCGGCCGGCGGATTGGTCTCCGACAAGCTGGTGAAGTTGCGCAAGTCGGCATAGAGCAATGCGGCTTGAATGGTCTCGCCGAGATCGCGTCGCAGCGGCGCCGCCAGCACCCGCTCCGCACTGCGCTTGCCGAGATAGGCGTCCAGCGTCGCCCGCAGCGTGGCACGCGCGGCGAGCACGGCGAGCGGCGTCGCGGCAAAACGTGCGACTTGGCGCAGCTGCTCGATTTCATCTGCGGTGAACAGGCGCGGCCCGATCCAACCGAGCTGCGGCCCATCGCGCCGTCCGACGATATCTTCATGCACCTCACCGCCCGCAATGTCGCGCAGCCAGCGGCGGCCGGCATCGTTGGGCGGGTCCGGTGCCAGCCCGCCCGGCGCAAAGCCGAGCGCTTCGATCACCCGACGGCTATCGGCGCGCCACAACCAGGTCCGCTTCGCGATCAGCGGGTGCGGCACCTCCAGCGTCAGGGCGCCCGCCGCAAGCGGCACGCCATCAGCAACCAGATGGGCGCCGAGTTCCGCAAGCAGGCGGTCCGCCCCAGGACTATCTGAGGCGGCGTCGACAAGCCAGGCGAGCGTCGGAGAGAGCTGCATGGCGCGATCATGACGAAGGCACGCCGTCTTTGTCACGGGCAATCCTTGACGGACCGCGCTGGCGCCGCCATGTCCGAGTGTCAGCCCAGGGATGATCGCCGATGACCGAACCGTTCATAGTGCGACGCGAGACCCAGATCGCCGCCCCGCGCGCGACTGTTTTCGCCTATCTGACCGACCCTGAGAAGATTTTGAGCTGGATGGGTTCCGACGCGACCACGGAGCCGCATCCCGGCGGGCTCTATCTGCTGAAGGGCGTCGGCCCGCGCGGCGGCGTCGCCCGAGGCGCCTTCCGCGAGGTCGTGCCGGTGCATCGTCTCGCCTACACGTTCGGCTGGGAGGGCGGACAGGAGGTGCCGCCCGGTTCGAGCCTGATCGAGATCGACCTGATTGAGCACAACGGCGGCACTTTGATGCGGATGACCCATAGCGGGCTGCCGACGGAAGAGCAGGCGGCCGCGCATGCAAAGGGCTGGGCGCATTATCTGGTACGGCTCACCACGGCAGCCGCGGGCGGCGATCCCGGTCCGGACAAGGGCGTGTCCGAGAAGTCGTAGGGACTGTAGGTGGGCAAAGGCGCACTTGCGCCGTACCCACCATCTATCCCAACACCGCAGCAGAAATGGTGGGCACGCTCCGCTTTGTTTGCCCATCCTACCGGAAGCGCGACACTAAACCGCCGCGGTCGCCACCACCTGGGCCAGAAGCTGCTCGCGCCTCGCCTGCGAGCGCTGACCCTTCATGGTCGCGGCGAAGCGTTCGAGGATGCCGTCCTCGAAGGCGGTGACGATGGTGTCGTGGACGTAGCTCTTGCGGCAAATCGCCGGCGTGTTGGAGAGCTGGTCGGCGGCGGCGCGGATCGCGTCCAGCACCTGCTTCTTGCGGCCGCGCTGGCTGTTCGCCGGCGTGATCCGCGACAGCGATTCCACGACGACGGCAGACGCCATCAGCGTGCGAAAATCCTTCAGCGAGATCTTGATGCCGGCGATCTCGCGCAGAAACGCATTCACCTGCGTGGTATTGACCGCGCGCACGATGCCGTAGGCGTCGCGATACTGGAACATGCGCTTACCCGGGACGCCCCGCAAAATGCCGATGGCGCGCACCAGCTTGGCCGCGTCGCATTCCTTCCGCACCGCCTTGCCGCCCTTCGCCTTGAAGGTCAGCACGAAGCAATCATCTTCCAGCGTGACGTTGGACTTGAGCAGCGTGGTGGCGCCGCGGGTGCCGTTGAGACGGGCATAGGATTCGTTGCCGGGGCGGATCGCGGTGCGGGCGATCAGCTCGATGACGGCCGAGAGCGCGAATTCACGCGTCGGCTCGTCGCCCGACAGGAACGCCGAGACCTTGCGCCGGATCTTTGGCAGCGCGCCGACAAGCTTCTCCAGACGATGCGCCTTGCGGTGCTCGCGGACCTTCTCCCAGTCGGCGTGATAGCGATATTGCAGCCGGCCCGCGGCATCGCGTCCCACGGCCTGGAGATGCGAGCTCGGATCGGCGGAGTAGCGCACCTCGCGATAGGCCGGCGGCACCGCCATGGCGTGCAGCCGGCGGATGGTGCGGGCGTCGCGAATATGCGCACCGTTCGGGCGGACGAAGGAATAGCCCTTGCCGCGCTTGATGCGCCGGATGGTCAGCTCGTTCTGGTCGCCGAGCCGCAGGCCCAGCCCCTTGGCGAGCGCCTCGACCGTCGCCGCCGGTGTCGTGTCGAAGGTCTTTTTGGGGCTGAGACGCCTGAAACCGGCCGGTTTCGGCCATTGTCCGAGGGCTTTGGCGAGGGCAATGGCCGCAGGATCGGCGGAAGCGGGCTGCATCGCCCCGAGATTCTGCTGATCCATCATAGTCTTACGCCTTAGCCTTGCCTGTTATCGATCAATGCGATTGTTCTGATTTTTGTTCCAGGAGCCCTCGTTGGGATCCCGGGTTGGCCATTTAGGGTGTTCCGAACCGTAATGCGAGTCCCGAATCAGTGAGGAAAGGTTCCCAAATACCTCCGTCGGTTGCGTGGCGCCCTGCGCGGGCCTGTTCCGGAGAGTGGGAGAAAGGCCCGAAAGCCGGTCCCCGGCCTGTTTCAGATCTGCGACAGTCGCCCAAGTGGGCTTGATCCTCCGCATGGCCGGCGGCCCGCCGAAGGTCCAGCTTGTGCTCCTTGTCGGGTCCGGTTAGCCCGACGCATAATCATTCAATGATCAAGTCGGCTCGCCAGGCGCCAGCGTTCGGCCTGCCGTATGTGGAGGGAAAGCATGTCCGAGAAGATCTACGACGTACCGGCAGAGTGGGCAAAGCGCGCCTGGGTCGACCAGGCCAAGTACAAGGACATGTACGCGCGCTCGATCTCGGACCCGAACGGTTTCTGGGCGGAGCAAGCCAAGCGCATCGACTGGATGAAGACGCCGACGAAAATCGAGAACGTCTCGTTCGCGCCCGGCAACATCTCGATCAAATGGTTCGAGGACGGCGTCCTCAACGTCGCCCACAATTGCATCGACCGGCATTTGGCCAAGCGCGCCAATCAGACCGCGATCATCTGGGAAGGCGACGATCCCTCACAGTCGCGGCACATCACCTACAAGGAACTGCACGACGAGGTCTGCCGGATGGCCAACATCCTGCGCACCCGCAACGTCAAGAAGGGCGACCGCGTCACCATCTACCTGCCGATGATCCCTGAGGCCGCCTACGCGATGCTGGCCTGCGCGCGGATCGGCGCGATCCATTCCGTGGTGTTCGCCGGCTTCTCCCCCGACAGCCTCGCCCAGCGCATCAACGACTGCCAATCCAAGGTGATCATCACTGCGGACGAAGGCCTGCGCGGCGGCAAGAAGGTGCCGCTGAAGGCCAATGTCGACGCGGCGCTCGCCAAGACCGACGGCGTCGACTGGGTCGTCGTGGTCAAGCGCACCGGCGGCAAGGTCGACATGAACCCGACGCGCGACCTCTGGTACCACGACGCCGCCAAGATGGTGACGACGGAGTGCCCGGCCGAGCACATGCACGCCGAGGATCCGCTATTCATCCTCTACACCTCGGGCTCGACCGGCCAGCCCAAGGGCGTGCTGCACACCTCCGCCGGCTATCTCGTCTATGCCGCGATGACGCATCAATACGTCTTCGACTATCACGACGGCGACGTCTACTGGTGCACCGCCGACGTCGGCTGGGTCACCGGCCACAGCTACATTCTCTACGGACCGCTCTGTAACGGCGCGACCACGCTGATGTTCGAAGGCGTGCCGAATTATCCCGATAATTCCAGATTCTGGAACGTCATCGACAAGCACAAGGTCAACACCTTCTACACCGCGCCGACCGCGATCCGCGCGCTGATGCAGGGCGGCGACGAACCGGTGAAGAAAACCTCGCGCGCCTCGCTGCGCCTGCTCGGCTCTGTCGGCGAGCCGATCAATCCGGAAGCCTGGGAGTGGTATCACCGCGTCGTCGGCGACGAGCGCTGCCCGATCGTCGACACCTGGTGGCAGACCGAGACTGGCGGCATCCTGATCACGCCGCTGCCGGGCGCGATCAAGCTCAAGCCGGGGTCGGCGACGCTGCCGTTCTTCGGCGTGGTGCCGGAGATCGTCGATGCCGACGGCAAGACGCTCGAAGGCGAGACGACGGGCAACCTCTGTCTCACGCGGTCATGGCCGGGCATGATGCGCACGGTCTATGGCGACCACGCCCGGTTCGAGCAGACTTACTTCTCGACCTACAAGGGCAAATACTTCACCGGCGATGGCTGCCGGCGCGACGCCGACGGCTATTACTGGATCACCGGCCGCGTCGACGACGTCATCAACGTTTCCGGCCATCGCATGGGCACCGCTGAAGTCGAGAGCGCGCTGGTCGCCCACGAGAAGGTGTCGGAGGCTGCCGTGGTCGGCTTCCCGCACGACATCAAGGGCCAGGGCATCTACGCCTATGTCACCCTGATGGCCGGCGTCCAGCCGACCGAGGATCTGCGCAAGGAGCTTGTCACCTGGGTACGCAAGGAGATCGGCCCGATCGCCTCGCCGGACCAGATCCAGTTCGCCCCTAGCCTGCCCAAAACCCGCTCCGGCAAAATCATGCGCCGCATCCTGCGCAAGATCGCCGAGGACGAGCCGGGCAGCCTGGGCGACACCTCGACGCTGGCCGATCCGGCCGTGGTCGACGACCTCGTCAAGAACCGGCAGAACCGGAAGTCGGCGTAGGAAGCGGCTCCGTGCCCCGGACGCAGCGCAGCGTGCTCTTCAGCGGTGCGCTGCAGAGCCGGGGCCCATCCTATCCGCACTAGAACTGGGTCCCGGCTCAGCGTCGCGGCGCTGCGCACCGGGCCTTGTCCGGGACACGAGACCTAGCTGCGCTCGGGTTCGCTAACGCCTCCTGAAATAACAGCCGTTCACATCCTCACGCATTCGTCAGGGTGCGCCCCAGGACCTGCGCGGCTTTCCCGCCGAGTGTTGTTTTCAGGTCATTTACTTTATTTCGAACATTTCCTTTGTTCCCGTGCCGGCTGGCCCTTGGCGGCCGCGCGTGGAAACCATCCGGTTAACGAGCGCGGTTAAGAATATCTGGGCAAGCCGCGATTGCCGGGTTCTGCGTAAATTTCTGGACGATCCGTTTGGGGCAAGGGGGAAGCATCGATGTCGATGAGGATTGCGGTGGCGCTGGCCGCCACCATCGGGGCTGGGGTTTTGATGTCGACCGCGGCCGAGGCGCGGCCGGAAATGGTCGGGACGCACCTCGCCGACTATTCGCCGGGCACCATCGTGGTCAAAACCAGCGAGCGCCGGCTCTATCTCATCCTCGATAACGGCCACGCCGTGCGCTATCCGGTTGGCGTCGGCAAGGCCGGCAAGCAATGGGCCGGCACGACGAAGATCGACGGCAAGTATCTCAATCCAGCCTGGGCACCGCCTGCCGAGGTGAAGCGCGACAAGCCGAACATTCCCGACGTCATTCCGGGCGGCTCGCCGCGCAACCCGATGGGCGTTGCGGCGATGACCTTGGCCGGCGGCGAATATGCGATCCACGGCACCAACGTGCCGGGCTCGATCGGCGGCTTCGTCTCCTATGGCTGCATCCGCATGCTCAACGACGACATCACCGATCTCTACGGCCGCGTCTCCGTGGGCACGACGGTGGTCGTGACGCGCTGATCGAAGAGATCGGGAGAGGATTGCGAAAGCCGCGTCTAAAGCGCGACGAGATCAGGATGAATCGTCATCGTGCTTTAGGCTCTTGTTTGAGCATGATCTTTTCGGAAAACCGCTACACACTTTGCGCGAACGCGGCCCTTCGGGTCCGGATCATGCTTTAGCGACGCGGCTTTTTTATTACCAGAAACGCCAGCTGCGCGCACACCAGCCGTCGCGATGGCCGCCATTGTAACTGCGCACGTAACCGCCCGCGAGCAGCGTGGCCGAGACGTTGGCGGTGCGCCGGGTCGCGACATCAGCAAGAATGCGTCCGTATTTGTCGGGCCCGAGATTGGAGATCGTCACATCCCCCTGGCCGAGCAGATTGCGCAGCGCGTCGGTGGCGGCTTCAGCCTTGTTCAGCTCATCCTGGCAGGATGCCTTCAGTTCAGGTGCATCGATGCCGCGCAGGCGAACCCGCACGACGAGATGACCGCCATTGCGCTGATGCACGCGCGCAAGAAAAGTGTCGCCATCGACAGTGCGGAGAACCTCGACCGGTTGGCGAGCGCCGGCATCTCCGGCCTGCTGGAGGACGATGTCGGTCGCCTGCGACTGGCCCTCGGCCCCATGCGGGACCGGCCAGTTCGTGCCGTGTCGGAAGGCAAGCACGACAGCCGTCACGACGCCGACCACGAACATCCAGGGCAACAGCCCGGAGAATCGGCGGTGGAACGGAGAGCCGCTGAACGATGACCGATACGGATTGAGACGATCGCGGGAATGCATTGTCTGACGCTAGAGCTGAGTCGGCAGAACCGGCAAGCCGCGTTCCAAACGCTTTCTAGGGGTTACTGCCTGTAGTTGCACGGAGAGCGATCTTCACAATCCGTTTAGCGCCTGCGTGGTCGCATTGAGTCCCGGCCCGGACCTGTTTCCGGGCCGGTGGTCCTCGCACGATCATAGCGCGGTCTGCATCCCGAGATACCGCCACTTCATGGTTCTGCCGGGCGGGCGCCTGCGGCGCATCGGCCGTACTTCTACGGCCATCGGTGAATATTACCCAAATCTCAATCTTTGGTTGCGCATACCTGATGCGGGACGGAATTGAGGAGAGAGCGGTGGGATTATTCAAGCTTCGCATTGGAACAAAGCTCGGCATCGTCACGGGCATCAACGTTCTTCTGGTCGGCGGTATCCTGACCAACCAGATGCTCGGCAACCAGTCGATCGCGGAGTCCAACCGGCTGGTCATCATCAATTACCTCAACAAAGGCAATGCGCAGGCGGCACAGACGGCGATGGCGCGCGCGCAGCTCGCCGCCCTCGAGCTCGGTTCCGCGCCGTCGGTCGGTGAGGTCGACAAGCTCCTCGAAACTCTCCGCAACCATGCAACCGAGGCCGGTACGGAAATCGACGCCGCAAGGGAGCGGGCGACGCGGAAGGTCACGCAGGATGCCTATCGCGAGGCGAGGAAGTTCGTGGATACTTATCTTGCCAGTGCCGTCGAGCTGGCGGCGGCGCAGAAGGCCGTCATCAATGCTCCCGCCGGCGGCGCCAAGTCCATAGCGGAGACAGCAAAGGCGGGCATTCTCGCAGAACAGATGCGCCCGGCAGCCAAGGAGGTCGGCAAACGCGTCGACGATCTGGTGGGCGTCGCCAACGAATTCGCCGCGCGACGCAAAGGCGAATTGCTGGTCGAACTGGAGCGCGTCGCCAACTTCGCGATCATCGTCGGCGTGTTCGTGATGCTGATGCTGATCGGCTCCGCGGTCTTTTCGGTGTCGAGCATCGCCCGCCCGATCCGGCGCATCGGCGATGTGCTCCTGCAACTCGCCGGCGGCAACAAGGCCGTCGAGATCCCCTATACGGCGCGCGGCGACGAAGTGGGCGACAACGCGCGCGCGGCGCAGACCTTCAAGGACAACCTGATCCGCATCGAGCAGATGGAAGCCGAGCAGAAGCAGCAGGAAGCCGCTGCGGCCGCGCAGCGCAAGGAAGAGATGATCCGGCTCGCCGGCGCATTCGAAGCAGCGGTCGGCGGCATCATCAATTCGGTGTCCGCCGCTTCCCAGCAGCTCGAATCCGCCGCCGGCACGTTGTCGGGCACCGCGGAAGAGACCCAGCAGCTCTCCGGAATGGTGGCAGCGGCCTCCGAGGAGGCATCCACCAATGTCGGCGCCGTGGCGTCGGCCGCCGAAGAAATGAGCACGTCGGTGGTCGAGATCAGCCGTCAGGTCCACGATTCCAGCCGTATCGCCGGCGAAGCGGTGAAGCAGGCCGAGCGCACCGACATCCGCATCAATGAACTGCTCAAGGCCGCGGGCCGGATCGGCGACGTCGTCAAGCTGATCACTGCGATTGCCGAACAGACCAACCTCCTGGCGCTGAACGCCACGATCGAAGCGGCCCGCGCCGGTGAATCCGGCCGCGGATTTGCCGTGGTAGCGAGCGAGGTCAAGGCGCTCGCCGCCCAGACCGCGCGAGCGACCGAGGAAATCGGCACGCAGATCGCCGGCATGCAGGCAGCGACGGAAGATTCCGTCGGCGCGATCAAAGAGATCGGCGCGACCATCGCCAGGATCTCGGACATCTCGACGACCATCGCGGCCACCATCGAGGAGCAGGGAGCCGCGACGTCGGAGATCGCACGCAACGTCAGCGAAGCCGCCAAGGGCACGGTCGAGGTCGCCGACAAGATCGCGCAGGTCAGTCACGGTGCGAGCGCCACCGGCGCGGCATCCGGACAGGTGCTCGCATCGGCGCGCTCGCTGTCCACCGAAAGCGGTCTGTTGAAGGCAGAGGTCGAGAAATTCCTCAATACTGTGCGCGCCGCCTAGATCGGCAACGAAAGCGGCGAGCACAGTTTCTTTGCTCGCCGGACATTCATGACACCCCCGGGATTTCCCGGGTTTGACCGACATCGGGAGCAACGATAGGTTGAACATAAAACCGTAAGCAACTCGCTTGCGGAACCTGTTCAGCGGGTCCCCCAACATGAACATCGACGTGACTTCACACGATTCGCTCGAACGAATCGCCGATCTGGTGCGCCAGCAACATAATTCCCTCGACACCACGCTGCTTTCGCCGGTGGATGGATTCCAGACCCGGACAGTCACGCTCGAAACGCTGATGCGCGAAGTGACGGAATGTCTTGCCGAGAGCGTTCGGCATCGCCCGGCGCAGGATTTTCCCATGCTTTATTTTGCATGCGGCAAGGCGCGGGTCGGATCGACGGCCCTGAGCAATTTGTTCGGCATGACCGGGATGCCCTCGTATTATCAACCGCTGAAGGCCATGCTGCGCGATGCGCTCGTCGGCAATGCGCTGACACCGTGGATCGTGCCGTCGGCGGCCGATGAGCCGAATATCTTCAGCAAGGAGACGATCGGGCCCTACGTGCTCGCCGAGAGCCTGTTCAATCCGCTCAAGCTGCTGATCGAGGCAGGCTATCCGCGGCACCGGCTGCACCTCATCGCGCTCGACCGCGAGCCGGCTAGCGCGCTGGCATCATGGCTCGAGAAGCTGATCTCGCGCGCTCCTGAAAGTACGCTGCTGGCGCACTATGTCGTCGCCGCACTCAGCGCAGTCCGGGTCGCTGGCTACGCCAGGCAACAGGGCGTTCCGGTCACGCATTACGTCTACGAGGTGAGCAAGGAGGCGGTATCGTCGGTTCGAGTCCTGTTCGACCGCCTCGGCATTTCGGGCAGCTTTACCGAAAATGCCGTGACCTCATGGCGGGAGCCGGGTCAGGAGCAGGCGAACAACGCGCGCGTCATCTTCCCGAGCGAAGCGGCGATCTACAAGGTGCCCAATCTGCACACCTCGGATAGCGCCTATCGCTACCAGCGCCGCGTAACAACCTCGCTGAGCCAGGCCCAGCTGGACGTCTTGGAGCGCTGCGGCGTCAACGATGCCTATCGCGCCTCGGTTGCGGCATGCGTTCGCGATCTCGACCTGAATGCAGCGACGTCGGCGCACCTGTTCGGCGAATGGCTCGCTACGGCCGCGTGATCACCATGCTCGACGTTCCCGCGACCGCCGAGCCAGCCTTTCCTGGAACGGTTGACGACAAGCCGAGCCGCGCGACTGCCAGCCACCTGCGGCGCCTGGAGGCGGAAAGCATACACATCCTGCGGGAGACGGTGGCCGAGTTCCGCAAGCCGGTCATGCTGTATTCGATCGGGAAAGACTCTTCGGTGCTGTTGCATCTGGCGATGAAGGCGTTTCATCCCGGCAGGCCGCCGTTTCCCATGCTGCATGTCGACACGACGTGGAAGTTCCGCGAGATGATCGCATTTCGCGATATGCGCGCGCGCGAGCTTGACCTCGATCTGATCGTCCACACCAACAATGACGGATTGAGCCAGGGCATTGGCCCCTTCACCCACGGCTCGGCCCGTTACACCGACGTCATGAAGACGCAGGCGCTCCGACAGGCGCTGGACCTCCACGGTTTCGACGCCGCGATTGGAGGAGCGCGGCGCGACGAGGAAAAGTCGCGCGCCAAGGAGCGCATCTTCTCGCATCGCAGTGCGGCGCATCGCTGGGACCCGAAGAACCAGCGGCCAGAGCTGTGGAGCCTGTACAACACGATGCTCGCGCCGGGCGAGAGCATGCGGGTGTTTCCGCTGTCGAACTGGACCGAGCTCGACGTCTGGGACTACATCCTGCTCGAGGACATCCCGATCGTTCCGCTCTATCTGGCGGCGCCGCGTCCGGTGGTCGAGCGCGACGGTGCGCTGATCATGGTGGATGACGAACGGATGCCGCTGCGTTCGAACGAGGAGCCGCGCTGGCGCTCCGTCAGGTTTCGCACGCTCGGCTGCTATCCCCTCACCGGCGCGACGACCTCGACGGCGGCGACCCTGCCGGAGATCGTTCGTGAGATGATGGTCTCGCGCACCTCCGAGCGGCAGGGACGCATGATCGACCGGGACAGTCCCGCATCGATGGAGCGCAAGAAAGCGGAAGGCTACTTCTGATGTCCTATCACGAGGCCCCCGCGATCGCCGCCTCCGATGCGCCGCGGCTGGATCAGGACGACCGCCCGACGCTGCGCTTCGTCACCTGTGGCAGCGTCGATGACGGCAAGAGCACGCTGGTCGGCCGCCTGCTTTACGATTCCAAGACGCTGCTCGACGATCAGCTCGACGCGCTCGCCACCGAGAGCCGGACCGTTGGCACCACCGGCGGTGATCTCGATTTCGCGCTGCTGGTCGACGGCTTGCAGGCCGAGCGCGAGCAGGGCATCACGATCGACGTCGCCTACCGGTTCTTCGCCACGCCGTTGCGCCGCTTCATCGTCGCCGACACGCCGGGACATGCGCAATATACCCGCAACATGGCGACCGGAGCCTCCAACGCCGATCTCGCCGTGGTTCTGGTCGACGCGCGCAAGGGCGTGATCTCGCAGACGCGGCGTCATAGCCACATCCTGTCGCTGCTCGGCGTCCGCCACGTCGTCCTCGCCGTGAACAAGATGGATCTGATCGGATTCGACGGCGGTCGCTTCGCGGCCATCACCGCCGAATATCTGACGCTGGCCGGGCAGCTCGGCATTTCCCAGGTCCAATGCATCCCGGTGGTGGCGCCCGACGGCGACAACGTCGTCGCCGCGAGCACGCGGATGCCCTGGTACAGCGGGCCGACCGTCACGGCCTATCTGGAATCGGCGGACGTGTCCGGCGACGTCTCGCAGCGGCCGTTCCGGCTGCCGGTGCAATGGGTCAACCGGCCGCATGCGGATTTTCGCGGCTTCTGCGGCCGAATCGCCAGCGGAACGATCCGGGCCGGCGACGCCGTTGCCGTGCAGCCCTCGGGCCGTCAAACCCAGGTCGCGCGCATTCTCACGCCCGGCGGCGAGCGCGATCGGGCTGCGGCGGGCGAATCGGTGACGCTCACATTGACGGACGAGATCGACGTCAGTCGCGGTGACGTGCTGACGGCGGGGTCCACACCACAGATCTCGGACCAACTGGCGGCCCATCTCGTCTGGTTCGATGACCAGGCCATGGTCGCGAGCCGGCGCTACGTTCTCAAATGCGGCACGGCTTCGATCGGCGCGGTGATCACGTCGCTCGAGCACCGCATCTCAATCGACACCATGGCGCAGGAAAGCGGCACGACGCTCGATGCCAACCAGATCGGCCAGGTCCATCTCCGCCTCGACCGCCCGCTGGTATTCGAGGCCTATCGCGACGACCGCGACATGGGCAGCTTCATCCTCATCGATCCGATCAGCCATCGCACGGCTGCCGCCGGGATGATCGATCTCTCGCTGAGCCGCGCAACCAACATTCACCGCCATCGACTCGCAGTCGACAAGTCGGTGCGTGCGCGGCTCAAGCAGCAGCGGCCCTGCGTGCTCTGGTTCACGGGCTTCAGTGGAGCCGGCAAATCGACGATCGCAGATCTCGTCGACCGGCGCCTTGCCGAGCTCGGACGCCACGCCGCGCTGCTCGACGGCGACAATCTCCGCCACGGCATCAATCGCGATCTCGGCTTTTCCAGCGCGGAGAGAATGGAAAACGTCCGGCGTGTCGCGGAGATCGCGGCGCTGTTCGTCGATGCCGGCATGATCGCGCTGGTCGCGCTGATTTCGCCGTTCCGTAGCGAGCGCGCACTGGCGCGGCAGCGGGTCGAGACGAGCGAGTTCATCGAAATCCATGTCGCGACCCCGCTTGCCGAATGCGAGCGTCGCGACCCCAAGGGCCTCTATCGCAAAGCGCGCGCGGGCGAGCTGACAGGCTTCACCGGGATCGATGATCCCTACGAGGCACCACAAGCGCCGGAGATCAGCATCGACACCTCGGAACTGTCCAGCGAGGCGGCCTGCGAACGCATCATCCGCTATCTCCGAGACAATCACTATCTATAGCGGCGTGCACCAGCGCGGGGCTTCGCAGGCATCAGAAGTCGGAGGCGATGCCCTTGCTTTCCCAATCGCCATAGCGGGTGGGCTCCGGTCCCTTCGGTCCCTGAAGCTCCTTCGGCCGCGCCTTGGCTTCGGCCGCCGCGGCTTGCCGCCGCATCTCGGCTTCAGCCAGCGCACGCTGGGCTGCGGGCGGCAGCGGCTTACGATCGGGAACGGGAGGCTGGTCACTCATGGTCCGGCTTATTAGCGCAGGACGGCCCGCGGCGCGACGTCCAATAACGCATTCCTGAAATCGGGCCCAAAGGGCTGAAAAAGCCGGAAGCGATTCTTACATTTGGCATATTCGCGTGCCAAAGATGAGCTGGTTAAGGCATGCGCCCATCGCGGCGGAACTGCCGCTCGCTCAGAACCTTGCTTCCGCATGCCATCTCAACGTTTCGTTCCTCCGTCCGAAGTGCCCGGTCTTGCGGCGCGGCGGATTGCCGCCGACATCGTCGACGGCGTCCTGCACAAGCACCGCACGCTTGACGACCAGCTCGACGGCGGCGGCGCCCATCCCGGACTGAAGACGCTGGCCGACCGCGACCGCGCGCTGATGCGGCGCCTGGTCGCCACCGTGCTGCGCCGGCTCGGCACGCTCGGTCATGTGCTGTCCCGGCTGCTCGACAAGGGCATTCCCTCCGATGCACCGCGTGCGCAGAGCGCGCTGTTGATCGGCGCCGCGCAGATCCTCTGGATGGACGTGCCCGATCACGCCGCCGTCGATCTCTCCGTTCGCCTCGTGCAATCCGACCGGCGCGCTGCGCGCTATGCCGGCCTCGTCAATGCCGTGCTGCGCCGCTGCGCGCGCGAGGGCAAGGGCCTGGTCGAGGAAGTTGCCACGCAATCGCTGGATCTGCCGCCTTGGCTGCTGGCGCGCTGGAGCGCACATTATGGTGAGGCGACCGCAAGAGACATGGCGCTCGCGCTCGGCCACGAACCGTCGCTCGATCTGACCGTGAAGTCGGATGCCGCGCAATGGGCAAGCCGCCTGCATGGCGAGACGCTGCCGACCGGGACGGTGCGGATGCTGCTGCATGGCTCGGTGACCATGCTGCCAGGCTTTGCCGAGGGACAATGGTGGGTGCAGGACGCCGCCGCTGCGCTGCCGGCCCGGCTGTTCGGCGACATCAAGGGCAAGTCCATCGCCGATCTCTGCGCCGCCCCGGGCGGCAAGACCGCGCAGCTGGCACTTGCCGGCGCCCATGTCACGGCCATCGACCGCTCGCCCGCCCGCGTGGCGCGGCTGCGCGAAAACCTCGGGCGGTTGTCGCTGCAGGCCGAGACTGTCGTCGCTGACGCCGTGGAATGGGCCGGCCCCACCGAGACCTTCGACGGCATTTTGATCGATGCGCCCTGCACCTCGACTGGCACGATCCGCCGTCATCCCGATGTGGCATGGCTCCGGCAGGAATCCGACATCGCCGCCCTGACCGCGCTCCAGCAGCGGCTGCTGCGCAAATCGCTGTCGCTGCTCAAATCCGGCGGGACGCTGATCTACTGCACCTGTTCGTTGGAACCCGAAGAGGGCGAGCAGGCCATCGCCGCGCTGCTGGCCGCAGAGCCCGCGCTTCGCCGTGTCCCGATCGAGGCGTCGGAGGTCGCAGGTCTCGACGAAATCCTCACCGCGGAAGGCGATCTGCGCACCCTGCCGAGCCATCTGCCGAATGCCGATCCCAAGCTTGGTGGGCTCGACGGATTTTACGCGGCCCGGCTTGTTAAATCCTGATTTTGCACTGGATTTTGCAACCTCGATGCTGATTCGCGCCGTTCAAGGTGGTGTCAGCCGTCCGATTTTGGGATTAATAAGGATTCGTCGGAATCCTCCTCTCCCCTTCAAGGCAAGGCGTGTCGGTCGCTCAACGCAGACGCATCTCGACGCTGGTGATGAACCGCTTCGCGCGGAACATGCTCGCGCGCGCGAGCGGCGGGCCGGTGGCGGTGTCGCGGGTCTGGCCCAGCCGGACCGACCGGCTCATCATCGCGCCGCATGACCTGCGCACCGCGGATGCGACCCGCGCCGCCGAGATCTATGCCGGCCGCTTCGTCTTCGCCGGCAAGATCGTCAATTGCCACGGACGCTCGATCTTCGATCTCGAACCGCCGTCCGAGGATTGGGAGGTCGCGCTGCTTGGCTTCGGCTGGCTGCGGCACTTACGTGCCGCCGACACCGCGCTGACGCGGGCGAATGCGCGCGCGCTGGTCGAGGACTGGATCTCGAATCCAGCCAACAAGCGCCGCCAGGTCGCGCGGCGCGCCGACGTGCTGGCACGGCGCGTGATCTCCCTGTTGTCGCAGGCGCCGCTGGTGCTCAATGACACCGACAACAAGTTCTACCGCCGCTACCTGCGCGCCCTCGCACGCGAGATCCGCTTGCTGCGCTACACCATGCTCGACATTCCCGACGGGGTGCCGAAGCTCCAGGTGCTGATCGCACTATGCTATGCGGCGCTGTGCCTCGCCAACCAGGCGCGCCACATCCGCAGCACCTCGAAAAAGCTCTCCGACGAATTGCAGCGGCAGATCCTGCCCGATGGTGGACACATCTCCCGCAACCCGGGCGCCCTGATCGACCTCCTGATCGACCTGTTGCCGCTACGGCAGACCTTCGCGGCGCGCAACATCGCGCCGCCGCCGGCGCTGCTCAACGCGATCGACCGTATGATGCCGATGCTGCGCTTCTTCCGTCACGGTGACGGCAATTTTGCGCTGTTCAACGGCATGAGCGCGACGCCATCCGACCTACTTGCGACGCTACTCGCCTATGACGACACCCATGGCGCACCGATGGCGAACATGCCGCATACCGGCTTCCAGCGTCTCGATGCCGGCCAGACCACGCTGATCATCGACACCGGCCCGCCGCCGCCGGCCGGCGTCAGCCACGACGCCCATGCCGGCTGCCTGTCGTTCGAACTGTCCTCCGGCATCAGCCGCATCGTCACCAATTGCGGCATGCCGACCACGGGCCGCGACAATTGGCGGCCGTTCGCCCGCGGCACCGTGGCACATTCGACACTGGCCTATCACGACATCTCCTCATGCCAGTTCGTGGAGATGTCGGCGATGAAGCGGCTGTTGCACGGCGCGCCCGTGACCAGCGGCCCGGTGGAGGTCGAGAGCTATCGTGAAATCGTGCCGAACGGCACGCTGCTGACGACCTCGCATGACGGCTATCTCTCTAAATTCGGCGCGATCCACCGCCGTGTGCTGATGATCGCCAATGACGGCTCGCGCATCGACGGCGAGGACACGCTGTCGCCGCCGCAGGGCGGACGCTTCAAGGGCGCGGATGCCGATTTCGCGCTGCGCTTCCATCTGCATCCGGCGGTGAAGGCGAGCCGCCTGTCGGATGCCCGCGGCGTCATGCTGGTGCTGCCGAACCGCGACGTCTGGACCTTTGAAGCATTGGACGACAAGGTCGATCTCGAAGACAGCGTGTTCCTGGCCGGCAATGACGGGCCGCGCCGTACCGCGCAGATCGTGATCCGGCAGGATGCGCGGCAGGCACCCTCGATCCGCTGGAGTTTTGTCCGTTCCACCGCCTCACCCGCAGTCACCAATGCACGGAGAAATGCGCGGCGGGAGCCGGAACTACCGCTATAGATGCCCGTATTTCAGCCCTATCTGATCGTTGTGAAGGGCGTCGAAAACTGCTAACCAGCACGCGCTCGCGCGACTGGCGACCTTGGATGGAGCACCATCGGGAAGCGCGAGATACACCTGCCGCGCGCCTGGGCATAGACACTCCTTAAGACAGAGGATCTTGCTCATGACTGACCATCCCCGCCGCGTCACCCGCGCCCTGCTTTCCGTTTCCGACAAGACCGGCCTGATCGAGTTCGCAAAGGCGCTTGCCGCGCACGATGTCGAGCTGGTCTCGACCGGCGGCACCGCCAAGGCGATCGCCGCCGCTGGCCTCAAGGTGAAGGACGTCTCCGACCTCACCGGCTTCCCCGAGATGATGGATGGCCGGGTCAAGACGCTGCATCCGAAAGTGCATGGCGGCCTGCTCGCGATCCGCGACAACGCCGAGCACGCGTCTGCGATGAAGACCCACGGCATCGCGCCGATCGATCTCCTCGTCGTCAATCTCTATCCGTTCGAAGCAACTGTCGAGAAAGGCGCCGGTTTCGAGGATTGCATCGAGAACATCGACATCGGCGGCCCCGCAATGATCCGCGCCGCCGCGAAAAACCATGACGACGTCGCCGTCGTGGTCGAGGCCGACGACTACAAGGCCGTGCTCGACGAGCTCGCCGCCAACAACGGCTCAACCACGCTGAAGCTGCGCCGGCGCCTTGCGGCAAAGGCCTATGCCCGCACTGCGGCCTATGACGCTGCGATCTCGAACTGGTTCAACCGGCAGCTCGAGATCGACGCGCCGGATTTCCGCGCCCTCGGGGGCAGACTGATCCAGTCGCTGCGCTATGGCGAGAACCCGCACCAGACCGCTGCGTTCTACGCGACGCCCGACAAGCGCCCGGGCGTCTCAACCGCACGGCAGCTGCAGGGCAAGGAGCTCTCCTACAACAACATCAACGACACCGATGCGGCCTATGAGTGCATCGGCGAGTTCGACGCCAAGCGCACCGCGGCCTGCGTCATCGTCAAGCACGCCAATCCCTGCGGCGTCGCGGAGGGCGCGAACCTCGTCGAGGCCTATCGCAGGGCGCTGGCCTGCGATTCGACCTCGGCGTTCGGCGGCATCATCGCGATGAACCGTCCGCTCGACGCCGACACCGCGCGCGAGATCACAAAAATCTTCACCGAGGTGATCATCGCTCCCGACGCCAGCGGAGAGGCGATCTCCATCATCGGCGGCAAGAAGAACCTCCGCCTGCTGCTGGCCGGCAGCCTGCCCGACCCGCGCGCGCCGGGCCTCACCGCCAAGACCGTGGCCGGCGGTCTGCTCGTACAGAGCCGCGACAATGCCGTGGTCGACGACATGACCTTCAAGGTCGTGACCAAGCGTGCGCCGACCGAGGCCGAAATGCGCGACCTGAAATTCGCGTTCCGGGTGGCAAAACACGTCAAGTCCAACACCATCATCTACGCCAAGGATCTCGCCACCGTCGGCATCGGCGCGGGCCAGATGAGCCGGGTGGACTCGGCCCGGATCGCGGCGCGCAAGGCGCAGGATGCCGCCAATGAGCTGAAGCTTGCCGAGCCGCTCACCAAGGGCTCGGTGGTGGCGTCGGATGCGTTCTTCCCGTTCGCCGACGGCATGCTCGCCTGCATCGAAGCCGGCGCCACCGCGGTGGTGCAGCCCGGCGGCTCGATGCGAGACGACGAGGTCATCAAGGCCGCCGACGAGCACGGCATCGCCATGGTGTTCACGGGAACGCGGCACTTCAGGCATTAAGGTCGCCGTCATTCCGGGGCGCGCCACTTGGCGCGAGCCCGGAATCCATTTCTCCGCATGACACGCTGCACGATAGATTCCGGGCTCGCGCTCCGCGCGCCCCGGAATGACGGCGAGCTGCGGCTACTTCCGCACCCGCATCAACAGCGCTAGTCCCGCGACGAAAAACACCACCAACACCGCCATGCCGGCTTTCTGGCTTGCCGTCGCGGCCGTGATCATGCCGATCAATAGCGGGCCGATGAAGGACGTCACCTTCCCGGTCAATGCGAACAGGCCGAAGTACTGCGCGATGCGATCCTTCGGCGCGAGGCGGATCAGCAGCGTGCGCGAAGCGGCTTGCAGCGGGCCGCCAGCGGCGCCGATGAGACAGCCCAGCACCAGATAGGCGCGCTCCGCGGCGCTCGAGAACAGGGCCGCACCCGGCTCGGGCGGCGCGACCTTGACGAACAACACACTGTCCTTGTCGACCAGCAGGATCGCCGCCACCGACAGCAGCAGGATCAGCAGGCTGCCGGCGATCACGCGCTTCGGCCCGAGATGATCGTCGAGCTTGCCGCCAAACCATGCGCCGAACGCACCGGCGATCGCGAGCATGATGCCGAACGTGCCGATCTGAATCGTGTGCCAGCCGAAGGTGCCGGCGGCATAGATGCCGCCGAACGCAAACAGCGACACCAGACCATCGGTATAGATCATGTTGGCGAGCAGGAACGCCGCAAGAGATTTCTGGTGCGGCAGACTCTTGATCGACTGCTTCAGTTCCGACAATCCTTCGCGCAGCGCCTCGCCCACCGGAAGCTTCGCGGGATAATCCGGCGTGAACAGGAACATTGGCGTCACGAAGATGATGAACCAAAGCCCTGTCAACGGCCCGGCAGCACGGTCGCCCTGATGAGTGACGGGATCGAGCCCGAATAGCGGCGTGAAGCCGAGCAGCGTGCGGCCGGTCTCGGGATTGGCGGCGAGCAGGCCGAGCACGATGATCAGGCTGACGATGCCGCCAATGTAACCTGTTGCCCAGCCGGTGCCGGACAGCCGCCCGATGCGCTCTGGCGGCACCAGGGTCGGCATCATCGCGTTGTTGAAGACAGTGGCGAATTCCGCACCGACGCTGGCGAGCGCGACGGCGGTGAGCAGCGGCGGAATGATGGCGTATTCACCGGGCTTGCCGATCCACAGCGTGCAGGACGCCAACACCAGCACTGTGCCGAAACCTGCGATCCATGGTTTCCTGCGGCCCGAAGCATCCGCGATCGCCCCGAGCACAGGCGACAACAACGCGATCGCAAGACCCGCGGCCGCCATCGCAAAGCCCCACAGCGATTGGCCGGTAGCCGGATTTGGCGCGATGGCGGTCGCGAAATAGGGCGCGAATACGAAGGTCGTGATCAACGTGAAATAGGGTTGCGCGGCCCAATCGAAGAAGATCCAGCTGACGACGGCGGCACGCGGCGGATAGGTCCGCGGCACACCGGCCATGCGCACATCCGGGGCGATCGTCGTCATCACGCGGTCCTCATCACGAACAGTTTTGCCTCTCTCGGGGCAAACCGTATAGCATTGCCGTGACGCGTGTGAACTGGCCCGGGGGCGCAACGGGAATTTTGATGATGTCGTCATATTCGACGCGGCGGACATTTTTCGCCGTCATAGCCGCTTTGGCGCTCGGTCTCGCCCCCGCGACGGCTCAGGATGCGCGGCGGGGCTATGTCCCGCCCGCGCGCGATACAATGCGTGCCGTCGCTGCCGAGCACGGCATGGTGGTGGCGCAGGAGAGGATATCCGCGCAGGTCGGCGCCGACATCCTGCGACGTGGCGGCAATGCCGTCGATGCCGCGGTCGCCACCGGCTTTGCGATGGCCGTGACCTATCCGCGCGCCGGCAATGTCGGCGGAGGCGGCTTCATGGTGATCCATTCCGCCGACCGCAATGAAGATATCACGATCGACTATCGCGAGACCGCCCCGGCCGCGACCACGCCGCAGATCTTTCTCGGACCGGATGGCAAGCCTGACGCGACCAAGTCACGCGATTCCGCGCTCGGCGTCGGCGTGCCCGGCACCGTCGCAGGTCTCACGCTCGCATTGGAAAAATACGGCTCCGGCCAGTTCACGCTGGCGCAACTGCTCGAGCCGGCGATCGCGCTCGCCCGCGACGGCTTTGTCGTCAGCGACGATATCGCCGATACGCTGCCGAGTTGGCACCGGCGGCTGGCGCGCTGGCCTTCCTCGGCCAAAATCTTCTCGCGTCCCGACGGCGCGCCGCTTGGCGAGGGCGACAGGCTGGTGCAAGCCGATCTCGCCGCAACGCTGTCGGCCGTCGCCGCACAGGGGCCGCGCGGCTTCTATGAAGGGCTAGTTGCGGAAAATCTCGCCAAGGCCGTGACTGAAGCCGGCGGCATCATGACGCCAGCCGACCTGAAGGCCTATCAGGCGGTGATCCGTGCGCCAGTGCGCGGCAGCTATCGCGGCTACGACATCGTCTCGATGCCGCTGCCCTCGTCCGGCGGCGTGGTGCTGGTGGAGACGCTCAACATCCTCGAAGGCTTTCAGCTCGCCGATCTGAAGCAGGGATCGCCGGCATCGCTGCATCTCTTGATCGAGGCCATGAAGCGCGCCTATGCGGACCGTGCGCGCTATCTCGGCGATCCCGCCTTCGTCAACGCACCGATCGAAACGCTGACCGCGAAGGACTACGCCGCCAAGCTGCGCGCAGGCATCTCCGCCGATCGCGCCACGCCTTCGAAAGAGCTCGTTTCCGCCGCTGCCGCGCCGCGCGAAGGCAGCAACACCACGCACTTTTCCGTCGTCGACGGCCGCGGCAACGCCGTCAGCAACACCTATACGCTGAACTTCAGCTATGGCGTCGGTCTCGTTGCCGACGGCACCGGCGTGCTGCTCAACAACGAGCTCGACGACTTCACCGCGGCGGTGGGCGCTTCCAATGCCTATGGCCTCGTCGGCTTCGAGGCCAATCTGCCTGGGCCTGGAAAACGCCCGCTGTCGTCGATGTCGCCGACCATCGTGCTGCGAGGCGCCAAGCCGGTGTTGGTGACGGGCTCGCCTGGTGGCAGCCGCATCATCTCGACCGTGCTCCAGGTCATCGTGAACGTTCTCGACTACAAGATGGATGTGGCTGCTGCCGTTGCTACACCGCGGCTGCATCACCAATGGCTACCGGACGAGGTGCGCGTCGAGAGCGGCTTTCCCGGCGATGTCCTGTCCGAGCTGAAGGCGATGGGCCATCTCATCGTCGAGCCCATGGGACAGACATCGGCCAATTCAATTCTCGTGACTCGGAACGGGCCGCTCGGCGCGCCAGACCCACGCACGCGAGGCGCAGAAGCAGCGGGCCAGTAACCACGTCGTTTGCATGGCACGGCAGCGCGGGCTGGGCGGCTCGCAGAGCCGAACCCGGGATCTCGCTGAAAGTACCCTATCGCCCGACCTGATAAGGCCCGCCCTTTTCGAGCGCGCGCGCATACGCTGGCCGCGCGTGGATGCGCTCCAGGAACGCCATCGCCTTGGGGTGGCCCTGCTCCAGCCCGCCGCGCGCTTGGGCTGCTTCCAGCGGAAAGCTCATCTGGATGTCGGCGGCGGTGAACTCGCTGCCCGCGAACCACTCGCTCTTGCCGAGCTCGCCTTCCCAGTAATCCATGTGCTGCTTGAGCTGCGGATTGACCAGCGCGGTCAGCGCCTGGTTGCAGACCTTGCGCACCAGCGGGCGGAGCAGCGCCGGCGCGCGCTTCGGCATCAGCGTGAACAGCAGCTTCAAGAGCAGCGGCTGCATCGCCGACCCTTCCGCATAGTGCAGCCAATAGGTGTAGCGCAGACGTTCCGGCGTGTTCGGCGGCGGGATCAGCCGACCATTGCCGTAGGTGGCGATGAGATACTCGATGATCGCGCCAGACTCGGCGATGGTGTTGCCGTTGTCGGTGATGACCGGCGACTTGCCGAGCGGATGGATGGCGCGCAGCTCCTTCGGCGCGCGCATATCCGGCTGGCGCTGATAGCGCACGATCTCGTAGGGCACGCCCAACTCCTCGAGCAGCCACAGCACGCGCTGCGAGCGGGAATTGTTGAGGTGGTGAACGGTCAGCATCGCGCAGGTCCTCAGCTTGGCTTGGTCGGTTGCGCCGTTGGTGCCAGCCCGGGGACGCAATGTCGAGCCATCGGTGCGGATATTTTCACCCGGGTATATTGACGCCAGAAATTTACCCGGGTATTAAACTGCCAACGCGATCAATCTGGCAATGATTCCAATGCAAACGACCTTCACAGCCTTCATCGGCCAGCGCCGGCTGGCCTCGGGAGCGGCGGGCGACGTCGCACTCGCGGTCAAGCGGGCGGGGTCGCAGCCGGACCAGCCGATCATCATTTTCGACGACGGGACGGGGCGGTCGATTGATTTCGACCTGCGCGGCGAGGATCACGAGGTACTGGCGCGGCTGGCCAAGCTCATGCCGCCGCCACCGACGGAAATCAGCGAACCGCCGAGCGAGCCGCGCGGCCGTGGCCGTCCGAAGCTCGGCGTGATCGCGCGCGAGGTGACTTTGCTGCCGCGGCACTGGGAGTGGCTCAACGCGCAAGCCGGCGGCGCCTCGGTCGCGCTACGCAAGCTGGTCGACGAGGCCAGACGCGCCAGCGGCGACAAGGACCGCGAGCGGAAGGCGCGCGATGCAGCTTATCACTTCATGTCGACCATGGCCGGCAACCTGCCGCAGTTCGAGGAAGCCTCGCGCGCGCTGTTCGCGGATGACCGGCGGCGCTTCACCGGGCTGATCGCCGACTGGCCGACTGACATCCGCGATCACATCGTCAAGCTCGCCTACAGCGACCGCGCTTAAGGCGCGCGCAGCATTCACCCCATCAACGGCCGAGCCGCGCATCGCGCGGCAACGGCTTCGCACGCCCTGATGAAAGGCAAATCCATGTCCGCACCCGCGCCTCTCTCGACGACGTTTCTTCGCTTCCTCGCACCCTTGATGCTGAGCAACGCGCTGCAATCGCTATTCGGCACCGTCAGCAACGTCTATCTCGGCCAGATGATCGGCATCGACGCGCTCGCCGCGGTCTCGGCCTTCTTCCCGGTGATGTTCTTCCTGTTCGCCTTCGTCATGGGCATCAGCACCGGGGCCACCGTGCTGATCGGCCAGGCCTTTGGCGCGTGCGAGCACGGCCGGATCAAGCTCGTCGTCGGCACGACGCTCGCGATCGGTCTAATGCTCTCGGCAACGGTTGCACTCGCTGGCGGGATCTTCAGCCGGCAATTGATGGTCATGCTTGCGACGCCCGCTGATATACGCGACCAAGCCAGCGCCTATGCCCGCATCATGCTGCTGACCATGCCGCTCGGCTTCGTCTTCCTGTTGATGACGGCGATGATCCGCGGTGTCGGCGACACCGTGACGCCGCTCCTCGCGCTGGCGCTGTCGACCGCGATCGGCCTGATCCTGACGCCGCTGCTGATCCGCGGCGCCTTCGGATTGCCGGCGGCGGGCATCACCAGTCCGGCATGGTCAGCTGCGATTGCCAACGCGCTGACGCTGAACGTGCTGGCCGTCTATCTGCTCCGGAAAAAGCACGCGCTGGCACCGGACGCGGCACTGCTGCGTCATCTGCGGCTCAACGGCGCCGTGCTCGGAAAAATCCTCGGCATTGGACTGCCGAGCGCGATTGGCATGGTGGTGATGGCGATTGCCGAGCTGGTGCTGCTTGGGCTCGTCAACGGCTTCGGCTCAAACGCCACGGCCGCGTACGGCGCTGTCAATCAGGTGATGGGCTACACACAGTTCACGGCGATGTCGATTTCGATCGCGGTCTCGATCCTCGGTGCGCAGGCGATCGGCGGCGGCGACAGGGCGCGGCTCGACGGCATCGTGCGCACCGGCCTTGCGTTCAACCTCGTGCTGACCGGCGGGCTGGTGGCGCTGATTTACCTGGTGCCGCGCGCCGTGCTCGGCATCTTCATCACCGACGGCGCCGTGCTCGATCTGGCGAAGGAACTGCTTTACATCGCCTTGTGGAGCTCGGTGCCGTTTGGCCTCGCCACGGTGTTTTCGGGCGCCATGCGCGCCGCCGGTGTCGCCTTGACGCCGATGCTGCTGGCGATCTTCGCCATCGTCGCGATCGAGCTGCCGTCTGCAGTGATCCTGAGCCGCACGATCGGCCTTAAGGGCGTATGGGCCGCCTATCCGATCGTGTTCTGCGCCATGTTCGTTTTGCAGATGGGCTATTACCTTCTGGTGTGGCGCAAGCAGACGATCCGGCGTCTGATCTGATGGGAGCCATCAAGGTATTATGACCATCATTAAACGGTGGACCTGCGGCGCGGCCTACGCCAAAATGGATGAAAAGCGCCGCCAGGGAGATCGAATTTGACCCGCACAGCCCCGCAATTCCTGTTCGATTTCGGCAGCCCGAACGCCTATCTCAGCCATCTGGCGATCCCGGCGATCGAGCAACGCATCGGCGTCAAGTTCGAATATGTGCCGATCCTGCTCGGCGGCATCTTTAAGGCGACCAACAACAAGTCGCCGGCCGAGACGCTCGCCGGCATCAAGAACAAGCGTGAATTCCACGCGATCGAGACCGAGCGCTTCATCAAGCGCTTTAAGGTGCAGCCCTACGTCATGAATCCGTTCTTCCCCGTCAACACGCTGAACCTGATGCGCGCGGCGATCGCGGCGCAGCTCGAGGGCGTGTTCGAGGCCTATGTCGAAGCGGCCTTCCACCACATGTGGCGCGAGCCGAAGAAGATGGACGATCCCGAGATCGCCGCGAAGGCGCTGGCGTCATCCGGCCTCGATGCGCAAAAGCTGTTCGCCCGCGCGCAGGAACCCGAGGTGAAAGGCAGACTGATCAAAAACACCGAAGAGGCGGTGGCGCGCGGCGCGTTCGGCTCGCCGACCTTCTTCGTCGGCAATGAGATGTTCTTCGGCAAGGAGCAGCTGCGCGAGGTCGAGGAGATGGTGCTGGGGAAGTGATTTCCGTATTGCTTTGAAAGCTGGCAAGCTCCTGGCGTCGTCCTGGCGTTCGCCAGGACGACGGCAAAGAAGAAACAACAAGGACAATCCTCATGCGTATCCTCGTGGTCGGCGCCGGCGCCATCGGCGGCTATTTTGGTGGCAGGCTGTTGCAGGCCGGCCGCGACGTCACCTTCCTGGTCCGGCCGCGCCGCGCCAGCGAGCTCGCAAGCGCCGGTCTCGTCATCAAAAGCCCGAACGGCGATGTGACGCTGAAAGATCCGAAGACGGTGCAAGCGGACAAGCTCGCGGAAAAATTCGACGTCGTTCTGCTCAGCTGCAAGGCGTTCGACCTCGACGACGCCATCAAGTCGTTCGCGGCCGCCGTCGGGCCGAACACCGCGATCATCCCCATGCTCAACGGCATGAAGCATCTCGACGTCCTCGACCAGAAATTCGGCGCCGGGCGCGTGCTGGGCGGGCTCTGCGCCATCGCCGCGACGCTGAACGAGAAGCGCGAGGTGGTGCAGCTGCAGCCGATGCAATCGATCAATTACGGCGAGCGCGACGGCAAGCTGTCGGACCGCGTCAAGGCGATCGACGAGGCCTTCAGGAGCGGCATCAATGGCGCCTCCGCCAGCCAGAACATCATGCAGGACATGTGGGAGAAGTGGGTGTTCCTCTCGACGCTCGCGGCGTCCACCAGCCTGATGCGCACCTCCGTCGGCAACATTCTCGCCGCCCCCGGCGGCAGGGATTTTCTGCTCGGCATGCTGGACGAGACCAGCGCGATCGCCGCTGCGTCGGGCTACGCACCTGGCGGACCATTCTTCGAGCGGGTGAAGGGCAATCTGACCACCGAGGGCTCGCCGATGACGGCATCCATGTTCCGCGACATCAAGGCGGGCCTGCCGGTCGAAGCCGATCACGTCATCGGCGATCTCATCGCGCGCGGAGATGCTGCCAAGGTGCCGGTGCCGAAGCTGCGCATCGCCTATACGCATCTGAAGGCGTATGAGAAGCAGCGGGCGGGGTAGGGCAGCTACACTCTCAGCTGTCGTCCCGGACAAGCGAGCGACAGCGAGCGCTGATCCGGGACCCATAACCACAGGACGTGGTTATTGCGCGAGACGGAAGCTACGAGTCTTCGCAAAACGCGATCCTGTGGCTATGAGTCCCGGATCGGCGCGCGCTTGAGGCGCGCTTGTCCGGGACGACGGCAGAGTTTGCCGCAACAGCCCCAGCTATTTCAGATGCGCAAGATAGTGCGAGACGGCGGTGATTTCCTCATCGCTCATGTGATAGGCGACATCGGCCATCGCGGCGACGCCGCCGCCGACGCGCTGGCCCGCTTTATAGTCGTGCAGCGCCTTGACCAGATATTCCTCGCGTTGACCCGCGAGCCGCGCAACCGCCTTGGTGCCGGCATAGCTGTCCGTGTGGCATGAGGCGCAGCGGCGGCCGGCAGCTACCTGTGCGCCCTTTTTCGACAGGTCCGGATCCCCGTCCTCCGGTCCCTTCGGCGGCGTCAGCTGCGAGAAATAGGCGCCGAAATTGCGGATGTCCTCGTTGTTGATCTCCTCGACGATCGGCTGCATCTGATCGTTCTTGCGCGAGCCGGCACGGAAGAACACCAGCTGCCATTGCAGGAACTGATCGGGCTGGCCGGCGAGCGAGGGAATGTTCTCGGTCTGCGAGATACCGTTCTCGCCGTGACAGCCGGCGCAGGCCGCCGCCTTCTCCTTGATCGCGGAATTATCGGCGGCGCCGACTGGAAGGGCGCCGGGCGTCAGGAGCGCAACCGCGCTGATTGCGTGCGAGATGAACTTCCGGCGCATGATGGGAATTCCGTTCTGTCGAGTTCGTCATTCGGGGGCACGAGCTATGATGCGCAATTGCGCATCGGACAGTCCATAACCCCCGCGCGCGGGTATGGGTTCCGGACTTGCGCGCAAGTCGCGTACAATCCGGAACGACGCATGAGACTTTGAGAATGAAAGAGGCTGCGACCGTCGCCCGGTCGCAGCCTTCCGTTACGTCGCTCTACTTCTTGCTGTAGCTGATGCGATAGATCGCGCCGGCCCAGTCATCGGCGACGAGGATCGAGCCGTCCTTGGCGAGAACGATGTCGGCGGGACGGCCGAGATAGCCCTGGTCACCCTCGAGCCAGCCGGAGGCGAAGATCTCCTGCTTGGGGTTCTTGCCGTCAGGCCCGACGATCACGCGTACGATGCGCGCGCCCTGATACTTGTGACGATTCCAGGAGCCGTGTTCGGCGATCAGGATGTTGTTCTTGTACTCGGCGGGGAATTGGTCGCCGGTGTAGAACTTCATGCCGAGCGGAGCGACATGCGCGCCGAGATTCAGCACCGGCGGCGTGAACTCGGAGCACTTGTGGCCCATCGCGAACTTGTCGTCGGGCAAATTACCCTGGTGGCAATAGGGATAGCCGAAATGCTCGCCGATCTTGTTGATCATGTTCAGCTTGTCTGAGGGCAGATCGTCGCTGATCCAGTCGCGGGCATTCTCGGTGAACCAGTATTTGCCGGTGCGCGGATCGACGTCGCCGCCGACGGAGTTGCGGACGCCGAGCGCCCAGATCTCGGCATTGCCGGTCTTGGGATCGACGCGCCGGATCTGCGCGACGCTGGTCGGCGGCATGCCGATATTGAAGGGCGGCCCGAACGGCAGGAAGAACCAGCCATCCTTGTCGACCGAGATGTATTTCCAGCCATGCGCGGCATAGGACGGCATGTCGTCGTAGACGACCTTGCCGTCGCCGAGCTTGTCGAGATTGGCTTCGGCGTCGTCGTAGCGGATCAGCTTGTCGACGGCGATGACGTAGAGCGCGCCGTCCTTGAAGGCGAGGCCGGTGGGCATGTTCAGCCCCTTGAGGACGGTCTTGACCTCCTTCTTTCCGTTGTTGTCCTTGATGGCATAGACGTTGCCGAGGCCGAACGAGCCGACGAACAGCGTGCCCTTGTCACCCCAGGCCATTTGCCGCGCGGCAAGCACGCCGGGGGCGTAAACCTCGATCTTGAAGCCCGGCGGCAGCTTGATCTTCTTCATCATCGCCGCGAGCTCGGCCTCCGACGCACCGGTCGGCGGACCCGAAGGCGGTGCCAAGCCCTTCTGTGCCTCGGTCTCGTCGCCGAGGAACCAGTCGTCCGGCGGATGGGTCCAGAACTCCTTGGTGCCGGATTCGTATTTCTTCAGCGCCCTGTTCTTGTCCTGCTGTTGCGCATTGCCAGCGCTGGTCCCCGCGAGAAGGGCAACCGCTGCAAGCGCCACGACGGATCGAAAGACGGATTGATGGAATTTCATCGCGTCACTCCCCTAAGGCAGCCGTCAGGGCTGCACGTTATTTTATTTTGCTAGTCGAGAGGCGAAGTTTTGGGTCCGTCAGGACGACAGACGCAAAAAGGTTAGCACATCTGCGAACGGTGAGAAGCGCGCCGCGTGCACCACGATTGCGCTCCGAGAAAATTGAGACGGAACGTCAATGCGCAGCGAACGGCGCGACGACAACGCTCTCGCTGCAGCGCAGAATCAAGTTGGCGCGCGGATCGTTTGCAGGCGGCTCGCGGGGTGGGACCAACAAAAAATGCGAAAACAACCCCATGCACAGTAGAACGGCTCAGGCCGGGTTGTTCTCGGTGGCACCGGACAGGCATTTGAAGCGTCGAGCAAAATAGCAATCGCGGCGCTTACGAGACGACGGGGTAGGGCCCGTCGTCGAACACCGTGTCATGATAGCCTTTCGATCCGATCTCGCGTGCCAGCGGGCTGCGAAAATCGCGGTCACCATGCAGGCTGCGCAGCACATGCGCGAAGTCGAATTCGGGCCGCCAGCCCAGCTCGCGCCGCGCCCGTTCGTTGACATAGACGCGGTCGATCGCAGGGAAGAGGCGCCAGCCGCGCGCCGCATAGAGCTGCGCACACTCCGGATAGAGCTCGCGCACGACATTGGCGGCATCGCGCGCGAGCGCCGCGAGATGGCGTTGCTCAAACGGGCTCGTGGCCGAGACGATGTAGCGGGCAAACCCGATTCTGGGCGCGCGCTCGGCGGCGAGCAGGTGGGCGCTCACCGCATCCGCGATATCCAGCCGGCGATAGAGCAGCTCGTTGGCCTGCGCGTTATCGGTCGTGTAAGCCGACCGCATCGCAGGATCGTCATCGGCTTCCGGAAAGAAGCGCGAGGTCCGCAAGATGACGACCGGCAGGGCACGCTCGCGAAAGAACAGCTCGCAGAGGTTCTCGGCCATCAGCTTGGTCGTGCCGTAGATGTTCTTCGGCACCGGCGGCAGATCCTCGGTAACCCACACGGCGGCCTGTCCCGCCTCCGGCCTGAGCTGCGAGCCGAACGCGCTGGTGGTGCTGGTGAAGACGAAGCTCCTCACACCGGCGGCCGCGGCCGCCTCGAGCAGATTGAGCGTGCCGGTGACGTTGGTGTCGACGAAATCCTGCTTGCCGTGAGTCGCCACATGCGGCTTGTGCAGCGTCGCGGTGTGGATCACGGCAGTGACGCCGTCCATCTGGCGCCGGACGAAGGCTGGGTCGACGATCGAGCCGACGGCATCGGTGAAGGGCGATGGCTTCAGATCAATGCCGCGCGCAGGCGAGCCGCGCGCCCGGAGTGTCCGCAAGATGGCCTCCCCGAGGTGACCGGCGCTGCCCGTGACCAGAATTGTCATGCAAAACCCAATACAGCCGCCAGCGGCGCGGAAAACCACGACCCGACCCGGTTTGGCTGGATGCTCTGGGAAAAATTGGAGCGGGCGAAGGGGCTCGAACCCTCGACCCCGACCTTGGCAAGGTCGTGCTCTACCACTGAGCTACACCCGCATCCTGTGTCGGTCGCGTGACGCGCCGGCAACGGCTGTCGTATGCCAAAAGCGGGAGGGGAATGCAACAGCTACCGGCGGCATAGATTCGCAATCGGAGGCCCGATATGGACCCTGAATGCGACCAAATCGCCCGAAACTGCTCCGGAACCGGCGAATCGGCCGCAATGGATTGAAATTCGGCCGTCCCGGCCCAATTTAGGAGCCGACGACGCGCATCTACATCGACGACGTGCTAAACAGCCGCCATTCCAGACATGACGAGGGGATCCCGTGACGATCATCGACCAGGGTAACGGAGCGGCGGGCCCGGCCGCCGCCGATCTGATCAAGGACACCACCACCCAGACCTTCGTGAAGGACGTCATCGAGGAATCGAAGCGCCAGCCGGTGCTGATCGATTTCTGGGCGGAGTGGTGCGGCCCGTGCAAGCAGCTCACCCCGGTCCTGGAAAAGGCGGTCAAGGCGGCCAAGGGTAAGGTCAAGCTGGTCAAGATGAACATCGACCAGCACCCGGCGATTCCGGGCCAGATGGGCATCCAGTCGATCCCGGCCGTGATCGCCTTCGTCAACGGCCAGCCGGCCGACGGATTCATGGGCGCGGTACCGGAGAGCCAGCTCAACGCCTTCATCGAAAAGCTGACCAAGGGCGTGACCGCGCCGGGCGAGGTCAACGTCGCCGAGATCGTGCAGGAGGCCGAGGCCGTGCTCGCCGAGGGCGACACGGCTGCGGCCGCGCAGATCTATGCCGAGGCGCTCCAGCATGATTCGACCAACATCGCGGCGCTTGCGGGCCTTGCGAAGTGCTACGCGGTCTCCGGCGCGATGGAGCAGGCCAAGCAGACGCTGGCCATGGTGCCGGAATCCAAGCGCAACGATCCCGCTGTGAAAGCCGTGCAGACCACGATCGACCTCGCCGAGCAGGCGGAAGCGCTGGGGCCGGTGGCCGAGCTGGAACAGAAAGTCGCCGCAAACCCGCTCGATCATCAGGCACGATTCGATCTCGCCACCGCGCTCAATGCGCAAGGCAACCGCGCGGCCGCCACCGAGCAGTTGCTCGAGATCATCAAGCGCGACCGCAAGTGGAACGACGACGGCGCCCGCAAGCAGCTGGTGCAGTTCTTCGAGGCCTGGGGCGGCACGGATGATGCAACCGTCGAGGGACGCAAGCGTTTGTCGACGATCCTATTTTCGTAGGGCGTGCTGGCAACGCCAGGGGGACCGGGCAGATGCCGATCAACATCGAATATCGCGGGCCCGCCGACCTTCCGGAGATCATTCCGGTATTTCCGCTGCCCGGCGCGCTGCTGCTGCCCCGCGGCCAGATGCCGCTGAACATCTTCGAGCCGCGTTACCTTTCGATGGTCGACGATGCCTTCCGTGACGGCCATCGCCTGATCGGCATGATCCAGCCCGATGTGGCGCACTCGCCGAAGGATTCCGACAAGCCGGCGCTGTTCCGCGTCGGCTGCGTCGGCCGCATCACCCAGCTCGCAGAATCCGGCGATGGCCGCTACATCCTCGAGCTCACCGGCGTCTCGCGCTTCAAGGTGGTCGAGGAGCTCGACGTGCTGACCGCCTACCGGCAGTGCAAGGTGGATTTCTTCGCCTTCGTCGACGATTTCACCGCGCGCATGGGCGAGGACCAGGTCGATCGCGAAGCGCTGCTGGCGGTGCTGGCGGACTTCCTGAAGGCCAACAACCTCAAGGTCGATTGGGAGGGCGTCGAGAGCGCCCCCAACGAGGCACTGGTCAACGCGCTGGCAATGATGTCGCCCTATGGACCCGCTGAGAAGCAGGCCATGCTGGAGGCGCCCGACTTGAAGACCCGCGCCGAGATCCTGATCGCTGTCACCGAGATGGACCTCGCCAAGAAGCGCACCAGCGGCGATCCACCGCTGCAGTGACGGCCTGAATCCTCACGCAGCGCGGATGGCCGCTCCGGAACCTTCCCGCAGCATTGTGGCGACGTCGGATGCAGGCATCGGCCGGCTGAAATAGTAGCCTTGCGTTTCGGCGCACCCCTCTTCGCGGAGGATATCCAGCTGCGCCTTCGTTTCGACGCCTTCGGCGGTCGTCGTCTTGCCGAGGCTGACCGCGAAACGAACCACTGCTCGCGCGAGATGGTGCGCCTCTGCCCTCGCGCTGGATAGTTCGCCCACGAAACTGCGGTCGATCTTGACCTTGTCGAACGGGAATCTTTGCAGAAAGCTCAACGATGAATAGCCAGTGCCGAAATCGTCCAGGGCGATTCGCACGCCGAGCTCGCGCAGCTGAGCGAGGACCGCAAAAACAGCGTCGCTGTCATGCATGATTACGGTCTCGGTGACCTCGAGCTCGAGCCTATGCGGCGCAATTCCTGAACTCGCCAGCGCGCCGACAACGACCGGAACAAGCTCCGTGCTCCTGAATTGAGCGGGAGACAGGTTGATTGCGATCCTGACATAGGCAGGCCATTTGGCAGCTTCCGCGCAGGCGGTCCGCAAGACCCATTCTCCCAGCGGCACGATCAAGCCGGTTTCCTCCGCAAGCGGAATGAATTCGCTCGGCAGGACCAGGCCTCGCTGCGGGTGATGCCAGCGTAGCAAGGCCTCGAAGCCGATGGTCTTGCCGGTGGCAGCGCTGACGAACGGCTGGTAGTGAAGCTCGAATTGACGGCCGGCAAGCGCATCCCGCATGTCGCGCTCCAGATTGCGTCGCGCATGCATGAGCTCGTCGAGTTCCGGCTCGAAGAAACGAAATGCTCCGCGTCCGCCACTCTTGGCCGAGTAGAGCGCGAGATCCGCGCTCTTCATGATCACGTCGGAATCGTTGCCATCGCGCGGCGCGATGGCAATGCCGATGCTGGTGCCCACCGTGACCCGGTGATCGCCGAGATCGAAGGGTTCGCAAAGCGCCTTTCTGATGTTCTCGGCAAGGGCGGCGGCCTCCACGGCCGGGTTGGTCACGTAATCGATCACCGCGAATTCGTCGCCGCCCAGTCGGGCAATCAACGCGGTTTCCGTGGTGCATTCGCGCAGACGCGCAGCGACGGCGCGCAGCAGGGAATCGCCCGCCGGATGTCCCAGCGTGTCGTTGACTTCCTTGAAGCGATCGAGGTCGAGCATGAGCACGGCCAGATCGAGGCCGCCGTTGCGCGTAACCGCAATGGCATGCTCCATCCGTTCCCTGAGCAATACGCGATTTGGCAGATCGGTCAGCGCGTCGTGTTGCGCCATATGAGTGATCTTGGCCTCGGACCGGCGTTGCTCGGTCACATCGAGATGCGTGGCCACCCATCCGCCACCGGTCATCGGCTGTCGCGTCACGCGGATCAGCCGACCATCCGCAAACTCGTCGATCCTGCTCGAGACTGCATCGAACGGCAGGGCCGCCAATTTCGAGATGAATTGCTCGGCAGCACCCTCGCTGGAATCGCCCTTGAGGATTCCCTTCACAATACGATGCCTGATGATGTCGGTGTGCGAGGTCCCCGTCCGCAGCAGTTCCGGCGGCAGCCGATACAGTCGGGCATAGCGCTCGTTGCAGACGACAAGCCGCTTCTCGGCATCGAACATGCAAAGGCCCTCGACCATGTGGTTGATCGCCGTGTCCAGCCTGACCGTCTGGTCCTGCAGTTCCTGCTGGGAGTCTTCAAGCTGCTGCCGGGCGTCCGAAAGCTGGCTGATGATCTCCTCGAATTTGGCGGTTCTGCTTGCCAGGCGACGATCGGCCAGCACGCCGATCAGGCTCATGCCCAGCACAGATAGCGCGACACCGGCGATAGCAAGCGCGAGCACGGCCGGAGAAAGCGACAGGGCGCCCGTCGCACGCGTTGGATCCGGCGTGATCTGCACGGCGCCCATGGCCGTGAAGTGGTGCGATACGATGGCGAGTGTCAGCAGGACCGCCGCGGCGAGCGTGCCCCGGTAATTCTGATACCTGATCGCGACGGCCAGAGCGGCATGGCCGAGGCACATGGCCAGAATGATCGAGACGAATACGAGGTCCAGCGACCAGGCGACGCGGCCCGGCACTTCAAGCGCCCACATTCCAAGATAGTGCATGCTGGCAATGCCGCCGCCGATGATGACGCCGCCGGCCGCCGCGCGCCACCGGCCGGAATCGCCGACCGCAACGCCGAAGCCGCCCGAGGTCAGAAGCATTGCCGTCGCAAGCGAAAGTGCCGTCAGCACGATTCCGTAGCCGGTGGTAACGCCGGGCTCGTAGGCGAGCATGGCGACGAAATGCGTCGCCCAGATTCCGTATCCGATGGCGGCGCCGGCAATCGCGATCCAGATCAGCCGCGTCCTTGCGCGCGCCGCGATCGCACGATGGAAGATGCTGACTGCAACAATACTCGCGACGAAGCAGACCAGGCCGGCGAGCACGACGAGCCGGAAATCATGCTCGACGGTAAGGCAGGAAAAAACGCGGAACATCCAATATCGCTCCATCGTCAATAGTGTCGATGGTGGACGGGCTAAACGTCGTTCGCGTTAATTTCGTGCAACGTCTGATTGCATGCTTACTGGCTCGTTAATGCTCCCCGCGCAATTCGATTTTGCCGAGCATCGCGAATGTCTTACCGCAATCGCGCCCAAGCTGAGGGAACAACACGTGCGACGATGGCAAGGTAATCCTAGAGGCGGTTGCGGATGTGCTTGCGTCCGGTGAACATCGCGCGGATCAGGTTCTCGCGCTGGAGAATCCCCATCAGCACCACGCCGAGCACGTGCAGCACGACCAGCACGATGACCGCGTCCGATGAGTAATGGTGGGTATCCTCGACCCACCAGACGCCGAAAAAGGTGACGGTCACCGACATCGCGCCCGTGATCGTCGACACCGCCAGCGAGACCAGCAGCGCCACCAGCATCAAGGTACCGGCGGGGTTGAGCCCGATATAGCGGCCGGTGATGCCGCGGCGCAGATTCCAGAGATAGTGTGGTGCGGCGCGCAGCCTGACGCCGACCATCCGGAAGCGCGAATAGCGGCTTCCCATCAAGCCCCAGATCAGGCGGAAGGCGAGGAGGCCGATGACCGCATAGCCAACGATGCGGTGAAGGCCGTCATAGACGGTCGGCGTGAACCACGCCATCAGAACTGAGATCGCAAGAAGCCAATGCCAGAGGCGCAGCGGGAGGTCCCAGACCGCGACCGTCCGCGAAACGATTCGATTCGCGGGGGTCCTGTCGGACGCCCCGCGCGTTTGTCGCGCCGCTTCTTCCATCAAGCCCGTTTCGCTTTGGGGCTCACTTGCCGCAGTTTACTTGCGCAGCTTACTTGGCAATCGTGTGCTTCAAGCTGAGGTCTTCGGGGCTGTAGAACAGCTCATAGAGCTTGCCTTCCTTGACGCCGTAGACCTCATAGCACGAGCCTTCGATCTTGGAGCGCCGCACCTCGTAGCCCAGCGCCTTGGCCTTGGCTTCGGCTTCGCTGGCCGGCTTCCACGACGCCTTGTCGAGCTTGGTGCAGTCCTTGAAACCGTCGGCCATGGCCGCCGATCCCATACCAATCCCGATCGTCAGCGCAATGGCAACAACACGAATGACCTTCACGAACGTCTCCTTCTCTGTGCGCTGTGTGCTCAGCGCGAAGCGCAGCCGAAGGAAGCAAAGGTGAAGGTGAAGTCAATCCGGTTCGGGGGTGACCAATCTTAGATTCATTCTAACGGTCGTCAAAAGATCAGCGCTCTCCGTATGCAGCGCGCATTTGAAGCGCCGCTGCGGCCTTACGCCTCACGGGCCAAAACGCGGGTGTCGCTAGTAGCCGGCAACCGCAAGCGCCACGACAGCACCCATGCCGACCCAGCCAAAGTGGCGGCCGCGCGTCGCCAAGGCATTGGCGAGTGCCGCGAAGCCGAACACGACGGCGAGCGTGACGATGATCCAGTGCCGGGCGAGGTTGGATTGCATCCAGGGTGCCGCGAGCAGCAGTACGCCGCCGCCGATCCACGCCACCGTGCCGGCCTGCCACACCAAGCGGATCAGCGTACGAAGGCGCGGCGGTTCGATCGTGGCCCGCGCGAACACCTTGGTCTCGCCGAGCATGCCGTGGATCAGCGCCAGCACGACCGCGGCGGCGCCGGAGCATTGCAACAGGAGGTCGCGCATGACGGAAACTCCCGATCCATCCAGTTGTCCATGCAGTCGTGTATGGTATGGACCCACGCGCGGTGATCTGTCAATACACTCGTGTATGGTCCTGATCATCGGGAACCCGCCATGACCGAACAGCTCTCCGCCGACGACTGGATCAAGGAGGGGCTCAAGGCGCTCGCCAGAAGCGGTTTTACGGCGCTGAAAGCCGATCCGCTCGCCAAGGCCATGGGCGTGTCGCGCGGCAGCTTCTACTGGCATTTTGCCGATCTCGGCGCCTTCCACGCCGCCTTGCTGAAACGCTGGCGCGAGATCGCGGCCGAGCAGATCATCGCCGACGTCGAGGCCGGCAGTGACGAGCCGCTGAATGCCCTGTTGCGAAGATCCTTCGGCGCGCGGCTCGACCTCGAGCGCGCCGTGCGCAACTGGGCGGCGTTCGATGCGGCCGCGCAAGGCGCAGTCCGCGCGATCGACCGCCGCAGGCTCGATTATATCGAGGCGCTGCTGAAGCAGCGGGGGCTCGACCCGGCGATGGCGCAGGCGCGCTCGCAGATCCTGTACTGGACCTTTCTCGGCTTTGCCTTGTCCGGCACGCCGGTGCCGCCGGCGCGGCTCCAGGCCCTGCTCGACGAGCTCTTGCGGATGGTGTCCGCTTAGATTCTTATTTTGACGCGTTTTCTTTCCGCGAACCGGTACCCATTTCGCTGGAAAACGCTTTGGCAGCCGCGATGGGCGGATGCGAATTTCTGTGCTAGAGGCAGCCGACTGCCGGAGACCACCAATGAACGCCCCCACCGATCGCCCCGAAGCCAGCGTCGATCCGAAATTGCTGGAGATTCTGGTCTGCCCGCTGACCAAGGGCCCGCTGGAGTTCGACGCCGCACGGCAGGAGCTGATCTCGCGCAGCGCCAAGCTCGCTTATCCGATCCGCGACGGCATCCCGATCATGCTGCCGGAAGAGGCGCGCAAGATCGATTGAGATAAGCGAGAGTTGCACGCGATGGCCGCGCAGCACTCTCGGGGTCGTCCTGGCGAAAGCCAGGATCCATGACCACGGAATTGCATGGTTGCGTGAGCTGGCAACTCCGAGTCTTCGCAAAACGATTGCTGCGGCGTATGGATCCCGGATCTGCGCGCTTGAGAGCGCGCTTGTCCGGGATGACGGCGGAGAGTTAAGGCAGCAGCGAGACCTATAGCGCCTCGCCCTTCAACAAGCGCGGCACTTCACCAGTCAAACCAGCCGCCTGGCGGATGAAGAGATTCTTCAGCGGCGGGGCGCGGTCGACGAGGCCGAGGCCGATGTCGCGCACCGTGCGCAGCAGCGTCGACTGGTTGGAGAACAGGAAGTTCAGCGAGTTGGTGGCAACGCCCATCGCCATGGTATCGAACCGGCGCCAGCGCTGGTAACGGTCCAGCACGTCGGCGCCGCCGAGATCCATGCCGAGCCGCGCGGCATCGACGACCACCTCGGCCAGCGCGGCGACATCCTTCAGCCCCATGTTGAGGCCCTGGCCCGCGATCGGATGGATGACATGGGCGGCATCGCCGACCAGCGCCAGGCGCTCGGCGATGAAGGAGCGCGCGACGAAATAGAACAGAGGGAATGCGCGCGGCTTGTCAAGCGCCTTGACCTCGCCGAGATGCAGGCCAAAGCGCTGCTCGAGTTCAGCGTGGAACTCCTCGTCACTGAGCGCGATGATGCGCGCGGCCTCGCTGCGGCGCTCGGTCCACACCAGCGATGACCGCCTGCCGGATAGCGGCAGGATCGCGAACGGGCCGGCGGGCAGAAAGTGCTCTTCGGCGCGGCCCTCGTGATCGCGCTCGTGGCCGACGGTAACGACGATGCCGGACTGGTCATACTCCCAGCCGTGGGTGGCGATGCCGGCGCGCTCACGCAGCTTGGATCTGGCGCCATCGGCAGCGACCAGCAGGCTCGCCGCGATCACGCTGCCATCGCCGAGCGTCACGTCGATGCCCTCGGAACGCGCGTCGTAGGACGCGACAGTGGTGGCGCGCAGATCGATGCCCTCGGCCTCGGCGCGCGCCACCAGCGCATCGATCAGGCGGCGGTTCTCGACCATATGGGCGAAGGGCTCGCCCGGCGCGACATCGCCGGCGAAATTCAGGAACACCGGGCGCGTAGCGTCCTCCAGCTTGGAATCGGTGACGACCATGTCGAGGATCGGCTGCGCCTCGCCCCGGACATCGTCCCAGGCGCCGATCGCCTCGAACAGGCGGCGGCAGGCGGCCACGATCGCGGTGGCGCGCGGGTCGCGGCTCGGACGCATGCTGAGCGCGGGATCGGCCACGATGACGGGAATCTCGGGCCCGAGCCCCTGGCGCAGCGCCAGCGCCAGCGCCAGCCCTGCAAACGCGCCGCCGCCAATGACAATGCTACCCTGTACCGACATACCCGACTTTCCCGGCCAATTCCTGGTCTTGCTAGCAGACTTGAGGTGGGCGAAACAGTGCGGTGAAACAAGGGCGGAACGGCCCGTATGTCATTTCGGAGCTTCAATCCGGAAATGACGGCAAGAAAGCTCACGCATGTCCAAAAGCCTGATCGACCTCATTTCGATCCTCGACCTCGAACAGCTCGAGGTGAACCTGTTCCGCGGCAACAGCCCGAAGACGAGCTGGCAGCGGGTGTTCGGCGGCCAGGTGATCGGGCAGGCGATGGTGGCGGCCTGCCGCACCGTCGAGGGCCGGCTGCCGCATTCGCTGCATTGCTATTTCATCCTGCCGGGCGACCCGCAGATCCCGATCATCTACCAGGTCGAGCGCCTGCGCGACGGCAAGAGCTATTCGACGCGCCGGGTCACCGCGATCCAGCACGGCAACGCGATCTTCTCGATCATGGTGTCGTTCCATGCCGAGGAGGAGAGCGCGTTCGACCATCAGGACAAGATGCCGGACGTCCCGCCACCGGAAAAGCTCACGGCGGAGGAGGTGGCGAAGCAGCCGATGTTCAAGGAGATGCCGGAGTTCATCCGCCGCTACTACGAATCCGATCGTCCGATCGAGCTGCGTCCGGTCGAGCTCGGCCGCTATTTCGGCCAGAAGATCGAGGACGGCCGCATTCACGTCTGGATCAGGACCGCTGCGAAACTGCCGGACGATCCGGCGCTGCACATGTGCGCGCTCGCCTATGCCTCGGACTTCTCGCTGCTGGACGCGATCATGGCGCGCTATGGCCGCACGCTGTTCGACAAGCGCATGATGCCGGCGAGCCTCGACCACGCGATGTGGTTTCACCGCCCGTTCCGCGCCGACGAATGGCTGCTCTACGCCCAGGATTCGCCGAGCGCACAATCGGGCCGCGGACTGACCCGCGGCTCGATCTTCAAGCCCGACGGCACGCTGGTCGCCTCCGTCGCGCAGGAAGGCTCCGTGCGCGAGCGGAGGGCGTGATCGCTTAGAGCGAGCCGCGCGGAGCGAGTTCGGTCTGCGACGCAAACCAGTTCACGATCCAGCGATACACCCACGGGATCGGGATGATGAAGCTGCACAGGATCGCGGCCACGATTCCGCGCCACAAGATCTCAAGTCCGCTGCCCTTGAACACGATTTCGCGCCGTGTGCCTTCGACGCTGCGGCAGAACCAGCGCATCTGCGCCGCGGCGACCCAGGCCCAGCCGATGATGGTGATGATCGAGATCGCGAACAGCAGGCTCCAGCCGATATAGGCCCAGATCGAGCCGGTTAAGCTCAGGCCCAGCGGCTGGCCGTTGGAGGCGAGGTTTGCGACCATCCATTTGATCAGCAGCCAGTAGAGGACGATCTGCACGATGAACAGCAGGTTGCTGAGCAGCTGGCTTCCGATGAAGGAGATGGCGATCGCCAGGACGATGAAGCCGAAATACCAGGGCACCAGCGCCATCGCATTGCCGGTGAAGCTGAGATTCGGACGACCCGGGACCTTCACGCAGGACACGATCCATTGCGTGTACCAGACGAACACCCACGGCGCCGGCAGAACGAAAATCATTCCGATCAGCAAGACGATGCTGCGCCAGGTGAACTCGAGGATGCCAAAATCGACCGCCAGCGATCCTCCACCTGCGCCACCATAGCCGCCGGCGCTGGCATACCCACCGGCGCCCATCATCGGCGGTCCGCCGACCGGCATCATCGGCGGCGCGCCGCCGCCTCCGATCAAGCCGGGGATTTCGGCGGCCTTCTGCCAGCCGGCCATGCCCTCGGTCCAGACCAGCGTATCCGGGCGCACGACGCCTTGGGCGATGAGGTCGCGAAACTGCCCCTCCGGAAAGGGCCCCTGCTGCTTGCCCTCGGATGCGTAGAACCAACTCGCCATGATGCGTCCCCCAAAATACTTATGTACCGCCCGGGACCGGCAGGTTCACCCAATCCATGCCGAAAATGCATTGTGAAGGATGGACGGCTGCCCTGTACAGAGGCGGCCGTTCACATGGCCAAACGTTTTTCCGCTTCAATCTGCAACTTTTTTGTGCCATTTGCCCGGAAAGATGCCAGATTGACGCAGCGCCGGGGACATACGGCGCGGCGCATCCCGGGGAATAGGCCTGCCATGAAACTCGTCGTCGCGATCATCAAACCCTTCAAGCTCGATGAGGTCCGCCAGGCCCTGACGGCGATCGGCGTCCACGGCATGACCGTGACCGAGGTGAAGGGCTATGGCCGCCAGAAGGGCCACACCGAGATTTATCGCGGCGCCGAATATGTCGTGAACTTCCTGCCGAAGCTGCGCATCGAGATCGCGGTCGCGTCCGACGTTGCCGACAAGGCGGTCAGCGTGATCACTGCGACCGCGCGCACCGGCCAGATCGGTGACGGCAAGATCTTCGTCACGCCGATCGACCACGCGCTGCGTATCCGCACCGGCGAAACCGACAGCGACGCGCTCTGATCTAATCTAATACATCTTCTTCGATCGCACCGGGCAACGACGCCACAGCGTGCGACGCCAGTTAATGCCGGGGGGAACGACATGGCGGGATATTTGCGCCGCGCAGCCGCTATGGCTGCGCCGATCGGATTTGCGTCTGCCATTGCCTCGCCGGCGCACGCCGCAGGCTCCGAGATCAACACTGCCGATACCGCCTGGATGATCGTCGCCACCGCGCTGGTGCTGATGATGACGATCCCCGGACTTGCGCTGTTCTACTCCGGCATGGTGCGCAAGAAGAACGTGCTTGCCACCATGGCGCAGAGCCTCGCCGCGGTGACGCTGATTTCGATTCTCTGGGTCGCGTTCGGTTATTCGCTGTGCTTCGTCGGCGACGGCCCGTGGATCGGCACGCTCGACCGCTGGTTCCTGGCGGGCATGACCATGGACAGCGTCAACCCGGCGGCCAAGACGATCCCGGAATCGCTGTTCATGCTGTACCAGATGACGTTTGCGATCATCACGGTGGCGCTGGTCGCGGGCTCGGTCGCCGATCGCATGCGGTTCTCCGCCTATCTCCTGTTCTCCGTCGCCTGGTTCATCTTCGTCTATATTCCGCTGGCGCATTGGGTGTGGGGTGGCGGCTTCCTCGCCAGCATGGGCGTTTTGGATTTCGCTGGCGGCCTCGTGGTGCATTTGTCCGCCGGCACCGGCGGCCTCGTCGCCGCGAAGGTGATGGGGCGCCGTCACGGCTACGGCACCGAGAATCTTTCGCCGTTCGATCTCTCGCTGGCGGTGATGGGCACCGGCCTGTTGTGGGTCGGCTGGTTCGGCTTCAATGGCGGCTCGGCCGGCGCGGCCAATTCGCGCGCGGTGATGGCGATCATTGCAACGCATCTCGCCGCTTGCGCCGGCGCCCTGACATGGGGCGCGATCGAATGGTCGACGCGGCGCAAGCCCTCGGTGCTCGGCATGATCTCCGGCGCGGTCGCAGGCCTCGGCACCATCACACCGGCCTCCGGATTCGTGGCGCCCTGGCACGGCATCGTCATCGGCATCATTGCCGGTGCGGTTTGCTACTGGGCCTGCACGTGGCTGAAGCACCGCTTCAACTATGACGATTCGCTCGACGTGTTCGGCGTCCACGGCATCGGCGGCCTGACCGGCACCCTGCTTGGCGGCGTGTTCGCAACCAGCGCCATCGGCGGCACCGCCGGCCTGATCGAGGGCCACCCGCAGCAAGTGTTGATCCAGCTCTATGGCGTCGCCGTCACCTTCGTATGGTCGGCAGGGGTGAGCTTCATCCTGCTCAAGCTGGTCGGCCTGTTCGTGCCCTTGCGCGTATCCCGTGAGCACGAGCTCGAGGGGCTGGATATTTCGCAGCACGGCGAGGCGCTTCAGTAACAGGGGCTTGCGCAACACATAAGTACGTGCTTATGTGTTGTCATGATCGAAGCCGACATCTTCAAGGCGCTGGCCGACCCGACGCGCCGCAAGGTCTTTGAAAAGCTCGCTGGCGGAAGCCTGAATGCCAGCGCCTTGCGCGACGGATTGGAGATCAGCCAACCCGCGATGTCGCAGCATCTTTCGGTGCTGCGCGCGGCAGGCCTCGTGCGCGAACAGCGGCAGGGCCGCTTTGTGAATTACGAAGTCGACCCGGACGGAATTGTCGCCATCGGGGCATGGCTTGCGCGCTACCGCGCCTATTGGCCGAAGCGCATGGAAGCACTCGCTGACCTCCTGAAGGACATGGATCAATGAGCGACACCGTGAAGCCTGATCGTCCCGACGAAGCCCTCGTGCTCGAATATGATTTCGATGCACCGCCGGCAAAAGTCTGGCGCGCCGTGACCATTCCTGCATTGCGCGAGCGCTGGCTGCCGGATTGCGACCTTGCCGGCGCCGAGCCGGAATCAACGATCGCAGGTGAAGAGGTGCGCTACCGGCTTCGCGATTCCAAACCGCCATTTCGCGAGAGCCACGTCATCTTCCGGATCGAGCCGAACGAAGACGGCGGCACCCGCTTTCGCATCATCCAGCAAGCCTGCGACGAGCGAACAAGGCTGCCGCAGCCGGCCAATAGCAATTGCTGCCTGATGCGCGCGGCGGCCTAGCAACAACACAACTTCATCACCTGCAGACATGGAGGTCGCCGATGCGCGACATGCTTCAGCTCGTCCCTATGGTCGTCGAACAATCCGCCCGCGGCGAACGATCCTTCGACATCTACTCGCGGCTGCTGCGCGAACGCATCATCTTCCTCAACGGCGAGGTCAATGATGCGATGTCCGGGCTGGTTTGCGCGCAGCTGCTATTCCTGGAGGCGGAGAATCCGAGCCGGCCGATCAATCTCTACATCAATTCCTATGGCGGCGTGGTTACCAGCGGGCTCGCGATGTACGACACCATGCAGTTCATCAAGGCGCCGGTTCATACGCTGTGCATGGGCACCGCGCGCTCCATGGGCTCGTTCCTGCTGATGGCCGGCGAACCCGGTCACCGCGCCGCGCTGCCCAATGCGAGCCTTCACGTGCATCAGCCGCTCGGCGGCTTCCAAGGCCAGGCGTCAGACATCCTGATCCACGCCAACGAAATGCAGGAAACCAAGCGGCGCATCACCAGGCTCTATGCGCAGCATTGCGGACGGACTGAAGAGGAGGTGGAACGGACCCTGGACCGCGACCACTTCATGACCGCGCAGCAGGGAGTCGAATGGGGATTGGTCGACCGGGTTTTTGCAGAGCGCGACGCCGCCTGATGGTGCGACAGCGGCCCTCAGCGGGATACCCTCGGCGAGGTTCATCTGCTCGACCCGCGGCCGCCGCGATGAGCGTATCCCGTAAGCAGCGGGCGCAGTGGTCTCGATATTTCTCAAGTCCCCTTCCGTATCAAAATACCTTTTGACTGCCCGACACATGAGCAACATTGTGTCGGCAGCCTGTCCTGCCTGCGTTTTGAGCAGACGTGACCACGTTTTGAGCGCGACGTAATATCGCACCGCACGGCAATGCGCGTTAGGCGCGAAAACACGCGTTTTCATAATCCGTTAGGCAACGCGCCTGATCTGGCACGGCATTTGATTCTACGGGTCTCGGCTGAGCCCGCGTAGTGAACTTCTCCCTCGTGGCGAACCAGTCGAGAACGCCCGGCCATGTCCGGACCGGGCCAAGCGGGGATAGGACCCATGAAAATCGTTATGGCGATTATCAAGCCATTCAAGCTGGAAGAAGTCCGTGACGCCCTGACCGCCATCGGCGTTCACGGTCTCACGGTGACGGAAGTCAAGGGATATGGCCGCCAGAAGGGCCATACGGAAATCTACCGCGGCGCCGAATATGCCGTGAGCTTCCTGCCCAAGATCAAGATCGAGGTCGCTGTCGCCTCCGACCAGGTCGACAAGACCATCGACGCCATCACGTCCGCCGCGAAAACCGGCCAGATCGGCGACGGCAAGATCTTCGTCATCAACCTCGACCATGCGGTGCGCATCCGCACCGGCGAGGCCGACGCCGCGGCCCTTTGATTTCGCGCTCAACCTTTATCCAATCAGGAGTGAATACAATGACGTTTAAGCGTCCCTATGGCGCGGGACTGGCGGCTCTCGCAGTCGGCCTGTTCGCTGCGACCGCAGCCTATGCCGAGCCAACGGTCAACAAGGGAGACAACGCCTGGATGCTGACATCGACAGTGCTGGTGCTGTTGATGACGATCCCCGGCCTCGCACTGTTCTACGGCGGTCTCGTCCGTTCCAAGAACATGCTCTCGGTCCTGATGCAGGTGTTCTACACCGTCTGCGTCGTCACCGTGATCTGGGCCGTGTACGGCTACAGCCTCGCCTTCACCGGCGGTTCCGACTTCATCGGCGGCTTCTCCAAGGCCTTCATGATGGGCGTCACCACCGACTCGAAGGCGGCCACCTTCTCGGTCGACGCCAACATCTCGGAGCTCATCTACGTGTGCTTCCAGATGACCTTCGCGGCGATCACGCCCGCCCTCATCGTCGGCGCCTTCGCCGAGCGCATGAAGTTCTCGGCGATCGCTCTGTTCATCCCGCTCTGGGTCACGCTGATCTACTTCCCGATCGCGCACATGGTCTGGTACTGGCCCGGCCCGGACATGATCCAGGATGCGGCCAAGGCGCTCGCTGCGGCGGGTGATGCGGCAGCCAAGACCGCGGCGCAGGCCAAGCTCGACGAGATCAACGCCGACGCCGGCTGGATCTTCAAGAAGGGCGCCATCGACTTCGCTGGCGGCACCGTGGTGCATATCAACGCCGGCATCGCAGGTCTCGTCGGCGCTCTCCTGATCGGCAAAAGGGTCGGCTACGGCAAGGAGCTGATGGCTCCGCACTCGCTGACCATGTCGATGATCGGCGCCTCGCTGCTCTGGGTCGGCTGGTTCGGCTTTAACGCCGGCTCCAACCTTGAAGCCAATGGCGGCGCTGCGCTCGCCATGACCAACTCCTTCGTCGCCACTGCTGCCGCCGCGCTGTCGTGGATGTTCGCGGAGTGGATCGTGAAGGGTCATCCGTCGGTGCTCGGCGTGATCTCCGGCGCTGTCGCGGGTCTCGTGGCCGTGACGCCCGCTGCCGGCTTCGCCGGCGCGATGGGTGCGATCGTCCTCGGCCTCGTGGTCGGCGTGGTCTGCCTGTTCTTCTGCACCGTCGTGAAGAACGCGCTCGGCTACGACGACTCCCTCGACGTGTTCGGCGTGCACTGCATCGGCGGCATCGTCGGCGCCCTCGGCACCGGCATTCTGGTCAACCCGGCGCTCGGTGGTGCCGGCATCATGGACTACACCGCGATCCCGCCCAAGGTTGCCGATTACGACTTCGCCACGCAGATGATCGCCCAGCTCTGGGGCGTCTGCACCACGCTGGTGTGGTCGGGCATCGGTTCGGCGATCCTCTACAAGGTCGTCGATGTGATCGTTGGCCTTCGCACCAATGTCGAGAGCGAGCGTGAAGGCCTCGACATCACCGAGCACACCGAGCGCGCCTACAATATGTAACTCTCCTCCCGGCCGCGATCTCCTCGGGGATCGCGACCAGACCTACGGTTTGGGCACATACCCGGCAATGCCCTGACCGTTGAGGGGCTCCAGCGCAAGTTGGAGCCCCTTTCTTTTGGTCGGAGCGCCGAAGAAAAACATTGCCATTGCGGACCGCCGGCGCAGAAATATCGACCTCAAGAACAACAATCGGGAGGTCGTCATGCGTTTGGAAGGCGGATGCTATTGCGGCGCAGTGCGCTACAAGGCCGAAGGTGATCCGATGATGCAGGCCCAGTGTCATTGTCGCGAATGCCAGTACATCACCGGCGGCGCGCCCAACACCTTCATCGCAATGCCGGCGGCCGGCTTCAGCTACATCACCGGACAGCCCAAGCAGTTCACGCGCAAGGACCTCGAACGCGCCGTCACGCGCGAATTCTGCGCCGAATGCGGCACCCATCTGGTGACCAAGGTTCCAGGCCTGCCGGCCGCGGTCGTGAAGGTCGGCACGCTGGACGAGCCCGGCCAGTTCCATCCGCAGATGGCGATCTACACCTGCGACAAGCAGGAGTTCCACGCGATCCCCGCGGGCATGAAGACATTCGAGAAGCTGCCGGGGCATTGAAGCTCGAATCGAGCCAGGGAGACGCTGCGCTCCCTCTCCCGCTTGCGGGGGAGGGCTGGGGTGGGGTGCTTCCGCGGGCGAGAGCCCCAAGAGGAGAGAACCCTCACCCGACGCTTCGCGTCGACCTCTCCCGCATGCGGGAGAGGTGACGAACCCGCCCATGCATCCCGTTATTATCCGGCCCCATTATTCCCGCTCTGGACGGGGGCGGCGGCCGATGGTTAATCGTGTCTTAACCTCGCCCTATCTATGGTGAACTGAACCGCTTCCCGCCGGCGCCTTGGTGCGACCGGCTGTTCCAAGAGTGCTGGCGCCCAGAATGGTCATGACCGCTTCATCCCGTGCGCCGCAGGCCAGTGGAAGCTCCGACAGCGAACGCTCGCCCTTCGTCCGGCTGAACGAGCTCTTGGGCCCGCATCAGCCGGGTAAGCCCTTGATTACGCTTGCAGTCGGCGAGCCACAGCATCCCGTGCCTGACTTCGTCGGCCCGGTGCTGGCCAAGCACATCGCCGAGTTCGGCCGTTACCCGGCGAACAAGGGCACCGACCCCTTCCGCAACGCGGCGGGTGCCTGGCTGTCATCGCGCTTCAAGCTGCCGCGGCCGCTCGACCCCGAGAACGAGATTCTCGTCCTCAATGGCAGCCGCGAGGGGCTGTTCCTCGCCGCGCTCGCGGCGGTGCGCTGTGTCGGCCCGCGCCCCGGCAAGCCTGCCATCCTGATGCCGAACCCATTCTATCCGGTCTATGGCGCCGGCGCTCGCGCCGCGGCCTGCGAGCCGGTCTACCTGCCGACAACGGTCGAAAACGGCTTCCTGCCCGATCTCGACGCCATCGACGAAGCGACACTGGCGCGCACCGTGGCGTTCTATCTGGCCTCGCCCGCCAATCCGCAAGGCTCGGTCGCCACGCCCGATTATTTCAAGCGGTTGAAGCAGCTCGCCGACCGCTACGGCTTCGTGATCCTCAGCGACGAGTGCTATTCCGAGATCTACACCCGCGAGGCACCGGGCAGCGCGCTCGAATGCGCCGGCCCCGATTTCACCCGCGTGGTTGCGTTCCAGTCGCTGTCGAAGCGCTCCAACCTGCCCGGCCTGCGCGTCGGCTTCGCCGCCGGCGACAAGAAGTTCATCGGCATGTTCCTGGAGCTGCGCAACATCGCAGCGCCGCAGGTGCCGGTACCGCTCCAGCATGTCGCGACCGTTGCTTACGGCGACGAAGCGCATGTCGAGGAGAACCGCAGGCTCTACCGGATCAAGTTCGATCTCGCCGACCAGATCATCGGCAATCGTTACGGCTATCGCCGGCCCGATGCCGGCTTCTGCGTCTGGCTCAACACATCCGCGTTCGGCGACGACGTGTCGGTGACGCTGAGACTGTTCACGGAAGCAGGCGTGCGCGTGGTGCCCGGCAGCTATCTGGCGCGGCTCCAGCCTGACGGCTTCAATCCCGGCGCGGGCTATATTCGCCTTGCGCTGGTGCAGGATGGCGAGACCACGGCGCAAGCGCTGCACCGCCTGGTCGAGACTCTGGGTTAGGCGGGGCCCATGAGCATGTCGGCAATCGAACGTGTCATTCCACTGGTCGGCCATCTGCCGCCCTCGATCCGAGAGGGGCTGGCGCGACGTCTGCGCGAGCTCACCGGCCTCGGCCTGATCGCGCTGGCGGGCGTCGCATCGGCGGCGCTGATGACCTGGTCGGTGCAGGATCCCAGCCTCAGCCACGCCACCTCACGGCCAATCCGCAACATCCTCGGCTATGCCGGTGCGATCGGTGCCGACCTCTCGATGCAGATCCTCGGCCTTGGCGCGATCATGCTGGTCCTGACCGTCGCGGTCTGGGGCTGGCGCATGATGACGCATCGCCCGTTCGACCGCGAAGCGCTGCGGCTCGGCTCATGGATTCTCTGCACGGTGATCGCCGCGGGCTTTGTCAGCTGCTGGCCGCACGGCGGCGCCTGGCCGCTGCCGACCGGCCTCGGCGGTGTCGTCGGCGATGCCCTGGTGCGCGCGCCCGCCGTGATCTTCGGACCTGCAGGAACAATCTATCGCATCGTGCTGGGCACGATCCTGTTCGCCGCGATGACGGCGACCTTCCTGATCGCCTGCGGTCTCGGCGCACGCGAGCATGACGACGAGCTCGCGGAGATCGAGGATGACGACAAACCGCTCGACGAAGACGAGGAGAGCGATCGCGGCTCGGTGTCGCTGGGCTGGCTGTTCCACGCCTTGATGAGCACCAAGGCGCGACTGATCTGGCTCTTCGGTGCCGCTTACCGCTCGCTGGTCTCGAGCGGGCCGAAGACCAAGGCCGCTCAGTTCAGCCGTCAGGAGCCCAATCTCGGCGGCGGCCGCGCCGCGCCCTCGATCTCACCACAGTCCGAAGACGAGGACCACGAGGACGAGTACGAAGAAGAGGAAGAGGAGGAGGAAGAGGAGGAGCCCGCCGCGCGCGCACCGCGCAAGAAGGCCGCGCCGAAGACCTCTGCCAAGAAATCCTCCGACAAGTTCGATCTTCCGTCCGTCTCCATGCTGGCCGCACCAAAGGCCGGTGACCGCCAGCCGCTCAGCAAGGCGGAGCTGGAGACCAATTCCCGCTCGCTCGAAGGCGTGCTCCAGGATTTCGGCGTGCGCGGCGAGATCGTGAAGGCCAATCCGGGTCCCGTGGTCACGCTGTACGAGCTGGAGCCGGCGCCCGGCATCAAGTCGTCGCGCGTGATCGGGCTTGCTGACGACATCGCGCGCTCGATGAGCGCGCTGTCGGCACGCGTCGCCGTCGTGCCCGGCCGCAACGCGATCGGCATCGAATTGCCGAACGCGCATCGCGAAAAAGTTTACCTGCGCGAACTGCTGGTGGCGAAGGAGGCGACCGACACGGTGGCAAAGCTGCCGCTCTGCCTCGGCAAGACCATCGGCGGCGACCCCGTGATCATCGACCTCGCACGCACGCCGCACATGCTGATCGCCGGTACCACCGGCTCCGGCAAATCGGTCGCCATCAACACCATGATCCTCAGCCTGGTCTACAGGTTGCGCCCCGACCAGTGCCGGCTGATCATGGTCGATCCGAAGATGCTCGAACTCTCCGTCTATGACGGCATCCCCCATCTGCTCACGCCTGTTGTGACCGATCCGAAGAAGGCGGTGGTCGCGCTGAAATGGGCCGTGCGCGAGATGGAAGAGCGCTACAAGAATATGGCCAAGCTCGGTGTGCGCAACATCGACGGCTACAACACGCGCCTGCTCGAATTGAAGGCCAAGGGCGAGGAGCCGACGCGCACGGTGCATACCGGCTTCGACAAGGAGACCGGCAAAGCGATCTACGAGGAAGAGAAGCTCTCGCTCGACCCGCTGCCTTACATCGTGATCATCGTCGACGAAATGGCCGACCTGATGATGGTCGCCGGCAAGGACATCGAAGGCGCGGTGCAGCGTCTGGCGCAGATGGCGCGCGCCGCCGGCCTGCACGTGATCCTCGCCACGCAGCGTCCGTCGGTCGACGTCATCACCGGCACCATCAAGGCGAACTTCCCGACGCGCATCGCCTTCCAGGTCACGTCCAAGATCGACAGCCGCACCATTCTCGGCGAGATGGGCGCCGAGCAGCTGCTCGGCCAAGGCGACATGCTCTACATGGCCGGCGGCGGCCGGATCAGCCGCGTGCACGGACCTTTTGCCTCCGACGAGGAGGTCGAGAAGGTGGTGCGTCACCTCAAGACGCAGGGCCAGCCCGAATATCTCGAAGCGGTCACGGCCGAAGAGCCCACCGAGGATGAGGACGGCGCGGTGTTCGACGCCACAGGCATGGGTGCCGACGGCGGCGGCGATTTGTTCGCGCAGGCCGTTGCCATCGTCAAACGCGACCGCAAGGCTTCGACCAGCTACATCCAGCGCCGCCTGCAAATCGGCTATAATCGCGCTGCATCGCTGATGGAGCGCATGGAACTGGAAGGCATCGTCGGGCCCGCCAACCATGCCGGCAAGCGCGAGATTCTGGTCGAGGAAGAAGACAGCCATATGTGAGGCGAGGAGCCTCAACACATCATTTCACGCAAAATCGATATCTGCTTTTGCCCGAAATCACGCTAAAAGGCGCCCAGCCACGTTAGGACGACGCGTTGATCAGACATCCGGACATTCGATTCGCTGCCACCATCGCTGCGCGAAGCGCGCGCGTGGCCGGCGTGCTTCTCGTCACCGCCGCGATGGTGACCGCTACGTCGCTCGCGCAGACCGTGCCCGTGCCGAAGCCAGCGCCGAAGGGCCGCGATGGCGGTGCGGCGGGGGGAGGGCCCGCCGTCACCGGTGCGACGCAGGCGCCGCCGAATCCGGTCATCCCGGATCCGCGCCGCAACGTGCCGAGCAGCATCTTCCAGACCTTCGATGCCAACCAGAAGGCGCAGGCCGCCAAGATCAGCGCCTATCTCTCCTCGCTCCAGACACTGGTCGGGAATTTCGTCCAGGTCGGCCCCGACGGCAGCAAGACGCAGGGCGATTTCTACATCCAGAAGCCGGGCAAGGTGCGCTTCGAATATGACGCGCCGAGCCCGATCGACATCGTCGCCGACGGATCATCGCTGGTGGTGCGTGATCGCAAGCTTGCGACCCAGGACATTTATCCGCTGTCGCAGACGCCGCTGCGTTTCCTGCTGTCCGATCGCATCGACCTGATGAAGGACACCAACGTCGTCAACGTGTCCGCCGACGACGTCTTCACCAGTGTCACTATCGAGGAGAAGCAGGCGCTGGTCGGCACCAGCCGCCTCCTGTTGATGTTCGGCGCCAAGGACGGCCAGTTGAAGCAGTGGACCGTCACCGACCCGCAGGGCTACGACACCACGATCGCGGTCTACAATCTGGATTCGAGCAAGAAGCTCGATCCCAGCATGTTCAAGATCGATTTCACCAATTACGGCCCATCGCCGGGTTGAGCGCTCCGCTGCCGTAGGGTGGGCAAAGGCGCGTTTGCGTCGTGCCCACCATCTTTCCTCCTCTCGATCGGCACGTCGGCACGCTTCGCTTTGCCCACCCTACAAAAGCACGCCCAGATACTCACATCTCGCACCCGAAAAGACGGTGGGCACGGCGCTTTGCGCCTTTGCCCACCCTACGAGAGCTTGCTAAGACGCATCCCTCATGCGTCTCTCCCTGACAACCTGGAACATCAATTCGGTGCGGCTGCGCATCGATCTGGTCGCGAAATTCCTCAAGAGTGCGCGGCCGGACGTGCTGTGCTTGCAGGAGACCAAATGCATCGACGACGCCTTTCCGCTGAAGCGCTTCAAGCGGCTCGGCTATGAGCACGTCGCGCTGAACGGACAGAAGGGCTATCACGGTGTCGCCATCGTCTCGAAGATCCCGTTCGAATCGAAGGACATCCGCACCTTCTGCGACAAGATCGATTCGCGGCACATCTCGGTGTCGTTCGGCGAGAAGGCCAACATCGCAAAGCCGCTGGTGCTGCATAATTTCTACGTGCCCGCCGGCGGCGACATTCCCGATCCCGCGCTGAACGAGAAGTTCGACCACAAGCTCCGCTTCCTCGACGAGATGAAGGCCTGCGAACCGCTGCATCCGCGCGGCGAGGACCGTCATATCCTGGTTGGCGATCTCAACGTCGCCCCGCACGAGAACGACGTATGGTCGCACAAGCAACTCCTGAAGGTGGTGTCGCACACGCCTGTCGAAACCGAGAAGCTGAAGGCGGCGCTGGCGGCCGGCGAATGGATCGACGTCGCGCGCGAGCGAATTCCGATGTCGGAGAAGGTCTATACCTGGTGGAGCTACCGCTCCGCCGACTGGACCGTCGGCGATCGCGGCCGCAGGCTCGACCATATCTGGGTCTCGCGCGCGCTGAAGCATGCCGTCAGTGATTTCAAGATTCTTCGCGATGCCCGGAGCTGGGAGCGGCCGTCGGACCATGTCCCAGTCACGGTGACGCTGGATCTATGATTGTCGCCCTGGCGAAAGCCAGGGCCCATTACCACCAGTCTTCGTTGTTGCGCGAGGACGTCGGCAGTCGCACCAAGCCACAAACATTTGGGTTAATGGGTCCTGGCCTGCGCCAGGACGACTTCAGCTCGTCAGCTTCGCACCGGCCATCAGGATATCGCTGGCGATCTGGCTGGATCGGACCGCGAATTCGTCGCGGAGGCGAACCGCGGCGGCGGGGTCGCTTTCGAGCACGCGCTGGAACAGGCTGCGCGCGATGCGGATGACAGAGGCGTGCTCCAGCGCCACCGCTCTCGACGGCCGCTTCATCGGCACCACCAGCGCGAGCTCGCCGATCAGCGCGCCGGGACTGGCGATCATTTCGGCGCCGGCGCCGTCCTCGACCCGGAAGGCGCCGCGCTGGACCACAAAGCCGGCATCGGCCTCGTCGCCGAGATTGAACAGGACGTCGCCGCGGACGAAGTTCCGCTGCTCGGAGCCGATCGCCAGCATGCGCAACGATGCGTCTCCCAACAGGCGCAGTGTCGGGACTCGCTCGAGAAGCGCTACATCGTCGTCGATTGACATTCAGGTCCGAGGCTCAAAGGCACGCGATCTCAAACGATTCGCAGGCCCCTGAAGCGTATCACGGCACCAGCTTGTAGCCACCGGCTTCCGTGACCAGGATTTCCGGGTTGGCGGCGTCCTTCTCGATCTTCTGGCGAAGGCGGTAGATGTGGGTTTCCAGTGTGTGGGTGGTGACGCCGGAATTATAGCCCCAGACCTCCTGGAGCAGGGTCTCACGCGAGACCGGCATCTGGCCGGCCCGGTAAAGGAAACGGAGGATGGCGGTCTCCTTCTCGGTGAGGCGGACCTTGCGCGCGTTCGCCGCGGTCAGCATCTTCGAACCCGGGCGGAAGGAGTAGGGGCCGACCGAGAACACCGCGTCCTCGCTGGCCTCGTGCTGGCGGAGCTGAGCGCGGATGCGGGCGAGCAGCACGGCGAAGCGGAAGGGCTTTGCCACATAGTCGTTGGCGCCGGATTCCAGGCCCAAAATCGTGTCGGAATCGGTGTCGTGGCCGGTCAGCATGATGATCGGGGCCTTGAACCCGCCCTTGCGCAGGGAGCGGACCACTTCGCGGCCGTCGGTGTCAGGCAGACCGACATCCATCAGAACGAGATCGGGAGCATTGGCCTTTGCGGCGCTCGCGCCCTTGGCGCCGGTATCGACGGCGGACGCTTCGAATTCTTCGTGCAGCGATAATTGCTCCACCAACGTATCGCGCAGATCGGTATCGTCATCCACGATCAGGATCTTGCGGGCATTGGCCATGGGGGGTCATCCTTTTGGATCCGGCTCGGCGCGCATCCATGCCGCACCCAGCCGCGAGGGAAAGTTAGGGTCGCCGTTGTTATTGTTGTTCGTGTTGAAGTAGTGGGCTGTTACCGATTCACAAGCCAGAACCACTCTAACCCAGAATAGCAGGGCGTTTTGATGAATGTCCTGTAATGAACTCGACATCGCATGTTCACATGAAAAACAAAGCTGCGTCAGCTAGTTACACCCAGAATCGAAGGGCCAGGCCGCTGTCCGCGATCCGCGTTAAGCCAGCTGCCGGTAATCCGCGCCGGGGCTGGCTGACGGCCGGAGCACTGACGATACCGGTGGCGTTGGGGCGAGGCGGCATTCTCGCCAACAAGCGCGAGGGCGACGGCGGCACCCCGCGCGGCAGCTTCCGTCCCAGGCGATTGTGGTGGCGGGGCGACCGGCACAGCCGCCCCCAGACGTTCTTGCCGGCCCGGATCATCACCGGCGAAGACGCCTGGTGCGAGGATCCCAAAGACCGTCATTACAACCAGGGTATCCGGCTCGGCGAGGGGCAGGGCGGCGACCGGCTCAAGCGCGCCGACCACCTCTACGATTTCATCATCGAGATCGACCACAACACCAGGCCGCGGATCGCCGGCCGCGGCAGCGCGGTGTTCCTGCACCTCGCCCGCGACAATTTCGGCCCGACTGCAGGCTGCGTCTCCATGACGAAATCTGCGATGCTGCAATTGCTGCGACGGCTGGGGCCAAGAACAAAAATCATCATCGGGTGAGGACGGATGCTCGACAAGGATCAGATCGCCGCCGCATCGCAGGTTCTGGTGAAGCATTGGCGCGACGGCACCAAGCTTGACGCGCTGGATGCCCGGTTGCGGCCGCAGAGCCGCGCTGATGGCTATGCCATCCAGGCCGCGCTCGAAACGCAATCGAGCGGAAAATTATTCGGCTGGAAGATCGCGGCAACGAGCGAGTCCGGACAGAAGCACATCAATGTCACGGGACCGCTGGCCGGCCGCATCATGAGCGACACCGTAATCGCCGATGGCGGCACCGCGTCGATGCTGGGCAACGAGATGCGCGTCGGCGAGCCGGAATTCGCCTTCCGCATGGGGCGCGATCTATCGCCGCGCGCGGTGCCGTACACTGTCGACGAGGTCCTCGCCGCCGTAGGCACCTTCCATCCCGCAATCGAAATTCCCGATTCGCGCTTTACCGATTTCGCCGGCGCCGGCGAGGCGCAGCTCATCGCCGACAATGCCTGTGCGCATCTATTCGTGCTGGGCGCGCCGACGACTGCGGATTGGCGCGCGCTGGATCTCGTCGAGGAGCGGCCACAAATCACGCTATGCGGCCAGCGCTATATCGGCCACGGCAAGAACGTGCTCGGCGATCCCCGCGCGGCCCTCGCCTGGCTCGCCAACGAGCTCCGCGGCCTCGGCATCACCTTGCGGGCAGGGGAGGTGGTGACCACAGGCACATGCCATCCGCCGCTGCCGATCAAGGCCGGCGATCATTTTACGGCGGATTTCGGCGTGTTGGGGAAGGTGTCGGTGGGGTTTGTGTAGGCGCACACGCTCCGCTGTCATTGCGAGGCGCCCTTGCGACGAAGCAATCCAGAATCCCTCCGCGGAAAGATTCTGGATTGCTTCGCTTCGCTCGCAGTGACGAAATCGATGACGGTTGCTGGGTGCGTTCCTCGCTAACGGCTCTCACCTGTGTCCGAAGATCGCGCTCCCCACGCGGACATGGGTGGCGCCGAGCATGATCGCGGTCGCAAAATCCGCGCTCATGCCCATAGACAGGTTCTTCAATCCATTGCGCTCCGCGATCTTGGCAGTGAGAGCAAAGTGCGCCGCCGGCGGTTCGTCGACCGGCGGAATGCACATCAGGCCGGAAATCGTCAGCCCATAAGTGTCGCGGCAGCTCGCGAGGAAGGCATCGGCCTCGCCGGGCGCGACGCCGGCCTTCTGCGGCTCCTCGCCGGTGTTGATCTGGACGAAGAGCTGCGGGTGCTTGTTCTGGGATTCGATTTCCTTGGCTAACGCTTGGCAAATGCTCGGACGGTCGACCGAATGGATGGCATCGAACAGCGCGACCGCCTCTTTCGCCTTGTTGGATTGCAGCGGGCCGATCAGATGCAGCGCGATGTCGGAGTAAACAGACGTTAACGCAGGCCACTTGGCTTTGGCCTCCTGCACCCGATTCTCGCCGAATACGCGCTGTCCGGCGGCGATGACCGGGGTAATCGCATCCGCGGCGAAAGTCTTGGACACCGCGATCAGCGTCACGGAGGCGCGATCACGCTGCGCATCCTTGCAGGCGCGTGCAATTTCGGCTTCGACTGCGGCGAGCGCGTTTGGTGAATGGCCGGTTACCGGCGCGGCATTGGCTTCTGTCATGACGTCGATTGGCTGTGGTCGTAACCGAGGTAAGTCCAATTTTACCTAGTTCAAGAAAGAGTTTTTGAACCCTTCGCTTTACCTTGGCCCATGGGGTGGGTAGCGAAGATGGCAAGCGTCAGTCTCAACCGCAAACGAGCGAAACTCAAGCAGGTTCTCGGTATCCGAGCGCGGCTGGCGTTGCTAGCGGTGATTCTGGTGGCCCCCTTGATGCTCGAGCGCATCCGTTCGCTCGAAGACACGCGCGCGCGACAGATCGCGCAGGCCGCGGCCGAATTCACCACCGTCGCAAGGCACAGCGCCGATGCGCAGCGCGAGGTGATCTCGTCGGTCGAGACCATCCTGAAATCGGAGGCCTTCATCCGGGCGTCCGCCGGCGGCATCAGCAAGAGCTGCGACGTGCTGCGCGCGAGCCTGCCGTCCAGCCTGCCCTGGATCCGCACACTTCTGATCGCCGGCCAGGACGGACGCATCCAATGCGCCACCAACAACATGTATGTCGGCCTCGACCTCAGTGACCGGCCTTACTTCCTGCAGGCACAGCAAACCGGCCGCTTCGTGTTGAGCGACTTCATCATGTCCCGGCCCGCGCCGACGCCGACCGTCATGGCGGTTTATCCGGTGTCCGCGTTCAGCGGCGTCCCGGATGCCGTCGTGCTCGCCACCGTCAATCTCGACTGGATGTCGAAGGTCATGAGCAATCTCGGCGGCCGCGCCGGCATTTCTGCGGTGTTGGTCGACAGCGCCGGCACCGTGCTCGCCGCGCCCGCCGACCAGCACAGCGCGGTCGGCCGTCCCCTCGACAACATGCCGCTGATGTCGGCGATCGCCGACAGGGCACTGCGGTCGGACCAGGACGAAGGCTCGCTGTCGTTTCTTGCTGCAGACGGCTCCCGCCGCGCGGTCAGCTATATCCGCATCGCCGGCACCAATGCTCGCCTGATCGCCAGCATCGACGAGGACAAGGTATCTGCGGCCGTGAGCCGCGACATCCGCACCGCCTATCTCCAGTTCGCCTTCGTCGTCGTGTTCGTCCTGCTCGGCGCGCTGATCGCCGCCGAGAAACTGGTGATCAAGCCGATCGAGATGCTGGCCGACATGGCCAAGCGTCTCGGCGAAGGCGATCTGTCGGCGCGGGCGGCGCGCAGTCGCCTGCCCGCCGAGTTCGTGCCGCTGGCCCGCGCGTTCAACGCAATGGCCGCGCAATTGAGCCAGCGCGAGCGCGAGCTGATCGCCAGCAACGACCGCCTGACGGTGATGGCCTCGATCGACATGCTCTCCGGCCTCGCCAACCGCCGCGGCTTCCAGAGCCGGCTCGATTTCGAATGGATGCGCGCGCAGCAATATGGCAGCGAGCTCGCGCTTCTGATGATCGACGTCGACCACTTCAAGCTCTTCAACGACACCTATGGCCATCTCGAAGGCGATTCCTGCCTGACCCGGCTCGGCGAATCACTGTCCGGCATTGCAGCCGACACGATGGGCTTTGCGGCACGCTATGGCGGCGAGGAATTCTGCCTGCTGCTGCCGAACACCGACGTGCCCCGCGCCGTCGAAATCGGCGAATTGGTGCGCGCGGCCGTGCTGAAACTCTGCCTGCCGCACATCACCTCCGCGCATATGATCGTCACCGTCTCGATCGGCGTTGCTGCGACGAAGCCAAACGAGACACTGCGCCCCGGTGATCTCATCGAAGCCGCCGACGCCGCGCTCTATGCCGCCAAGCATCGCGGCCGCAACAACGTCGTCGAGCACGGCGTGCAGGCGATCGAGACCGGCACGACTGACATGATGATGGCGGCTAACGGCTAGAGCGTTTTCGAGCGAAGTGGACACCGGTTCGCGTGAAGAAAACGCATCAAAACAAGAATCTAGAGCTTCGGTTCTGATTCAATCGGAACCGATAATGCTCTAGCCCGCCGCTCCGGCGCGCTCGAGCTCGATCTCGGTCACCACGCGATTGCGGCCACCGCCCTTGGCGAGATAGAGCGCGCGGTCACAGCGCTCGATGAAATCGGTGATCGCTTCGCCGGTCCGGTATTGCGCGACACCGATCGACACACTGATATTGGGCAGGATCTCCCCGGTCGAACGACGCGTGATCCTGCATTCGGCGATCGCGCGCCTGATGCGCTCGGCGGTCTCGGCAGAGGCGGCAAGGTCGGCATCCGGCAGCACCGCGATCAGCTCCTCGCCGCCATAGCGGGCCGGCAGATCCTGCTCGCGGACCTTCTCGCGCAACACCTTGGCGATCAGGCGCAACACCTGGTCGCCGATGCCATGGCCGAAATTGTCGTTGAAGGTCTTGAAGTGCTCGATGTCGAGCAAGAGCACGCTGAGCGGCTCGCCCCATTCCGCGGTCGCCTGCGCCTTGCGCAGGAATTCGTCGAGCGCCCGCCGATTCGCCAGCCCCGTCAGCGTATCGGTCCGGGCGCGCTGCTCGGACCTCGACAGCGAATCACGGATCACGTCGAGCTCGCGGGTCTTTTCCGCAAAGCCTGCCTCGAGCCGTGTCGCGCGGGTGGCGGCGCGGGCCAGCTCGTTCATGAGCTGGGCGACCAGCGCCTTCGGATCGACGCCGGCCTTGCCTTGGTCCGCGACCTCGCTGATCGCCTGCATCTGCGAATGGTTGTCGGCGATGGCCGTCGTCAGAAACTCCTTTGCCGCACCCATGAGGGCATGTAGCCGCTCGGAGGTGCGGACGACGATGGCACTGACCTGCGGCGCGATGTAGGTCTCGAACAGATCCTGATTGGTTCTGCTGTCGAAAGGACGGTTGTGGTCGATCAGGAGATCGATCGCGTCGCGCAGATCGTCTTGGCTGCCGGCGAGATATTGGAACCAGACGGCAAAATTGGCCGGGGTGGGCGCAATCCGCTGCTCGGCCATGCTCCGCAGCGCCCGTCCGGCAATGGACGCGGCATAGTCGTAATCGGGATCGTCGAAGCTGGAATCCATCGCAAGTATCGGGGGTCCTTGGCGGCCGCAACTTCGCATCGACCCCTTAATCACACCCCAACGACGGCCTCGGTATTTTTGCGGAGCAGTTCGGAAGGTTCCCCAGATTGCGGCAACCCATTGACCCCTTGCGGACTTCTATGGCCTAGTCCGCCGTCTTTAAGCCGGCCGAACCACGAAAAGCCAACGATTCCATGACCTCCGAACGCTACAACGCCCGCGACGCCGAACCGCGCTGGCAACGCCTCTGGGACGAACAGGCGATCTTCGTCTCCCGAAACGACGATTCGCGGCCGAAATACTACGTCCTCGAGATGTTCCCTTACCCGTCCGGGCGCATCCATATCGGCCATGTCCGCAATTACACGCTCGGCGACGTGCTGGCCCGCTTCAAGCGCGCCAAGGGGTTCAACGTGCTGCATCCGATGGGCTGGGACGCCTTCGGCCTGCCGGCCGAGAACGCGGCGATCGAACGCAAGGTCGCGCCGAAAGCCTGGACCTACGACAACATCGCCGCGATGAAGAAGCAGCTCCGCTCGATCGGGCTGTCGCTGGACTGGTCCAGAGAGATCGCGACCTGCGATCCCTCCTACTACAAGCACCAGCAGAAGATGTTCCTGGACTTCCTGCGCGCAGGCCTCGCCGAGCGCGAGAAGCGCAAAGTGAACTGGGACCCCGTCGACATGACCGTGCTCGCCAACGAGCAGGTGATCGACGGCCGCGGCTGGCGTTCCGGCGCTGTCGTCGAGCAGCGCGAGATGAATCAGTGGGTCTTCAAGATCACGAAATACTCGCAGGAGCTGCTGTCCGCGCTCGATGGGCTCGACCGCTGGCCCGACAAGGTGCGGCTGATGCAGCGCAACTGGATCGGCCGCTCCGAAGGCCTGTTGATCCGCTTCGCGCTGGATGCGGCGACGACGCCGGCCGGCGAGAACGAGCTGAAGATCTTCACGACGCGCCCGGACACGCTGTTCGGCGCGAAGTTCATGGCGATCTCGGCGGATCATCCATTGGCGCAGGCGGCCGCCGCGAAGAACCCTAAGCTTGCGGAGTTCATCACCGAGATCAAGAAGATCGGCACCGCGCAGGAGATCATCGACACCGCGGAGAAGCAGGGCTTTGACACCGGCATCCGCGCGGTGCACCCGTTCGATCCCTCCTGGAAGCTGCCGGTCTATGTCGCCAATTTCGTGCTGATGGAATATGGCACTGGCGCGATCTTCGGCTGCCCGGCGCACGACCAGCGCGACCTCGACTTCGTCAACAAGTACAATCTCGGCAACACGCCGGTGGTGTGCCCCGAGGGCCAGGACCCGAAGACATTCGTCATCACCGACATCGCCTATGACGGTGATGGCCGCATCATCAATTCGCGCTTCCTTGACGGCATGACGATTGATCAAGCCAAGGAAGAGGTGGCGAAGCGGCTGGAAGGCGAGCTGCGCGGCAATGCGGCGGTCGGCGAGCGGCAGGTCAATTTCCGCCTGCGCGACTGGGGCATTTCGCGCCAGCGCTATTGGGGCTGCCCGATTCCCGTCATCCATTGCCCGAAATGCGATGTGGTGCCGGTGCCGGATGCCGATTTGCCGGTGACGCTGCCGGAGGATGCGACCTTCGACAAGCCCGGCAACGCGCTCGATCATCACCCGACCTGGAAGCACGTCACCTGCCCGAAATGCGGCGGCAAGGCGCAGCGTGAGACCGACACCATGGACACCTTCGTGGATTCGTCCTGGTACTTTGCGCGCTTCACCGATCCCTGGAACGAGAAGGCGCCGACCACGCGGTCGGTGGTCGATCGGCTGATGCCGGTCGATTGGTATATTGGCGGTGTCGAGCATGCGATCCTGCATTTGCTCTACGCGCGCTTCTTCACCCGCGCGATGAAGGCGACCGGGCACATTGCGCTGGACGAGCCGTTCGCCGGCCAGTTCACCCAGGGCATGGTGGTGCACGAGACCTACCAGAAGGCCGACGGCACCTATGTGCAGCCGGCCGAGGTCAAGGTCGAGGTCGGCGGCAATGGTCGCCGCGCCACGCTGCTCGCGACCGGCGAAGACATCCAGATCGGCCCGATCGAGAAGATGTCGAAGTCGAAGAAGAACACGGTCGATCCCGACGACATCATCGAGTCCTATGGTGCCGACGTCGCGCGCTGGTTCATGCTGTCGGACTCCCCGCCCGACCGCGACGTGATCTGGAGCGACGAGCGCGTCCAGGGCGCATCGCGCTTCGTGCAGCGGCTATGGCGGCTGGTGAACGATGCGAAGGAACTCGGCAAGGACGCTCCGGCGGCCCGGCCAGCTTCGTTCGGGACGGATGCGACCGCCTTGCGCAAGGCCGCCCATGGCGCCCTGGACAAGGTCACGACCGGCATCGAGCGGCTGCACTTCAACGTCTGCCTCGCCCATATCCGCGAATTCGCCAATGCCCTGTCCGAGGTGCTCCAGCGCCCCGGCCAGCCTGCCGCGGACCTGGCCTGGGCGATCCGGGAGGCCGGCCAGATCCTGGTCCAGCTGTTCTCCCCGATGATGCCGCATCTGGCCGAAGAGTGCTGGCAGGCTTTGGGCCAGAGCGGGCTGGTTTCGGAGGCCAATTGGCCCCAAATCGAACGCGATTTGCTGGTTGAAGACAGCGTGACCCTGGTGGTCCAGGTCAATGGCAAGAAGCGGGGTGAGGTCACGGTTGCAACAGTGGCCCAGAATCCGGAAATCGAGGCTGCCGTTTTGGCCCTCGATGCGGTAAAGCTGGCCCTGGACGGCAAGCCCGTTCGCAAGGTGATCATCGTCCCCAAGAGGATCGTGAATGTTGTCGGCTAGGATCCGCATCGCAGCCCGCTTGCTGGCGGTCGCCGCCCTGGCGGCGCTGACGGCCGGCTGCTTCCAGCCGATGTATGCCGAGCGTAACGACGGCACTCCCGGCCTGCGCGAGAAGCTGATGGGGGTCGAGCTGCCGCCGATCGCCAAGCCGAACGCGTCGCGCGAGGCGCGCGTTGGCGTCGAGGTCCGCAATGCCCTGGCCTTCAAGCTCTACGGCACGGCGACAGGCATGCCACCGACGCACCGCCTGGAGATCCGCTTCACATCCACCCGCTCCTCGCTGATCGTCAGCGCCGCGACCGGTCTGCCGACCAGCGAGAATTACGGCATCGACGCCCAGTACAATCTGATCGAGGTCGTCAGCGGCAAATCGGTGATGACCGGCACCACTTTCTCGCGTGTGTCCTACGACATGCCCGGCTCCTACCAGCGCTTCGCCCGCAACCGGGCCTATCGCGACGCCGAGGATCGTGCCGCCAACGAGATCGCCGAGAACATCACGACCCGGCTCGCCTCGTTCTTCACCGCCGGCACCTGATTCATTCCAGTTCATTCCGGGGCTCGCGAAGCGAGAACCCGGAATCCAGAGATTGTGGATCGAGATTCTCAGGCGCGCAATTGCGCGCCGTAGTTCGCCCTTCGGGCCCCCCGGAATGACGAGTTTTGAGGCGGCATGGTCGCGCTGCGCGGAAAAGAGATCGATGCCTTCCTCGCCCACCCCGATGCGGGCCGTCCGATCATCCTGCTCTACGGTCCTGACGCGGGCCTCGTGCGCGAGCGCGCCGATGCGCTGATCGCATCCGCCGTCGACGATCCCAACGATCCATTCTCACTGGTCAAGCTCGATGGCGACGAGCTCTCCGCCGAGCCGTCCCGCCTCGTTGACGAGGCCATGACCGTGCCGCTGTTCGGCGGCCGCCGCGCCATCCGCGTCCGCGCCGGCTCGCGCAGCTTTGCCAGCGGCATCGACACCCTGGCCGAGATGAGCGTGAAAGATTGCCGCATCGTGATCGAGGCCGGCGAGCTGCGCCCGGAATCGCCGCTGCGCAAAGCCTGTGAGCGCGCCAAGACGGCGGTCGCGATCGGCTGCTACCCCGACACCGAGCGCGACCTCGCCAAGCTGATGGAGGACGAGCTCCGCACTGCCAATTTGCGCATCGCGCAGGATGCCCGCGCGGCGCTGATGTCGTTCCTCGGCGGCGACCGCCAGGCCTCGCGCAACGAGCTGCGCAAGCTCATGCTCTATGCCCATGGCAAAGGCGAGATCACGCTGGACGACGTGATGTCCGTGGTCGCCGATGCCTCCGAGCTGAAGCTCGATCCCATCGTCGACGGCGCCTTCGCCGGCCGACCCGACATCGTCGAGACCGAATTCGCCAAGGCCATGATCGCCGGCACCTATCCCGGCGTGATCATCTCCGCCGCGCAGCGTCAGGCCGCGTGGCTGCACAAATCGGCGCTCGCGATTGCCGACGGCACGCCGGCCTCTGCCGTGCTCGACGGCGGCTTTCCACGGCTGCACTTCTCGCGAAAGCCCGCAGTCGAAACGGCGCTGCGCAATTTCAGCCCGGTCCGGCTTGCCGCCATCATCGAGCAGCTCGCGACAGCCGCGCTCGAGACCCGCAAGCAGTCCACCCTCGCCGCCGCCATCGCCCAGCGCACGCTGATGGCGATCGCCGCGAATGCGAAGCGGCGGGGGTAAGCGCGGCTCTCACCACGTCATTGCGAGGAGCACTTGCGACGAAGCAATCCAGAATCCTTCCGCGGAAAGATTCTGGATTGCTTCGCTTCGCTCGCAATGACGTGATTGATGTAGACGCGCCACACACGCAACTGTCGTCCTGGCGAAAGCCAGGACTCAATGCTGCAGCGAGACGTTTGGCGAAGATGTGATCCGGTACTGCGACCTTCCACGATCGATAGATCACGCGGTATGGGTCCTGGCTTTCGCCAGGACGACGCCGAGGGTACAGCCGATTGCCCGGCTCACAATGCCGGAGCAGGTCGCGGCCGCGATCAAATCCCGCCCTTCGCCAGCCGCTTCACCACCTCGTCGAGCTGATCGAGGTTGCGATAGTTGATCTGCACGGAGCCGCCGGGATCACGGTGATTGACGGTGACCTTGAGCCCGAGCGCGTCGCTGACGCGCTTTTCGAGATCGATCGTATCGGGGTCCTTTTCCTTCGCGCCAGCGCGCGCCTTCTGCGGCTTGCGCTCCGGCACGCCCTCTTCATGCGCCAACGCCTCGGCCTGACGAACATTGAGGCCCTCCTCAACGATGCGCTTGGCGGCTGCGAGCGGATCGGGCACGCCGATCAGCGCGCGGGCATGGCCGGCCGTCAGCTCGCCGGTCGCGATGAAGGCCTGCACCTCGGCCGGGAGCTTCGTCAGCCGCATCATGTTGGCGACGTGGCTGCGGCTCTTGCCGACGACTCTTGCGATGTCATCCTGGCTGCGTTTGAACTCGTTTGCGAGCGCGTGATAGCCCTGCGCCTCTTCCATCGGGTTGAGGTCTTCGCGCTGCACGTTCTCGACGATTGCGAACTCCAGCGCATCGCTATCGCTGATGTCGACCGGCACGATCGGCACTTCGTGCAGGCCGGCCATTTGCGAAGCGCGCCAGCGCCGTTCGCCGGCGATGATCTCGTAGCGGTCCTGTGTGCCCTTCACCGGTCGCACCACGATCGGCTGGATCACGCCGTGCTGCTTGATGGAGTCGGAGAGCTCCTTGAGCTCGGCCTCCGAAAAGGTACGGCGCGGATTGCGCGGATTGGCCTTGATGAATTCGATCGGCACCTTGCGCTGCGCGCGCGGACGATCGACATGCTGAGCCTCGCCGCCGACATCACCGATCAGACTCGCAAGACCTCGGCCCAGTCGCGAACGCGCTTCGTCGGCCATCGCCAGCTCCCTTGGATTCACGGTGCAGCACTCCAGAACTGAATTTCACACTCTCGATCGTAGGGTGGGCAAAGGCGCGTCTTCGCGCCGTGCCCACCATCTTTCAATCGAATGGTTTTGGTGGGCACGCTTCGCTTTGCCCACCCTACGGCAGCGTCAATGCGTCATGCGCAGCTCGCGCTCGCGCTGGATCACTTCGGTGGCGAGCCGCAAATACGCTTCGCTGCCGACGCATTTGAGATCGTAGACCAGCACCGGCTTGCCGTAGGACGGCGCTTCCGAGATGCGCACGTTGCGCGGGATCATGGTCTTGTAGACTTTCTCGCCCATGAACTGGCGGACGTCGGCAACGACCTGGTTCGAGAGGTTGTTGCGCGAGTCGAACATGGTCAGCACGATGCCGTGGATCGACAGGTTGGGGTTGAGCGTCGAGCGCACCTGCTCGACCGTCTGCAGCAATTGCGACAGACCTTCGAGCGCGAAGAACTCGCATTGCAACGGCACCAGGATCGCATCGGACGCCGCCATCGCGTTCACCGTGAGCAGGTTGAGCGAGGGCGGGCAGTCGATCAGCACATAGGTGTAGTCGGCGTCCGGCGAGACATTGTTGTTGAGCGCGCCGATGGCGTCGCGCAGCTTGAAGGCGCGGCCGGGCGTGGTGCCGAGCTCGAGCTCGAGGCCGGAGAGATCCATGGTCGAGGGCGCGATGTGCAGCCGCGGCACGGCGGTCGAGACCACCGCCTCGCGCAAGGCGGCTTCGCCGACCAGCACGTCATACGTGGAGCACGAACGGCTGCGGCGATCGATGCCGAGGCCGGTCGAGGCGTTGCCCTGCGGGTCGAGATCGACGATCAGGACGCGTTCGCCGATCGCCGCGAGCGCCGTGCCGAGATTGATCGCTGTGGTTGTTTTTCCCACGCCGCCCTTCTGATTCGCCAGCGCCAGGATGCGGGGGTGGCCAGGCGGCACCTCATTGGTCACCTCATTGGTCTCTTGGGCGCTCTGTTCTTGCTGCGGCTCGTCAATCACGCTCATCGCAAATTCCCCCACTCAGGCCCCTGAACGCCTCACCCGCGCCGTTCGACGGACGTCAGTTCCACGATCCACCCGTCACCGGTGCGGCTTGGATGGAGCTGAGGCTGAATATTCCAATATTTAGTGGCTTCGGTCAATTCAGCCTCTACATCTTGACCCTTGAGAAACAACGCTTTTGCGCCCTGGCGCATCAGCGGCTCCGCAAAGCCGATAAGTTGATGTAGCGGAGCCAACGCGCGCGCGGTGACGCAATCGACGGGGCCGGTGATTCTATCCACATTATCCCCGATCTCAGCGAGATGTACGAGCCCTGGAGATGTGGTGACGCGAATCGCCTCGCGCAGGAATGCGGCCTTCTTGGCGATTCGCTCGACGAGATGGACGCGGGCATCCGGCGTCCCGGCCATGGCGCAGGCGAGCACGACGCCCGGGAAGCCACCGCCGCTGCCGAGATCGGCCCAGCGTTTTGCCGCCGGTGCGAGATCCACGAGCTGAAGCGAGTCGGCGATGTGCCGGGTCCAAAGGTGCGGCAGCGTCGAGGGCGCGACGAGGTTGGTCTTGGCCTGCCACTCCCGGAGCAAGGCGATGAAGCGATCGAGCCGGTCTTCCGTTTCATGTGAAACGGGCGCGAGCTTGAGCGCCGCGATCTTGTCGGCAGCGATGACCGCGTCCAGTGATTGATCGGTGGCGCTGGCCTTGTCGATCTTCGGTCTGGTCGGCCTCGGCTCGGGTCGACCGCCGGCGCCCTCACCCGCCGCGGATTTTCTTGATGACGATCTGCCGCCTCCCGGCCCGCGATGTTTCACGTGAAACGCCTATGCGATCGCCTTTGAGATCTTCCGGGCCTCGCGCCGCAGATGGGCAGCGAGAATGCCGAGCGCCGCCGGCGTCATCCCATCGATCCGGCCGGCCTGGCCGACCGTGAACGGCCGGGCCTTTTCCAGCTTGGCCCGCACCTCATTGGAGAGACCAGGCACCCGCTGGTAGTCGACCTCAGCCAGCACCATCCCCTCGTCGCGTCGGAAGGCTTCGACATCGGCGCTCTGGCGCTCCAGGTAGACGTCGTATTTGGCATCGATCTCAAGATGGGTGGCGATGACGGGGTCGATCGCCGACAGCTCCGGCCAGATCGCGCGGACCTGACTCCAGCCAATATCTGGATACGCCATCAGCTCGAAGGCGGACCGGCGCTGGCCATCGCGGTTCAGGGACAGGCCGTGCTTGATCGCCTCGTTCGGGGTGATCGTGAGCGACTTCGAGAGCGTCCGGGCTGCGTTCAGGGCATCCATCTTGGCGCGATGGTGCTGCGTGCGGGCACTGCCGACACACCCCAAGGCGATGCCCTTCTCGGTCAGACGCTGATCCGCGTTGTCGGCCCGCAGCGTCAGCCGGTATTCGGCCCGGGAGGTGAACATCCGATAGGGCTCGCTGATCCCGCGGGTGACGAGGTCATCGATCATCACACCGAGATAGCCATCCGCCCGGTCGAACACGGTCAGTGCGGCCCCGCTGGCGGAGAGCGCTGCGTTGAGGCCGGCCACGATGCCCTGCCCGGCGGCCTCCTCGTATCCGGTGGTGCCGTTGATCTGCCCTGCCAGGAACAGACCGCGCAAACGCTTGGTCTGGAGGGTCGGATCGAGCTCCCGGGGATCGATGTGGTCGTATTCGATGGCATAGCCCGGACGGACCATCTTCACCCGTTCCAGGCCTGGAATGCTGGCGAGGATCGCGAGCTGGACCTCTTCGGGAAGCGAGGTCGAGATGCCGTTGGGATAGACGGTCGTATCGTCGAGCCCTTCCGGCTCCAGGAAGATCTGATGGCCATCGCGGTCGCCGAAGCGGACGATCTTGTCCTCGATCGACGGACAATAGCGCGGACCGGAGCTCTTGATCTGACCGGAATACATCGGGGAGCGATGGACATTGGCCCGGATCACCTCATGGGTCGCCGAGGTGGTCCGGGTGATCCCACACTGGATCTGCGGGGTCGTAATCCGCTCCGTCATCACCGAGAACGGCTCCGGTGGTTCGTCTCCGGGCTGCATTTCGACCGCCGACCAATCGATCGTGGTGCCGTCCAGACGGGGTGGAGTCCCCGTCTTCAGCCGTCCGAGGGTAAAGCCGGCACGCTCAAAGGAGCTGGACAGGCCCATCGCCGGCGCCTCGCCCACACGACCGGCGGGCCAATTCTCCTCACCGAGATGGATCAGGCCGCGCAGGAAAGTGCCGGTGGTGACGACAATCGCCTCTGCTCGAAGCTGCCGGCCATCAGCCAGGCGCAGACCGGTGACCCGGCCTTCCACCACGATCAGCTCGTCAGCCTCACCCTCGATGACGGAAAGACCCTCGGTTTCCCGGATCGCGGCCTGCATCGCGGCCGCATAGAGCTTCCGGTCGGCCTGAGCGCGAGGACCACGAACAGCGGGACCCTTGCGGCGATTGAGGACGCGAAATTGAATGCCGCCGGCGTCGCCGACGCGACCCATCAGACCATCGAGAGCATCGACTTCGCGGACCAGATGGCCTTTGCCGAGACCGCCAATGGCGGGGTTGCAGGACATGGCGCCGACAGTGGAGAAACGGTGCGTCACCAGAGCGGTCGCTGCACCCATCCGCGCAGCAGCAGCCGCGGCTTCACAGCCGGCGTGACCACCACCGATGACGATGACGTCGAAACTCTCTCGCTCTGTTCGCATGAGCGGACTTCTAGCTCAGAGGCGGAAAAGCCGGAAGCGGAAAACTGGGTGAGATGCATGGGCGAAAAGCGATTTCGTAAAAAACAACCCCATGCACAGTAGAAAGGGCGTTGAACGGTTGTTTCACGTGAAACAATAAGGCGCCGTTCGATGGGAGGTAGGACAGTGAAGCCCGCCATGTTTCGATGCCTAAGTATTTCAACATTGAGCGAGATCGACGCCCCCGCCCGTCATTGCGAGCGCAGCGAAGCAATCCAGCATCTTCTCTCGGGAGGCAGACTGGATTGCTTCGTCGCAAGGGCTCCTCGCAATAACGAGATTGAGCGCTAGGTTTCGATTCCGGCCGTCGCTGTTTTCGGGCCTAGATCGAAGAGACCAAGATCGAAACGGGTCAGGCAGTCTGTTTCACGTGAAACAAAAGGCCGGAACTCGTAAAGCTATTTCACCTGACCCACTTTCAGGCGCAAGAAATGGAACAAGCGCTAATCCTACAATGAAGAACTAGCGCTACTTTCCAATGCAGAATTTCTGGAAGATGGCCCCAAGGACGTCTTCGACATCCACCCGGCCCAGCAGCCGACCCAGGGCATAGGCGGCGGCACGTAGTTCCTCCGCGGCAAGTTCTTCGCCCTCTTCTACAAGCTCCAAGCTTTGGCGCAAGCTGTCCGCCGCTTGGCGCAACAGGTCGCGTTGGCGCGCCCGGGTCACCAATGCGCCCTCGCTGGTTCCGAAGAATTCAGAAGCAAATGTCACCAGTGCGTCGACCAGCTGAGGGATGCCATCGCCCCGGCTCGCCGAGATCCCGAACTCGCCGCGCGGCCCGGCTTCCCCCACCCCACCGAGATCGATCTTGTTGCGCACGATCCAGATCGAGCCACCGGTCCGATCGCCTTCGCCGGCCTTCCACAGCGACCGCGTCGCGTCGGGATCGATGGCCTGCGATCCCTCCACCAACCACAGCACGAGATCTGCGTCTTCGGCCCTGGCCTGCGCCCGGCGCACGCCCTCCTGCTCCACCGGATCATCGGTTTCGCGAATACCGGCGGTGTCGATCACCGTCACGGGGTAGCCATCGAGATCGAGCTGTACCTCGATCACATCGCGTGTGGTGCCGGCATGCGGCGAGACGATCGCAACCTCGCGGCGGGCGAGCTGATTCATCAGCGTCGACTTGCCGACATTCGGCTCGCCTGCGATCGCAACCACCAGGCCATCGCGCAGACGTTCAGCTTGTCCCTGTGCCGCAAGGACTTCTGCAATTTCACCATGCAGCGCTCGGATCGCCTTGATGGCCGGTGCCAGGAGCTCGGCAGGCACATCGCCCTCGTCCGAGAAATCGATGCCGGCTTCGATCAGGGCAGAAGCCTCGATGATGCGCTCACGCCAATCGCGCGCGCGATGGCCGAGCAGGCCTTGCAATTGGCGCAGCGCCTGACGCCGCTGGCGGTCGGTGTCGGCGTGGATGAGATCGTCGAGGCCCTCGGCCTCGGTGAGGTCGAGCTTGCCGTTTTCGAACGCGCGCCGCGTGAACTCACCAGGCTCGGCCGCCCGCGTATTCGGTATATCAGAAATAGATGCGAGAAGCGCCGAAAGCACCGCACGTCCGCCATGGACGTGGAATTCGGCGACGTCCTCGCCGGTCGCGCTTGCCGGTCCCGGAAACCAGAGCACGACTGCGTCGTCGATCGGTTGGCCCATACCGTCACGGAGCAATCGGCGGCTGGCCTGCCGCGGCGCAGGCAGCGTACCCGTCAGCGTCGTCAACACCACGCCGGCCTGCGGCCCGGAGACGCGCACCATCGCAATCGCGCTCGGCGGACGGCCGGACGACAGCGCAAAGATGGTCTGGTCTTGCGGATGCATGGCCTATTTGTCCGGCTGCGGGAGAAAAGGCAAATCCACCATTTTCGAACGCCAGGTGGCCTAGTTTTGCTGCGCCAAGTCCCGCAACAAAGGCTGATATTGCAATGCAATAAAGCTGCGGCAATTTTGCTGCGGGATCCAGCCGCTCAAGCCCAGCAGGCTCAAGCAAATTCAATCTTATTGTATTCTGTCAAAGGCTTAACCGAAAATCGGGCTCGAGCGAGAGGCCGCTAATCTGCTGCAATTCGCCGCAGGAAAGCTGCACAATGAAAATGGGCGCCCGAAGGCGCCCTCCAACTTTTCGCTGCACTGCACTCAGGTGTTCATCGAGTCGAAGAACTCCGAATTGCTCTTGGTCGAGCGCAGCTTGTCGAGCAGGAAGTCGATCGCATCCATGGTACCCATCGGGTTGAGGATACGGCGGAGCACGTACATTTTCTTGAGCACCTGCGGATCGGTGATGAGCTCCTCCTTGCGGGTGCCGGAGCGCGAGATGTCAATTGCCGGGAAGGTGCGCTTGTCCGAGACCTTGCGGTCCAGGATCAACTCCGAGTTACCGGTGCCCTTGAACTCTTCGAAGATGACTTCGTCCATGCGGCTGCCGGTATCGACCAGCGCGGTCGCGATAATGGTCAGCGAGCCGCCCTCCTCGATGTTACGGGCGGCACCGAAGAAGCGCTTCGGACGCTGCAGCGCGTTGGCATCGACACCGCCGGTCAGCACCTTGCCGGATGACGGCACCACGGTGTTGTAGGCGCGCCCCAGGCGGGTGATCGAATCGAGCAGGATCACGACGTCGCGGCCATGCTCGACCAGGCGCTTGGCCTTCTCGATCACCATCTCGGCGACCTGAACGTGGCGCACCGCCGGCTCGTCGAAGGTGGAGGACACCACCTCGCCCTTCACCGAACGCTGCATGTCCGTGACTTCTTCCGGACGCTCGTCGATCAAGAGCACGATCAGATAGCAGTCCGGGTGATTCGCGGTGATCGAGTGCGCGATATTCTGCATCAGCACGGTTTTACCGGTGCGCGGCGGCGCGACGATCAGCGCGCGCTGGCCCTTGCCGATGGGCGCGACGATGTCGATCACGCGTGCGGAGAGATCCTTGCGCGTAGGATCGTCGATCTCCATGCGGAAGCGCTGATTCGGAAACAGCGGCGTGAGGTTGTCGAAATTGACCTTGTGCTTGGCCTTTTCCGGGTCCTCGAAATTGAGCGTGTTGACCTTCAGCAGCGCGAAATAGCGCTCGCCCTCTTTCGGGCTGCGAATATGGCCCTCGATGGTGTCGCCGGTGCGCAGGCCGAACCGGCGGATCTGCGAGGGCGACACGTAGATGTCGTCCGGACCGGGCAGATAATTCGCATCAGGCGAGCGCAGGAAACCGAAGCCGTCGGAGAGCACCTCGACGACGCCTTCGCCAACGATATCGGTCTCGGCCAGCGAGAGCTGCTTGAGGATGGCGAACAGCAGCTCCTGCTTGCGCATGGTGCTGGCATTCTCGACCCCGTTCTCTTCCGCGAACGAGACCAGCTCGGCCGGGGTTTTCGACTTGAGGTCCTGGAGTTTAATTTCCCGCATTGGGGTGGTCCTGTGGGGTAACCTTGGAAGGGGGGTGCGAGGTGGCTCTGAAATGCGGACGCGAGCAGTGCAGGTAAGGTCCGCAGGTCTGGCAAGGAGAGTGCCGATGAGGCTTCAAACCTGATGCGGTGTCCGGCCTCTGGAAAGCTCGGACACAACCACATCCGCCTGCGTTGGGTGGGATATCGATAATATAGAAAATCGCTTCCTGCTCCGCAAGCCGAAGCGCTGAGCGATTCGTCGCGCGCCTTGCCTAGAACGGCTTCACGATCACCATGATCACGATGAAAATCATCAGGACGGTCGGCACCTCATTGATAATTCGATAGAATTTCTGGGTCCGCGGGCGCCGGTCGGCGGCGAAATCCTTCAGCCAGCGGGAAAAAAAGCCGTGGACCGCGGACATTGCCAGGACCAGTGCCAGTTTTACGTGCAGCCAGCCGGAGCTGAACCAATGGCCGGACCAGGCGAGATAGAGCCCGGCGAGCCAGGTGACCATCATGGCGGGATTGATGATCGCCTTGAGCAGCCGGCGTTCCATGACCTTGAACGTTTCGGACTGCTTCGAGCCGATTTCGGCTTCGGAGTGATAGACGAACAGCCGCGGCAGATAGAGCATGCCCGCCATCCAGGAGATGACGGCGATCACGTGCAGCGCCTTGATCCACTCATACATGCCGGCAGCCTTCCATTCTTGTTTTCGACCCACTTTGCCGACGCGAACCGGGATCCATTCTGCTCGAAACCGCTTTCTGCTCACCGAACAGTGGATGGAAGGTGTCCGGTAAGAATTCATTCATAGATTTGGGCGCACACACATATCCGCGTGCTCGGCTCTTCTAAACCTAAAAATTTTAGAATCTTAAGGTTTGAGTCTTTGTGACCGTGGATTGGACTCACGCAATTCCGTCCGCCACTTCACGCGCGCTTGTTCACATCCATCAACATCTCCTGCGTCGGTCTGGCCGGTCGGAATAAGTGACCCGGTCTCAGGGGCTTGCGCCCGCTTGTCGGCAGCTTATCAAGAGGCTTGTCCGCGCAATCCCGTTTCCGCGCCGGCCGGCCGGCAAACTTGTTCTGGCGGGCAGCGGTGTGAAGAAAATTGGCCGTTGTCCCGTCCCTGGTGTCGCGCATCTCTTTCCGAGAGGTTAAGCTCCACAGAAATCCACAAACTGCCCCGCCAAAATTCAAAGAGTTTTTGTGCCGACCTCGAACAACTATTTCCATCTGCACCTGGTCTCCGACTCCACCGGTGAAACACTCATCACCGTGGCGCGCGCGGTCGCGGCTCAATACGCCAACGTGACGCCGGTCGAGCACGTCTATCCACTGGTGCGCAGCCAGAAGCAGCTCGATCGCGTGCTCGACGAGATCGAGGAGGCGCCGGGAATCGTGCTGTTCACGCTGCTGGAGAAGGATCTGGTCTTCAGGCTCGAGAACAAGTGCAAGGAGATCAACGTTCCGAGCCTGTCGATCATCGGCCCGGTGATGCAGCTATTTGAAGCGTATCTCGGCGCTGCGACCACCGGCCGCGTCGGCGCCCAGCACGTGCTCAATGCGGAATATTTCAAGCGCATCGATGCGCTGAACTACACCATGATCCACGACGATGGTCAGCATGTCGAAGGTCTCGACGAGGCCGACGTGGTGCTGGTGGGTGTGTCTCGCACCTCGAAGACGCCGACGTCGATCTATCTCGCCAATCGCGGCATCCGCACCGCAAACGTGCCACTGGTTCCGGGCATTCCGGTGCCCTCGCAATTGGAGACGCTGACGCGTCCGCTGGTCGTCAGCCTGCATGCGACTCCGGAACGGCTGATTCAGATCCGTCAGAATCGCCTGCTCTCTATGGGAGCCGAGTCTGGCAGCGACACCTACACCGACAAGCAATCGGTCACCGAGGAGGTTGCGTTCGCACGCAAGCTCAGCGCCAAGCATGATTGGCCACTGCTCGATGTCACCAGACGCTCGATCGAGGAAACCGCCGCGGCGATCATGAAGCTCTACACCGATCGCCAGCGCAACCGGCCCTCAGAATAGTTTCGCAATGGGTCTGTGGCGCGGCACATCTCCGTTGATTCTGGCCTCGCAAAGCAGCGCGCGGAAAACGCTGTTGGCGAACGCTGGCTTCGAATTCGAGAGCGTGACGGCTGACATCGACGAGCGCGGCCTTCAGGCTGCGTCGAAGCTTTCAAACCCGCGCGCGATCGCTCTGTTGCTGGCCTGCGAAAAGGCGAAGGCCGTCTCGGCTCTTCATCCCGGAAGCTATGTGATCGGCGCCGACCAGACCCTGGCTCTTGGCGAGCGCCTCTTCAACAAACCTGCCGGTCGTCCCCAGGCGATGGCGCAATTGCGCGATCTCGCCGGCAACAGCCACGAGCTGAATTCAGCGGTGGCGGTGGCGCATGACGGAAAGATTGTTTTCGAGGATGTTTCGGTCGCCCGCATGACCATGCGGCATTTGACCGAAGCCCAGCTTTCAGACTATCTCGATGCCGCCGGTGACGCCGTCGCGACCAGTGTCGGCGGCTATCAGCTCGAAGGGCTGGGTATCCATCTGTTCGAGCGCATCGAGGGCGACCATTTCACCATTCTCGGCCTGCCGCTGCTGCCGCTGCTTGCGTTCCTGCGCCGCGAGCGGCTAGTTGCGGTGTGAACGACAGACATGGCTGGGCGCTGATGCGGATCCTTGGACTGACCGGCTCGATCGGGATGGGCAAATCCACCACCGCGAAATTGTTCGCGGAGGCTGGTGTTCCCGTCTACGACGCCGATGCCGCAGTTCATCACTTGTATGAAGGCGAAGCGGCTCCCGCGATCGAGGCTGCCTTCCCCGGCACCACCGTCAACGGCAAGGTCGACCGGTCCAAACTGTCCGCGCGGGTCGTGCACGATCCCGCCGCGATCAAGCAGCTCGAGCAGATCGTCCATCCAATGCTGGGCGAGTCCCGCAAAAAATTCTTCGCCGAGGCCGAAGCGGCCAAGGTCCCCGTCGTGGTGCTGGACATTCCCCTCCTGTTCGAGACCGGCGGCGAGAAACGGGTCGACGCCGTGGTCGTGGTCTCGACCTCGCCGGAACTTCAGCGCGAGCGGGTGCTGGCGCGCGGCACGATGGACGAGGCAAAGCTCGACGCCATCATCGCCAAGCAGATGCCCGACGCCGAAAAGCGCAAGCGCGCCGATTTCGTGGTGGATACCTCACACGGACTTGAGCCGGTGCGTGCTCAAATCAAGCACATCCTGGCCGAGGTCGTTAAGATGCCGCAGCGGCGATCCTGATTCGCCAATTTTTGCACGGCCATCCCAATCATGCGCGAAATCGTTCTCGATACCGAAACCACCGGCCTCGATCCGCTCCGCGGCGATCGCCTGGTCGAAATCGGCTGTGTCGAGATCTTCAACCGCATGCCGACCGGACAGACCTTCCACCGCTACATGAACCCCGAAAGGGACATGCCGGCGGAGGCCTTCGCAGTGCACGGGCTGTCGGCTGAATTCCTGTCGACCAAGCCGCTGTTCCACGAGGTCGTCGACGAGTTTCTGGAATTCATCGGCGATGCGCCGCTGGTGATCCACAACGCCTCGTTCGACATCAGCTTCATCAATGCCGAGCTCGATAGGATCAAGCGCGCGGCGATCCCGCGCGAGCGGCTGGTCGATACGCTGCTGCTTGCGCGGCGCAAGCATCCCGGCGTGTCGAACCGGCTCGACGATCTCTGCTCGCGCTACGCGATCGACAATTCACACCGCACCAAGCACGGTGCGCTGCTCGACGCCGAGCTCCTGGCCGAGGTCTATGTCGATCTGGTTGGGGCGCGGCAGTCGCAGCTGCTGCTGGCCTCGGACACCGAGGAGATTCGCGTCAGTGCGACCGGCGAAGCGCCGCGGCGACAGCGCCTGGTGCCGCTTGCGCCGCGGGTTTCCGATGCCGAACGCGAGGCCCACCGGGCCTTCATCGCAACGTTTGGCGACAAGGCGATCTGGAACGAGTACCTGCCCGCTCCAGCTGCCATGGCGGCCGGTTAGGCCTGACCGGCTTGGCCCTGAGCGGCCATTTGCCGCTCCATGTTCTGACGATAGAGACCGACGAAGTCGACCGGATCCAGCATCAGCGGCGGGAACCCGCCGTCGCGGACGGCGGTCGCGATGATCTCGCGCGCGAACGGGAACAGCAGGCGCGGGCACTCGATCATGACCAGCGGATGCAAATTCTCCTTCGGCACATTGGCGATCCGGAACACGCCGGCATAGGCGAGCTCGAACGAGAACATCACCTTGCTCGCCGCCTCGGCCTTGCCCTCGACCGACAACGTCACCTCGAACTCCTGTTCGCTGAGGTTGTTGGCGCTGACGTTGATCTGGATGTTGATCTGGGGCGGCTGGCTCTGCTGCTGGAGCGAGCTCGGCGCGTTCGGATTTTCGAACGAGAGGTCCTTGGTATATTGCGCCAGCACGTTGAGCTGGGGAGCCTGGGCCGCCTCGGGAGGGGTGCCGTTACCGTTGGTCATGAAAGTCTCTCCTTACCCGATTTGGGCTGAATTTCGCGGCGGTTGGCTAACATAGGCCCGCCTCATTCTACAAGGACGAACGACCCCGGGTGAGATATCGGAGCCGCGCCCGCAACTGTGCGGTTCACCCGGTCTTTTGCGCGAAATTGCGCCCTAAACGATTGAAGAAGCGCGATTTCCGGGCAGGATCGGGTTTCCCCTTAAGCATAAAACGCGCTACACTCAGCGCCGTGCCAAAAGGCGCCATTGGCCGGGCAAGATTTCGTGCCTACATCCCAGGGACCAGACGCGCGGACCTAAATGGTGATGTAGACTTGCCGTTTCCGTATGGAACGGTCTACTGGCCGGATTGATTTTCCCGGCGACGACCTCAAATCGAAGACCAAAAGCAAAGACCAGAAAGCGAATACGACGTGGACATCTACACTATCATTTTCCTGGCGCTGGCGGTCTTTATCTTTCTGCGGCTGCGCAGCGTGCTGGGACAGCGCACCGGCAACGAACGGCCGCCGTTCGACCGCAATGCGCTCCAGGGTGCCCAGGACAAGAACGTCGTGACCATGCCGGGCAAGGTGATCGACCAGGCCCCGCTGGCGCCGACGGCCGAGCCGATCCCGCCCGCCGATCGCTGGAAGGGCCTGGCCGAGCCGGGCACCCCACTCGCGCAGGGTCTCGACGCCATCGTCGACAAGGATTCCACTTTCGACCCGCGCCATTTCATCTCGGGTGCTCGTGGCGCCTATGAGATGATCGTGCTCGCCTTTGCCAATGGCGACCGCCGCGCGCTGCGCGACCTGTTGTCGTCGGAGGTCTATGAGAGCTTCGATGCCGCGATCAAGGAGCGCGAGAAGAACGAGCAGAAGACCGAGACGCGTTTTGTCTCGATCGACAAGGCTGAGCTCGTCGGCGCCGAGCTGCGCGACCGCACCGCGCAGCTCACCGTGCGCTTCGTCTCGCAGATGATCTCGGCCACCCGCGACAAGGCCGGCAACATCGTCGACGGCAGCGCCGACACGGTCGCCGACATCACCGACATCTGGACTTTCGCCCGCGACACCTCCTCTCGCGATCCGAACTGGAAGCTGGTTGGCACCGGAAGCGCGAATTAAGATATTTCTGAAGAACAGCGCGACGGCGCTTTGCGCAGGTGTCGTCGTGCTGTCGTCGTTTTCGCTCGGCGCAGAGGCGGCGCGGCGCCACTACCGCAGCCATCACCATCATCTTCCGACATTGCCTGCCGCCCCGCCGCGGGCCTTGCCCTATCCGCAGCTTCCCCTGCCGTTCGAGATTTCCGGCGCGCAGTATCTGCCGCTGGCCTGGGCGGACGTGAAGGGCTGGAGCGAGGACAATCATCTCGCCGCCTACAAGACCTTCCGTGCGAGCTGCCGGTCGATCAACGCGCAGACCGGCCCATCTGAGCCGAAAGCCGAATCCAAAGCACTTGGCGCCTCGCTGAGCAAGCCCTGCCGGGCCGCCAGATCGCTCGAGCTCACCGACGACGCCAAAGCGAAGACCTTCTTCGAGGAGAATTTTTCGCCGTTGCGCATCTCGCGCCTCGGCGAGCCCGACGGCTTCGTCACCGGCTATTACGAGCCCGTGCTGGAGGGATCGCGGACGCAGACCGACGTCTACAACGTTCCGGTCTATCGCCGCCCCTCCAACCTGTTCGTGCGCGGCTACAAGCAGGACTCGGTCAGCCTGCCCAACAAGGGTCCGGTCTATCGCAAGATCGGCCGCCGCAAGCTGGTGCCCTACTATGACCGCGGCGAGATCGAGGACGGCAAGATCGCCGGCCGCGGGCTGGAGATCGCCTGGCTCAAGGACCCCACTGATCTCTTGTTCGCGCAGATCCAGGGCTCGGCACGGATCAAGTTCGACGACGGCGGCACGGTCCGGCTCAATTACGACGCCTATAACGGCTATCCCTACACGGCGGTCGGTCGCATTCTGATCGAGCGCGGCATCATTCCGAAGGAAGAGATGTCGATGCAGAAGATCAGGGAATGGATGACGCAGAATCCTGAGGGCGCCAAGGAGCTGCGCCGCCAGAACCGCGCCTACATCTTCTTCCGCGAGGTAAATCTCTCCGACAAGGAGGAGGCGGTCGGCGCGCAGGGCATTCCGCTGACGGCCGGCCGCTCGATCGCAGTCGACAAGTCGCTGCACGTCTACGGCACGCCATTCTTCATTGAGGGCGAGCTGCCGATCGATTCCGAACGCGCCAAGACGTCGTTCCACCGGCTGATGATCGCGCAGGACACCGGCTCGGCCATCATCGGACCTGCGCGCGCCGATCTCTATTTCGGCGCGGGCCCGGATGCCGGCCGCGTCTCCGGGCGGCTCCGCCATCCCATGCATTTCGTGATGCTGGTGCCCAAGAGCCTCGATCCCAGCATACGCGGCGCGCGATTGCCGGTGCCGGACCCGCGTCCCTCGGAGAAGATCGCAAAGCTGTTCCCGCAGACCGACCCGGCCAAGGATCCGAAGAACGCGGCGGCTGCGGCGAAAGCTGCTGAGTCAGGCAAAGCTGGCGCGCCCTCGCCTGCCGTGCCACAAGCCAAGGACGCCACCGTTGCGGTAGCGAGCCCGGTGCCGCTGCCGGAGCCGCGTCCCAACATCAAGCCCGACCGCGAACAGCGCAAGCGCGTGTATCGTCGTTCCCACCCGCAGCAATGAAGCGATCGTCCCGTCCGCCCGTGCTGGAGCCGCGTCCCTCACCGCGCCGCCGTGCGCTGAGCGAGGAGGAGCGCGCACTGTGGGACAATGTTGCGAAACAGGTCAAGCCGCTGAGGAAGTCTCGCGTGGCGAAGGCGCCGGCCGCGCCGCGCGGTGAGCCATCACCGACGCTCCCGTCCGCAAGACCCGCGCCACCCGCAAGGCCGGTCGCCGCTGCGCCGGTGCCGCGCGTCGCAAAACCGTCCGTACCGCCATTGGCGCCGATCGGCAAGCGCGAGCGCGCAAAGCTATCGCGTGGGCGCAGCGAGATCGAAGCGCGGCTCGACCTGCATGGCATGACCCAGACGCGCGCCCATCGTGCGTTGACCGGCTTTCTGCACCGCGCCCAGAACGACGGCCTGACCTTCGTTCTGGTCATCACCGGCAAGGGCCGCAGCGGCGGCGAAAGCGGCGTGCTGCGCCGCCAGGTGCCGGAATGGCTCAGCCTGCCGGAATTCCGCGCCTTCGTCGTCGGCTTCGAGGAGGCCCATATCGGGCACGGCGGCGAAGGTGCGCTGTACGTGCGAATTCGGCGGGCGAGGGTCTAGAGCGGCCGGACGATTGCGAGCGCGGACTTCTCTTGCCTCTCCCGCTTGCGGGTGAGGGCTCTCTCATCTTGGGCAATCTCTTTGTGGGGACACCCTCACACCAGCCCTCTCCCGCAAGCGGGAGAGGGAGCGCACCGTCTCCGGAGTTGGACTGAGTCGTCTCAGAACGGCCGGATGATTCCGACGCGCGGGATCAGCGTGAGGATCAGGCCGAAGGTGTTCGTCTTCCGATCCTCGGCCGGAATCGGCGGCGTCTCGCGCGCGGCGGGAAGCATCTTCACCGCGTGCAGAATCAGGAACATGCAGACCGCCCAGTTCGAGATCCAGCGCGAATAGTCGAACACCATCGCGAACATCACGAGATAGGCGAGGCTGACGCCGATCACCGCCGCGAGGACGAGCCGCCGGTGCATATCCTTCGCAAGCGCGTCGATCAGGCTCGCAAGATAACGCCACAGCGGCGTGTGCAGCCAGATCAGTGCCGCAAACACGGGCACGCCGAGAATGTTGTGCGGCAGCCGGCCCCAGGTGTCGGCAACCTCCTTCGCCAGCGGTTGATACCAGATGTAGCTGAATTGCAGCAGATCGGTGCGGGATGGATCGGCCATCCGGCTCTTGAGATATGCGACGAAATCCGCTTCCGGGATCGGCATCGTTCCCAGAAACTGCGCCGCGAAGAACAGCGCGGAGACGATGGCAAAAGCCGCGACACCGAACGTATTGTTGGTGCGATTGCAGCCGCAAGCCAGGTAATGCCTGATCACGACGATGGTGATGATCGTCGGCACATACATCAAGAGATGGATGTGATGGATCAACACGAGCATGATCGAGAACAGTGTAGCCGTCGCCACGAAGAGCAGCGAGCCCGCCGGCATCAGCAAGAGGACGATCGCCAGCGCACAGCCATAGATGTCGAAATGGCCGAGCGTGTGCATGAAGTTCTTGAGGAAGAACGGCGAGCCCGCGGTGAAGACGAACAGCGGCAGCGTCTTCGCGGTGAAGCCGAACGTCTTCTGGAACAGCCTTGCGTACAGCCCCAGCGTCGCCAACCACGTCACCCCGCCGAGCGCGAACACCAGCCACACCGGCACCTTCGCCGTGAACAGCGCGACGATCGCCCCGATCAGCGCGCGCTTGATGAAGCCGAAATGGTAGTCGACGAGGAGGTGGATATAGGGGACGTAAGGCGGCAGCTGGATCTTGTGAAGGAAGACGCCGACCAGGACGGCGGCGTTGATCGCGAGCAGCAGCCGCCACGGGTTTTGCCAGAGGCTAGCGGGCACGCCGCACCTGCGCATTGGCGGCCAACTCAGCCGTCGTCCCGGACAAGCGAGCATAGCGAGTGCTGATCCGGGACCCATAACCACAGAAGGTCGTTTGAGCCGAGATCGGAGTCGCCATCTGTTTCAACAAGGACCGCCGCGGGTAATGGGTCCTGGCTTTCGCCAGGACGACGGCGGAATAGATACAGCGCCGGGGCAAAATTACAAAATAAACCGGCTCAGATCGGCATTCTTGGCCAAATCTCCGACGTGCTTCTGCACGTAGTCAGCATCGACCCGGACCGTCTCACCATTGCGGTCGGGGGCGGTGAAGGAGATCTCGTCCAGCACCCGCTCCATCACGGTCTGGAGCCGCCGCGCGCCGATGTTCTCGACGGCGGAATTGACGGCCACGGCGACGTCGGCCAGCGCATCGACCGCGCCATCGGTGATGTCGAGCGTCACGCCCTCAGTCTGCATCAAGGCGACATATTGCTTGATCAGCGAGGCTTCGGGCTCGGTCAGGATGCGGCGCATGTCGTCGCGGGTCAGCGCCTGCAATTCGACGCGGATCGGCAGGCGGCCCTGCAATTCCGGCAACAGGTCGGACGGCTTTGCGACGTGGAAGGCGCCGGAGGCGATGAACAGGATGTGGTCGGTCTTGACCGCGCCGTGCTTGGTCGAGACCGAGGTGCCCTCGATCAGCGGCAACAGATCGCGCTGCACGCCCTCGCGCGAGACATCGCCGCCGACGCGGCCGTCGCGGGCACAGATCTTGTCGATCTCGTCCAGGAACACGATGCCGTTGTTCTCGACCGCGCTGATCGCTTCCAGCGTCAGCTGCTCGGTGTCCAAGAGCTTGTCGGATTCCTCGTTGACGAGAATCTCGTGCGAGCCCTCAACGGTCAGCCGCCGCGTCTTGCTGCGGCCGCCCAGCTTGCCGAAGATGTCGCCGATCGAGATCGCGCCCATCTGCGCGCCCGGCATGCCCGGGATCTCGAACATCGGCATGCCGCCGCCGGACGACTGCGTCTCGATCTCGATTTCCTTGTCGTTGAGCTCGCCGGCGCGCAGCTTCTTGCGGAAGGATTCGCGGGTCGCGGAAGAGGCATTGGCGCCGACCAGCGCATCGAGCACACGCTCCTCGGCCGCGAGCTGCGCCCGAGCCTGCACGTCCTTGCGCTTGCGTTCACGCACCTGGACGATCGCGACCTCGACGAGATCGCGCACGATCTGCTCGACATCGCGGCCGACATAGCCGACCTCGGTGAACTTGGTCGCTTCCACCTTCAGGAACGGCGCATTTGCGAGCTTGGCGAGCCGCCGCGCGATCTCGGTCTTGCCGACGCCGGTGGGGCCAATCATCAGGATGTTTTTCGGCAGCACCTCCTCGCGCAAGGAGCCTTCGAGCTGCTGCCGCCGCCAGCGGTTGCGCAGGGCGATCGAGACGGCGCGCTTGGCATCGGCCTGGCCGACGATGAAACGGTCGAGTTCGGAAACGATTTCGCGGGGGGAGAAGTCTGTCATGGCACCTTAGCTAGGGTCAGATGCGGGCTGGGACAAGCCGCTTTTTTCGGCCATCAGATGATCGGCGGACCGGATTGCCATTGCTTCACGGCGTCCACCGGATTGATCAGCATCAGGATATTGAGTGTCAGATTGTCGCGAATGTGGAGCGCCAGCATGATTTCGAAGGCGAGCCCGATCAGAATGGTCACTGACACCGGCAGCACACGGGCAACGAGGAACCCCAGTACCATGAAGACCGCGTCCGAGACCGAGTTGACGATGCTGTCGCCGTAATAGTCCAGCGAGATCGTACCGGCGCGGTAGCGTTCGATGATGAACGGCGAGTTCTCGACGATTTCCCAGGTGCCTTCGATCAGCATGGCGATGATCAATCGTGCCGGCCATGACAAAGGCAGCGAGGGCAGTCGCGCGAACAGCAGCCAAGTCAAACCGTAGAACAGGAAGCCGTGCAGGACGTGGGAGAAACTGTACCAGTCGGCGATATGTTGCGAATTCTCCGAGCTGTTCACCACGCCATGCCACAGCTTCACATAGCCGCAGGTGCAGATCGGCACGCGTCCCACCGCGAACAGGATCGAGGCTTGCAGCATGAGCAGCAATAACGCGATGCCCAACCAGGCTTGCGGGGGTACCGCGACCTTGCTCTGCTGCGTGCTCGTCAGCGTCACGATTCACGCACCATCAACAGCGCCGGTCCGTCCGGCGTCTCGACCATGCGGTCGCGGACAAAGCCAGCCTTCTCATAGGCGCGTATGGCACGCGCGTTGAGCGGATCAGGATCGGTGACGATCCGCGGCAGGCCGTTCCGCAGCTGCGCGTTGACGAATTGGCGAATCAACGCCGCGCCATGGCCGCACGCGATCATGTCGCTTTCGCCGATGAACTGGTCGATCCCACGCGTGCCCTCCGGTTGCGGCCCGAAGCCCGTATTCCAGGCGGTCAGGCGGTAGCATTGAAGATAGCCGAAGGGCCTGTTGCCGGCCAACACGATGAACTGGTTCATGGCCGGCTCGTCGAGATCGCCGCTGACGAGCGAAAACTGCTCGTCCGGATCGCCCCACCATTCCCGCACATGGGGCTCGCCCAGCCACCGCCGGATCAGCGGCAGATCGGCCGCGGTCATCGGGCGGAAGATGTAGGTTATGGCCATCAGCTAGCCGCGGCGATGCTGCGCCCCCTCTCCCGCTTGCGGGAGAGGGTCGGGAGAGGGTGTCTCCGCAATGGGACAATCCCCCAGAGGAGAAAGCCCTCACCCGCGCGTTCGGCGCGACCTCTCCCGCAAGCGGGAGAGGTTACAGCCAGTCCGGTGCCCCGCCGTTGAGTCACAGGTAGGCCCTACCCTGTCGCCAGGCTCTCGATGGTCACATTCCGGTTGGTGTAGACGCAGATGTCGGCGGCGATGTCGAGGGAGCGGCGGACGATGGTCTCGGCGTCCTTGTCGGTATCGAGCAGGGCGCGTGCCGCGGCGAGCGCATAATTGCCGCCGGAGCCGATCGCCATCACGCCGGCCTCGGGCTCGAGCACGTCCCCGGTGCCGGTCAGCACCAGCGAAACATCCTTGTCAGCCACGATCATCATGGCCTCCAGCCGCCGCAGATAGCGGTCGGTGCGCCAGTCCTTGGCCAGTTCGACCGCAGCGCGGGTCAGCTGCCCCGGATATTGCTCGAGCTTGCTCTCCAGCCGCTCAAAGAGCGTGAAGGCGTCGGCGGTCGCGCCGGCAAAGCCGCCGATGACGTCGCCCTTGCCGAGCTTGCGGACCTTCTTGGCGTTGGACTTGATCACGGTCTGGCCGATCGAGACCTGGCCGTCGCCGCCGACCACCACCTTGCCGCCCTTGCGGACCGTCAAAATCGTGGTGCCGTGCCAGCCCGGCGAGCTGTTCTGGGAAACCTGCATGAATGACCCTCGTTGTCGGGCCTGATTTAGGCGGTCGAGGCCAAGGGGACAACAGGCGGACAACCGGCGGACAACGGGCCGCTCCGGGCCTAATTCGCTCACCATAGGCAGAAGTAGAGGCCCGGCTACCCCGTTCCCGCAGTAGCGAAGGCGTCATTTGGCTGTTAAAAGACCGGCGTTTTCGGCCCCGAACTAGGATGAAAGCTAGTTTTGATGCGCACCGCGACGATCAAGCGCAAGACCAAAGAGACCGACATCGAGGTCACTGTGAACCTCGATGGCAACGGCGTGGCCAATATCGCGACCGGCATCGGCTTTTTCGACCATATGCTCGATCTCCTGGCCCGCCATTCCCGCATCGACCTCACGGTCAAGGCGGTGGGCGACCTGCACATTGATCATCACCATACCACCGAAGACACCGGCATCGCGCTCGGCCAGGCGGTCAAGCAGGCGCTCGGCAACATGGCGGGCATCACCCGCTATGCCGGCGTGCACATGCCCATGGACGAGACGCTGTCGCGCGTCGTCATCGACATCTCGGGCCGCCCGTTCCTGGTGTTCAAGGCCGACTTTCCCCGCGACAAGATCGGCGAGTTCGACACCGAGCTGGTGCGCGAGTGGTTCCAGGCCTTCGCCATCAACGCCGGCGTGACTCTTCACGTCGAGACCCTATATGGCGATAACAGCCACCATATCGCCGAGTCCTGCTTCAAGGGTCTGGCGCGGGCGCTGCGCACTGCGGTCGCGATCGATCCGAAGGCTGTGGGCGAAATCCCGTCCACCAAGGGCTCGCTCGGCGGCTGACGTCTCGGTCCGGCGGCGGGCGCCGCCTCCGGTATCACTGAATTCAGAGAACGGGGCATCACCATGCCTGTCTATACGGTTCATGCTCCCTCTCCTGCCGGAGCCGATCTGCGTGCCACCGACAAGTTCGTCTTCGTGCGCGACGGCTTCCACTTCTGGGCGATGATCTTCGGCCCGGTCTGGCTGCTGTGGAATCGGCTGTGGCTGGCGCTGATCGGCTGGCTGATCTTTGTGGCCGCGTTCAATGCGGGGCTGTCCAGCCTCGGTCTCGGGCGCTCGTCGATCTTCTACGCGGATCTCATTATCGCCCTGCTGATGGGCTTTGAGGCCTCAAGCCTTCGCCGTTGGACCTTGTCGCGCGGCAAGTGGCGGCAGCTCGACGTCGTGATTGCCGACAACGAGGATACCGCGGAGCACCGCTTCTTCGAGCGCTGGAGCCAGAAGCAGCACGGCATCGTCAACGATCAATGGGCCGTTGATCGCGGCGGCCCGCCGCCGACCCGCGGCGTGCCGGGTCAGCAATTCTCGAACCCGCCGCCATTGCCGGCGGGCGGCATCATTGGGTTGTTTCCAGAACCGGGAGGGTCAAGATGAGCGTCGCCATCATCGATTACGGTTCCGGCAATCTGCATTCCGCCGCGAAAGCCTTCGAGCGCGCCGCGCGCAGCTTGGACAACCCGCAAAAGGTGTTCGTTACCAGCGATCCGGACCAGGCCTACAGCGCCGACCGTCTGGTGCTGCCGGGCGTCGGCGCTTTCGCCGATTGCCGGCGCGGACTTGATGCCGTCAACGGCATGGTCGAGGCGATCACGGAAGCGGTGCGCGTCAAGGCGCGGCCCTTCTTCGGAATCTGCGTCGGCATGCAGTTGATGGCAAGCCGCGGCAAGGAGCATGTCACGACGGACGGCCTGAATTGGATCGGCGGCGATGTCGAGAAGATCACGCCGCGCGACGAGAGCCTGAAGATCCCGCACATGGGCTGGAATACGCTGGAGGTTTTGCGCGAGCATCCGGTGCTGAACAAGCTGCCGCTTGGCCCTAAGGGCCAGCACGCCTATTTCGTGCACTCCTATCACCTCAACCCCGCCAACGAGGCGGATGTGCTGGCGCGCGCCGATTACGGCGGGCCTGTCACCGCGATCGTCGCGAAGGACACCGCGATCGGCACGCAATTTCACCCCGAGAAAAGCCAGCGTTTCGGCCTGGCCCTGATCTCGAACTTTTTGCGATGGAAACCGTGATCCTCTTCCCCGCGATCGACCTCAAGAACGGCCAATGCGTGCGCCTCGAGCAAGGCGACATGGCGCGGGCGACCGTGTTCAACCTCGATCCCGCGGCGCAAGCGCAGAGCTTTGCCGCGCAGGGTTTTGAGTATCTCCACGTCGTCGATCTCGACGGTGCCTTTGCCGGCAAGCCGGTGAATGCCGAGGCCGTCGAGGCGATGCTGAAGACGATCAGGATTCCGGTGCAGCTCGGCGGCGGCATTCGCGATCTCGCCACCGTCGAAGCCTGGCTCGACAAGGGCATCACCCGCGTCATCATCGGCACCGCAGCGGTGCGGGATCCTGAACTGGTGAAGGCTGCGGCGAAGAAATTCCCGGGCCGCATCGCGGTCGGTCTCGACGCCCGCGACGGCAAGGTCGCCGTCGAAGGCTGGGCCGAGACCTCGCAGGTCACAGTGCTGGAAATCGCGCAGCGTTTCGAGGATGCCGGCGTTGCCGCCATCATCTTCACCGACATTGCGCGCGACGGTCTGCTCAAAGGCCTGAACCTAGACGCGACCATTGCGCTGGCGGACGCGATCTCCATTCCCGTGATCGCCTCAGGCGGCCTCGCCTCGATCGAGGACGTCAAGGCGATGCTGACGCCGCGCGCCAAGAAGCTCGCTGGCGCGATCGCCGGCCGCGCGCTCTACGACGGCCGGCTCGATCCCGCCGCCGCCCTCACCCTGATCCGCAACGCGTGCTAGGAGACATCCAATGTTCAAGGTGCGCGTGATCCCCTGCCTCGACGTCAAGGACGGAAGGGTCGTCAAGGGAGTCAACTTCGTCGATCTGCGCGATGCCGGCGACCCTGTCGAAGCCGCGATCGCCTATGATGCCGCCGGGGCCGACGAGCTCACCTTCCTCGACATCACCGCGACCCATGAGAACCGCGGCATCATGCTGGACGTGGTCCGGCGCACGGCGGAAGCCTGCTTCATGCCGGTCACGGTCGGCGGCGGCGTGCGTGAGGTCAACGACATCAAGACGCTGCTGCGCGCCGGCGCAGACAAGGTCTCGATCAACAGCGCCGCGGTGTCGCGGCGCGAGTTCGTCAAGGAAGCCGCCGAGAAGTTCGGCGAGCAGTGCGTGGTGGTGGCGATCGACGCCAAGCGCGTCAAGCGTCCGGGCGGCGACCGCTGGGAGATCTTCACCCATGGCGGGCGCAATTCGACCGGCATCGACGCCATCGAATATGCCCAGGAAGTGGTCTCGCTCGGCGCCGGTGAAATCCTGCTCACCTCGATGGACCGCGACGGCACCCGGCAGGGTTTTGACATTCCGCTGACCCGGGCGATCGCCGACAGCGTCTCCGTCCCGGTGATCGCCTCTGGCGGCGTCGGCAATCTCGACCACCTCGTCGACGGTATCCGCGACGGGCACGCCACCGCCGTGCTGGCCGCCTCGATCTTCCACTTCGGGGAATTCACCATCCGCGAAGCCAAGGAGCACATGGCCCGCTGCGGACTGCCCATGCGCCTCGATGCCTGACGACTCCCGTTCACAAAAGTGCTACACGAGCCGGTAGACCGGCTCGTTCGGCCGGATCGCGCTTTCCGAGTAGTCTGTATGCCGCGTTTCACGATCCACGATCTGGCCGAGACCATCGATGCCCGCGCGGCATCCGGTGGCGAAGCTTCCTATACCCGCAAGCTTCTGGACAAGGGCGCCGAGCATTGCGCCAAGAAGTTCGGTGAGGAAGCAGTCGAAACCGTAATCGCAGCAGTCGAAAACGATCGCGCGCATCTGATCGCCGAAAGCGCCGACCTGCTCTACCATTTCCTTGTGCTGCTCAAGGCACGCGGCGTAAAGCTGGAGGAGGTCGAGGCCGCGCTGGACAAGCGGACGTCGATGTCAGGGTTGGAAGAAAAGGCGTCGCGCAAGAGCGGCAACTAGCCGAGGTGGAAAGATCGCGTCATGGATATCCGCGCACCCGAGCAGCAGTATAATCCGTACCGCGTCTATACGCGCGAGCAGTGGTCCAGGCTGCGCGACGATACGCCGATGACTCTGGAGCCGGGCGAGTTCGACCGGCTGCGCTCGCTGCACGATCGCCTGGACTTGCAGGAGGTCGAGGACATCTACCTGCCGCTGTCGCGCCTGTTGTCGATCTATGTCGACGCCATGCAGCGCCTGTATTACGCCGAGCGCCAGTTCCTCAATATCCGCGACCGAAAAGTGCCCTACATCATCGGCGTCGCCGGCTCGGTCGCCGTCGGAAAATCCACCACGGCCCGCGTGCTTCAGGCGCTGTTGGCGCGCTGGTCGCCGCGGCCGAAGGTCGAACTGATCACGACCGACGGATTTCTGTATCCCAACGCGGTGCTCGAGCGGCAGGGCATCATGCAGAAGAAGGGTTTTCCGGACAGCTATGACCTGCCGCTGCTGCTCAGCTTCCTCTCCGACATCAAGTCCGGCCGCCGGCACGTCCGCGCGCCGGTCTATTCGCATCTGACCTACGACATCGTGCCAAACGAGTGGGCGGAGATCGATCGGCCCGACATTCTGATCGTCGAAGGCGTCAACGTGCTGCAGACCGGAAAGCTGCCGCGTGACGGCAAGGCGGTGCCTGTGGTCTCCGACTTCTTCGACTTCTCGGTCTATATCGACGCCGACGAGGCGGCGCTGCGGCAATGGTACATCAAGCGCTTCCTGGCGCTGCGCGACACCGCCTTCACCAATCCAAAATCCTACTTCAACCGCTACGCCCTGTTGTCGGATGAGGAAGCGACCGCCACCGCGATCGCGATCTGGGAACGCACCAACCTCGCCAATCTCGAGGACAACATTCTGCCGACCCGCCCCCGCGCGACGCTGATCCTGAAAAAGGGCGCCGACCACACGGTGGAGAGCGTGGCGCTCAGGCGGCTGTAATCGCGCCGGTGAACATGGGTCCCTGGCTGGTCCGGGCTGAGTGTCTTTTGTTGCTGACCGACAATCGGTATTCCGCTATGCCTTCAAAAACGGCTGGGAGGCAGCATGGTTGATCGTCTCAGAAGCGCCGCGGAGCAGCTTGAAGCGCCGATCTGCCCGGACTGCCATATCGAGATGAAGTGGTTCCGCTCCGAACTGCTCGCGGACGAGCCGACCCCGATCATCGCGCATCTCTTCGTGTGCCCACATTGCAAGCGCGCGGCAAAGACGGACACCATATTCAAGGGCCCCCAAACGCCGCCAGATAAGCTCGCTGCGCCGCGTTTTACTGCTCATGAAGGAACGATCGTCCCGCCGGACGACACGGGGCATGCTCGGCTCCCGGCCTGCCCCGCACCATAGCTGGCGCCGGCCGGGCTGAGGTTCCCGTGAAATTCTGGATCAGACTGCCAGGTTCCGCGACGCGGCCAGCCCGGCCAGCGCCTCGTCCAGCTTCTCGCGGTCGAGCGGCTTGATCAGGAATCCGTTCATGCCTGCCTCGAAGCAGGCGTAGCGGTCCTCGACCAGCGTATTGGCGGTGAGCGCCAGGATCGGTGTGTGCTGGCGACCCGTGGCTGCCTCATGTGCGCGGATGCGTTTTGTCGTCTCGATGCCGTCGAGCTGCGGCATCTGGATGTCCATCAGCACGAGGTCATAGGGCGTGCCGGCCGATGAGGCGGCGAGCCAGGATTCCAGCGCCGCCTCGCCATGGACGGCGATGACGACGCGATGGCCGAGTTTGGTGAGCAGCGATCGCATCAACAATGCGTTGATCTCGTTGTCCTCGGCAACGAGAATCGAGAAGCCCCTCGCCCGCGTTGCGCTGGTGGATTCTGCCTCCGGCTCCGGCGCGAGATCGGGCGAGGCGACCTCCGGCGTCAGCGCGAGGCGTGTGGCAAGCGAGGCCGCGCGCAGCGGCTTCACCAGGAATCCGGAGAAGGCCGGGGAGAATTTCTCGTGGCGCGAGCTCGACGTCAGCAGCACGAGCCGCTGCATCGCATGCGCCCGCGCCGCTTCGCCGAGATGGTCGGCAGCGGCAGGACCGATCGCGCGATCGACCAGTACGGCGTGCCATGAACGCTCCGGCAGTAGCGCCTCGGCGACCGCCGCATCCGCAACCATGCAGGTCTGGCCGCCCCAGCGTTCCAGGCGCCGCGCGATCAGTGAGGCTTCGATGCCCTCGGCGACGAGGAGTAACGATTTGCCGGCGAGGTCGGGGCTGGGGAATGCCGTCTGTCCGGCGCCGGCTTGTGACGGGGGTAGCGGCACCGCGACCTCGAAGGTCGAGCCCTTGCCCGGCTCGCTCGTGAGCGTGATCCGGCCGCCCATGCGCTTGACGATGCGCTCGCTGATGGAAAGGCCGAGCCCGGTACCGCCATAGGTGCGCGCGACGCGCTCGTCCGCCTGCTCGAACTCCCGAAAGATGCGCGACTGCGCTTCCGGCGCGATGCCGATGCCGGTGTCGCGGACCAGGAAGCTGATCTCGTGCGGCCAGATGCCGGGCTCGACGATCAGCGCGACGCCTCCGCTCGCGGTGAACTTGATGGCGTTGCCCGCAAGATTGAGCAGGACCTGACGCAGCCGCGCGGCGTCGCCTACCACCTCGAGCGGCAGGCGCTCGTCGATATAGGATGCGATCTCGAGAGTCTTGGCCTGTGCCCGCGGCGCCAGAAGCTCGGTGATCTCCTCGATCAGCGTGGACAAGGCGAAGGGACGTTGCTCGAGATCGAGCTTGCCGGCTTCGATCTTGGAATAATCGAGCAGCTCCTCGATCAGCGTCATCAAGGCTTCGCCGGAGGTTTTCACCGCCTTGGCATAGGTCGTCTGCTCCGGTGTCAGCGTGGTATCGAGCAGAAGGCCGCCCATGCCGATGATGCCGTTGAGGGGCGTGCGGATTTCGTGCGAGGCCATCGCGAGGAAGCGCGATTTCGCGCGGTTGGCGGCATCGGCCTGATCGCGGGCGTCGGACAAAGCGCGTTCGGTCTCGGTGCGGTCGGTGACGTCGCGTCCGACGCTCTGCAGTTCGGCGGGCTGTCCGGCATCGAGGCGGACATAGCCCTCGCGCCAGGCGATCCAGCGCGCGCCGAGCGGGGTTGCGATCTTCTGGTCGTGAACGCGTGTGCCGCTGCTCTCGCGCGCGCTGTCGCCCTGCTCCAGCACGTCGAAATCGAAGCGGGTGCCGACCAGCGCGCTCCGCGCCTGTCCGGCCAGCGCGCAATAGGCGTCATTGGCAAAGGTGATGCGGCCGTTTGTGTCGCGCAGCACGATCAGATCGCCCTGCTGTTCGAACAGGCTGCGAGCGCGCTCTTCGGCTTCCTTCAGCTCCCAATTTCGATCGATCAGCGTCTCATTGTGGGCGGCGAGCGTACGCAGCCGCTTGTTGACGAAACGCAGCCGCATGCTCAGCGTCGCAAGGCCTAGACAGGCGAGGGCGAACAGGAAGCTCGCGCCGATCGCAAACGCATTCGGATCGTAGCCGGAGTTCTCGGACCGGCTGCCGGAGACGAAACCATAGGCGGCGCCGAACGTCGCCGAGAAGATCATGAACGAGCGGAGCGCGAAAGCGATACGGGGATGCCGTCGCCTGAAGCGGCGCATGCGCACCTTGATCCGGAACGTCCGACCCATCGCCACCGACCCCGACTCTTGTCCGAAACCCCGCGCTCGCCGTGTGTGACGATGTCGCCTCGACCTTGCGAACAGTTTGAGGCTTCGGCGCCGCCTCCAAACAGGGTTGACGAGGTGTTAATGCTTCAGAGCGAGGCGGCCTGGAGCTGGCGGTGGCCGCCGCGGGCGCCGACGATCAGCGCCGCCGCCTCGCGCTGCGAGAACGTTTTCGAGCGCACATAGATGCGGTAATCGGCCGGCCCTTCGGTGGAGAGATAGATCACCTGAGCGCCATCGATGGGCTGCGCCGCGATCGAGACCAGGCGCGTCGACGGAGTGGCCTGGCAGGTTTCCGATTCCGAACCGAGGCCGTCGTCCACCACCGCGAAATCCGCAGCGTCCGCATCGTCGGTGACCTGAACCCGCACCGTGGCCTGCGCGGGATCCTCGGTGAAGGCGACGTGCACGCCGGCGGTCCAGAACAGAGTTGTGAGCTCGACCGAGGTCTCGCCGAGGGCGATGCAGGGATGCGAGACCGATCCGATCTCAGCGCGGGCGAACACCGCCGCTGCCAACAGGGGGACAACCGAGGCCAGGATCTTGAAACGCAACATGACACTCTACTCGCCCGGGCCCCTCGGGAACTCGTGTTGGAAACACATGGGGCTTATGGTTTGCAGAGCGTAAAGGAAACTCGTTACCGCCGGGTTGATGCGCGGAATGATCAGGCCAACTGGCGCACATCCTCCGCGAGTGCGCGGTAGGACAGGGCCTCGGCGAGGTGCAAGCGGCCGATCTTGTCGGCATTGTCGAGATCGGCCAGCGTGCGCGCGACCCGCAGCACGCGATGATAGCCGCGCGCCGACAGCCGCATGGTCTCGGCGGCGTCGCGCAGCAGTTTGGCGCCCTGCGCATCCGGCTTGGCGATCTCTTCCAGGACCGAGGCCGGCGCCTCGGCATTGGTGCGGACGTTGGGCAGGCCGGCATCGGCATAACGCGCAAGCTGGATGTCGCGTGCGGCCGCCACGCGCGCGGCGACCTCGGCGGAGCCTTCCGCCGGCGGCGGTAGGATCAAATCGGCCGCGGTCACTGCCGGCACCTCAATGCGCAGATCAATGCGATCCATCAGGGGACCGGAGATGCGCGCCTGGTAGTCGCCGGTGCAGCGGTCGATGCGGCCGCGCTTGCAGGCATAGCCGGGCTCGAACGCATTGCCGCAGCGGCAGGGATTCATTGCGGCCACCAGCATGAAGCGGGCAGGGTAGGTGACGCGGTGATTGGCGCGCGACACCGCGACCTCGCCGTTCTCCAAGGGCTGGCGCAGCGAATCCAGGACGCGCGGATCGAACTCGGGCAGCTCGTCGAGGAACAGCACGCCCTGATGCGCCAGCGAGATCTCGCCGGGCTTGGCGCGCATGCCGCCGCCGGTGAGCGCGGCCATGCTGGCGGAATGATGCGGCGAGCGGAACGGCCGCCGCGCGGTCAGCGCGCCGCCCTCGATCTCGCCGGCGACGGACGCGATCATGGAGACTTCGAGCAATTCGCTCGGCGACAGCGGCGGCAGGATCGAGGGCAGGCGCGCCGCCAGCATCGACTTGCCCGCGCCGGGCGCACCGATCATCAAGAGGTGATGCCCGCCGGCAGCCGCGATCTCCAGCGCCCGCTTGGCGCTTTCCTGGCCCTTGATATCGCGCAGGTCGAGGGACGAGGCGGCGGCTTCATGCACCTTCGGTGAGGGCCGCGACAGCACCTGCGTGCCCTTGAAATGGTTGGCGATCTGAATGAGCGATTGTGCGGCGATGATCTGGATGTCCGGGCTCGCCCAGGCCGCCTCCGAGCCGCAGGCGGCCGGGCAGATCAGGCCCTCCTCGCGTCCATTGGCGCCGATCGCGGCGGGCAGGACACCTGCGACCGGCGCGATCGACCCGTCGAGGCCGAGTTCGCCCAGAACCGTGAAACCCGTCAGCGCATCCGGCGGGATCGCGCCGATCGCCGCCATCAGCCCGAGCGCGATCGGCAGGTCGTAATGGCTGCCCTCCTTGGGCAGATCGGCCGGCGCCAGATTGACGATGATCCGCCGCGCCGGCAGCGCCAGCCCCGAGGCGATCAGGGCCGAACGGACCCGCTCGCGCGCCTCCGACACCGCCTTGTCCGGCAAGCCGACGATCGCGAAGGCCGGCAGGCCCGGGGCGACCTGCACCTGCACGTCGACCGCACGGGCCTCGATCCCCTCAAAGGCGACGGTAGAAACCCGCTGAACCATGCTCGAACCAGCCTGCCCTCTCGTGCAATTAGGGGTAGCAGAGCCTGGCGCCCTTCGCAAGAACAATACAGGAACATTTCCGAGGCCAAGCAAGCCCTAACCGACCGTAAACGCGATGCCGACACTACGCCTCGAATGCGAGCGGCTCTCCTCAGCACATTCCAACGAATGTCCGCTACTCCTGGGGCTGCGGGATGGGCCGTGATCTAACGGGTGAAGAATTCAAATGCTTGCAAATCGCCGGAGAAGCGAACGCCGGGTGTGCAGCCGGCTGGCCAAGATCCATTTTGGTGCGGGCTCGCTGCCGCGCGACTGCACGATCACGGATATTTCGGATGGCGGCGTGAAAGTGGTGGCGGAATTCCTGGAAGTGCCGCCGCAATTCACCATCATCTTCGCGCCCGATTATTCCCGCCAATGCCGCCTGCGCTGGCGCATCGGCTGCGAGTTCGGCGCGGAGTTCGTCGATTAGGCCTTAATGGCTGCGCCTCCTTAACGGGGCTTTAGCGTTAATGGGTAAGCATCTCTGATCAGTCGCCGAGTGATCAGAGTATGCCCAAGCGTCCGTCCGCCGCCTTTCCTTCGGCGAAATTCCTGCTTCCCGCGTTCATGGTGCTCGTCCTCGGCGGCTGCCAGACCAATGGCATCGAGGATGTGACCGGCGCGCTCGGCGTCAGATCTGACGCCGCCGTCAAGGTCGACGCCAAGCCGGACATGGACGCCCTGCGCGAACGCTACCGCGCCAAGCCCGGCGATCCCAGCATTGCGCTCGCCTACGGCAAGGCGCTGCGCGAGAGCGGCCAGCGGGCGCAGGCCGTCGCGGTGATGGAGCAGGCCGTACTCGCCCATCCCAGCAACAAGGCATTGCTCGCCGGCTATGGCCGCGCGCTTGCCGACAACGGCAATTTCCAGCAGGCCTTCGATGTTCTCGGCCGTGCGCATACGCCCGAGGATCCGGATTGGCGCATCCTGTCGGCGCAGGGCGCGGCGCTCGATCAGCTCGGCCGCAACGAGGAGGCGCAGCAATATTACGCGACCGCCCTAAAGATCGTGCCCGACGAGCCGCAGGTTTTGTCCAATCTCGGCCTGTCCTACATGCTGCAGAACAATCTGCCGCGGGCAGAGGAAACGATGCGCCGCGCGCATGAGCGCAATCCCGGAGATCCCCGCGTGCGCGCCAATCTCGCGCTCGTGCTGGGGCTGGAAGGAAAGCAGGCCGAGGCCGAGATCATCGTGAAGGCCGATCTGCCGCCGGATCAAGCGGCAGCAAAGGTCACGGCGCTGCGGCAATTGCTGGCGAAGAAGCAGCAGCGGGCGGACAGATAGCCCACGCTCTTCTCTTCGTAGATTCTCGTTTTGACGCGTTGTCTTCGCACGAACCGGTAGCCAGTTCGCTCGAAGACGCTTCCAGCCTTACGACGCCTTGCGATGCGGGGCGGATCCGCGGCCCGACCTGCCCTTCAGCTTTTTCAGCAGCGGCCCGAGCAGCGAACGCTTCGGCTTCTTCACCTCGCCGCGGCCGGCGAGGCGGTTCGCCATGCTCTGGAACAGAAGGGTGGTGCGGTGACTCTTGGAGACCTCCGCGATCATCTGGCCATTGTTGGCAGCGGTCGAGAACAGCTTCGAATCGAACGGGATCACCGCGAGCGGCTGGCTCTCCATGGTCTTGGCGAAGGCTTTGACCTCGATCTCCGCCCGCTTGTGCATGCCGACCTGGTTGAGGCAGTACAGCGGCGGCCGGTCGTTCGGCCGCGCCGCCTTGAGCACGCTCAGCATGTTCTTGGTGTTGCGCAAATTGGCGAGATCGGGCTCGGCCACGATCACGATGTCGTCGGCGTTGACCAACGCGCGCCGGGTCCAGCCCGACCATTGGTGGGGAACATCGAGCACGATGCAAGGCGTGGTCATGCGCAGCGTGTCGAACACCGCGTCGAAGGCTTCGGCGCCGAAATCATAGACGCGGTCGAGCGTCGCGGGCGCGGCCAGCAGGCTGAGCCGCTCGGTGCACTTGGCGAGCAGGCGCTCCATCAGCGCCGTGTCCGGCCGGTCCTGCGACAGCACCGCGTTGGCGATGCCCTGCACCGGATCCTGATTGTAGTCGAGGCTCGCGGTGCCGAAGGCGAGGTCGAGATCGATCACGACGGAATCGAGCGCGAGATCGCGGGCGATGGTCCAGGCCACGTTGTGCGCGACGGTGGACGCGCCGACGCCGCCCTTGGCGCCGACCACCGCGATGACACGGCCGGTGATGATGGCTTCCGACGCCGAGAACAGGCTGCAGATCGAGCGGACCACGTCGAGGGTTTCGACCGGTCCGACCACGTAATCGTTGACGCCGCGGCGGACCAGCTCGCGATAGGGCGCGGTGTCGTTGGGATTGCCGATCACCACGACGCGGGTACCGGGATCGCAGACGCCGGCGAGGTCGTCGAGCCCCTCTAGGATGTCGCGCGTGCCGTCGGACTCGATCACGATCACGTTCGGCGTCGGCATCGATTCATAGACTTCGATCGCCGCAGCGAGGCCACCGTCCCTGGCAGTGAGATGCGCCTTGGCGAGCCGGCGATCCTCCCCCGCCGCGGTCACCGCGGCGAGCGTCTGCTCGGTCTCGCAAAAGGCCTGCACCGAGATGCGGGGAACCGGCGCAATGTGTTCGTCGGGGTGCCGCGGATCGTCCGCGTCTTCGTCGTGGATATCACTCATTTGCCGGTGTCGCTGAGTTTGGCCTTGTCGGCCTCGGGATAGGCAGTCGCAGTGGGCGAGCCCTTGCGATAGCGGTCGAAGGCGATGTCGCGCCGTGCGGTGTAGGCGGGCGTCTCGGCGCGCGGCTGTTCGAGATCGGCGGGGTTGTCGATCATGGCCGCGAGGTTGCGCTGGCTGGCGCAGCCCAGATTGAAATACGGCCGGTTCTCGTTGTAGCCGGGGTCGAGGATGTTCGGACCAACATCTTCCGGCCACAGTCCGCAGGGTCCGGCCACCGCGCTGATCTTGGAATAGCTCAGCCGGATCGTCGGCAGCAGGCCAGGATCCTCAGGACGATAGGGATGCTGGACGATGGCGCGCGAGGGCACGCCGCCGGATGCGAGCACGGAGCGGATTTCCTGATAGGTTGCCGCCGCCGCGCGCGAATTCGCGGTGTCGGTGGGCACGTCGACGCCGACGGAGCCGGTGCCTTCGCGCACCCAGTCCCGGGCAATGCCGACGACATCCGCGTGTTGCGCAGCCGAGAGGCCGCCGCGCGCCTTGCCGACGAAGATCACGATCGAGCGCTTGCCCTCCTGCACCGCGATCGGGTGGCGCTGGCGATAGTCGGTCGGCACCGTCTGAGTGACGATTTCACCGGTGGTGTTGCACGCGCCCAGCATGACGGACAGTCCCGTCAGCGCCATCGCTACGCTGAAGTGGCGGCGTCGGTCGGCTATCGTCCTCGTCATCGCTTGATCCCCTCTTGCCCCGTTTCCTGTCCCGTTCCCCCGGGCCGTCCGCTCGTCGTCAGTCGATGATGAAACCGAAATCGCCGGGCGTGCCGTTGATCGGATCGACGCGGCGCGCGATGCCATAAAGGCGGTTCATGCGGCCGAGCAGCGCCGTCTGCGCGTCGGAGGCCGGCGCGAAACCGTCGTCGGGCCGCGACAATTCCTTCTGGGCGACGGCACGCACCACATAGGGCGTCACGATCACCATCAGCTCGGTCTCGTTGTTGACGAAGTCCTGGCTGCGGAACAGCGCGCCGATGATCGGCACCTGGTCGACGCCGGGCAGGCCGTTGATCGCCTGCTTGGTGTGCTGCTGAATCAGGCCGGCCATCGCCATCGAGCCGCCGGAGGGAATTTCCAGCGTCGTTTCGGCGCGGCGGGTCTGAACCGAGGGGATCGTGATGGAGTTGCTCGAGGTCGAGGACACCGCCTGCGTCAGCGTGATCGCGTTCGTATTCGACAGCTCCGAGACCTCGGTCATGACGCGCAGGCTGATGCGGCCTTCGCTGAGCACGACCGGGGTGAAATTCAGGGAGATGCCGAACTTCTTGTAGGTGACCTGGGTGGTACAGACGTGGGTGACCGGATCGCAGGAATAGCCCGCCGGAATCGGGAATTCGCCGCCGGCGATGAAGGTTGCGGATTCGCCCGAGATCGCGGTCAGGCTCGGCTCGGCGAGGGTGCGCATGACGCCGGCGCTTTCCATTGCGCGCATCGTGGCGCTGACGGTGGCGACGCCCTTGGCGAGGCCGGCGACGCCGAGCCCGTTGTTGGCGACGATCGGTCCACCAGAGACCGAGAACGGGTTGGAGTTGTTGAAGTTCACCACCGCGGTGCCGGCATTCAGGCTGGCGCTGAGATCGACGCCCAGCTGCTTGACGATATCGCGGCGGACTTCGCCGACGACGACCTTGAGCATCACCTGGTCGCGGCCGCGCACGACGATATTGTTGACGACCTTGTCGCTGCCGCCGACGAGCTTTGCGGCGACGTCGCCGGCCTGCTGGGCCTCGACCGGGCTTGAGACCGAGCCGGTCAGCATCACGCTGTCGCCGACGCCTTCGATCTGCACGCCCGGCAGCGACTGGCGCAGCGCGGCGCGCATGCCGTTGAGGTCGCGCTTCACTGCGATGTCGTAGGAGGCGACCTGCTGGCCGTCGGCGGTGAAGAACACCACGTTGGTCTGGCCGACCTGGCCGCCGATGATATAGGCGCGCTGCGCCGAGCGGATCACCGCGTTGGCGATCTTGGGATCGGCCACCAGCACGTCCTTGACCTCGCGCGGCAGGTCGATGACGACGGACTTGCCGACGCCGAGCGACAGGAAGCGCGTCCGTGCCGGCGCGATCGTCGCGACCGGCGACACACCGAGATCAGGCGCTTGCATCGGTGTCTGGTCGCCGACCGGTGCGTCCGCGGCACTGAGCCGGTCGGGGGCTGCGAGCAGCCCCAGCATCAGCATCGTCCCCGCCAAGAACGAGCGCGCGCGCTTCCCCCGAATGCGCACGCCCGTCCGATCATCCCCGTAGTTCATGCTATCCCCATCATCACTTCTGTGACGTCAGTTGCCGCGCCTGCACGCCGTAACGAATTACATTCACGCCGGCGGGACGCTTGACCGCCTGGTCCTCGGGCGTGCCATCGACTGCGTTGGCATCGACGATGCTCCGCAGCGCGAGCTGGAGCGTGCCGCCCTGGCGCGCAGCCGACAGCGTGGCGACCTGGTCAGGCTTGAGCTCGAGCGTGACGGTCTTGCCGATCACGGCGGTCTGGCCGTCCTTCTCCTTCGGCGCCTGGTCGATCGCGAGCACGCGGATGTTGGTCAGGATGACCTCGGACACGATCAGGTCATTGCCGCCGGTCGGTACGTTGGTGTCGGGATTTTTCAGGCGGCGGGTCAGCACGATGTCGACGCGGTCGTTCGGCAGGATGAAGCCGCCGGCGCCGGTCTCGGCTGAAATTTCGGTGGAGACGGCCCGCATGCCGGAAGGCAGGATCGCAGCCATGAAGCCGGAGCCTTCGGCCCTGACCAGCTTCTGCTCGCGGATCGGCTCGCCCTGCATCAACGGCACGCGCGCGATCGAGCCGGCGATCTGGGTCTGCGCCTCGGGCCTGCTGTCGCGGCGGATGAAGGCGTTGCTCGCGGTCGCCGCCGGCCAGGCCTGCCATTGCAGATCCTCGGGCTTCACGGCCTGGCCGAGCCCGATGTCGTTTTTCGCGACCAGGACCTCGACCGTCGGAAGCTTCTCGGCGACGGGCAGAACGGGCGCGGGCGCACTCTGATAGCTGCTCGCCAGATACGCAGCGACGCCGCCGGCGCCCAGTGCGATGACGAGAACGACAATGCGTGCGGTATTCATACGCTTCTACTCTTACGCGGGGCACTCGAACCGCACGTGGCGGGTTCCCCCGCGTCGATGAGTAGGGAGTAAAAGTATAAGGGGTGTTGCGAGGTCGAATGTGATGGCCGATCACGCTGCGGGTTTTCGGCAGATGGTGAACGCAGCGTTATTCGGTCGGCCAGCGGCCCCGTAGATTCACGTAGCGCGTGAGACGCGTGCGGATGCAGCGCGGGGGCGTCATGGTGAATGGGTGGTTAGTGATGGGAGAGGCTCGAAGTCGCGCGTCATCGCAGTGTGTGCTGCGACGCGTCGGCGATCCGTGATCCTGAGGTGCGAGGCTGTCGATGCAACGCATCGCAAGGCGAGCCTCGAAGGATGAGCGGCCGGGATGCAGCCGGGCCGTCGTCCTTCGAGGCTCGTCCTGCTATGCAGGACAAGCGCCTCAGGATGACGGTGATAAATTGACGCCTGCGTAGCCCGACGCTACTTCGCGCGCTTCTGCTCGATCGCGTCCCAGATCTTCGCCGCCACATCTGGGCCGCCGAGCCGCGTAATGGCGCGGATGCCGGTCGGCGAGGTGACGTTGATCTCGGTGAGGTTGCCGTTGATGACGTCGAGGCCGACGAACAGGAGGCCGCGCTCGCGCAGCGCCGGTCCGACGGTGGCGCAGATCTCGCGCTCGCGCACCGTGAGCTCGGTCTCCTGCGCCGCGCCGCCGCGCACCATGTTGGAGCGGAGGTCGTCCGCGGCCGGGACGCGGTTTACCGCGCCGGCGAACTCGCCGTTGACGAGGATGATGCGCTTGTCGCCGTGCTTCACCTCGGGGATGAATTGCTGGATCACCCAGGGCTCTTTGAACGTCACCGAGAACATGTCGAACAGCGAGCCGAAATTCATGTCCTGCGGCATCACGCGGAAAACCGCGGCGCCGCCATGGCCGTGCAGCGGCTTCATGACAACGGCTCCATGTTTGTCGCGAAAGGCGTTGATCTCGTCGAGGTCGCGCGAGATCAGGGTCGGCGGCATCAGCTGCGGAAAGTTCATGACGAACAGCTTTTCCGGCGCGTTCCGCACCGAGGCGGGATCGTTGACGACCAGCGTCTTCGGATGGATGCGCTCCAGGAAATGCGTCGAGGTGATGTAGGCGAGGTCGAACGGCGGGTCCTGGCGGAGCAGCACCACGTCAAAGCCGTTGAGCGCCTCGCGCCTGGGCTCCCCGAGGGTGAAATGATCGCCGGGCTCGTCGCGCACCGTGAGGAGCTGAACCGGAGCGACCAGCTCGTCGCCGACCATCGAGAGCTTGTCCGGCGTGTAATAGGACAGGCCGTGGCCGCGCTTCTGCGCCTCCAGGAGCAGTGCAAAGGTGGAATCGCCCTTGATGTTGATGCGGGCGATGGGGTCCATCTGGACGGCGACGTTCAGTTTCATGGTCTGCCTTTCAGGTCGAGGCGTCGAATGCCGCCAACACATGGCGCGGAAGTGATCGCGGCGCAATCAGCATGGCGTCGAATCGCAATTCGAATTCGGCATGCTCGGGATGCGCCACGAGCCAGCCTTGTGCGGCATCGATGATGCGCTGCTGCTGGCGCGGCGTCACCGCGAAGGCGGCGTCATCCAGCGTCGCCCGCGCCTTGACCTCGACGAAGGCGATCAGATTGCGGCGGCGCGCCACGATGTCGATCTCGCCATGCGGGGTGCGATAACGCTTGGCGAGGATGCGATAGCCCTTGGCCATGAGAAAGGCGGCGGCGCGGCTCTCGGCGGAGATGCCGGTGCGGAACGCGGCGACGCGCTCGGGCGAGGCGACTTTCGGTTCCGCCGGGACCTCAGTCTTCGCCATCGCCGCCCCGCAAGTCCTTGTGCACGTCTTTTGCGAGCTCGAGCGCGCGGGCGTAGACCTCGCGTCGTGGCCGGCCCGAAAGTGCGACCGCATGCGCCACGGCATCCTTGACGCTGTGCGCGGCCAGCTGCTCGCGCAAGAGACCGTCGAGCGCATCCGATGCCAGCACGTCGGCGTTTGCTGCAGGCGGACCGATCACCAGAACGAATTCACCGCGCGTCTCCGGCGCGTCGGCTTGCCGCGCGAACTCGGCGAGGGGCGCACGCCTGACCTCCTCGTGCAACTTCGTCAGCTCGCGGCAAACCGCGGCCTCTCGTTCACCCATGATCTCGGCGAGATCGGTCAATGTGGCCTGCATGCGATTACCCGATTCGAACATCACCAGCGTCGCGTCGATGCGCGCAAGCTCGGCCAGGCGTGCGCGGCGCGCGGCCGATTTCGCCGGCAAAAAGCCTTCGAAGAAGAAGCGGTCGGTCGGCAGCGCTGCGACGGACAGCGCCGCCAGCACCGACGACGGGCCGGGCAGCGCATAGACCGCATGGCCGGCAGCGCAGACCTCGCGCACCAGCTTGAAGCCAGGATCGGAGATCAGCGGCGTGCCGGCGTCAGAGACCAGCGCGACCGAGCCGCCTGCCGCAAGCGCCTCCAGGATCTTTGGGCGCGCGGCTTCCGCGTTGTGCTCGTGATAGGGCTTGAGTTGTGCAGCGATGGCGTAGCGCTCGGTCAGGCGCCGGGTGATGCGGGTGTCCTCGCAGGCGATGACGTCGACGCCGGCGAGCGTCTGAAGCGCCCGCAGGGTGATGTCGCCGAGATTGCCGATGGGCGTCGCCACCAGATGAAGGCCGGGCGCCGCCTTCGGCGCCGTAAGCCGATGGGCGTCGATGGAGAAGCCGCGCGAGGCGGCATCTTGAGCTTCAGGCGTATTTATCGGGGCCGGCTTTGCGCGCATAATGAAGTCAACTTAGGCACGATCCGCAGGGCTGGGAACCGGCTCTTCGAAAAAGATCGTGCCGAGGTGAGGGCGGACGGGAATGTGATCGATCCGGGATCGCGTTGCGAGGGAGTAAGGGTCCTCGCGCCATATTCGCGACCGAAACGCCGCCTTGATGCTGCGTGAGTGCGTGAGCAGTTGGCCAGGACGGAAGGCGGCCGGGTTAAGTGGCTATTATCCTTTTGTTTTGGTTAACTATTCGTCGACAATATGCCTGAATCCCCGGCTTGTGTCGTGGAAGGAGTGACCGGCTGCCGACGGCCGGTCGGAAGAGAAGTTGCCATGGTGGGCCCGCGTCATCCCAGATCTTCCTCTTCGGAGGAGTCTTCCGCTCCCGGGCCCCGATCGTCGGCGGCGACCCGGCGGAGTGCGCTCGGCCTCCTGCTCGGCGCGCCCTTGCTGTCGGCCTGCGCCGGCGTGCAGCAGAGTCTCAGTCAGTTCTCCAGCTCGGCGCCCCCGGCTCAGCCGGCTGGCCCGCCGCAACAGGCCGCGACCGCGGGCACCGGCGGGGTGAAGGTCGCCGTGATCCTGCCGCTCTCGGCCGCCGGCAATGCGGGCCTCGCGGCGCAATCCATGCGCAACGCCGCCGAGATGGCGCTGGCCGAGTTCCAAAACCCGAACATCCAGCTCCTGATCAAGGACGACAATGGCAGCCCGCAAGGCGCGCAAGCAGGTGCGCAGCAGGCGGTCGATGAGGGCGCCGAGATCATCCTGGGACCGCTGTTCGCGCAGTCGGTGCCTGCGGTGGCGCAGGTCGCGCGCACGCGTGGCATTTCGGTGATCGCGTTCTCGACCGATTCCAGCATCGCCGGACGCGGCGTCTATCTGCTCAGCTTCCTGCCGGAGTCCGACGTCAACCGCATCGTCGAATATTCCGCCAGCATCGGAAAACGCTCCGTCGCCGTGCTCGTGCCCGACAATGCCTATGGCAATGTCGTCGAAGCCGCCGTGAAGGCGGCGGTGCCGCGGCGTGGCGGGCGCATCGTCGCCTTCGAGAAATACGGCGCCGATCGCGCCACCCCGGCGCGGACTGTGGCGCAGCAGCTCGGCAGCGCGGACGCGCTGTTCATTGCCGATGACGGCGATGCCGTCGTTTCGGTCGCGGATGCGATGACTGCGGCGGGTGCGAACTTGCGCAACATCCAACTACTCGGCACCGGCCTGTGGGACAATCCGCGCGTCTATGCCAGCGCTGCGTTGCAAGGCGGTCTCTATGCCGCGCCGGACCCGGCCGGTTTTCGCGCGTTCTCCGGCCGTTATCGCACCAAATACGGCGCCGACCCGATACGCACCGCGACGCTCGCCTATGATGCGGTCGCCCTCGTCGCCGCGCTCGCGCGCACGCAAGGCACGACCCGCTTCTCGCCTGATGTGCTCACCAACCCCTCGGGCTTTGCCGGCATCGACGGCCTGTTCCGCTTCCGCGCGGATGGCACCAACGAGCGCGGGCTTGCGGTCATGAAGGTGACGCAGGGTGGCGGCGTTGCGGTCGCGGGCTCGCCGAAGAGTTTTGGGGCTTGATGGCTCACCTCTCCCGCTTGCGGGAGAGGTCGGCGCGTAGCCGGGTGAGGGCTTCCTCCTCTTGGGGATTCTCCCGTTGCGGAAACACCCTCTCCCCAACCCTCTCCCGCAAGCGGGCGAGGGAGCGCACCAATGACTTGGCTGAGGCTTACGCCGCCAAATCCGCGACCACAGCATCCAGCACCGGAAAACCGCTGCTGGTCACGCGCAGCCGGCCCGTCGCGTCGACCGTGATCGCGCCTTCCTCGCGGAGCAGCGCAATGCGGCCGGGGTCGAGCGGGCGGCCGGAGAGGGCTCTGTAACGCTCGGGGTCGATGCCTTCGGCGAGACGCAATCCCATCAGCAAGAACTCGTCGGCGCGTTCCTCGCTGTTGAGGAGCTCATCGGTGACGACGCCGTCGCCGTTGGTCTCGACCCGCATCAGCCAGGCTTCGGGGCGCTTCTCGGTGGCGGTGGCATGGCGCACGCCGTCGATGTCGAGGCGGCCGTGGGCGCCGGGGCCGATGCCGGCATATTCCTCGCCGCGCCAATAGACCAGATTGTGCCGGCACTCGGCGCCGCGCCGCGCGTGGTTGGAGATCTCGTAGGCGGGCAGGCCGAGCTTGTCGCAGGTTTCCTGCGTGACGTCGTAAAGCGCACGCGCGACGGCTTCGTCCGGTGTCTTAAGCTTGCCCGCCTGGTGCAGGCCGAAGAACGGCGTGCCTTCCTCGATCGTCAATTGGTAGAGCGACAGATGCTCGGCCGCTTCATCGATCGCGAGACGCAGCTCCTCGGCCCACATCGCCGGCGTCTGGTCGGGACGGGCGTAGATCAGGTCGAACGAATAACGGTCGAACGAGCGGCGCGCGATGGCGACGGCATCGAGGGCCTCGCGCGCACTGTGCATGCGGCCGAGCGCCTTCAACGAGGCATCGTCGAGCGCCTGCACGCCGAGCGAGACGCGGTTGACGCCGGCGGCGCGATAGCCGGCGAAGCGTGTGGCCTCGACGCTGGTCGGGTTTGCCTCCAGCGTCACCTCGACATCGTCAGCAACATGCCAGTGCTTGCCGATCGCATCGAGCACTGCGCCGACGGTTGCGGGCTGCATCAATGACGGCGTGCCGCCGCCGAGGAAGATCGAGGTGACCTCCCGGCCGGGCGCGCGCTCGGCGGTCGCAGCGATCTCGCGGGCGAAGGCCGAAGCGAAGCGCGCTTCGTCGATTGGTGCGTGGCGGACATGGCTGTTGAAGTCGCAATATGGGCATTTCGACAGGCAGAATGGCCAGTGCACGTAGACGCCGAAGGCTTCCTTAGCGCGGCTCAAGGCAGATCTCCGCCAGTTTCACGAAGGCGCGGGCGCGGTGCGACAGGCCGAGGCCGAGCGGCGGCAGGCCATGCTTCTCGATACTGTCCATCTCGCCGAAGGTGCGGCTGTGGCCGTCGGGCAAAAACATCGGGTCGTAGCCGAAGCCGGCGGTACCGCGCGGCGGCCAGACCAGCGTGCCGTCGACGCGCGCCTCGACCTGTTCGAGATGATCGTCGGGCCAGGCGACGCAGAGCGCGGAGACGAAATGCGCGGTGCGCTTCGCCGGAATCGTCGCGCCGCGCTCCTGGAGCAGGCGCTCGATCTGCGCCATCGCCACTGCGAAGTCTTTGTTTGGCCCGGCCCAGCGCGCGGAGAAAATGCCGGGCGCGCCGTCGAGCGCGTCGACCACGATGCCGGAATCATCGGCGAAGGACGGGAGCTTGGACGCCCGCGCCGCCGCGATCGCCTTGATCGCGGCATTGCTGCGGAAATCATTGCCGGTCTCTTCGGGCTCGCTCAGGCCGAGATCTCCGGCCGACACCGCCTCGATGCCGTACGGCGCAAGCAGCTCCCGCATCTCGGCGAGCTTGCCGGGATTGTGGGTGGCGATGACGAGCTTGTCCGTGATTCGGCGGTGCATGGCCTATTGACTACGCCACAGCCAGTTTCTGCAAGTCTACCAGACGCGCGACGCCCTTGCGCGCCAGCGCCATCAACGCCAGGAACTCGGTTTCGGTGAAGGGCTCGCGTTCCGCGGTGCCCTGCACCTCGATGAGGCGGCCGTCGCCGGTCATGACGAAATTGGCGTCGGTCTCGGCTTCCGAATCCTCGGCGTAGTCGAGATCGAGCACCGGCGTGCCGTTGTAGATGCCGCAGGAGATCGCGGCGACGTTGTCGCGCAGCACGTTGGTCTTGATCATGTTGCGCGCCTTCATCCAGTTGATGCAATCGGCAAGCGCGACCCAGGCGCCGGTGATCGAGGCCGTGCGGGTGCCGCCGTCGGCCTGGAGCACGTCGCAATCGACCGTGATCTGGCGCTCACCGAGCGCTTCCAGATCGACGATGGTGCGAAGCGAGCGGCCGATCAGGCGCTGGATCTCGACGGTGCGGCCGCTCTGCTTGCCGGCGGAGGCCTCGCGGCGGGTGCGTTCGGAGGTTGCGCGCGGCAGCATGCCGTATTCGGCGGTGACCCAGCCGCGGCCCTGGCCCTTCAGCCACGGCGGCAGGCGGTCTTCCAGCGTGGCGGTGACCAGCACATGGGTGTCACCGAATTTCACCAGGCACGAGCCTTCCGCATATTTGACCACGCCGCGCTCCAGCGTCACGGGGCGCAATTCGTCGGGCGCACGGCGGCTTGGCCGCATGGGAAATCCTCCAAAACTCACGGGAAAGGCTGTTCGCGGTGCTTGTAGGAGGGGCGAGGGTAGGCGGCAAGGTTTTTTCACCCCCTGATGTCGAGCCTGTAAACGCCACGCTTGTCAGAAGCGCCCGGGATGGACAAATTATGAGTATCTGAGAGGAGTTACCGTCTGTGGCCCATCACGATCCGATCCATCTGATCGCGCCGCGCGCAGGCCTCGCCCAGCTCAACGAGCGTTCCCGCGACATCTTTCGTCAAATTGTCGAAAGCTATCTCGCGACCGGCGAGCCGATGGGCTCGCGCAATATCTCGCGCCTGATCGCGATGCCGCTGTCGCCGGCCTCCGTGCGCAACGTCATGGCCGATCTGGAACAGCTCGGCCTGATCTATGCGCCCCATACCTCCGCCGGCCGGCTGCCGACGGAACTCGGCCTGCGCTTCTTCGTCGATGCCTTGATGCAGGTCGGCGACCTCAACGAGGCCGAACGACAGTCCATCCAGAGCCAGCTCTCGTCCGTGGGCGAGGCGCAATCGGTCGAGGCGGCGCTGGACCAAGCCTTGATGCGGCTGTCGGGCCTGACCCGTGCCGCCGCGGTCGTGCTGACGCCGAAATCCAATGCGCGGCTCAAGCACATCGAATTCGTCCGCCTGGAACCGGAGAAGGCGCTGGTGATCCTGGTTGGCGAGGATGGCCAGGTCGAAAACCGCGTCCTGACGTTGCCGCCCGGAGTTCCCTCCTCGGCGCTGACCGAGGCCGGCAATTTCCTCAATGCGCGGATTCGCGGCCGCACGCTGGCCGAGGCGCGGCTCGAGCTCGAGACCGCGCTCGGGGAGGCCCGCGCCGAACTCGATCAGCTGACGCAAAAGGTGATCTCGGCCGGCATCGCGAGCTGGTCCGGCGGCGAGAACGAGGACCGCCAGCTCATCGTCCGCGGTCACGCCAATCTGCTGGAGGATCTGCACGCGCTGGAGGATCTGGAGCGGGTGCGCCTGTTGTTCGACGATCTCGAGACCAAGCGCGGCGTCATCGACTTGCTCGGCCGGGCCGAGACCGCCGAAGGCGTGCGAATTTTCATCGGGAGCGAGAATAAGCTGTTCTCGCTGTCGGGTTCCTCCACCATCATCTCGCCCTATCGGGATGCCGCCGGCCATATCGTCGGCGTTCTCGGCGTGATCGGCCCGACGCGGCTGAATTATGCCCGCGTGATCCCGACGGTGGACTACGCCGCCCGTATCGTCAGTCGCCTTTTGGGGGGCTGACCGGCGTTTCCTCCGATCACAGGCGCTTGATTTTCGTAAGCTTAGGCACGATATCCGGGCCAACAATCCCCTGAGACGAGTTCGAGAATAGAGCCGATGACCGATCAAGACCGGCAACCCGAAGACACGACCGCGCCGACCGGCGAGCCCGTGGTGTCGAAGCCCTACATCATGCCCGACGATCCCGAGCCCGGTTCGGTCGAGACGCTGCAGAAGGAAGCCGCCGAGGCGCGCGACCGCATGCTGCGGACGCTGGCCGAGATGGAGAACTTGCGCAAGCGCACCACCAAGGAAGTCGCCGACGCCCGCCTCTACGGCATCACCGGCTTTGCCCGCGACGTGCTCGACATCGCCGACAACCTCCAGCGCGCGCTCGATGCCGTTCCGGCCGAGGCGCGTGCCGCGGCCGATCCCGGCCTGATCTCGCTGATCGAGGGCGTCGAGCTCACCGAGCGCTCGCTGCTCAACGCGCTGGAAAAGCACGGTGTGAAGAAGTTCGATCCGCAGGGCCAGAAGTTCGACCCGAATTTCCAGCAGGCGATGTTCGAAGTGCCCGATGCGTCGGTGCCGTCGGGCACCGTGGTGCAAGTCGTGCAGGCCGGCTACACCATCGGCGAACGCGTGCTGCGTCCCGCCCTGGTCGGTGTCGCCAAGGGCGGCGCGAAGGCTGCGCCCGCGGCCAACAACAATGAGTCGAGCGGCGCGACGAATTGAGTCTCACGGCTTCGCCGTCATTCCGGGTTCGACGCTTCGCATCGCCCCGGAATGACGGTGCGAAACTCTTACGCGCTCACCGCGATATCGGCAGACTGAATCCGCTTCACGCCGGCCTTGGCCATATCGGCCCAGGCCTTTGCCAGCGAGCCCTGCGTGTCGATGCCGCGGCAGGCGTCCTCCACCACATAGACGTCGAAGCCCGCCTTGCGCGCATCGAGCGCGGTCCAGGCGACGCAGAAATCGGTCGCGAGGCCAGCGACGAAGACGCGCTTGATCTTGCGGCCCTTCAGGTAGCCGGCAAGGCCCGTCGAGGTCTTGCCGTCGGCTTCGAGGAAGGCCGAGTAGCTGTCGACGTCCCTGTGAAAACCCTTGCGGATGATGAGTTCGGCGTGCGGGATCGCAAGGTCCTTCGACAGCGCGGCACCGTCGGTGCCCTGCACGCAATGGTCCGGCCACAGCACCTGCTTGCCGTAGGGAAGATCGACGGTCTCGAACGGCTTCTTGCCGGAATGCACCGACGCGAACGAGATGTGGCCGGGCGTGTGCCAGTCCTGCGTCATCACCACGTTCGCAAACGCTTTCGCGATCTTGTTGATGACCGGCACCACCTGCTCGCCTTCCTTCACCGCAAGGCTGCCGCCGGGCAGGAAGCAGTTCTGCACGTCGATCACGAGCAGGGCGGAGGCCTCGTCCGGCTTGATTGACGCGGCCGCAAACAGCGCGGTTGGAGCGAGGCCCGCGAGCGCCGTAGTCGCAAGCGCCGCCAACATGTGTCGCCGATCCAGCATCGTTCGTCTCCCCTCCAGGATGATCCACGGGAAGAAAGCCTAGTTCCGTTCGCATACGAACAGAAGCCCGAAAATGCAGCCGATATTGGTGAGTGGTTGGGCTTGGTCGGCGGCTTCGCTTAACCTCTCCCGCTTGCGGGAGAGGTCGCTGCGCTCGCAGAGCGCGGCGGGTGAGGGCTCTGTCCACGTCGGGAGTGTCCCCTTGCGGAGACACCCTCTCCCCAACCCTCCCCCGCGAGCCGGTAGGGCTATCGCATATGGTGTGAATAATGCTTCGGCATCGGCAGTGGGCTCCCTCTCCCGCTTGCGGGGGAGGGCTGGGGTGGGGGTGCCTCCGCGTCGGGATTGTCGAGAATTGCGGAGGCGATCCCAGTGCGGTGAGAGCCCTCACCCGCCGCGCTCGGGACGATGCTTCGCATCGCCCGGGACGCGTCGGCCTCTCCCGCAAGCGGGAGAGGCGGAGCAAACTCGCGGGTGGTCCCCGCGAAATGCATATGCGATAGCCCTACGCGAGCCGGGGAGGGAGCGCATCCAGTTTGTGGATGCGACTACCCCTTCGGCTGGATGCCGTCGCGCACGGCGCGGAAGCGGGTGAAGGCGGCTTGCCACTGGTCGCGCGGGGCGCTGGCGATGATGCGCAGCGAGGCGCCGCCGGTCGAGAAGCGGATCCACTGCACCACGGTCACCGGCGTCTTGTCCTTGCCGCTGACGCCGTCGATCCGGGTCTCGAAGCCCTGCTGGCCGTTGATGCGGATCGGCTCGGACATGGTGACGCGCGACTCGCGCACGCCGGGAATCTGCAGCGCCGCCTCCTGCGCAAAGCGGGCGCGGTCGTCGGCTTGCTGCGGGGTGGCACCGATCAGGCCGAGGATCATGAACGGCTTCGACTCATAGCCTGCGCTCTCGTTGCCGTCGGCAAGGATGATGCTCGAGCCCGGCGCCAGCGTGCGGATGTCCTTGAAGTCGGCGAGATCGGTGATCTTGAACGGCATCAGCGCGATCTGCTCTTCGGCCGAGACCTGCTTGCGGGTCACAGTGCTCGCAAACATCTGCCGCACCGCTTCATCAGTGTAGATCTTGGTCGCATTCTCCGGGATCTGCACCGCGACATAGCCGGAGAAGCCGGCGCCCGGCACGATCATCGAATAGCGCCTCACCGGAGTGTCGCCGGCCTTGCCGCTTTCGGTGGTGAAATAGGCAAGGCCCGCGGGGGTCTCGATCTTGTCCTGCTTGACGCCGTTCGCGCCGGCCGGATTGGAATTGAAGGCGCTCACGACCTCGCCATAGGCCGCAGGCGGCAGCTCAGTGATCAGCACCTTGACGCTGCCGTCCTCGCTCTCGAAACCCGGAAAGGTTTTTGCCGTGTTGAGGCCGATCAGCGGCACCATTCCGAGGCGCAGGCCAGGCGGGTAAACGGCGTCGGCAGCAAGGGCCGGAAGCGCCGAGGCGACGAGGAGGACGAGCGCGGCGAGGGGGCGGATCAGCTTCATGGGCACTCTGATTGGTTCACATTGAGGCCGTTCGATGGTCGGCCATTGGGCCGCTTTGTCGCGCGGAGCAGCTGCGCTGCGGTTGCCGGCCGGACCGCCTTTTAGCGGGTTTGGCCTTGCCGCAACAGGGTGGGGCGGACTGCCATAGCGGGGGCTCGCCGAGGCCTGAACCTGTTAATATTTCCTCACCCGCAAGGGTGATTGAGCCCGGATATGATCTTCCAAAACCCGATGTTTTCGCGGCCGAAACTTGCGTTCGGTCCTTGCGGGCCCCTCCCCCCCTCCTATATGAGCCTCAATCATCGCAATATCGCGGATGTTTGATCTTAGGGGGTTTCGGTCGGGTGCCTTCTGGGCCCAGCCAACCTGCCGCAAAAAGAAGGATATCAGGACCATGGGAAAGGTCATTGGGATCGACCTCGGCACCACGAACTCGTGCGTCGCCGTAATGGATGGCAAGAACGCCAAAGTCATCGAGAATTCCGAGGGCATGCGCACGACGCCTTCGATCGTCGCCGTCACGGATGACGGCGAGCGCCTCGTCGGCCAGCCGGCCAAGCGCCAGGCCGTCACCAATCCCGAGCGCACCTTCTTCGCAGTGAAGCGCCTCATCGGCCGCCGCTACGACGACCCGATGGTCGAGAAGGACAAGAAGCTCGTTCCGTACAAGATCGTGAAGGCTTCCAACGGCGACGCCTGGGTCGAGGCCGACGGCCAGACCTACTCGCCCTCGCAGGTCTCGGCGTTCATCTTGCAGAAGATGAAGGAGACCGCGGAAGCTCATCTGGGCCAGAAGGTCGACCAGGCCGTCATCACCGTTCCCGCCTACTTCAACGACGCCCAGCGCCAGGCGACCAAGGACGCCGGCAAGATCGCGGGCCTCGAAGTGCTGCGCATCATCAACGAGCCGACCGCGGCCGCGCTCGCCTATGGCCTCGACAAGACCAAGGCCGGCACCATCGCGGTGTACGACCTCGGCGGCGGCACCTTCGATATCTCCATTCTCGAGATCGGTGACGGCGTGTTCGAGGTGAAGTCGACCAACGGCGACACCTTCCTCGGCGGCGAAGACTTCGACATGCGCCTGGTCGGCTATCTCGCCGACGAGTTCCAGAAGGAGCAGGGCATCAACCTGCGCAACGACAAGCTCGCCTTGCAGCGCCTGAAGGAAGCCGCTGAAAAGGCCAAGATCGAGCTGTCCTCGACGACGCAGACCGAGATCAACTTGCCCTTCATCACCGCGGATCAGACCGGTCCGAAGCATCTGACGATGAAGCTCACCCGCGCCAAGTTCGAGGCGCTGGTCGACGACCTCGTGCAGAAAACCATCGAGCCCTGCCGCAAGGCGCTGAAGGACGCCGGCGTCACCGCCGGTGAAATCGGCGAGGTGGTGCTGGTCGGCGGCATGACCCGCATGCCGAAGGTCCAGGAGGTTGTGAAGCAGCTGTTCGGCAAGGAGCCGCACAAGGGCGTCAATCCGGACGAAGTCGTGGCGATTGGTGCCGCGATCCAGGCCGGCGTGCTCCAGGGCGACGTCAAGGACGTGCTGCTGCTCGACGTGACCCCGCTGTCGCTGGGCATCGAGACGCTGGGCGGCGTGTTCACCCGCATCATCGACCGCAACACCACGATCCCGACCAAGAAGAGCCAGGTGTTCTCGACGGCTGAAGACAATCAGAATGCCGTCACCATCCGCGTCTTCCAGGGCGAGCGTGAAATGGCGGCCGACAACAAGATGCTCGGCCAGTTCGATCTGATGGGCATTCCGCCGGCTCCGCGCGGCATGCCGCAGATCGAGGTGACCTTCGACATCGACGCCAACGGCATCGTCAACGTCTCGGCCAAGGACAAGGCGACCGGCAAGGAGCAGCAGATCCGGATCCAGGCCTCGGGCGGCCTGTCGGAAGCCGACATCGAGAAGATGGTCAAGGACGCCGAGGCCAATGCGGCGGCCGACAAGAAGCGCCGCGAGGCGGTCGATGCCAAGAACCATGCGGACGCGCTGGTGCATTCCACCGAGAAGGCCCTCGCCGAGCACGGTTCGAAGGTCTCCGAGACCGAGCGCCGCGCCATCGAGGATGCCGTCAGCGACCTCAAGGAGGCGCTGAAGGGCGACGATGCCGAGGCGATCAAGGCCAAGACCAACACCCTGGCCCAGGCCTCGATGAAGCTCGGCGAAGCCATGTACAAGCAGCAGGCCGAGGCCGACGCCAAGAAGGACGCGGCCAAGGACGACGTCGTCGACGCGGAATTCACCGAGGTCGACGACGAGAAGAACAACAAGAAGTCCGCTTAAACCCCAAGAGGGTGACGATGCGGACGGCTTGGACCCCAGACGCGCTAAAGGCCTCCTCCCTCGCGGGGGAGGCCAACGTGTCGGGACGGGCGGGCAAGACGCCTGTTACGATCAATCAATTCCCAGCCGTTATGCTCAATGTTGCTACGCTGCCCTCTGCCGCGACGCGCAAGGCCGCCTATATCAAGGCTGCCTATGTCGTCGCGCAGCGGCATCGTTTCGCCCCGACTTGATTCGCGATTGGATAGACCGAGTCCGACATGTCCACGTCCACCAAGCGCTGCTACTACGAGACCCTCGAAGTCGAACGCGACGCCGACGAATCCAAGCTGAAATCGTCGTTCCGCAAGCTGGCAATGAAATTCCATCCCGACCGCAATCCCGGGGACCATACCAGCGAAGTCAAATTCAAGGAGATCAACGAGGCCTATGAGGTCCTGAAGGACAAGGACAAGCGCGCCGCCTATGACCGCTATGGCCACGCCGCGTTCGAGCAGGGCGGCGGCTTTGGCGGCGGCGCCGGTTTCGGCGCCGGCTTCGCCTCCTCCTTCTCCGACATTTTCGAAGACCTGTTCGGCATGGCCGGACAGCGCGGCCGCGGCGGCCGCGAGCGCGGCGCCGATTTGCGCTACAACATGGAGATCACGCTCGAGGAAGCCTTTGGCGGCAAGACTGCGCAGATCGAGATCCCGGTCTCGGTCACCTGCGAGGCCTGCTCGGGCATCGGCGCCAAGGCCGGTACCAAGCCGAAGACTTGCTCGACCTGCGGTGGCGCCGGCCGTGTGCGGCAGTCGCAGGGCTTCTTCACGCTCGAGCGCACCTGCCCCGGCTGCCAGGGACGCGGTCAGATGATCGAGGACGCCTGCCCCTCCTGCGCGGGCCAGGGCCGCGTCACGCGCGAGCGCACGTTGTCGGTCAACATTCCGCAAGGCGTCGAGGATGGCACCCGGATCAGGCTCGCCGGCGAGGGCGAGGCCGGGGTCCGCGGCGGCCCGCCCGGCGACCTCTACATCTTCTTGTCGCTGGCCCAGCACCAGTTCTTCCAGCGCGACGGCGCCGATCTGCATTGCCGCGTGCCGATCTCGATGGTGACGGCCGCCCTTGGCGGCGAATTCGAGGTGCCGACGATCGAGAAGAGCAAGGCCAAGGTGAAGGTGCCCGCCGGAACCCAGTCGGGCCGCCGTTTCCGCATTGCATCAAAGGGCATGCCGGTGCTGCGCTCGCGTCAGATGGGCGACATGTACGTCCAGGTCGTGGTCGAGACCCCGCAGAACCTCACCAAGAAGCAGCAGGAATTGCTGGCCGAGTTCGAAAAGCTCTCCTCCGGCAACACCCAGCCGGAATCCGAGGGATTCTTCGCCAAGGTCAAGGATTTCTTCGGCAACCGGGCGAGTTGACGCGTCTTGACCGTGTCGTCTTCGGCCTATACGTCTTTATGACCATTTTCTGACACGCCGCGTCCCGCGGTCCCGTCCGGTCCTGACATGCCATTGCCATCGTCCGCGCGTGCGTTGAAGAAGCCTCGTCTTGATGACGAGGTGCGCTTTCTCAGATCTTGGATCGAAAAGCCGCTGCACATGGGCGCGGTGATGCCGTCGGGCAAGCTGCTGGCTCGGACCATGGCCCATTACGTCGATATCGATTCCGACGCGCCGGTGGTTGAGCTCGGGCCCGGCACCGGCGCCATCACCTCGGCGCTGATCGAGCGCGGCATCGACCAGAAGCGCCTCGTCCTTGTCGAATACAATCCCGGCTTCTGCGCCCTGCTGCGCGACCGCTACCCGCAAGCCAAGGTGGTGCAGGGTGATGCCTATCGCCTGCGCGACACGCTCTGGAACGTCTTGAGCGCGCCGGCCTCCGCGGTCGTCTCCGGCCTGCCGCTCGTCACAAAACCGATGCTGACGCGGCTGCGCCTCATCCGCGATGCCTTCACGGCGATGGCGCCCGGTGCGCCGTTCATCCAGTTCACCTATGCGGTGGTGCCGCCGATCCCGAAATCGCTGCCCGGCGTGTCCACAGAGGCCTCGGAACGGATCTGGATGAACCTTCCTCCGGCCCGCGTCTGGGTGTATCGCAAGGACTAACCTGTCGCCACAAACGCGGTGCGCTCCCTCTCCCGCTTGCGGGGAAGGGCTGGGGTGGGGGTGTCTCCACGGTGGGATTCCCCCAGTCGAGAAAGCCCCCCGCCGCGCTTCGCGCGTCGACCTCCCCCGCAAGCGGGAGAGGTGAACGGAGTTCGCCGCCCGGATGTCAGCTCCCAAGATCCTGGTCATTCCCGGCTCACTGCGCACCGGCTCGCATAATGCGAAGCTGGCGGCGCTCGCAGCCTATGAATTCGACCAGGCCGGCGTCGACGTCACCCGCATCTCGCTCGCTGATTTTCCGCTGCCGATCTATGACGGCGATCTCCAGGCCAAATCCGGCGTGCCCAAGCACGCCATCAATCTCAAGCGCATGATCGGCGCGCATCACGGCGTGCTGATCGTCACGCCCGAATACAATGCTTCGGTGCCGCCGCTGCTGAAGAACGCGATCGACTGGGTCAGCCGCGTGCACGATCTGCACGAGGCGCGCGGCGACGTGTTCCGCAACCGCGTCTTCGCGCTCGCCGGCGCGTCGCAGAGCCGGCTGGGCGCGGCCCGTGCGCTGCAGGCGTTGCGGCTGATCCTGACCTCCTGCCACGCCCATGTGATTGCCAGCCAGCTCACGCTTGCCTTTGCCGATCAGGCCTATGACGATATGGACAGGCTGAAGAACGAGGGCGATATCGCCGCGTTGAAGGCGCTGGTGCGGCAGTTGATCGACATTTCCCAACGCATGATGTGAGGTGACATGACGCCAGCCGAGATCGCCCCGAAAGACCGCCTGATCGTTCCGCTCGACCTGTCGAGCCCGGAGGCTGCCGAGGCGATGGTCGCAAAGCTTGGCGACAGCGTCACCTTCTACAAGATCGGCTACCAACTCGCCTATGCCGGTGGCCTGCCGCTGATCGGCAAGCTTGCCGACACGGGCAAGAAGGTGTTTGCCGATCTCAAGATGCACGACATCGGCAACACCGTGATGCGCGGTGTCGAGGGTGTCGCCAAGCTGGGGGCGACTTTCCTCACCGTCCACGCTTATCCGCAGACCATGAAGGCGGCCGTCGAGGGACGTGGCGGCTCGGGCTTGAAGATTCTCGCGGTCACCGTGCTGACCTCCTACGACGACGACGATCTGCACGCGGCCGGATATCGGCTCGGCGTCTCAGAGCTGGTCGAGGCCCGCGCCCAACAGGCACAGGTGCTCGGTGTCGATGGCCTCGTGTCCTCGCCCGAGGAAGTGGGCGCCCTGCGAAAGATCGTCGGTCACCAGATGAGCCTCGTCACGCCAGGCATCCGCCCCGCGGGCGCGCCGAGTGGCGACCAGAAGCGGATCATGACGCCGGGTCGTGCGATCGCCGCAGGTGCCGATTATCTCGTCGTCGGACGTCCGATCCTCGAAGCCGCCGACCCCAGGGCGGCGGCCGACGCCATCCAGGCGGAGATCGCGCAAGCGCTCGGCTGAGCAACAACCAGGGAGAGAAGAACAATGGCAAAAGGCTACTGGATCGGGCGCGTCGATGTGAGCAATGACGAGGGCTACAAGCCCTATGCCGTGGCCAACGGTCCGATCTTCAAGAAATGGGGTGGTCGCTTCGTCGTTCGCGCCGGCAAGTTCACCACCGTCGAAGGCGCCAGCCGCAACCGCAACGTCGTGATCGAATTCCCGGACTACGAGACCGCGCTCGCCTGCTACAACTCGCCGGAATACCAGGCCAATATCAAGGTGCGCCAGCCGCACTCCATCGCCGAGCTCATCATCATCGAGGGCTATGACGGCCCGCAGCCGTCGGACGGCTGAGGCACGATCTTTCTTACCCTCCCCTGGAGGGGGAGGGTCGATCGCACGCAGCGCGAGCGGGGTGGGGTGATCTCTCCGCTCGGGCACGGTTGGTTGCTGAGAGACCGTCACCCCACCCCGTCACGCAATCTCGCTCTGCTCGATCGCGTGCCGACCCTGCCCCTCCAGGGGAGGGTGGGAGCGGGCCTCTGATCCCCCTCGGTTGCCGGAACTGCCTCCCCCCGCTACAACCGGCCCCAGAGAGGATCACACCATGTCCGACATGCGCTTGATTGTTGCTGGGGCCGGCGGCCGGATGGGCCGCGCGCTAACGCGGGCGATTGCCGAGAGCAAAGGCGCGGTGCTGGCCGGCGCGTTGGAGGCGCCGGGCTCGGACTTGCTCGGCAGGGATGCCGGCGTGCTCGCAGGCCTGCCGGCCAACGGCATCACGCTCTCCGCCGACCTCTGGGCGATGTCCAAGGATGCCGATGGCATCCTCGATTTCACCGTGCCGGCGGCGACCATCGCCAATGTCGCGATCGCCGCCCAGCGCGGCCTTGTCCATGTCATCGGCACCACCGGGCTGTCGGCCTCCGATAACGCCGTGATCAAGAGCGTGACCAACCGCGCCGTCGTGGTGCAATCCGGCAATATGAGTCTGGGCGTCAACCTGCTTGCCGCCGTGGTCAAGCGCGTCGCCAAGGCGCTGGACCAGAGTTTTGATATCGAGATCGTCGAGACCCATCATCGCATGAAGGTCGACGCGCCCTCGGGCACCGCGCTGATGCTGGGCCAGGCAGCAGCTAGCGGGCGCGGCATTCAGCTCGACGAACACGCCGCGCGCGGCCGCGACGGCATCACCGGCGCGCGCCGGCCCGGCGACATCGGCTTTGCCTCCTTGCGCGGCGGCACCGTGGCCGGCGATCACAGTGTCAGCTTCCTCGGCCAGTTCGAACGCCTGACCCTGTCGCATCACGCCGAGGACCGCATGCTGTTCGCCCATGGCGCGCTCAAGGCGGCGCTGTGGGCGCACGGCAAAGCGCCGGGGCATTACTCCATGGCCGACGTGCTCGGCCTGTCCGACATCTGAACCAGAGCATGATCCGGAAAAGTGCGAAGCGGTTTTCCGACAAGGTCATGCTCAGAACAATAAACTAGATGGAAAGCAGTTGATGAGCGAACGTCTTCTCGTGCTCGTGCGGCACGGCCAGAGCGAATGGAATCTGAAGAACCTGTTCACGGGGTGGAAGGATCCTGACCTCACCGAGCTCGGCGTCAGCGAAGCCAAGGAAGCCGGCCGCAAGCTGAAGGCGCAGGGCCTCGTGTTCGACGTCGCCTACACCTCGGTCTTGACGCGCGCGCAACACACGCTCGACCTCATCCTCGGGGAGCTCGGGCAGGAAGGCCTGCCGACCGCGAAGGACCTCGCGCTGAACGAGCGCGACTATGGCGATCTCTCCGGCCTCAACAAGGACGACGCCCGCAAGAAATGGGGCGAGGACCAGGTGCTGATCTGGCGCCGCTCCTACGACGTGCCGCCGCCCGGTGGCGAAAGCCTGAAGGATACGCTCGCGCGGGCGCTGCCCTACTACGTGCAGGAGATCCTGCCCGCCGTCCTCAACGGCAAGCGCACGCTGGTCGCCGCCCACGGCAACTCCTTGCGCGCGCTGATCATGGTGCTGGAGAAGCTCTCGCCCGAAGGCATCTTGAAGCGCGAGCTGGCGACCGGTGTGCCGATCATCTATCGCCTCAATGCGGATTCGACGGTGGCCTCGAAGTTGGATCTGGCGGGGTAATGACGATCCCGTAGGGTGGGCAAAGGCGCACAGCGCCGTGCCCACCATTCTTCCGCAATCGCTGATGCATGGTGGGCACGCTTCGCTTTGCCCACCCTACGGCAGATTCTCCGGGACGGCGATCTACTGCATCCCCACCCGCCCGGCTTCCCAGCCCAGCATCGCCTGCTTGCGGGTGATGCCCCAATGATAGCCGGTGAGCGTGCCGCTCTTGCCGAGGGCGCGATGGCAGGGGACGACGAACGAGACCGGATTCTTGCCGACCGCAGCGCCGACGGCGCGTGAGGCCTTCGGGCTGTTGATGTTGCAGGCGATGTCGGAGTAGGACACCGCGCGGCCCATCGGAATCTTCAGCAGCGTCTCCCACACCCGCACCTCGAAATCGGTGCCGATCAGGACCACGCGCAGCGGCTGATCCGGCCGCCACAGCTTGGGGTCGAAGATGCGCGCTGCGAGCGGCGCGGTGCCGTCGTGATCTTCCACATAAGTGGCGTTCGGCCAGCGCCGCGTCATGTCGGCGAGCGCGACCTTCTCCTCACCGTGATCGGCGAAGGCGAGGCCCGACAGGCCGCGGTCGGTCGCGATCACGATCGCGGTGCCGAACGGCGAGGGATGGAAGCCGTACCGCAGCGTCAATCCTGCGCCGCCGTTCTTCCATTCGCCCGGCGACATCGCCTCATGGGTGACGAAGAGATCGTGCAGCCGGCCGGGGCCCGACAGACCGGAGTCGAGCGCCGCATCGAGGATGCTCGCGGAGTCTCTGAGCAGCCCCTTGGCATGGTCGAGGGTGAGCGCCTGCATGAAAGCCTTCGGCGTGATCGAGGCCCAGCGGCGGAACAGATGGTGCAGCTCATCGGGCGTGACGCCGGCCGCATCCGCCATCGCCTCGATGGTCGGCTGCGCGCGCCAGTTTTCCGAGATGAACGCGATCGCCCGGCGCACGGAATCATAGTCGCGCAGCGCGGCGTTCTGGGGGCCCGGCTTGGCCAGACGCTGATCATGTATGGCGAGTGTCATCATGACCGGAATGTAGGAGCGGGAAGGGTATGAAACCACCCGATTTCTGATCTGGAATCAGGTGATCGGATTGTAGGTCGGGCCCCGCTTGGCGGCGTTCAGCGCCTCAACCAAGCCTTTGTAAAAGCTCGCTTTTTCGTTCGGTCCCAGGAAGCGGGCGATCTGGACATGGTGACCGCGCGAGATCAGATAGAGATGCTCGATGCCAAAATCCTCGTCGATCTCCATGTCGAGCCGGACCCAGAGCGGATTGAACGTCCATTCGACGATCTGGCCGCGATCACTGATGCGTCGCACGCGCAATTCGGAAAGGGTGACCACGATCTCCTCGCTGGCCCGTGCGGCGCGGAAATTGGCCTTGAAGGCCCACCAGATCACGAGAACGTCGAGCCCGAAGAACCCCAATACCGGCCAGGCCCCCATCATCAGGAAGGCAAGGCCCGTGACGAAGCTGACAACGCTCAGGAACAGCATCACGGCGAGGAAGCCGGCGCGGTTCAGCGAGCGGTGTGGCGTCAGCAGCGCGGAGAAGATCTGCACTTCGCGCTGATCTTCGGAGCCCTTGCGCTCAATTTCGTTGCCTGTGCTCATCGTCCCTCAGTATATCCCGATCATGGCGAAAATCACCCGCAAGCCGGCTCCGCGCAAAGCGACCGTGCCGAAGAAGAAGGCAAAACCGGCCGCGGCCAAGCCGAAACCGCCCGCGAAAAAGTCGCGCAAAGCCGCAAAACCCTGGACGCCCGCCGAAATTCACGAGGCCTTCAGCCGTTTCCGCAAGGCCAATCCGGAGCCGAAGGGCGAGCTTGAGCACATCAATCCGTTCACGCTGCTGGTCGCCGTGGTGCTGTCGGCGCAGGCGACCGACGCCGGCGTCAACAAGGCGACGCGCGCGTTGTTCGAGGTGGCCGACACCCCGCAGAAGATGCTCGATCTCGGCGAGGCGCGCCTGCGCGAGTACATCAAGAGCATCGGCCTCTATCGCACCAAGGCCAAGAACGTCATTGCGCTATCGGCAAAAGTGCTCAGCGAGTTCGGCGGCGAAGTGCCGCGCACGCGCGCCGGGATCGAGTCGCTGCCCGGCGCCGGACGCAAGACTGCGAACGTCGTGCTCAACATGGCCTTTGGCGAACACACCATGGCGGTCGACACGCATGTCTTCCGCGTTGGCAACCGCACCGGGCTTGCGCCGGGCAAGACACCGCTCGAGGTCGAGCTCGGTCTCGAAAAGGTGATCCCGGCCGAGTTCATGCGGCACGCCCATCACTGGCTGATCCTGCACGGCCGCTATACCTGCCTCGCGCGCAAGCCGCGCTGCGAGGTCTGCCTGATCAACGATCTCTGCCGGTGGCCGGAGAAGACGGTGTGAGACAGTGCCGCGTCGGGCGCGTCACCGCATCTGTCGCGCCGGCTCGATCAGCTCGGGTCGCGAGCCGGACAGGCGCTTGTGCATGTGGACCATGAAGGCCATGCCGAAGATCGGCGTCGCCAGATTCACGATCGGGATCGAGACGAAGGCGGCGATGAACAGGCCGGCGGTGAAGATGGTCGCGGCATTGTCGCGCCGCATCGCCTTGGCTTCCGCAGGCGGGCGGAAGCGCATGGCCGCGAGCTCGAAATATTCCCGGCCGAGCAGCCAGGCGGCGGCGATGAAGAAGATCAGGAAGCCGGCGCCAGCGAATAGCACCAGCGGCAGCGCGGCGAGATAGACCAGGATCGTCAGCAATGCGGTCTTGACGCCCTCGAGGATTGCCTGGCTGAACGGCAGCGCGACACCGGGCCGCTCGGCGGGATAATGCTCACGCTCGACGATGTCGGCGACGTCGTCGACGAACAGGCTCGCCACCAGCGAGGTGATCGCGGGCATCAGGAAGATGCCTCCGAACACGACGCCGAGGCCGGCCGCGATCGAGACGATCCACGAGAGGACCTCGAGCGATGAGTGCCAGCCCGGCCCAAGCAGACCCTCGAGCCAGACCTCACCAGAGGTCGCAAACCAGCTGAGGAGCCGCTGCAGGCCGATCGCCAGCACGGTGATCAGCACCAGCGCCAGCCCGATCGATCGCCACAGGATCGAGCGCATCGGCGGCGAGATCATTTGCGACAACGCCTTCACGGCGGCATCCAGCATGGGGCACCCTCTCCCGAAACCACCCGCGAGAGGTAGACATGCAAGGCAGCTTCGGCAAGGGCGGGCGGCTCCGCCGCCGTCGGCTGCGACGCGGCGCGAATTCTTGCTTACCCTCCCCTGGAGGGGGAGGGTCGGCACGTGATCGAGCGAAGCGAGATTGCGTGACGGGGTGGGGTGATCTCTCCACTCGGGCATTGTTCGTTGCGGAGAGACCGTCACCCCACCCCGCTCGCGCTGCGCGCGATCGACCCTCCCCCTCCAGGGGAGGGTAAGAGCCGCTAAGCTCTCCTAGAGTAGCCTACTCATGCCGATGACCGTGACCGTGCTTCCGCGCCTTCACGTGCTTGCCCTCGCCGGTCGGAATCATCACCACGCGGCCGTAGCGCACGCCGCGTTCGGCGATGATGTGATCGGCGAAATGCTTGACCTCGGAGGCCGCGCCGCGCAGCGCCGTCATCTCCATGCAATTGTTGTCGTCGAGATGGACGTGCAGGGTCGCCAGCGCGAGGTCGTGATGGCCGTGGAATTCCTGCACCAGGCGTTTTGAGAGATCGCGGGCGCTATGGTCGTAGACATAGACGAGGCCGGCGACGCAGGGGCCGGTCTGCGCGGTGTCCTCGGTGCTCTGTTGCAGGCCGGCGCGGGCGAGATCGCGGATGATCTCGCTGCGGTTCTGGTAGCCGCGTGCTTCCGCCGCCGCGTCGATCTCCGCCAGCAGATCATCCTCGATCGTGATCGTAATTCGCTGCATCAGATGCTCCCTCGCGGCCCCTTCTTACCTCGCCCCGCCTGCGGGGAGAGGTCGTAATTCAAGCGTAGCTTGAATTACGGGTGAGGGGGAGCATTCCGCGAATGCAGCTGTTACCGCCTGTGTGGAGATGCCCCTCACTCCAACCCTCTCCCCGTAAGAACGGGGAGAGGGAGTACACCATCACAATCGCGTCGCACGCAGCCGCAGGGCGTTGCCGACCACGCTCACCGAGGACAGCGCCATCGCCGCCGCGGCGATGATCGGCGACAGCAGCACGCCGAAGGCCGGATAGAGGATGCCGGCCGCGATCGGGATGCCGGCGGCGTTGTAGATGAAGGCGAAGAATAGGTTTTGGCGGATGTTGCTCATGGTCGCCTGCGAGAGCTTTCGCGCCCGCACGATGCCGACGAGATCGCCCTTGAGCAGGGTCACGCCGGCGCTCTCCATCGCCACATCGGTGCCAGTGCCCATGGCGATGCCGACTTCGGCCGCCGCCAGCGCCGGCGCGTCGTTGACGCCGTCGCCGGCCATTGCGACGCTGCGGCCGGCCTTTTGCAGCTTGGTCACCACCGCGCTCTTCTGGTCCGGCAACACCTCGGCCTCGACATCGGCGATGCCGAGCTGTCGCGCCACCGCTTGCGCCGTCGTGCGGTTGTCGCCGGTCAGCATGATGACCTTGATGCCTTCGGCCGCAAGGGCCTTCAGCGCCTCCGGGGTCGAGGCCTTGACCGGATCGGCGATCGCGAAAAGGCCGGCAAGCCGGCCGTCGACGGCCATGCTGATCACGGTCGCGCCGTCGCCGCGCAGCCGTTCGGCTTCGGCGTCAAGCAGCTTGGTGTCGATGCCGATCGACGTCAGATATCTGGCATTGCCGAGCGCGATGGTCTTGCCGTCGACCTTGCCGGTCGCGCCCTTGCCGGTCGGCGAGTCAAAATGCTCGACTTGGCCAAGAGTGAGCTGCTTCTCTTTTGCCGCGCGCACGATCGCGTCGGCCAGAGGATGCTCGCTGGCACGCTCGACGCTGGCGGCGAGGCGAAGGACGTCATCCTCGGCAAAGCCGGCAGCCGGCACGATCGCCACCACCTTGGGCTTGCCCTCGGTCAGCGTGCCGGTCTTGTCGACCACCAGCGTGTTGATCTTCTCCATCCGCTCCAGCGCTTCGGCGTTCTTGATCAGCACGCCGGCTTGCGCGCCGCGACCGACGCCGACCATGATCGACATCGGGGTCGCAAGTCCGAGCGCACAGGGGCAGGCGATGATCAGCACGCTGACCGCGGCGACCAAGCCGAAAGCGAGCCGCGGCTCCGGTCCAAACCACGACCAGGCCGCAAAGGCGGCGATGGCGACGACAATCACCATCGGCACGAACCAGCCGGCGACCTGATCGGCCAGCCGCTGGATCGGCGCGCGCGAGCGCTGCGCGTCGGCGACCATCTGCACGATCTGCGACAGCAGCGTCTCGCGTCCGACCTTGTCGGCGCGCATGATGAAGCTGCCGGACTGGTTGAGCGTGCCAGCGATCACCTTGGCTCCGCTCTCCTTGGTGACCGGCATCGATTCGCCCGTGATCAGCGATTCATCGAGCGAGGAGCGGCCCTCGAGGATCACGCCGTCGACCGGCACCTTCTCGCCGGGACGAACGCGCAAGCGGTCGCCGGCATGCAGCGTATCGATCTCGACTTCATGCTCGCTGCCATCGGCATCGACGCGGCGCGCGGTCTTCGGCGCGAGCTGGAGCAGCGCCTTGATCGCGCCCGAGGTCGCATCGCGGGCGCGCAGCTCCAGCACCTGACCGAGCAGAACCAGCACGGTGATCACGGCAGCCGCCTCGAAATAGACGGCGACCGCCCCCTCATGGCCACGGAAGGTGTCAGGGAATATCTGCGGCGCGACGGTGCCGATGATGCTGTAGACATAGGCGACGCCGGTGCCCATCGCGATCAGCGTGAACATGTTGAGGTTGCGCGTCAGCAGCGACTGCCAACCGCGGACGAAGAACGGCCAGCCGGCCCACAGCACCACGGGCGTGGCGAAGACGAGCTGGATCCAGTTCGACAATGTCTGGTCGATCCAGTTGTGCGGGCCCGCGAGGTGGCCGCCCATCTCCAGCACCACGGCCGGCAGCGCCAGCGCGCCGCCGATCCAGAACCGCCGCGTCATGTCGGCAAGCTCCGGATTGGGCCCGGTCTCGAGGCTCGCGACTTCCGGCTCCAGCGCCATGCCGCAGATCGGGCAGGTGCCGGGGCCGACCTGGCGGATCTCGGGGTGCATCGGGCAGGTGTAGATCGTGCCCGCGGGCATCTCGGGCTCGGGCGCCCCGTCCTTCGCGAGGTACTTGGCGGGGTCGGCGGCGAATTTGGTGCGGCAGCCGGCCGAGCAGAAATGGAAGGTCTCGCCGTGATGTGTGAGGTGGTGCTTCGACGTCGCGGGATCGACCGTCATGCCGCAGACGGGATCGAAAACCTTGGTCGCGGCATCGCCATGGTCATGGGCGTGATGATGGACGTGGCCAGCGTGATCGCCGTGTCCGCCGCAGCAGGAGGACGCCGGCTCGGGCGCTGCGGGCTCGGCCTTGGCGGAACAACCGCACCCCGAATGTCCATCTGCGGCGTCGTGATGAGGCTTGTGTTCGCTGCTGTTCATTTCCATGCTCCGGCCTTGCCACCTATACCCGGTAGGGGTATATAGGCCGCATGCGCAAGGACATCAAGGCATCTGTCGGAAAACGTCTCGGCCGGATCGAGGGCCAGGTTCGCGGCCTCTCGAAAATGGTAGAGGAAGACCGCTACTGTATCGACATCGTCACGCAGATCTCGGCGGTGCGCGCCGCGCTGCGCCGGGTCGAGGAGGAGATCCTGAAGGATCACGTCGCCCATTGCGTCGAGCACGCCATCGCCAGCGGCGACAAGGCCGATCAGCGCGAGAAGATCGCGGAGCTGATGGCAGTGATCGGGCGGGCGGAGCGGTAATTCTCGTCATTGCGAGCGCAGCGAAGCAATCCAGACTGTCTCTGCTTAGGGATTCTGGATTGCTTCGCTGCGCTCGCAATGACTGTGGAGAGGGACGCGAGATAACTCCTCTTGCGTCGTCCTGGCGAAAGCCAGGACCCATACCGCGGAATCTATCGATCGCGTTCGGTAGGCGTACCGAACGAGGAGTCTTCGCCAAACTGCTCCCTGGGGTAATGGGTCCCGGCCTTCGCCGGGACGACAGTGGAGCTACGCCGCCCTCTCTCTTGCCCGGCCTCGCCGCCTTGGACGATACATCGCCAGCCTCTTCAGCAGCGGGACATGGCCGGCCATCTCGGCAGGTTGCTTGCTCACTTCCTCAGCCGAAATCTCAGCCGGCGTCTCTTCGTCAATCGCTTCAGGAACGAGCGGCGGCGCACGGAGCGTTTCTGGAAACACACTGAATGTGCCCGCCACCTCCTCGAGCGGCTTCTGCTTGTCGGCCCAGTGCAAGGCCGTGTAGTCGAAGCCGTGCACGATGGTGGGTTTGACGACTTCGAAATAGGGCGAGATGTCGAAGTCGCGGGGCATGTAGAGCGAGGAATCGCGGATGTGCAGGATCTCGCGGCGAGCAGCGCGGCTGCCGGCCTTGGTGATCTTCGGCAGGATCGGGTAGCGCACCGCGTCGAACGCTTGCGCGATCAGCGCCGAGCAGATGATCTTGGTCGGATCGCCCGATCCCAGCGCGATCATGCGCCGCCGCCAGCGCTGTGGCACCGGCAGCGGGAACAGGAAGCGCATGAGGTCGACGATGTTCTTGGTGTCGTAGCCGAATCCGATGCGATTGATCGCATAGCGGCAGACGGTGGTGCGGTCCTCATACGACAGCCCGACCGGGCGGCAGACGCGGGTATGATAGGGGAAATATTTCGACAAAGGCGCCGAGGTGACGCCCTCGCCGATATTGGCCTCGATCAGCACATGCGGCTCGCCGTCCGCCTCTTCCGCGCCCTCGATCGGACCGACATAGAGCGCAGCATGCGACCAGGTCGACTGCGTCAGATATTTGATGATGCCGGAGATGCGGTTGTTGCCCTCGACCAGCAGCACGTCGCCGGGCTCGATGACGCCGCGCAGGTGCTCCGGGTCGCTCGGCGTGAACGGCTCGTAGCCCGGCACCTCCTTCGAGAGGTACGCGGCAATCAGCTTGCCGACTGAGTCCAGGACCGTCCCCATTTCGAACTCCCCCCACGGCCTTTTCGGCCGTCTTTTTCCCTTCTCTATCATGGTCGAAACGTGTTGCAATTCGGTTCATCACTCTGTGAGATCAAGCACGATTGATTCACCATGATGGTTGCTGCGCAACATCAGATGCGGCAAGGTTCGCGGGCTGTTCCCGTTCGCCGCAAGTCCCCGGAAACCATGACATGACAATCACGCGCCGCGGTTTCCTTTCGGCGTCGGCGGCTCTTGCTGCGATGCCGGTCCTGCGTGCAACCGCCGCGACCCCGCCGCGGGAGGCTGACATCGTCGTGATCGGCGCGGGGGCTGCGGGAATTGCCGCAGCGCGGCGCATCATGGCCGCCAACCGCAAGGTTGTGGTGGTGGAAGCGGCGGCCCAGATCGGCGGCCGTTGCATCACGGACAGCACGACTTTCGGCACGCCATTCGACCGCGGCGCGCGCTGGATGCACAATCCCGAGACCAATCCGATGATCCGGCTGGCGCGCAGCGCCGGCCTCGACGTGCTGCCGGCGCCATCAGGTCAGAAGATGCGCATTGGCCGCCGCAATGCGCGCGCCGGCGAGACCGAGGAGTTCCTGGCCGCGCTGGTGCGCGCCAACCGCGCCATCGACGACGCCGCGCGCGGCAAGCTGGATACTTCCTGCGCCTCCGTGCTGCCGAAGGATCTCGGCGACTGGGCCGGCGCGGCCGAGTTCATGCTGGGCGCGGGCTTTGCGGGCAAGGATCTGAAGGAGCTTTCGGCGATCGACAAGACCCGCGCGCAGGACCGCAATGGCGCGATCGCCTGCCGCCAGGGTCTGGGGACGCTGATCGCGAAACTCGGCGAGCAGGCGCCGGTGGCGCTGTCGACGCCGGCGAGCCGGATCGTCTGGAGCAATCGCGACGTCGGCGTGGAGACCCCGAGCGGCAAGATCGCCGCCCGCGCCGCCATCATCACGGTCTCGACCAACGTGCTGACCTCAGGCGCGATCAAATTCGCGCCCGACATTCCGAAACGCACGTTAGACGCGGCATCGAAGCTCACCCTCGGCAGCTATGATCACATCGTGCTGCAACTGCCGGGCAATCCGCTCGGCCTGTCGCGCGACGACATCCTCATCGAGCAGAGCAACTCGACGCGCACGGCCCGCATGTTCGCCAATATCGGCGGCTCCTCGCTGTGTTCGGTCGACGTCGGCGGCTCGTTTGGTCGCGATCTCGCCGAGCAGGGCGAGAAGGCGATGACGGCTTTCGCGAAGGAGTGGATCACCAAGCTGTTCGGCAGTGAGGCTGCGGCCGCCGTGCAGAAGACCAGCGCGACGCGCTGGAATGCCTCGCCCTATGTCATGGGCGCGATGTCGGCGGCCTCGCCCGGCGGCCAGCTCTCGCGAAAGGTTTTGGCAGAGCCGATCGGCAACATGTTCCTCGCCGGCGAAGCCACGCATGAGACGCTGTGGGGCACGGTCGACGGCGCCTGGGAAAGCGGCGAACGCGCCGCGGAGGCCGCCTTGCGCAAGATCGGCGCGCTCAAGGACGAGCCGGCGGACGTGCCGACGCAGTCGACGAAGAAGCGTAGGGCCAAGCCGCCGCGGGATTGATTCAGTCGTCGTCCTGGACAAGCGCAGCTCTTGGCAACGCGTAGCGTTGTCCAGGGCGGAGCGCAGATCCAGGACCCATTACCCCAGGGAGGGATTTGGCGACGGCCAGTGGTCACCAACCCGGGCTAAAAATGTTGACCGGGATAATGGGTCCTGGCTTTCGCCAGGACGACGCGAGGATGGTTCAACGCAACACCCCATCCAGCACCGGCAATCCCGCAATCACCGCCATCGCGATCAGCGCGTAGCAGATGCCGCGAAACACTTTTTCGCTGGCGCGGCCGAACAGCGAGGCGCCGAACGCGACGCCGAGCGCGTAGACCGGGCCGACGATCAGCGAAAGCACGAGCGACTCGCGCGAGATCAGGCCCGTGGTCGCGTAACTGACCATCGAGAAGAAATCCGACGCGCCGAAGAACAGCACGATGTTGGCGCGCGCGACGAACGGCGCGATCGGGCGCCCGAGCCAGTAGCCGACGATCGGCGGGCCGCCGGTCTGAGCCAGCCCGCTACAGAATCCCGAGAGGCTGCCGATGCCGACCGAGAGCCAGGCGTGATCCTTGCCGCGATAGCGCCAGCCCGACAGCAGCAGGAGCAGCAGCGCAGCGACGAAGCAGGAGATGATCCAGCGTGTGGTGACGGGCTCGAGCACGCTGAGGAAATAGGTGCCAAGGGGCACGCCGGTCAGCGCGCCCAGCACGATCACGGCAGTGGCCTTGCGGTCCGCCTTGCGCCAGGCGTCGGGCAGGAGCGGCGCGGCCGCGACGAAATCGATCACGAGCAGCAGTGCAGCCACGAGCCGCGGCGCCGCGATGCTGCTCGCCAGCGGCATGAAGATCAGCGCCGAGCCGAAGCCGGAGAAGCCGCGGGCGGTGCCCGAAACGAAAGCGACGGCGCAGAGCGCCATCGCAATGGTGAGGCTGACGTCCATGGGAAGAAAGTCGGTGAGACTCATCCCCGCAAGGTGCCACCGGTCTTCTTCGTCACCTCGGCAACGACCTTCGCGGCCACAGCCTCAATCTCCTGGTCGGTCAGCGTCTTCTCGCGCGGCTGGATGGTCACCGCGATCGCGATCGACTTCTTGCCGTCGTCGATGCCCTTGCCCTCGTAGACGTCGAAGACATTGACGCCGGTGATCAGCTTCTTGTCGACGCCTTGCGCGGCGCGCACGATGTCACCGGCCTTGATGGTACGATCGACGATGAAGGCGAAGTCGCGCGAGACCGGCTGGAACGCCGACAGCTCGATCACAGGCTTGGCACGGGTCGGCTTTTTCTTCGCCTCGGGGATGCGGTCGAGAATCACCTCGAACGCCATCAACGGGCCGTCGGCGCCGAGCGCCTCGAGCGCGCGCGGGTGCATCTCGCCGAAATGGCCAAGCACGTTCTGCGGACCGATCTGGATCGTGCCCGAGCGTCCCGGATGCAGCCAGCCGGGACCACCGGCGACGATCTGAAGCGCCTGCATCGGCGCGCCCGCGGCGGCGAGCACCGCCAGCGCGTCCGCCTTGGCATCGAACACGTCGGCTTGCGCCGAACCGGACCAGTGTCGTCCCAGACCTTCCGAACAAGCAACACCGCGGCGCACGCCGCTCGCCGCCATGAACTGATCCTGCGGGCGGTCACCCCTGAACAGCTGCCCGACCTCGAACAGTGCGACATCGCCAAAGCCACGATCGGCATTGGCCTGCGCCGCGGCGATCAGGCCCGCCAAAAGGGTCGGGCGCATGTCGGACAGGTCCGACGCGATCGGGTTGGCGACTTCGAGCTCGCGCTGACCGCCGCCGAACAATTTTGCCGCAGGTTTTGCGATGAACGACCAGGTCACCGACTCGACCATGCCGCGGCTCGCCAGCGCGCGCCGTGCGCGGCGGGTGCGGAGCTGAAGCGGAGTCAGTACCGGCTTGCGCGCGTCCTCGCCGCGCTCGAACGGTGTTTCCGGCACCTTGTCGACGCCGAAGATGCGCACGATCTCTTCGACGATGTCGGCCTTCCCGTGCACGTCGGTGCGCCAGGAGGGGACTGCGACCTTCACCACAGGGCCCGGGCCCGCCATCATGAAACCGAGATGGGTCAGAATGCGCTTCATCTCTGCTTGCGGCACTTCGATGCCGGAGAGACGCTTGACCTCGGTGACCGGGAAATCGATCACGCGATCGTCGCCGAAGGCCTTGCCGACCACGGCGGTCTCCGACGGCGTGCCGCCGCACATCTCCATCACCAGCTTGGTCGCGAGCTCGAGCCCCGGCACCATGAAGGCGGGATCGACGCCGCGCTCGAAGCGGTAGCGCGCATCGGAATTGATGCCGAGCTTGCGGCCGGTCTGGGCGATGTTGATCTCGTTCCACAGCGCCGATTCGATCAGCACGTCGGTGGTGTTCTCGTCGCAGCCGGAAGCTTCGCCACCCATGATGCCGGCGAGCGATTCGACGCCGTGCTCATCCGTGATCACGCAGATCGCGGGATCGAGATTGTAGGTGCGGCCGTCGAGCGCGAGCAGCGTCTCGCCCTCGCGGGCGCGGCGCACGACGAGGTTGCCCTTCACCTTCTTGGCGTCGAACACGTGCAGTGGCCGCGCGCGATCGAAGGTCATGAAATTGGTGATGTCGACCAGCGCGTTGATCGGGCGCAGCCCGATCGCGGTCAGCCGCTTCTGCAGCCATTCCGGCGACGGCCCGTTCTTGACGCCGCGCACGAGGCGCAGCGCGAAGCCCGGGCACAGCGTGGCGTCTTCGACCGTCACTTTCACGGGGCAGGGGAATTCACCCTTGATCGGCTTGATCGTGGGGTCCTTGAACTTGCCCATGTCGGCGGCGGCAAGATCGCGCGCAATGCCGTGCACGCCTGTGCAGTCCTGCCGGTTCGGCGTCAGATTGATCTCGACCACGGGATCGCCGAGCCCGGCCCATTCGGCGTAAGCAGCGCCAACAGGCGCGTTCGCCGGCAGCTCCATGATGCCGTCATGGTCGTTGGAGATCTGCAGCTCGGCCGCCGAGCACAGCATGCCGCGGCTCTCGACGCCGCGGATGGTGCCGACACCGAGCGTGATGTCCTTGCCGGGAATGTAGGTGCCGGGCGGCGAGAACACGCTGACGAGTCCGGCCCGCGCATTCGGCGCGCCGCACACGACCTGCACCGGCGCACCGCCGTCACCGGTGTCGACCATGCAGACCCGCAGGCGATCCGCATTCGGATGCTGCTCGGCCGAGATCACCTTCGCAATGGTGAAGGGCTTGAGCGCCTTCGCCTTGTCCTCGATGTTCTCGACCTCGAGCCCGATCATGGTGAGCTTGTCGGCGAGCTTGTCGAGTGACTCGTCGGTCTCGAGATGATCCTTCAGCCAGGAGAGAGTGAATTTCATGGCTGTTTTTTCTCCGCAGGGACGGTCTGCTCCCTCTCCCGCTTGCGGGGGAGGGCTGGGGTGGGGGCTCTCTCCGCAACGGTGGTTGCGATTGTTTCGAGAACGCCGGCACGATTGGTCATGACATCGAGATTGCTGAAGCGAAGCACTTTGAAGCCCTTGGCTTCGATCAGAGCTGAGCGACGCGCATCGGCGCGCTCGCCTTCGTCCGAGAAGTGTTGGCCGCCGTCGAGCTCGATGACGAGCTTCGCTGAATGGCAAATGAAATCGGCGATATAGTTCTCGATCGGCACTTGGCGGCGAAAGCTGGCGCCATTCAGCCGGTTGCCGCGCAGCTCCGACCAGAGGATTCGCTCTGCATCGGTCGAGTTGCGCCTGAGCGCGCGCGCATTGGCGCGCAGTCTAGGTGACACTTTCCAGTCCGGATGCTTGGGATCAACCATCGGCAGCCCCATTGCCGAGAAACCCTCACCCCAACCCTCCCCCGCAAGCGGGGGAGGGAGTTCGACCTGTCGAGCAGACACAGAATACGTACCCACGAGACAAAGGCTACGCGCACGCTCCATCCGTTTCCTCCTCCGCTTGCGGGGGAGGGGTAGGGAGAGGGTTCTCTCCACGGAGGGAACGGAGAGAGTCTTCCTGTGTCCGAGCGTCGCCATCACGTGCTCAATCCTCCCGCTAGCGTCGGTACCTCCAGCGGCTTGAAGCCGTAATGGGATAGCCAGCGGACGTCGCTGTCGAACAGCTGGCGCAGATCGGCGATGCCGTATTTCAGCATGGCGATGCGGTCGATGCCCATGCCCCAGGCAAAGCCCTGGTACTCGTCGGGATCGATGCCGCAGGCGCGCAGCACGTTGGGATGCACCATGCCGCAGCCGAGAATCTCGAGCCAGTCCTCGCCCTCGCCGAAGCGGATCTCGCCCTTGTCGCGGCGGCACTGGATGTCGACTTCCAGCGACGGCTCGGTGAACGGGAAGAACGACGGGCGGAAGCGCATGTTGATATGGTCGACCTCGAAGAACGCCTTGCAGAACTCATGCAGGATCCATTTGAGGTGGCCGAGATGCGAGTGCTTGTCGATGACGAGGCCTTCGACCTGGTGGAATTGCGGCGTGTGGGTCGCGTCCGAATCGATGCGGTAGGTGCGGCCCGGGCAGATCACGCGGATCGGCGGCTTCTGGCTCAGCATGGTGCGTACCTGCACCGGCGAGGTGTGGGTCCGCAGCAGCATGCGCGAGCCGTCTTCTTTCGGATGAAAGAAGAAGGTGTCGTGCATCTCGCGCGCGGGATGGCCTTCCGGGAAGTTCAGCTTGGTGAAGTTGTAGTCGTCGGTCTCGATGTCGGGACCTTCGGCGACCGAGAAGCCCATGTCGGCGAAGATCGTGGTCAGCTCGTCCCAGACCTGGCTCAGCGGATGGATGCGGCCGGCTTCAGCCGCCGCATCGCGCAGGGGCAGGGTGACGTCGATGGTCTCGGCGGCAAGCCGCGCATCGAGCGCTGCCGACTTCAAGACGTCGCGCTTTGCTGCGAGCGCCTCGGTGACCTTGTCCTTGGCCTGGTTGATCGCGGCGCCCTGCGTCTTGCGCTCGTCCGGCGACATCTTGCCGAGCGTTGCGAGCAGCGCTGAGATCGAGCCCTTCTTGCCGAGGGCCGCGACGCGCACGGATTCGAGCGCCGCCTCATCGGTGGCGGCGGCGATGTCGGCGGTGATCTGGGCTTGGAGCTGAGCAAGATCGGTCATGGCAATCCCTTTTGGCCAGGATGCTGAGCCGATGATCCTAGCCCGTCACACCCGGCACTCTGCCGGGCATCCACGTCGGAGAAGTGTGTTTGCGCAAGAGATGACGGCCGGGGCAGTCAAAGCGCCAAGACAAACGCCAAGACGCGCCGCTGCCCGGGCCATCACAAGCTGAACGCTGCGCAGAGCACAGTGGAAGACGGCTTACGCCGCCAGCGCGGCTTTGGCCTTCTCGGCGATCGCCTGGAACGCGGCGGGTTCGCGGATCGCGAGATCCGACAGCACCTTGCGGTCCACGGTGATGCCCGACTTGGCAAGGCCGTCGATAAATCGGCTATAGGTCAGGCCGAACGGACGCACCGCGGCGTTGAGACGCTGGATCCAGAGCGCGCGGAAGGTGCGCTTGCGACGCTTGCGGTCGCGGAAGGCGTACTGCGCGGCCTTCTCGACGGCCGGCTTGGCGGCGCGAATGGTGTTCTTGCGGCGGCCGTAGAAACCCTTGGCGGCCTTGTAGACTTTCTTGTGCTTGGCGTGGGCGGTCACACCGCGTTTGACGCGAGACATGACAGAAATCCTTCAGAGATGACTTGGTTTTCGGATCGCCGCGCGTAAGCGGGGCGAGGTGGCAGTGACCGTGGACGCGATCAGGCGTTCGGCAAGAAGTACTTCTTGACGTTGTCGCCGTCGGTCTTGAACAGCACGCGGGTGCCGCGGAGCTGACGGATCTGCTTTTTCGTCCGCTTGATCATGCCGTGACGCTTGCCGCGCTGGGCGTGCATCACTTTACCAGTGGCAGTCACCTTGAAGCGCTTTTTAGCGCCCGATTTGGTCTTCAGCTTGGGCATTTGGCTCTCCTATGGCCGCAACAGAAATCCGCCCGTGAAGGCGGCTGGCCGTCTAAAATGCTCGTTAGAGCGTTGATTGTGCTCAGGTTTTACGAACAAGCGCGAAACCCGCACGGTACATCGCCACGGCAGCCCTTAATCAGCCGGGCGGTGAAGGCTGGGCTTATGACAGAGCGGGAGCCAAATGGCAACGATGAACCGCCGGAACCTGCCCGCCGACTATTTGGAGTTGCCACCCCCAATATCCACGCCTTCATGTCCGGAGCAGGACCAAAATGGCCGATTTCCCGCAATCGATTTCCACCTTTGCCCGCCCGCGCCGCCTGGCGCTGCTCGCCGTGCTTGCCGCCGCCATGATGCCTTCGACTGCCGATGCCCGCGCCGGCGGCTATGACGGCATCTGGAACGTCACCTTCGCCACCACGAGGGGCAATTGCAGCTCCGGCTACAGCGTTCCCTTCACCGTCACCGGCAGCCGGGTGTCGTCTGCCGGCGGCGGGCGGGTGTCGGGCAAGGTCAATCGCGGGGGCACTGTGGCGGTCCAGGTCTCGGTCGGCGCCTCCCACGCCAGCGGCGGCGGCCGGCTCGCCGGCATCAACGGCGCCGGCTCGTGGAGAGGCATCATCTCCGGCGACCAGTGCAGCGGCACCTGGCAGGCGACAAGGACGTAGGCGCCAAGCGTTCGATGTGCTCCATCCCCCGCTTGCGGGGAGGTTGCAGCAGCGCTCGCGGCTTGCACCTCGACCAAAACAAAACGGCCCGCCGGAGATCCGGACGGGCCGTTGAACTCTCGATCCTAACAAGCCAGCGTTAGCGCGGCGCCAGCACCATGACGACCTGGCGGCCCTCGAACCTTGCGTCCTGCTCGACCTTGGCGAGCTCGGCGACGTCGGTCTTGATCTTGTCCAGAAGCTTGGTGCCGATCTCCTGGTGCGCCATTTCGCGACCACGATAGCGCAGCGTGATCTTGACCTTGTCGCCCTCTTCGAAGAACCGCTGCATCGCGCGCATCTTCACGTCGTAATCGTGATCGTCGATCATCGGGCGGAGCTTGATCTCCTTGATCTCGACGGTCTTCTGTCGCTTGCGGGCTTCGGCGGCTTTCTTCTGAGCGGAATACTTGTACTTCCCGTAGTCCATGATCTTGCAGACGGGAGGGCTGGTATTCGGCGAAATCTCGACCAGATCCATGCCCACGTCCTGGGCCATCCGGATGGCGACGACGGTCTCGACCGTGCCTTTGTTCTCACCGGTCTGATCGATCAGCTGGATCTGCGCATTGCGGATATCATCATTGATGCGGGGCCCGTCTTTGCTGGCAGCGGGCGGAGCTTTATTAGGACGGCGAATGGGTGGTTCTCCAAAGTTGTGAAGGAAGCGGCCATTTTGAAGGAAGATGCGTTTGCCGGCAAGCAAGTCGCTCGTGCGAGACGCGAAAAACCCTCAAATGCGAGGCATTTTGGTCACGCCCGTTGGCACGCAGACGACATAGACACCTTGCTTCTGTTCCGCAAGCGTCCCAAAGGGCCAATGCCGACACCGAATTGAGCTGCGGGGCGCGACCAAACAGCTCAAACCGCACAGCCAGAGTAAACGTTCCATGATCAATGCAATTCCCGATACCGTGCTCGACTTCATTGATGTCGGCGAGGGCCCGTCCGCGCGCAGGATCGCGGTGCGCCGCCGTGGCGGAACGGGCCCCGGGCTGGTCTGGCTCGGTGGATTCAAATCGGACATGCAGGGCGGCAAAGCACTGGCGCTGGACGCCTGGGCCAGAGAGCACGGCCGCGCCGTGGTCCGGTTCGACTATTCCGGTCACGGCGAATCCGGCGGCGAGTTCGCCGATGGAACCATCGGGCGCTGGCTGGAGGAGAGCGTCGCGGTGTTCGAGCGCTTCTGCGACGGTCCGCAAATCCTGATCGGCTCCTCCATGGGCGGCTGGATGGCACTGCTGCTCGCGCGCGAGATCAAGAAGCGTCAAGAGCAACAGCAAGCCAAGGCCTCGCTGGCCGGTCTCGTCCTGATCGCGCCCGCGCCCGACTTCACCGAGGCGCTGATGTGGAAGAATTTCTCGCCCGCGGTGAAGAAGGAGATCGAGACCAAAGGCGTCTGGATGCGGCCGTCGGACTATGGCGACGGCTCGCCCTATCCGATCACGCGAAACCTGATCGAGGAGGGGCGCAATCACCTCGTGCTCGGCAGCGCCATCGATCTCGGCTGCCCCGTCCGTATCCTGCAAGGGGCGAAAGATCCCGATGTGCCGTGGCAGCACGCCTTCGCGCTGACGCATCGCCTGCCGGCCGACGACGTCGTGCTGACCATGATCCAGGACGGCGATCACCGCCTCTCCCGCCCGCAGGACATCGCGCGCATTCTTGCCGCGGTGGCGGAGATCGAGTGAAGTGTCTCTCTTCCTTCTCCCCTTGCGGGAGAAGGTGGCGCGAAGCGCCGGATGAGGGGTGGTTTCCGCGAACTCGAATAGACGTGTTCGCCGAGACAGACCCCTCACCCAAGCGAATGCGTATCAACGAGCGGAGCTGCCCTCTCCCGCAAGGGGAGAGGGCACAATAAGAAGCACCGGGAGGCAACACAATGACCACCACCACCGCCATGCTGCGCACCTTCTGCGATGCGGTCGAGCAGCGCAACGGCCGTGCCTTTGCTGAGCTGTTCACCGAGGACGGCGTCTATCACGACGTGTTCTACGGTGCCTTCGCCGGTCGCGCCAAGATCGCCGAAATGATCGATGACTGGTTCTATCGCACGGCAACCGATTTCCGTTGGGACATGCACAATCCCGTATCGGACGGCACCACGCTCTACGCGCGCTACACGTTCAGCTACAAATCGACCCTGCCGGAGGCGAACGGCGCGCGGGCGATGTTCGAGGGCGTGGCGATCATGACGCTGACGGGCGGCAAGATCGCCAGCTATCACGAGGTTGCCAACACTGCGCCGGCGTTCGTCGACCTGAAATTTGCGCCGGAACGGATTGCGAAGATCGTGGCCAAGCAGGGCGCCGAGCTGAAGGCGCGGCCGGAGATGCTGCGGCATCTTAGTTGAGCGCCGCTCTCTCCATTTCGTCATTCCGGGGCGCGCCCATTGGCGCGAGCCCGGAATCCATTTCACCTCTTGGCCCGCGGCCCGATGGATTCCGGATCTGCGCCTGACGGCGCATCCCGGAATGACGACAAACTACCGCTTCGACGGATTCACCATCGGCTTGCGCTGCGCCAGCGCGGCGACCGTGGCGGTGCCGATCGGGCCCTCTTCGTCATAGAGCCAGCATTCGCCGATCGCCACGCCGTCGGTGGCGTGGTGATTCACCACCTCGAAGCCGATCCACTTCGTGACCGGCAGGCGATGCAGATAGATCGTGACGTCGCTGTTGATGTAGCCGAGCCCCTTGTCGCCGGCGTTCGCAAACGGGCTGGCGAAATCGGCACCAACAGCGACATGGACGAACGGCGTCATCGGCACGCCCGCAACGAGCTCGCGCACCTCGCTCATCCAGAGCCGGCGCGGTCCAAGCGAGCCCATATGGCCGATGATCGGCCGCGTCGTCCATTTGCCGTTCATGCCGAGCCTGGGATCGGTCGGCTTTAGAATGTCGGCCGGCTTCGGCACGTCCCAGTTCGGCGGCGACCAGATGTTACCTTCCGGATTCTGCGTCCGCCGCAACAGCTGGCACGAGGCGCGCGCCATGCTGACTCCGCCGGAGACGAACTCCGCTTCCAACACGCGGATGCGCAAGCCGTCGCGCACGAGCCGCGTCGTCACTTCGATCGGCTTGTCGATGGTCGGCAGCCGAAACATGTCGACGGTGAGTCGTGCCGGCACGAATTCGGGGCCGGAATAGCGCTCCTCGATGGCGAAACCGAGCAGGCCGATGATGACGCGCCCGTGCAGCGATTTCGGGTCCCATGGACCGTTGGCGACTTCCGTCGGATGGAATGTGTCGCCGTCGCGGGTGAAGAAAGGCATGTTTGTCATGACGCGCGAGATTGAAGAAACGCGCTTGGAAATCAAGATCGTACAGGGTGCCGAACGGCGCTCGCGCTCGCGTCATTGCGAGGAGCTCTTGCGACGAAGCAATCCAGACTGCCTCTGCGGAAAGATTCTGGATTGCTTCGCTGCGCTCGCAATGACGGAGGATGTGGCACTGACGCTGGTTCGATGTGAGTCGCGGATGAGGAAAATTTCAGGAGGCGGCGCGCCACTCCTCACGCACGCTCTCGTCAGACTCTCCATCCATCGCAGCGCTCTTCAACGCCGCAAGCTCCTCCTCCGACATTAACTGCCCCAACGCCCACACCGCGGCCCCGCGCACCAGCGGGCTCGCATCCTCCAGCAATCGCCGCGCCTCCGCAGCCAGGGCCCCCTCCCCGGAATTGCCGATCGCGATCAGCACGTTCCGCACAAAACGATCGCGGCCGATGCGCTTGATCGGCGACTTCGTGAACAGCGCGCGAAACGCCGCATCGTCGAGCCGTGCCAGTTCAGCGAGATCAGGCGCGCGCAATTCGTCGCGCGCGGCGAGCTTGGTCTCGCGCCCCTCCTGCGCGAACTTGTTCCAGGGGCAGGCGGCAAGGCAATCATCGCAGCCATAGATGCGATTGCCGATGGCTTTGCGAAATTCGTGCGGGATCGGCCCCTTGTTCTCGATGGTGAGATACGAGATGCAGCGCCGCGCATCGAGCTTGTAGGGCGCAGGAAACGCGGCAGTCGGGCAGATGTCGAGACAGGCGCGGCACGAGCCGCAATGGTCGATCTCCGCATCGTCGCGCGGCAGCTCCAGCGTGGTGTAGATCGCGCCGAGGAACAGCCAGGAGCCGAACGCGCGCGAGACGAGATTGGTGTGCTTGCCCTGCCAGCCCAGATGCGCGGCTTGCGCCAAGGGTTTCTCCATCACGGCCGCAGTGTCGACGAACACCTTCACGTCGGACGGCGCGGTCGCGACCAGCCAGCGCGCCAGCGCCTTCAGCCGCTTCTTGATAAGGTCGTGATAGTCATCGCCCTGCGCATAGACCGAGATCGCCGCACGCGTGCTCTGCTTCAGGATCGCAAGCGGATCCTGGTCGGGGCCGTAATTGACGCCGAGCATGATCACCGAGCGTACGTCCTGCCACAGCCCGCGCGGATCGACGCGGCGCTCAGGGCTTGCGGCCAGCCAGTCCATGTCGCCATGGCCGCCGGATGCGATGAATTCGAGAAAATATTTTCCGGCGCTCTCGATCGTGCCCGGTGCGGTGATGCCGATGCAGTCGAAGCCGAGCGCGCGGGCTTCGCGCGCAAGCGCCGTCTTCAGTTCAGCCGGATCGGAGCTCAGAAATCCAGGTCCACGTAAGTCCGCGACGCCGGCACGCCGGCCAGCCATTCGCTGAGCAGCGGACGGAACGACGGGCGGGACTTCACCCGCGCGTACCACGCCTTTGCTGCGTCGTCCTCGCTCCATGGCACGTCGCCCAGATAGTCGATCGCCGAGAGATGCGCCGCGGCGGCGAGATCCGCGTAGGTGAGCCGGTCACCCGCGAGGAAGTTACGCGTCTGCGCCAGCCAGCCGATATAGGCCAGATGATAGCGCACGTTGGCCTTGGCGGCGCGCATCACGTCGGCCGAAGGCGGGCCGCCGCCGTCCTCCTCGCTCATGAACCGCTTGTAGATGCGCTCGGTGACGAGAGGGTGCGAGACCTCCTCGAAGAATTTTTCGTTGAACCAGGCCATCAGCCGGCGCACCTCGACCCGCTCGCCGATCGTTTGCGGCATCAGGCGCTTGGGTCCCATCTCGGCGCCATGGGCCTCGTCGACATATTCGGCGATGATCGCCGCGCCCGGTATGGGCGGCTGCTCGTCGTCCACCAGAACCGGCGTCGTTCCCGCCGCATTGAGCAGCAGAAACGCCTCGCGCCGCTCCCAGCTGCGCTCTTCGACCAGCTTCAGGTCGAGCCCGTATTCGCCCGCGATCAGGCGGATGAAGCGTGAATGCGGGCAGAACGGATGATGAAACAGCGTAAACATGAAGCCTTTGACTATTTGATGGTGCTTAAGAATCCATCAATGTTTGTGCGGCGCCACACTAGTTCCTCAAAACCGCGAAGCAAGGGCGTGATGTCGCATTTTGCGATTGCGGCATGGGAGCGAATAGGCGAGAAGAGCCCCGCTTTTCCAGCCGAAATGGACCGTAAATATGTCAGATGCAATACGGGCAGTGATCCTCGGCATCATCGAGGGTGTGACCGAGTTCCTTCCCGTGTCCTCGACCGGCCACCTCTTGCTTGCCGAGCGCTTCTTCCACCTCGGCGAAGGAGCCTTCTGGGATTCGTTTACGGTTCTGATCCAGCTGGGTGCGATCCTCGCGATCGTCGGGCTCTACTTCAGGAAGCTCTGGGACGTCGCGATTGGCCTGTTCACGGGCGATGCCTATGCGCGCCGCTTCGTGATCGGCGTGCTGGTGGCGTTCCTGCCGGCCGTGATCGTCGGCCTCGTCGCCGGCAAGTACATCAAGCTCATGCTGTTCAATCCGTGGGTCGTGTGCTTCACGCTGATCGTCGGCGGCGCCATCCTGCTCTGGGTCGACAGGCTCGAGCTCAAGCCGCGCGAGTTTGATGCCACCAAGTTTCCGCTGTTGATGTATCTCTATATCGGCATCGCGCAGTGCGTGGCGATGATCCCGGGCGTGTCGCGTTCCGGCGCCAGCATCGTGGCCGCCATGCTACTCGGTGCGGACAAGCGCGCGGCGGCGGAGTTCTCGTTCTTCCTCGCCATCCCCACCATGATCGGCGCGTTCGCCTACGATTTCTACAAGAACCGCTCCGAGATGACGATGGATCACATGAACATCGTCACGATCGGCTTCGTGGTGTCGTTCATCACCGCGATCATCGTGGTCAAGACGTTTTTGACCTACGTCACTCGGCACGGTTTCATGCTGTTCGCCTGGTGGCGCGTCATCGTCGGCACGCTCGGCCTGGTCGCGCTGGCGCTGGGGCACTAAAGCGCCTGGCTGTAGCCCGGATGGAGCGCTAGCGTAATCCGGGGCCGGCGTCGCTTGTTGCACGATCCCGGATTGCGCCATCGGGCGGCGTTTCGCGCCGATCCGCTAGCTCCATCCGGGCTACGCCGCTCGGCTGGAAGAGCGTTTTCAACGCAAAATAAGCTTTTGATCGGTAGTCAGTTTCCAGCGCCGGGCGGAGCCCGGCACAGGAGCTGAACCATGACCCTCGTCAGCGGCTGGGGGCGCTTCCCGGTCGTCGATAGCGATGTGCTGCGGCCGCGCTCGTTCGCGGCGGTGGGCGAGGCTGTCTCGGCTGGCACCGTCGCGCGCGGCAATGGCCGCGCCTATGGCGATGCCGCGATCGGCGCCGCCAGAACCGTCGCGATGACGGGATTCGACCGGATCAGGTGGTTCGATCCGGCGACCGGACGCATCCGCCTCGAGGCCGGCGTGCTGCTGTCGGACCTGATCGAGACATTCGGCCCACGCGGCTTCCTGCCCTTCGTCGTTCCCGGCACGCGCTTCGTGTCGATCGGCGGCGCGATTGCGGCCGACGTTCATGGCAAGAACCATCATTGCGAGGGCGGCTTCGGCCGCTATGTCGAGAGTATTTTGCTGCGAACCGGACAGGGCGAGGTGATCGAAGCCTCGCGCGAACAGAACTCCGATGCGTTCTTTGCGACCGTCGGGGGCATGGGCCTGACCGGAATCATCCTGGAAGCGACGATGCGGTTGCGTCCGGCCGAAACGGGATGGATCCGCGAGCGGGTGATCTCCGCATCCGACCTCGACGCGGCGATGCGCGCGCTCGATGCGAGCGATTCCGCGACCTATTCGGTGGCCTGGATCGATTGTGTCGCGGGCGGCAAGGATCTCGGCCGCGCGCTGATTTATCTCGGCGAGCACGCCGGCAAAGACGAGCTCGCCGCTGACGCCGCTGCATTCCCTGTCGGCAAGGATCCCGGCCTCCGCGTGCCCGTCGATCTGCCCTCGATGACGCTGAACCGCACCAGCATCCGCGCCTTTAATGAGCTCTACTACCGCATGGGCGCGCGGCGCGCCGGCGGCAGCCAGGTGGTCTCGCTCTATCCGTATTTCTTTCCGCTCGACAGCCTCAAAGACTGGAATCGCATCTATGGCAAGCGCGGCTTCCTTCAGCATCAATGCGTGGTCCCGGAGCAGGGGGCACGCGCGGTGCTCGGCGACATCCTCGAGCGCGTCGCGCGTCGCGGCGATGCCTCCTTCCTCGCCGTGCTCAAGAAGCTCGGGCAGGGCGACGGCATCCTGTCGTTTCCGCTGCCCGGCTACACGCTGGCGCTGGATTTCCCGCTGAGGGGCGACATCCTGAATTTCCTCGACGAGATCGATCGCCTGGTCGTCGCTGCCGGCGGCCGGCTGTATCTCGCCAAGGATGCGCGTCAGTCGCGCGCGACGTTCGCCGCCGGCTATCCGGCCTTGTCGCGCTTCAACGCGATCCGCAAATCGCTCGATCCCGCCGGGACCATCCGCTCGAAACTTTCACAACGCCTGTTTGATGAGGTCTAGGCCGTGACGTCACGCAAGTCCGTATTGGTGCTGGGTGGCTCCTCCGATATCGGCCGCGCCGCCGCGCGCGCCTTTGCCAAAGCGGGATACGATGTCGGCCTCGCCGGCCGCGACGTCGCCGTGCTGGAGCCTGATGCCGCCGATCTGCGCGCGCGCTACAACATCGAGGTCGGACTCTATAAATTCGATGTGCTCGACACTGCGTCGTTCGAGAGCTTTGTCGGCGGCCTGCCGGCGTTGCCTGACGTCGTTGTCTCGATCGTCGGCCTGCTCGGTGTGCAGGAGACCGCCGAGAGCGATCTCGCCCACGCCACCACGATCATGCGCTCCAACTACGAAGGCCCGTCGCTGATCCTCGGCCTGTTCGCCGAAAAGTTTTTAGGCCGCGGCAATGGCACGATCGTCGGCGTGTCGTCCGTTGCCGGCGATCGCGGCCGCGCCTCGAACTATGTCTATGGTTCGGCCAAGGCCGGCTTCTCCGCGTTCCTGTCGGGCCTGCGTGCCCGCGCCAGCCGCGGTGGCGTGCACGTCGTCACCGTCAAGCCCGGCTTCGTCCGCACCAAGATGACGGAAGGCATGAAGCTGATCGGCCCGCTCACGGTCGAAGCGCCGGTGGTCGGCGATGCGATCCTTCAGGCCGTCGAGAGCAAAACCGACGTCGTCTATGTCAGCGGCAAGTGGCGCCTGGTGATGCTGATCATCAAGACGCTGCCCGAAGCGGTGTTCAAGAAGCTGAAGTTTTGAGGTGTATCCGCACCGGCGGTGCGCTCCCTCCCCCGCTTGCGGGGGAGGGTCGGGGAAAGGGTGTCTCCACAGAGAGACTCCCGATGACGAGAAAGCCCTCACCCGCCGCTTCGCGGCGACCTCTCCCGCAAGCGGGAGAGGTGTCAACCTCACGCGCTCTTGCGCTGAAACTGGCCCGCCGCGCGGAAGCGCCAGAGATATTGCGGGGCAATGGTGTCGAGCGAATCGGCCGTGATGCCGAGCCCTTCCAGCGTCAGGCCCGCCGCCTTCGCCGCATCCGACACGACATTGTCGAGCTCGAGCATCGTGACCTGGTCCGGTGTCAGCTTCAGCGCGCCCGGCGCGAATTGCAGGAAGTTAGCCTTGAAGCGGGCGAGCCCGAACGGCAGCGGGATCAGCATCCGCTCGCGATTGGTGATTGCGAGGATGGCCTCGATGATCGCGCGCATGGTCAGCACGTCCGGCCCGCCGAGCTCGTAGGTCGCGCCCGCCTTGGCCTTGCCGTCGACGGCGTCGGCGATCGCAGTGGCGACGTCGGCGACATAGACCGGCTGTACCTTGGTCTCGCCGCCGATCAGCGGCAGCACCGGCGAAATCCGGGCCAGCGCGGCAAAGCGGTTGGTGAACTGGTCCTCGGGCCCGAACATCAGGGAGGGACGGAAGATCGTCGCCGACGGCACGGCTGCCCTTACCGCCTCCTCCCCGGCCGCCTTGGCCTTGGCGTAGCGCGAGGGCGATTTGGCGTCGGCGCCGATGGCGGAGACATGCACCAGGCTGGCGCCGGCGGCCGCCGCCGCCTTGGCGACGGTTTCGGCACCCTTGGCCTGGACGGCGTCAAAGGTCTGCTGGCCGCCCTCGGTGAGGACGCCCACGAGGTTGATCACGACATGCGAATCACGCAGCGCCGCCTCGACCGAGGCCGGATAGCGCAGGTTCGCCTGCACGGTGTGGACCTGCCCAACCTTGCCGGAGGGCTGGAGGTATCCGGCCAGTTCCGGCCGCCGCACCGCCACCCGGATCCGGTAATCGCGCTTGCACAGGGCGCGGACGACATTCCGGCCCAAAAACCCCGATCCGCCGAAAATCGTGACGAGCGTGTCCAGATTCGATGCCATGGGGGTCGGTTCCTGCAGGTGGGGTAACGTGTTGTCAGGCTTGTATCGGGCCGGTTTGCGATGCGCAATCGGCATCCCAATGCAGGCTTCACGCATGAATTGACAACGGCGTCACCGAACCGTAGTAACCGCCTCCGTGCCCCAAACGGCATGCCCAGGTGGTGGAATTGGTAGACGCGCTGGCTTCAGGTGCCAGTGGCTTAACGGCCGTGAAGGTTCGAGTCCTTTCCTGGGCACCATCCCCAACCCAAGTGGTTGAAATCGCTCATTTGCAGGGAAATTGAGCCGCTAACCGGTACACAAGGCCGGGACACAGCGTTTATGGACTCTAGGAGTCCCGGATCTCCAATTTCATCATCATTGCCTTTCGGAAATCGGGAGTCAAAGGTCGCAACAGTCGTCAGTGCGACCGCGCCCGCTATCGAGTGGATGATCTTGGTCATCGGATCCCGCCGTTTTCGAAGCGAGCTACGCGACGCAGATGCCGGGCACGGCGACCTTCTGGAACAGGTGCGGAGAGGCGACGGCGGACGAGGGATAGGCCGAGATCTTCGATCTGAACTCAGGGTGCGTGAACGCAGCCCGGAAGTGGGCGGTCGATTCCCAGACGGCATAGTTCAGATAGGTCGGGCTTTCGCCGATCGCGCGGTGAAGCTGGGTGGAGATGAAGCCCGGCTGCCGCTTCATGAAGGCGGCATCGTCCTGCCAGACCTGGAGGAAGCTCTGCTCGTCGGCCTTGTCGAGCGTGAAGACATTCACCAGCACGACAGGGCTGGTATCGATGCCGAGCTGACGATCGATCGGAAAGGCGGGGTCCAGTGGGCGTAGGTGCGACATGAAGCCTCCGTGAGGTTGGTTGCATGATGTCATTATGGTACGATGCTATATATCAACTTGACATTATAATGTCAATATAGATTTATGGTGACATATGCTGAAATCCGAACGCACGCCAGCCGGCGATGCCCTGACCAACCTCATGCTTGACCTGTTCCGGTTGAACAGCCTGCTCTTGACCGCAGGCGACCGCTTGGTGGCCCGCCTCGGGCTCACGAGCGCCCGCTGGCAAATCCTCGGCGCCATCGTGCACGCCGAGCGCCCCCAGCCAGTCGCATGGATTGCCCGCGATCTGGGTGCCAATCGCCAGAACGTGCAGCGGATCGTCAACGACCTTCTCGCGGAAGGGCTTGTGGCGCTCGAGGCCAACCCGCATCACCGGCGAGCGCAACTTGTCGTCCTGACCGATAAGGGACGGCGCACTTTCGACGCTGCCATGGCTTTGCAGGCGCCGTGGGCCAACGGCCTTTCGGAAGGGCTCGCAGTCAAGGACCTGCAAGCCGTTCACCGTGTCGTCACGGCGCTACGGAAGAAACTGGAGAGCAACGATGAGCCTGAAGAGCGAGGCTAGTCCAGCGGTTCGGACGATGACTTATTGGGATCGCCGAAGTATCGCCGCCACAACGGTGCCTCTGTAGTACAAATCAGCCCGCCGCCCTCACACCACCCGCTTCCCCGCCCGCTCCGCCACCGCCTTCTGCACAAAATACATCGCGACCAGCGAGACGATCGAGGTCGCGACGACGATGTAGCCTAGGCGGTCGAAATGGATCAGCGAGCCGTCGGCCTGCTGCGCGATGATGCCTGCGGCGAGCACCGAGCCGAGCCCGCCGGAGAGCTGCTGCAGCGAGGCGCTGACCGCGCTGAACGAGCCGCGCTGGCTCGCGTCGGGGATCGCCGACATCAAGGCCTGCGACGGGATCATGCGCGAGAAGATGCCGACGAACATCAAGACGTTGACGAGGATCGCGGTCGCCAGCGAGACGTGGCCGAGATGGGTGTAGATCAGCACCATGATCACCGACACCACGCTGCCGAACACGAAGGTCGGGTATTTGCCGAACGCGTCGCTCGCCCTGCCGACCAGCGGCCCGGTGACGATGCTGAACAGGCCAGAGACGAGATAGATCGTCGGCAGATGCGTAATATCGATGCCGAGATTGTGCACGGTGAAGGCGCTGGAGAACGGCATCAGCATGTAGCCGCCGGTCGCCAGCAGCGTCGTGACGGCGAAGGCCAGCGTATAGCGCGTCTGTCCGATCGTCGCGATCAGATGGCGGAACGGGTTTCTGTCCTGCTTCAATTTCAGGTGCGCATCGACCGGCTCCATGACCAGGGCGATGATCGCGATCGCGGCGATCGACACCACGACGATCGCGGCGAAGCAGACATGCCAGTTCCAGTGATTGGCGAGAAACAGCCCGGCGGGAATGCCGAGCACCTGGCTCGCGGCAAACGCGGTCTGGATGAAGCCCATCACGCGGCCGCGCAGTTGCAGCGGAAACAGGTCGGTGACGATGGCGAGCACGACCGAGCCGATCACGCCGCCGAACAATCCGGTCACGATCCTGCCGAGCAGCAGCACATGGTAGGTCTGCGCGGCGGCGCAGAGCATCGTTCCGAGCGTGAAGCCGACATAGAAGAACAAGAGCAGGCGCTTGCGATCGAAGCGATCGGCAAAGCCGGCGGCCAGGATGCCCGAGATCCCCGCACTGAACGCGTAGGCCGACACCGCGACGCCGAACTGCCCGGCCGTGATGTTGAGCGAGGGCATCAGGATGGCGCCGAGCGGCGACATGATGATGAAATCGAGGATGATCGTGAACTGCGTGAACGCGAGCAGCGCGATGAGGAGCGCCTGATAGCGCGAAAAGCCGCGTTGGCGTTCCCTTGGGTCGTCGACGGGCGCAGCGAGCGTCTGTTCGGTCATGGCACCTGATTCAGGGTGAGGGCGACGGGGGCGCGAGAAACTGGCAGATAGGGTGGGCTGGGACGATGTCCACAGGGCGCAAGGCAAAAGCTCTGCCGGAACAGGACGCGCGCGCGGGTTGTGGGATTTGGGCAACAGGGCCTTCGGCGGGAGATCGTCCGCCCCCCTCCTACTCGGAATTAAGCCGCCCTTAGCGAATGCCGCTTAGGCTCGCGGCCGTCCATTTCCCCTGCTCCCCGGCCTTTGGGCCGGTCATTTGGCGGCAAGTAAGAGCATTTTCGGATGGAGCAGCCTGCCCGGCAGTATGATCCTGGCGCCCCGACACCGTCGGCGATTGCGGCGGCTGGGCGGACGCTTGTCGTCGATCTGGAAGGCGCTCTGCTGCGTTCCGAACTGCTGATGGAAGCGCTATTCAGCGCGCCTGGCCGCATGCTGGCCCGCTTCGGCGCAGGCGGACGGGCGGGCATGGCGGCGCTCACGGAAATTCTGGCGCGGGCCGAGATCGACTATGCCCATCTGCCCTATGATTCCGATGTGCTGAACCGGGCGCTGGCGGCGCGGGCGCGGGGCGCGAAGATCTATCTCGTCGCCGGACGTTTCGTCGATCATGCGACGGGCATTGCCGCGCATCTTGGTTTTGACGGCGTCGTGACGCCGGCCGATCTTGCTGCGGGCAACACGTTGCCGTTCGATCGCGGCGCGGTCGAGCGCATCGACAACCGAGGCGGAAGTCGCGTCAGCCTAAAAACCTGGGCCAAGGCGCTGCGCATCTATCAATATGCCAAGAACACGCTGGTGTTCGTGCCGGCGCTCACCGCGCATCAGCTGAACCTTTCGACGCTCGGCTATGCGCTGCTGGCGTTCATGGCGTTCTCGGCCTGCGCATCGGGCGCCTATCTGATGAACGATCTCTTGGATCTCGCGGCCGATCGGCAGCATCCAACCAAGCGCCATCGCGCGCTCGCGGCCGGCGATTTGCCGATCTCCTCCGCGCTGTCAGCGATTCCTGCACTGTGGCTGTTCGCGCTCGTCGCCGGCCTCTGCATCTCGCCCCTCTTCCTCGGCGTGCTCGGCGCCTACCTCGTCACCACGATCGCCTATTCGCTCGCGCTCAAGCGCAAGATGCTGGTCGACGTGGTGACGCTGGCGGGCCTCTACAGCTTGCGCATCATCGCTGGCGCCGTCGGCGTCGGCGTGGTGCTGTCGGAATGGCTGTTGATCTTCTCGCTGTTCGTGTTCACCTCGCTGGCGCTGATCAAGCGCTTCAGCGAGCTCAGCATGCGCGAGAGCGCCGGCCTCGCCGATCCCTCCAACCGCGACTACAGGATCACCGATCTGCATGTCATCGCCGCGATGGCGGCGGCGAGCGCGATGAACGCGGTGACCGTGTTCTCGCTCTACGTCTCCTCCTCCGCAGTGACGCCGCTCTACAGCCGCCCCTGGATGCTATGGCTGCTCAACCCGCTGCTGCTCTACTGGTTCGGCCGCGCCCTGATGATGGCGCATCGCCGCGAGATGCCTGACGATCCGATTCTCTACGCTTTCCGCGACGGCCCCAGCCGCATCACGGTGGCGGCGATGATCTGCATCATGCTGGCGGCGATCTGACCGGGCCCGTAAGGTCACGGCCGGCGCTTGCGCGGCGTGCTGCGAGTGGATACATCGCGGGTAATCCCGATTAGCCTATTCTGCCGACAGACCGATTCGAGGTTTTGAAACGCCATGACCGTACGCCTGCATCGCGGCGACCTGCCCGACTTGTCCCGCTACACCGGAGCGGTGGCGATCGACACCGAGACCATGGGGCTGAACCCGCACCGCGACCGGCTCTGCGTGGTGCAGCTCTCGCCCGGCGACGGCAGTGCCGACGTGGTGCAGATCCCCAAGGGCCACACCGACGCGCCGAATCTGAAGGCGCTGCTGGCCAATCCCGCCATCACCAAGATCTTCCACTTTGCGCGGTTCGATGTCGCGGTGTTGTACCAGACCTTCGGGGTCATGACCGGGCCGATCTACTGCACCAAGATCGCCTCCCGCCTGACCCGCACCTATACCGACCGCCATGGCCTGAAAGACCTCGTGCGCGAGGTGCTCAACATCGACCTCTCCAAGCAGCAGCAGTCCAGCGACTGGGGCTCCGACAGCCTGACCGAGCCGCAGCTCGCCTATGCCGCCTCCGACGTGCTGCATCTGCACGGCCTGCGCGAGCGGCTCGATGCCATGCTGGTGCGGGAAGGCCGCACCCAGCTGGCGCAGGCCTGTTTCGACTTCCTGCCGACCCGCGCCCTGCTCGACCTGCAGGGTTGGGCGGAAGAGGACATTTTCGCGCATTCCTGACGCCTCCTGTGGTCGCCAGGTTCAGGGCTGCCGCCCCGTTTCGGACACTTTCGTAACGGCCTGTCGCCGGCTGCATATTTCGGCGGCGCCGGGTACAATGGGGCGCCTTCGACTGGACAAGGTTAGCGACACGCTGGAGCAGCGGTGAACTCGGCCCAGAATCCCACCTACGACGCCGCGCTTGCGGCGAAGTTTGCCAGCGCGGCGCGCCACAGCCGCCTGGTGCGGATTCTGCGTGTCGCGGTGCCGGGCGCGGTGCTGCTGTCCATGGCCGCCATCGTCGGCGTGTCGGTCTTCAATCCGTTCCGCATGCTGATGCCGAAGCTGCCGCTCGATTCCGGAAACATGGTGGTGTCGGGCACCAAGATCACGATGGAATCGCCGCATCTCGCCGGCTTCACCCCGGACCAGCGGCCCTACGAGCTCTGGGCCAAGACCGCGACGCAGGACATCACCGACCCCGATCATGTCGATCTCGCCGATCTGCGCGCGAAGGTCCTGATGGAGGATCAATCCACCCTGTTCCTCGACGCTCGCACCGGCCGTTTCGACAACAAGCAGCAGCAGCTCGATCTGCACAAGGACATCTTGCTGCGTACCTCCACCGGCTACGAGGCGCGGCTGAACTCCGCCTTCGTCGACATGAACAAAGGCACGGTCACTTCCGACGAGCGCGTCGACGTCAAGCTGACCAACGGCACGCTGACTGCGGACCGGCTGCGGATCACTGAGGGCGGCGATCTCATCCGCTTCGAGGGCAACGTGGTGATGCACCTCGACAAGCTGGACGACACCGCCGCCGCGCAGCCTGCGCCACCCGATCCAGCGCCACCTGCGAAGACGCGCACGCCTCAGAACAAGTCTGCCAATTCAAAGTGATTTTCATGATCAGTTTTTTTTCGCGCAACGACAACAAGCGGAGCGCCATCATCAACGCGGCCGCGCTTGCCGCCACCGTCGTGCTGATGGCAACAGGTGGCGCGGTGGCCCAGAGCACGATGCAAGGCGTGCCCAACGCGATGCAGGGCTTTTCGCAAAACCGCGATCAGCCGATCCAGATCGAGGCCGCCTCGCTCGAGATGCGCGACAAGAAGAAGGAGGCGACCTTCGCCGGCAATGTGAAGGTCGTGCAGGGCGACACCACCATGACCTCGAAAACGCTTGTGGTGTTTTACGAGTCGAGCGGCGGCGATAAGCCGGCCACGCCGCAGCCCGCGGCGAAGGGCGCGAAGGCGGCGCCGATGCAGTCGGCAACGCCCGGTCCGGGCGGCAGCTCCGCGATCAAGCGGCTGGAGGCGCGCGGCAATGTCGTGGTCACCCAGAAGGACCAGGTGGTAACGGGCGAGACCGCCGTGTTCGATACCAAGACCAACCTCATCACCATGATCGGCGGCGTGGTCTTGACGCAGTGCAAGAACGTGCTGCGCGGCGACCGTCTGATGGTCGACATGACGACCGGCGTCTCACGTGTGGAATCCGACAGCGGCCGCGTCCAGGCCCTGCTGCCGCAGGGCGGCAGCAGTGATTGCGGCCAGGGCGCCAAACCCGGCACGGCGCCGCCTTTGCAGTTACCGGGCGCAAGTAAACAAAAGTAAATTCAAGCACTTGTGTCGGATGCTCCCGATCCGAGGTTGAAGCTTGCCCGGCAAGACTGTATCTAGCGCGAAGGGCTTTCGAAGCGGGGTTCGCCGCTTTTCGGGCGTGTTTCACTGGGCATGAGACATCCCTTCACCCATGCTGCACCGGCGGATCACAAGGCCGGGGTGGCAGATCGCGGGATCACGCGCGGATCATCGTGCAGGATTGTCGTGCAGGATCGTCGTGAAAGGCTAGAAGGCGGGGATGGTCGATCTCTTCAGCATGTTCCGTCGGCGCCCCGCCAAACGCGGCCGGCCAGGGTTTGCGCGTCAGGACATCACCGCGCTCGGTGACAACGTTGGCGGTCTCGTGACCAGCCCAGTGCGGGACGCGCCGCCGCTCGCCCGTGACCAGGCGATGCGGGCGCCCGACCAATTCCAGGGCGACTACCAGGCCGACTATCAAGCCGAGCCGCCGCGTCCGCAGGCGGTTCACCCCGTCAGGGCCGCCAGCAGGTCCAATGGCACGGGCGGACCGCAGCTGCTGCGGCGGCCGGGCTTCCTGGCTGTGCATAGCGTGGAAAAGGCTTTTGGCAGCCGCCAGGTCGTGCGCGGCGTCAGCATCTATGTGCGCCGTGGCGAAGCCGTCGGCTTGCTCGGCCCGAACGGCGCCGGCAAGACCACCGTGTTCTACATGATCACCGGCCTGATCAAGGCCGATCGCGGCGCCATCGAGCTCGACGGCCACGACGTCACGAAACTCCCGATGTATCAGCGCGCGCGGCTCGGCATCGGCTATCTGCCGCAGGAGGCCTCGATCTTCCGTGGCCTCACCGTCGAGCAGAACATCCGCGCCGTGCTCGAAGTGGTCGAGCCCTCGCGCAAGAAGCGCGAGCAGCAGCTCGATTCGCTGCTCGACGAGTTCAACATCACGCGCCTGCGGAAATCGCCGTCGATCGCGCTATCAGGCGGTGAGCGCCGCCGCGTCGAGATCGCGCGCGCGCTGGCGACGCGGCCGAACTACATGCTGCTCGACGAGCCCTTCGCCGGCATCGATCCGATCGCGGTCGGCGACATCCAGGACCTCGTCCGCCATCTCACCAATCGCGGCATCGGCGTCTTGATCACCGACCACAATGTGCGCGAGACGCTCGGCCTCACCGATCGTGCCTACATCGTCTATGCCGGTGAAATCCTGACCGAGGGTACCCCGGATGAGATCGTCGCCGATCCAGACGTGCGCCGGCTTTACCTTGGCGAGGAATTCCGCCTCTAGCCCGTTTTTGCGTTTCGTCAAGACGTGTACATCGGGCCCGGACTAGGGTAAGCAAAAATCGGACCAATTTTTGGGAACGGTTCTTGCTTCATGGCGCTCACGCAGAGATTAGAGTTCCGGCAATCGCAGTCGCTGGTCATGACGCCGCAGCTGATGCAGGCGATCAAGCTGCTGCAATTGTCCAATCTCGATCTCACGACCTTCGTGGAGGAGGAACTCGAGCGTAACCCGCTGCTGGAGCGGGCCAATGACGAAGCCGGCGGCGAAGCTTCCGCCGACGCCGGCCAGTACGGCGAGGAGGCCCGCGGCCAAGACGATGGTAACGGCGACAGTTTTGGCGACGATGGCTTTGGTGGCACCGCGGAGGCCTTCGAGCCCGGCCAGGAAGAATGGATGAGCAAGGATCTCGGCACCCGCGCCGAGATCGAGCAGACCCTGGACACCGGCCTCGACAACGTTTTCTCCGAGGAGCCGGCCGAGGCGGCTGCGCGCAATGCCCAGGACGCCGCGCCGACGACCTACACCGAGTGGGGCGGCGGCGCCTCCGGGGATGAAGACTACAATCTCGAGGCCTTCGTCGCCGCCGAGATGACGCTCGCCGACCATCTTGCCGAGCAACTCTCGGTCGCCTTCACCGCGCCGGCGCAGCGCATGATCGGCCAGTACCTGATCGACCTCGTCGATGAGGCCGGCTACCTGCCGCCGGATCTCGGCCAGGCCGCTGAGCGTCTCGGCGCATCGCAACAGGATGTCGAGGACGTCCTTGCCGTGCTGCAAAAATTCGATCCGCCCGGCGTCTGTGCGCGCAATTTGAGCGAATGCCTGGCGATCCAGCTGCGCGAGCTCGACCGCTACGATCCGGCCATGCAGGCGCTGGTCGAGCATCTCGATCTCCTCGCCAAACGCGACATCGCGTCCTTGCGCAAGCTTTGCGGAGTCGACGACGAGGACATCGCCGACATGATCGGCGAGATCCGCCGCCTCAATCCCAAGCCCGGCATGAAGTTCGGCTCGGCGCGGCTCCAGACCATGGTGCCCGACGTCTATGTCCGCCCGGGTCCCGACGGCGGCTGGCACGTCGAACTCAACAGCGACACCCTGCCGCGCGTGCTGGTCAACCAGACCTACTATTCCGAGCTGTCGAAGAAGATCGGCAAGGACGGCGACAAGTCCTACTTCACCGATGCGCTTCAGAACGCGACCTGGCTGGTGCGCGCGCTCGACCAGCGCGCCCGCACCATCCTGAAAGTTGCAACCGAGATCGTGCGCCAGCAGGACGGCTTCTTCACCCATGGCGTGGCACACTTGCGGCCGCTCAATCTCAAGGCCGTCGCCGATGCCATCCAGATGCATGAATCCACGGTGTCGCGCGTCACCGCCAACAAATACATGGCAACCAATCGCGGCACGTTCGAGCTGAAATATTTCTTCACGGCCTCGATCGCCTCGGCCGACGGCGGCGAGGCGCATTCCGCCGAAGCCGTTCGCCACCACATCAAGCAGCTGATCGATTCGGAAGAGCCCACGGCGATCCTGTCGGATGACACCATCGTGGAACGCTTGCGCGCCTCGGGCATTGATATTGCCCGCCGCACGGTCGCGAAGTACCGCGAAGCCATGCGCATACCCTCCTCGGTGCAACGTCGCCGCGACAAGCAGAGCGCTCTTGGTAACGTCCTCTCCACCGCAATGTCCGATCGTTCCCGCAACACCGAGCCGGCCTGATTGCGCCGGGGCGAAATCGCGCTACTCTCACCTCCCCATTGAGACCGATCCAAGCATGCGCATGATCCGGAAAAGGTTTTCCCTCCCGACAAATGCGGAACGCGTTTGCGGGGAGATCATGCGCAGGGAACAACTTCAGCTGCGGTGATCCGTCATCGCAGCTGAGGCGCAAACCAAGCGAGGCATCACATGACTCTCCGGATTTCGGGCAAGAGCATCAACGTCGGCGAGGCCCTGCGCGGCCGCGTTGCCGACCGCACCGACGAGGTGCTGCGCAAATATTTCGACGGCAACTATTCCGGCCACATCACGCTGAGCAAGGACGGCTTCGGCTTCCGCACCGATTGCGCGCTGCACCTCGATTCGGGAATCACCCTGGAAGCCGATTCGAACGCGCCGGATGCCTATGCCAGCGCCGACCAGGCGCTGCTGATGATCGAGAAGCGGCTGCGCCGCTACAAGAACCGCCTCAAGGACCGTTCCGCCCGCAAGGCCCATGCCGCCACCGAGGCGATGGCTGCGCTCAATGCCACGAGCTATGTGCTCGAGGCGCCCGAGGGCGAGGACGAGGTCTCCGGCTACAGCCCCGTGATCATCGCGGAGCAAACCACCTCGCTCAAGTCGCTGTCGGTCAGCGAGGCCGTCATGGAACTCGACCTCAGCGGGGCGCCTTGCCTGGTGTTCCAGCACGGCTCCTCGGGCCGGGTGAACATCATTTACCGCCGCGCCGACGGCAATGTGGGCTGGATCGACCCTCCGGGCGGCAAAACAGACCGCAAGGTGGACGGTTAATGGTTCCGTACCCTCCGCAAGCCTTAACAATGACCGTGGGCAAAGCCGCACGCGGGAGTTGGCACCGGGATTGCGTTGGAGTAGAAGCGCCCCACATCAGGACCGGGCTAAGTCCCCCTCCTGCTTCATGTTATTGACGCCGGCTCAGCTTGGTCTTCCAAGATGGCCAAATCGGAACTGACGGTTTAATTCACCTCGGAAAGCTTCCATGCCGATTACCGATCTGGTCGCACCCGAGGCGATTCTCCCGGCATTGAAAGTCAACAGCAAGAAGCAAGCCTTGCAGGAACTCGCGGCCAAGGCCGCCGAGCTGACCGGGCAGAACGAGCGCTCCGTCTTCGAAGTGCTGCTTCAGCGCGAAAAGCTCGGCACCACCGCAGTCGGCTATGGCGTTGCCATTCCCCACGGCAAGCTGCCCAAGCTGGACAAGATCTTCGGCCTGTTCGCGCGCCTCGATCGTCCGATCGATTTCGAATCGATGGACGGCCAGCCGGTCGATCTCGTCTTCCTGCTGCTCGCTCCCGAAGGCGCCGGCGCCGACCACCTCAAAGCCCTCGCCCGCATCGCCCGCCTGCTGCGCGACCAGGACATCGCCAAAAAACTCCGCGCCTCGCGTGACGCCCAGGCGATCTATTCAGTGCTGGCGCTGCCGCCGGCGACGGCGGCCTGATCTATTTCGTCATTGCCGACTAGCGAGAGAGCGTCGCAACTCGCTCCCGTGCCCCGGACGCAGCGCAGCGCTTCCCTCGCGATGCGAAGCATCGTCGAGCGCGGTGCGCCGCAGAGCTGGGGCCCATGTCTCCACATTGTGCGTGTTGCTTTCTGGGTCCCGGCTCTGCGCCGCAACGCTTCGCGCTGCACCGCGTCCGGGACACGAGAGTTGAGCACCTTGTAGCCTCACACTCCGTCATTGCGAGCGAAGCGAAGCAATCCAGAATCTCTCTGCGGAGGGATGATCTTCCCCCAAAAAAGTGGACAGCGTTCAAGCCGATTTTAGCTCCATCTCGACTGGGCTGATATAGCCGATGGCCGAGTGTCTGCGGTGTTGATTGTAGAAGCCCTCGACGTAGGCGAAGATGTCGCGCTCAGCTTCATCGCGGGTCGGATATTGACGGTGATGGATCAGTTCGGACTTGAGCGTGTGGAAGAAGCTTTCCATCGGGGCGTTGTCGTAGCAGTCGGCTCTGCGGCTCATCGAAGGCCGGACGCCGGCGGCTTGCAGCGCTTGGCGGTACTCGGTTGAAGCATATTGGATGCCGCGATCGGAGTGATGGATCAGGCCGGCGCCGGGCTTTTGCCCCTTGATCGCCATCCTTAATGCGGCGAGCGGCAATTCGGCGCGCAGATGGTCGTCCATCGCCCAGCCCACGATACGGCGACTGTACAGATCCATGATGGCGGCCAGGTACAACCATCCTTGGCCGGTCCAGACATAGGTGATGTCGGCGAGCCAGACCTGATTGCGCATGGCGGCCGAGAAGTTCCGGCCGAGCAAGTTGGGCGCGATCGGGAAGCCATGCCCGCTATCGGTGGTGCGGCATCGTCGCGGCCCGGCCGAGATGGCTCGAACGCCATGGCAGCGCATCTGCCGCTCGATTCGGCCACGGCTTGCATGGTGTCCCTGGGCCTTGAGTTCGACATGAATGCGCGGGCTGCCATAGCGACCATGACTGTCGCGATGAACCCGCTTGATGTCCTGCAGCAACTCTCGATTGGCAGCGGCCCGGGGGCTTTCCGGGCGCGACCGCCAAGCATAGTAGCCCGCAGGCGAGACGCCGAGGACACGGCACATGATCTTAACCGGATAGTCGGCGCGGCGATCTTCGATGAAGCGGAACTTCATGTCCTGGGTCCAGCAAAGATCGCGATCGACTTTTTTAAAATGTCGCGCTCCATACGCAACTGTTCGTTTTCCCGCTGCAACCGGGCGATCACGTCAGCTTGGGCCGCCGACGGCACCGCCGCTTGCGACGTGGGCGCCGCGGCGCTGCCGCCGGCTGCTACCGTGCTCCGCTCCTTCACCCATCGGCTGAGCACGGAGCCGTCCAGCCCGAGCTCCTTCGATACCGACTTCGCCGAACGGCCGCTCGACAAAACCAGATCAACTGCCTGCCGCTTGTACTCGTCCGAATACGAGCGTCGCTGCCGTTTCGCCATCTGACACCTCTCGCTGCCTAAGCTATAGGTGTCCACCGATTTAGGGGAGGCTCAGGATTTCTGGATTGCTTCGTCGCTTCGCTCCTCGCAATGACGATGCCGAGAGGATATCGCTCGAAATGAAAACGGGCACGCCTTCGCGTGAAGGCATGCCCGCTTGAAACTCTATTCGTGCGAACGCGCGTGCGCTCAGTGCACGCTCACCGCTTGCAGCTCGTTGCTCCAGGCGTTGGCGATCGCGGCTTCCCGGCTGTCGGTCAGCATGATCGGCGTGCCGTCGGCGGCGTGGAGCGCGAAGAGCTTGAGGCCCGGCGCAATCTTGGGCGCCTCGGGGAACAGGTCTGGCACGTCCTCGGAGCGGATCTGCTTCACATAGGCGATATGACCTTCGCCGAGTGTTGCCAGCGTCTCCGGAGAGACATTCTTGGCTTCATATTCGAACGCAACGTGACCTTCACTCATGGTCTCGACTCCTCTGGAACACTAAGCGGTCGAGTCCGCTACTCGTTCCATTATTCGTGCTCATTGATAGCGATTGTCTTAACGATCCTCTCCGGTTCAGGCCGGGCCAGATCGATCGACAACAGCCCGTTCTTCAGATCCGCGCCCAGCACCTGCATCCCCTCCGCCAGCACGAAGGTGCGCTGGAAGTGGCGCGCGGCGATGCCGCGATGGATGTATTGCCGGGTCTTGTCGTCCTGCTGCCGCCCGCGGATCACGAGCTGGTTTTCCTCAATGGTTACATCGAGTTGGTCGCGGGTGAATCCGGCGACCGCCAGCGTGATGCGCAAACGCTCGGGCTGGCCATCCGCGCGGTCGCACCTCTCGATATTGTAGGGAGGATAACCGTCGGCGCCTTTGACGACCCGATCGAGCACGCGCTCGATCTCGTCGAAGCCCAGCAGAAAGGGACTGGAGAGCGTTGGAACACGAGACATAGTTTACAAAGTCCTCGCAGAAGCGACTTTGGTGTTTCAGGGCCCGGAAGCGGCACCCCTTGGTCAGCAATATGGGCATATCCCCAAGGCGGTTCAAGCAGGTAGCCGGGGAGGCTGTGGATGGGCCTTTCCGGTCGTGATGGCCGGGCTTGTCCCGGCCATCCACGATCTTACCCGCGGCGCCAAGAACCTGGATGCCCGGGACAAGCCCGGGCATGACGAGTCTCGATTTATCGTAACGAAAACAAGCCCCTTCTACTGTGCATGGGGTTGTTTTCGCACTTTTTGGTTGGCCGGCCCCTGGAACCGGTCAGGCCTCGATCCGCTTGCGCCCGTCGCCGCTGAACAGGTGCAGCTTTTGGCGCACCGCCGCGACGCGGATGTTCTGGCCGATGGCGGGGGCCTCGGTTCCGGGAATGCGGACGATGACCTCGCCCGGCGGCAGCTCGCCGGGGGTGGCGGCGACGCGCTGCTCCTCCTGCTGGCGCGAGCCGTAGACGAAGGTTTCGGCACCGACGCGCTCGATCGCCTCAACGGTGAGCGGCAGCGCTACGCCGCCGGCCGGGGTCTGGTCGGTGATGACGAAATCCTCCGGGCGGATGCCTAGGATGCCGGCCTCGCCTACACCATTGAGCTGCGATCTGATCTCGTCAGGGCGCGTCGACATCAGATTCATCGGTGGTGCCCCGATGAAGGAGGCGACGAAGGTGGTGGCCGGCTTCTCGTAGATCGCGAGGGGGTTGCCGACCTGCTCGACCTGGCCGCCGTTCATCACCACCAGGATGTCGGCGAGCGTCATCGCCTCGAGCTGATCATGGGTGACGTAGATCGACGTGGTGTTGAGGCGGCGCTGCAATTTGCGGATCTCGACCCGCATCGCGATGCGCAGCTTGGCGTCGAGATTGGACAGCGGCTCGTCGAACAGGAACACTTTTGGCTGGCGCACGATGGCGCGGCCCATGGCGACGCGCTGGCGCTGGCCGCCGGAGAGCTGGCGCGGCTTGCGCTCGAGCATGGCGGAGAGCTCGAGCACGCGCGCGGCTTCCTCGACGCGGGTCTTGATCTCGGCTTCCGCCATGCCGCGGTTGCGCAGGCCGTAGGCCATGTTGTTGTAGACGCTCATATGCGGATAGAGCGCGTAGTTCTGGAACACCATCGCGATGTCGCGATCGGCCGGCTCGACCTGGTTGACGACACGGCCGCCGATGTCGATCTCGCCGCCGGTGACGGTCTCCAGCCCCGCGACCATGCGCAGCAATGTGGACTTGCCGCAGCCCGAGGGGCCGACCAGTACGCAGAACTGGCCGTCGCCGACATCGACGTCGACGCCCTTGATGGCTTCGAAGCCGCCGGGATAGGTCTTGCGGACGCTGCGCAGGGTGACGTTAGCCATGAAAACTCATTTCCAAGAACCTACTTTTCCGTCTCGACCAGTCCGCGCACGAACAGCTTCTGCATGGCGACGACGACGAACACCGGCGGCAGCATGGCCAGCACGGCAGTTGCCATCACGATCGGCCATTCGGTGAGTGCGTCGCTGGTGGTGATCATCTTGCGGATGCCGATCTGGATCGTCTGCATGTCGTCGCGGGTGGTGATCAGCAGTGGCCAGAGATATTGATTCCAGCCGAGGATGAACAGGATCACGAACAGCGCCGCCATGTTGGTGCGCGACAGCGGCAGCAGCGTATCCCAGAAGAAGCGCAAGGGGCCGGCGCCGTCGATGCGCGAGGCTTCCAAAAGTTCGTCCGGCACCGTCATGAAGAACTGGCGGAACAGCAGCGTTGCGGTGGCCGACGCGATCAGCGGCAGCGACAGGCCGGCATAGCTGTCGAGCATGTGCAGATCGGCGACGATCTTGTAGGTCGGATAGATGCGCACCTCGACCGGCAGCATCAGGGTGATGAAGATGAGCCAGAAGATCGGCATCCGGAACGGAAAGCGGAAATAGACGATCGCATAGGCCGAGATGATCGAGATCGCGATCTTGCCGACCGCGATCAAGAGCGCCATCACCAGCGAGTTCAGCATCATGTTGCCGACTGGCTCGCGGGTCGAGCCGCTCGTGCCGACGAAGATGGTCTGGTAGTAAGTCTGGAAGAAATGGCCGCCGGGCAGCAGCGACATCTGTCCGTTCGCTATCAGGGCGTTGTCCTGGGTCGAGGCGACGATCGCGATGTAGACGGGGAACGCGACGATCGCGATCCCGATCCAGAGGATGATATGAGCGACGTAGCGCCTGATGCCCTCTTGCTCGACCATCAGTAGGTCACCTTGCGTTCGACGAAGCGGAACTGGATTCCGGTCAGCACGATCACCATGATCATCAGGATCACCGATTGCGCCGCGGAGCTGCCGAGATTGCCGCCGAGCAGGCCGTCGGAATAGACCTTGTAGACCAGCGTCTCCGTCGACTTGCCGGGACCGCCGCGGGTCATGGTATCGATGATGCCGAAGGTGTCGAAGAAGGCGTAGACGATGTTGACGACCAGCAGGAAGAAGATGGTCGGCGACAGCAGTGGGAACGTCACGGTCCAGAATCGGCGCATCGGGCGCGCGCCGTCGATCGCGGCCGCCTCAAGCACGCTTCTCGGGATGCTCTGGAGGCCGGCGAGGAAGAACAGGAAGTTGTAGGAGATCTGCTTCCAGGCGGCGGCGAGGATGATCAGCGTTGCGGCCTGGTCGCCGTCGAGCAGCGGATTCCAGTCGACGCCCAAGGCGCGCACATAGCGCGAGAGCACACCCAGCGAGGGGTGCAGCATGAAGATCCAGAGCACGCCGACGACCGGCGGCGCCACCGCATAGGGCCAGATCAAGAGCGTGCGGTAGAGCATCGAGCCGCGCAGCGGCTTGTCCGCCATCACCGCGAGCAGCAGCGCAAACGACAGCGACGAGACTGCGATGGCGAACGAGAAGAAGAAGGTCCGCACGATCGCCTCGAAATAGGCGCGGTCCTTCAGAAGTTCGAGATAATTGTCGAACCAGACGAAGCTGGTCGAAAGACCGAAGGCGTCCTGGAGCAGGTAGGACTGGATCACCGCCTGCAAGGCCGGCCAATAGAAGAAAATCAGCACGATCGCGAGCTGCGGCGCAACCAGCGCGTAGGGCAATAGCTTCGATTGGAAAATGGCTTGCTTTTGCATGATGCCCGCAGGAGCGGCAGGCCGGGTTACCGGCCTGCCGCTGATCGCCTCACTTGACGGCGGTCTTTTCGAACTGGCGCAGCATCGTGTTGCCGCGCTCGACGGCGGCATCCAGCGCCTGCTTGGCGGTCTTCTTGCCGGCGAGCGCCTGCTCGATCTCTTCCGACCAGACGTCACGGAGCTGAACCATGTTGCCGAGGCGCAGGCCGCGGGAGTTCTCGGTCGGCTCCTTGTTGGTCAGCTCGAGCAGCGGGGTCTCGAGATAGGGCTGATCCTTGTAGAAGCCTTCCGCCTTGGCCTTCTCATAGGCCGCCTTGGTGATCGGCAGATAGCCCGAGGCCTTGTGGATGTAGACTTGGCGATCGGTATCGGAGAGGAAGCTCAGGAATTTCGCGACACCCTTATAATCGTCGGCCGACTTGCCACCCATGACCCAGAGCGAGGCACCGCCGATGATCGAGTTCTGCGGCGCGCCCTTCACGTCGGGATAGTAGGGCATCGGGACGGCGGTGAAGTTGAACTTGGCCTGCGCCTTGACGTTGCCGAAGAATGCCGAGGAGGTCAGATAGAGCGGGCATTCGCCTGACGTGAAGCGGCCTTCACCGGTGTTGGTGCGGCCGGCATAGTCGTAGGTCTTGTCCTTCTGGAGCTCGACCAGCTTCTCGAGGTGCTTGACCTGGACCGGGCTGTTGAACTCGAGCACGGTGTCGAAACCGTCGAGGCCGTTGGCCTTGGTCGACAGCGGCACGTTGTGCCAGGCGGAGAGCTGCTCGAGATTGACCCAGGTGACCCAGGAGTTGGAGAAGCCGCAGGTCGGATGGCCGTTGTCGTGCAGCTTCTTGGCGGCGTCGAACACCTGAGGCCAGGTCTTCGGGATCTCGACATTGGCCTTCTTCAGCTCGTCGAGGTTCACCCACATCACCGTCGATGACGAGTTGAAGGGGAAGGACAGCATCTCGCCCTTCGAGGTCGAGTAGTAGCCGGTGATCGCGGGCAGATAGGCCTTCGGATCGAATTTCTCGCCGGTCTCGGCCATCAGCTTGTACACCGGCTTCACCGCGCCGGTTGCGGCCATCATGGTCGCGGTGCCGACCTCGAACACTTGCATGATGTGCGGGGCGTTGCCGGCGCGGAAGGCGGCGATGCCGGCGTTCATCGTGTCGGCGTAATTGCCTTTGTAGGTCGGGATCACCTTGTAATCGCTCTGCGACGCGTTGAAGTCGTTCGCGAGCTTGACGATGACGTCGTTGTTGGCGCCGGTCATCGCGTGCCACCACTGGATTTCAGTCACGGCCAGGGCCGGCGAGGCCGACAAGCCAACCGTGATTGCAACAGCCGCAGCCGCACCAAAATGTCGAAGAGCCATCAAGAAAACCTCCCTTGCCCGTCAATAAAGAAGCGCTTGCGCTAGCAGCGCCATATGACGTTCACATGACTGTGTAAGCGGCCGAAACGAAAGCGGCAAGCGCTGGAAAAGGGAAGCCGGAAAATAGGCGAAGACGAAGGGGCAGCCTCCTACGCTCGCGGTGCAGCATCACGACAAGTGCGGTGTTGCCGCGAAAGGAGAGTGGCATGGGGGCTCGATGCGGCCGCAGATTAACCTCTCCCGCTTGCGGGAGAGGTCGCGCCGAAGGCGCGGGTGAGGGCTCTCTCCGCTTGGGGATTGTCCCGTTTTGGAGACACCCTCTCCCCAGCCCTCCCCCGCAAGCGGGGGAGGGAGCGGACCGGCGCCGCCGCTCAATCTCTCTTATCTCAGCGCTTGCGCTCGGGGCCGCAGACCACGCCCTTTTCGACCATCGCTTCGATCTCCGCCCTGGAGTAGCCGAACTCGCCCAGCACCTCAGCCGAGTGCTGGCTGAATTTCGGCGGCAGGCGGCGCAGGCTGGGCTTGCTGCGATCGAGCCGGATCGGCGAGGCCACGCCCTTGTACCAGTCCTTCTCGATGATATCGCCGCGCGCGATCGTGTGCGGGTTGGTCAGCGCCTGGTCGATTTTCTGCACCGGGCCTGCCGGCAGGCCGGCCGCGAGCAGGCGATTGCACAGCGGCTCGGCCTCATGCTGGCTGAACACGACGGCGAGCTCGGCGCGCAGCGCCTCGCGATTGGCGATGCGGTCCTTGTTGCGGGCAAAGCGCGGATCGGTGCCGAGCTCGGGCTTGCCGATCTCCTTACAGAGCTTGCGGAAGGTGCCGTCATTGCCGACCCCGATGAAGATGTTGTCGGTTTTCGTCGGGAAGATCGCGTAGGGCACGAGGTTGGGATGCTCGTTGCCGGTGAGCGAGGGCGGCTTGCCATGCATGAAATAATTCGCGGTGTGCGGATGCATGATGGCAAGGCCGGTCTCGTACAGCGTCGTCTCCAGGAACTGGCCCTGGCCTGAACGCTGGCGCTCCGACAGCGCCATCAGGATGCCGATCGCCGCATAAAGGCCGGTGGTGATGTCGACCAGCGGCACGCCGATCCGCATCGGCCCGCTCTCCGGTGAGCCGGTCGCGGCGATCATGCCGGTCATGGCCTGGATGATGGCGTCATAGCCGGGATTGCCGCCACGCGGGCCGTCGGCGCCGAAGCCGCAGATCCGACAATGCACGAGGCGCGGGAATTTTGCGCGCAGCACTTCGTTGCCGATGCCCCATTTCTCAAGGGTGCCCGGCTTGAAATTCTCGATCAGGACGTCGGCCGTCTCCAGCATCTTCAGCAGCACGGCACGGCCGCCCTCGGAGGCGAGGTCGAGGCCGATCGAGCGCTTGTTGCGGTTGATGCCGACGAAGTAGGCCGCGTCCTCCTCGTGGAAGGGAGGGCCCCATTCGCGCACCTCGTCGCCCGCGGGCGGCTCGACCTTGATGACGTCGGCGCCATGGTCGGCGAGGATCTGGGTGCAATAGGGACCGCCGAGCACGCGCGTGAGATCGATGACGCGCAATCCGCTCATGGCACCTGTGGCGGCTTCAGAACTCATGCCTTCGCTTCCCCTGTGTCGACGTTTGATCACAGGCCTAGCGAGGTTCGTGCACGCCAGCAATGGCCCCGCGCGTAGGGCCGTATGCGCCGCAGCGTCTCAATCCCGCGAAGTGGGAAATCCACGGAAGCGGCTGGCTCGAGGGGGATCTCGGGCCAGCCAATCCGCACTTCCGGTCAGACGACCGTCAGGCGAACGTCGATATTGCCGCGCGTGGCGTTGGAGTATGGGCACACCTGGTGCGCCTTCTCGACCAGCGCCTCGGCCTCGGCGCGGGCCAGGCCGGGCAGCGAGACGGCCAGATCGATGTCGAGACCGAAGCCGCCCTCGGAGCGCGGGCCGATGCCGACGGTCGAGGTGACGGAGGCGTCGGCGGGAACCTTGGGGCCGCCCTGCGAAGCCACGAACTTCATCGCGCCGATGAAGCAGGCGGCATAGCCGGCCGCAAACAGCTGCTCGGGATTGTTGCCGGCGCCGCCGGCGCCGCCGAGCTCCTTCGGCGTGGTCAGCTTGACGTCGAGCGCGCCGTCGAGGGTTGCGGCATGGCCGTCGCGGCCGCCGGTCGCCTTGGCGCTGGTCTTGTAGAGGACGTTCACGGACATTTTCATCTCCCTGGGGTTCGGGTGGGCGCGATCTGTATCGCAGACAATTAGATTGCGCACAATCTAAATTGTGGTGCCTCACATTTAATTGTTCGCAATTGAATATGCGACCGCCCGGCCCCACAATGCGGGGCAAATCCCGTGAGATTCGCCATGGCCCGGAAACCATCGGCAGCGGACGCGCCGCTGCGGCTCGACAACCAGATCTGCTTCGCCGTGTATTCGGCCGCGCATGCCTTCAACCGCGTCTACAAGCCGCTGCTCGACCGGCTCGGCCTGACCTATCCGCAGTATCTCGTCATGCTGGTGCTGTGGGAGCGCGACGACGTGCCGGTGAAGGACATCGGCGAGAAGCTGTTCCTGGATTCGGGCACGTTGACACCGCTGCTCAAGCGGCTCGAGGCCGCCCAACTCGTCAAACGCACCCGCTCGAGCGAGGACGAGCGTCAGGTGCTGATCGCCCTGACGCCGCAGGGCTACGCGCTGAAAGACAAGGCGCGCAGCGTGCCGCAATCGATTCTGGCGGCGTCGGACTGCTCGGTGCCGGAACTGGTCGCGATGAAGGACGAGATCGTCGCGCTGCGGGATAGGCTTAATGCGGTGATCGGGGAGTAGGGGCAGTTAGAGCGACTAGAAGTGCTTCTTCGCGAACGCGCGCCCCGAGCCAGATTTCAAGTATCGTTCGAATGCGACAGCGCGTGCGGCGTCATCGAACGCGAAATAAGTTCGTATTCGCCAGGTCCGTATTTCGACGTGTGAGGCACCTCGTCGGCGTTATGCTTTGCCAGACGCGCCCGTAGATCGTCGGTGATGCCGACGTAGAAGTGCTCGGAATCGAGACTTTCGAGAATATAGACGTACTTCATCGCGCTTCCTCCCTGGAGGGTAGGATAGCAGCTTCAAGACATGCCTAGGATGTTGCCGTGGTGGTGATCGCGGATAGAGTCCGCCGCCGCCCTTCGGGCTATGGCGGGGCAGCCTTCGCTCACTTCGCTACGAGGGACTTCCCTAGGCTTGCCCAGCCGAAGCTCGCGAAGCGAGCGAAGGCTGGTGGAGCCAGGCGGGATCGAACCGCCGACCTCTTGCATGCCATGCAAGCGCTCTCCCAGCTGAGCTATGGCCCCTTAACCTCAGACAGGGTGAATCTGGTGGATCACCCCAACCGGCGAGCCCTAGGCGACTCGCGCGGTGCACCCTTTTTCACAGATCAGGACTGATCTCAAGTCTCTTCATCACCTCCGACATCACCAATGATGTCGGTCACGTCCTCATCGCCCTCTTCCTCGTCGGCAATGAAGGTCGAATCATCGTCATCGTCGTCGTCGAGGGTCTCGTCGACCTCGATATCGTCCTCCGATTCGGGCACGACGGCCTTGACCTTGCCGGTGTTCTCCTCGGCATCGGCCTCCTCGAGCGACACCAACTCCTCGGCCTCTGCCGGCTCCGGCGCGGTGTCCTGGGCCATGCTGCGGGCTTCAGTGCCGCGGGACGCACGTGCGGGAGCGATGGGGGCGATCGGCACCACCTCGCCGGTATAAGGCGAGATCACCGGATTCTTGTTGAGGTCATAGAATTTCTTGCCCGTGGTCGGGCAAATACGTTTGGTTCCGAGTTCGGACTTGGCCACGGCAGGAATCCTGGGAATGTCTGAAAAGCGGTGCTTCACTTGGCTAGTTGGCGGCCCGCTGTCAATAGCGCATTACGGAAGAACGACATGCCCGTGACGGGGCGCGGACCATGTGGTACCTGCGGCCCAGCCTTCAAGGCATCCAAGGACACAATCTTGACCCATTCCGACCAACCGAGGCCGCTCCAGTCTCGCGCCAGCGGCCCCCTGACCGGGAAAGTACGGGTGCCCGGCGATAAGTCGATCTCCCACCGTGCCCTGATCCTGGGTGCGCTCGCGGTCGGGGAGACCAAGATTTCGGGCCTGCTCGAGGGCGAAGACGTCCTCAACACCGCCAAATCGATGCAGGCGCTGGGCGCCAGGGTCGCGCGCACCGGCGATTTCGCGTGGACGGTGAACGGCGTCGGCGTCGGCGGCTTCGCCCAGCCCAAGGCGGCGCTGGATTTCGGCAACTCCGGCACCGGCTGCCGCCTGGTCATGGGCGCCGTTGCGGGGTGCCCGATCTCGGCGGTGTTCGACGGCGACGCCTCGCTGCGCAGCCGCCCGATGCGCCGGATCCTCGACCCGCTCGAACAGATGGGCGCCAGGGTCGTATCAGGCGGCGAGGGCGGCCGTCTGCCGCTGACCCTCCAGGGCGCGCGCGATCCGCTGCCGATCACCTACAAGACCCCGGTCGCCTCGGCCCAGATCAAATCGGCCGTGCTGCTGGCGGGCCTGGCTGCGCCGGGCACCACCACGGTGATTGAGAGCGAGGCGAGCCGCGATCACACCGAGCTGATGCTGAAGCATTTCGGTGCCGACATCACATCGGTGCAGGAAGGCCAGCACGGCCGCCGCATCACGCTTCAAGGCCAGCCTGAGCTGCACGCTGCCACCGTCGTCGTGCCCGCCGACCCCTCCTCGGCGGCTTTCCCGGTCGTTGCGGCGCTGATCGCCGAGGGCTCCGACGTCATCCTGTCGGATGTCATGACCAATCCGCTGCGCACCGGCCTGTTCACCACGCTCCGCGAAATGGGCGCCTCGATCGAGGAAAACGACGTCCGTCGCGATGCCGGCGAGCCGATGGCGCAATTGCGCGTGCGCGCCTCGAAACTGCGCGGTGTCGAGGTGCCGCCGGAGCGCGCGCCGTCGATGATCGACGAATATCTGGTGCTGGCGGTCGCAGCCGCCTTCGCCGAAGGCACTACCATTATGCGCGGCCTGCAAGAGCTGCGCGTCAAGGAATCCGATCGGCTGGAAGCCACGGCTGCCATGCTCCGCGTCAACGGCGTGAAGGTCGAGGTCTCCGGCGACGATCTGATCGTCGAAGGCCGCGGTCATGTGCCCGGCGGCGGCGTTGTTGCCACCCATATGGATCATCGCATCGCGATGTCCGCGCTGGTGATGGGTTGCGCGTCCGACCAGCCGGTGAGCGTCGACGACACTGCCTTCATCGCCACCAGCTTTCCGGATTTCATTCCGATGATGCGTTCGCTAGGGGCCGAGTTTTCATGATCATCGCCATCGACGGGCCCGCGGCCTCCGGCAAGGGGACGCTCGGCAAGCGCCTCGCCCACCATTACGGTTATCGTCATCTCGATACCGGCGTAATCTATCGTGCGGTGGCTTACGAGCTGATGCAGTCCGGTCACGATCTCCGCGATGAAGCCGCGGCGGTCGCGGCGGCGCTGGAGCTCGACCCCGAAAAGTTCGGCAATCCCGCACTGAAGACCCAGAAGGTCGGCGAGGGGGCCTCCATCGTCTCGGCGATCCCTGGGGTCCGCGAGGCCCTGGTCAATTTCCAGCGGCAATTCGCCGCTGATCCGCCCGGGGCCGTGCTCGATGGCCGGGACATTGGAACCGTGATCTGCCCCCATGCCGACGTGAAGATTTTCGTCGTCGCCGATCCCAAGGTCCGCGCCCATCGCCGGACCATGGAGGCGAGGGCGCGGGGGGAGGAGGCGGACGAGGCGGCCGTGCTCGCCGACATCGTCCAGCGCGACGAGCGCGACAAGAACCGGCTGATTGCGCCTTTAAAACCGGCCCCGGATGCTCACTTGCTTGATAACTCCCAACTGGATATAGAAGGCGGCGTCCGGGCCGCCATCGACATTATCGAGGCCGTCCGAGCGGGCCGGTCGCGGGGTTAAGCCGCAGCCGTCATTGGAGGAAGCGCCCGCTCCCGCTCTTTGAGGTCGATAACCTTCGGTCCCTGATGGAACCGGCGCGATCCAGGCCCCGGACAACGATTCCACGTATCGAACGCGCGGGCCTCAGCCGGCCCGCTTCCGCAGTTCCGGCGCCGAGCCGGAGCAGCGAGCGGTCGCTCGAAGGTCTTGCGGACCTTCCGACACTGCGTGTGCGATGCGCCCATGAACCCAACGGCCGGCAAGACATCCGCAACTGGAGAACAAATGGCTTCGACTTCTGCTGATACCTATAGCCCCTCGCGCGACGATTTCGCCGCGATGCTCGACGAGTCCTTCGCAGGTGGCAACCTGCAGGAAAGCTCCGTCGTCAAGGGCAAGGTGGTTGCAATTGAAAAGGACATGGCCGTCATCGACGTCGGCCTGAAGACCGAGGGCCGCGTGGCCCTGCGCGAATTTTCCGGCCCCGGCCGTGACAGCGACCTCAAGGTCGGCGACGAGGTGGAAGTGTTCCTCGATCGCATCGAGAACGCCCTCGGCGAAGCCGTGTTGTCGCGCGACAAGGCGCGCCGCGAAGAGAGCTGGGGCAAGCTCGAGAAGGCGTTCCAGAACAACGAGAAGGTCAACGGCGTCATCTTCAACCAGGTCAAGGGCGGCTTCACCGTCGACCTCGACGGTGCCGTGGCCTTCCTGCCGCGCTCGCAGGTCGACATCCGTCCGATCCGCGACGTCGCGCCGCTGATGAACAACTCGCAGCCGTTCCAGATCCTCAAGATGGACCGCCGCCGCGGCAACATCGTCGTGTCGCGCCGCACGGTGCTGGAAGAGACCCGCGCCGAGCAGCGCCAGGAGCTGGTGCAGAACCTCGAAGAGGGTCAGGTCATCGACGGCGTGGTCAAGAACATCACCGATTACGGTGCGTTCGTTGATCTCGGCGGTATCGACGGCCTCCTGCACGTCACCGACATCGCCTGGCGCCGCGTCAACCACCCGACCGAGGTGCTCTCGATCGGCCAGACCGTGAAGGTCAAGATCATCAAGATCAACCACGAGACGCATCGCATCTCGCTGGGCATGAAGCAGCTCTTGGACGATCCGTGGCAGGGCATCGAAGCCAAGTACCCGCTGGGTGCCCGCTTCACCGGCCGCGTCACCAACATCACCGACTACGGCGCGTTCGTCGAGCTCGAGCCGGGCATCGAAGGCCTGATCCACGTCTCCGAGATGTCGTGGACCAAGAAGAACATGCACCCCGGCAAGATCGTCTCGACCTCGCAGGAAGTCGATGTGCAGGTGCTGGAAGTCGATTCCGTCAAGCGCCGCATCTCGCTCGGCCTCAAGCAGACCATGCGCAACCCCTGGGAGGTCTTCGTCGAAGGTCACCCGACCGGTTCGGTGGTCGAGGGCGAGGTCAAGAACAAGACCGAGTTCGGTCTGTTCCTGGGCCTCGAAGGCGACGTCGACGGCATGGTCCACCTCTCCGATCTCGACTGGAAGCTTCCGGGCGAGCAGGTGATCGACAACTACAAGAAGGGCGACATGGTGAAGGCCGTGGTGCTCGATGTGGACGTCGAGAAGGAGCGTATCTCGCTCGGCATCAAGCAGCTCGAAGGCGACCCCTTCGCCGAGCCGGGCGATGTCAAGAAGGGCGCGGTCGTGACCTGCGAAGTGCTCGAAGTGAAGGAGAGTGGCATCGAGGTGAAGATCGCCGGTACCGACTTCTCGACCTTCATCAAGCGCTCCGAACTCGCCCGTGACCGCAACGACCAGCGTGCCGAACGCTTTGCCGTCGGCGAGAAGGTCGACGCCCGCGTGATCCAGTTCGACAAGAAGGCCCGCAAGGTCCAGGTGTCGATCAAGGCGCTCGAAGTCGCCGAAGAGAAGGAGGCCATCGCGCAGTACGGCTCCTCCGATTCGGGTGCGACGCTCGGCGACATCTTGGGCACCGCGCTCAAGAACCGCGACAACAAGTAAGCGAAACGCAGGTTTCGCTGACATCAAAGCCCCGGCGCGAGCCGGGGCTTTTTTGTTACGCTTGTAGCCCGGATGGAGCGCAAGCGTAATCCGGGGTCGTTGCCTCACGGACGGACTGTCCCGGATTTCGCTGCGCTCCATCCGGGCTACGCACCTACCGCGGTCACAGCCTTGTTTTCTTCAAATTGCGCCGCAATTGATGTATCCAGATAAGCCGATAGTCACGCTGTGACGGCACAACGCGTCTAGCCATTCATTTGGAGATATTCCGATGTCGCTCGATTCGGACATCATCGTCGATCGCCGAAGGATCCGCCGCAAGCTGTCGTTCTGGCGCGTGATGGCCGCGTTGATCGCGATCGCGGCGATCGCGAGCTTCGCGCTGATCGCGACGCCAGGCGCGCGCGGCACGTTCGCATCTGCCGGGTCGATCGCGCGCGTCCACATCGATGGCCTGATCCGCAGCGATTCCGATCGCACCCAGGCGCTGGAGCGGCTGGAGAATTCGCAGGCCGCGGCCGTCATCGTTCACATCAACTCGCCGGGCGGCACCACCGCCGGCTCCGAGCAGCTCTACGATTCGCTCACCCGGCTGAAGGCCAAGAAGCCGCTCGTCGTCGTGGTCGAGGGCCTTGCCGCTTCCGGCGGTTACATCACCGCGATTGCGAGCGACCACATCATCGCCCAGCAGAGCTCGCTGGTCGGCTCGATCGGCGTGCTGTTCCAGTATCCGAACGTCACCGAGCTTTTGAAGACCATCGGCGTCAAGGTCGAGGAGGTGAAGTCGTCGCCGCTGAAGGCCGCGCCCAACGGTTTCGAGCCCACCAGCCCCGAGGCCCGCGCCGCGCTCGATGCGCTGGTGAAGGACTCCTACGCCTGGTTCAGGGGATTGGTGAAGGAGCGGCGTGGCATGGATGACACGCAGCTCGAGAAAGTTGCCGATGGCCGCGTCTTCACCGGCCGCCAGGCGATCGATCTCAAGCTGATCGATCAGATCGGCGACGAGAAGACGGCCGTGACCTGGCTGGTCGAGCAGAAGGGCGTCAAGAAGGGGCTCAGCGTGCGCGATTACAAGCTCCAGCCGCGCTTCGGCGATCTGCCGTTCCTCAAGACGGCCGCCGCCGTAACGCTGGAAGCGCTGGGTTTAGGCTCGATTGCGCATCAAATCGGGCAAGCCGGCGTCGCACAGGCGGTCGATCGGTTCGGAATGGATGGAATGCTGGCCTTGTGGCAGCCGGCCGCGTCAAACTGACGGGAACTGGGCGAGTCCCAGATGTTTTTCCCGCGGGGCGAGTGCCGGGTCAGCCTGCTTTTTCGGCATTTGTCACGCATTTTCACGACGCTCAACCTTGATTTAGCGTCTTGACAGATCACGGTATTTTCACGGAAATGGTCATCCGCACGCTTCCGGGTCCTATCTCTCGATGATCAAATCCGAACTTGTTCAGCGTATCGCCGAGCACAACCCGCATCTGTACCAGCGGGATGTCGAGAACATTGTGAATGCGATTCTCGAAGAGATCGTAGCGGCCCTCGCACGCGGTGACCGCGTCGAGCTGCGCGGCTTTGGTGCCTTCTCGGTCAAGCATCGCCCGGCACGCGCCGGGCGCAATCCGCGCACCGGCGCCCATGTGCCGGTCGACCAGAAGAGCGTTCCGTTCTTCAAGACCGGCAAGGAAATGCGCGAGCGGTTGAACCGCGACCATCCGGATCCCGGCGCGGCAGACTGAGGCCGGCGTCAGGATTTCCTGCGGTCGCGCATGATGCGGCCGCAAGCTTGATTCAAGGCGAGCGAAGCGAGATGCGAAAGTTCCTGACCGCGCTGATCGTGATTCCGCTGGGCCTGCTCCTGGTGGTCTTCGCCGTAACCAACCGGCATTTCGTCACCGTCTCCTTCGATCCCTTCCTGTCGTCCGACCCGTCGCTGTCGGTCACCTTGCCGCTGTTCCTGCTTTTGATCCTGGTCGCCGCCATGGGCGTGCTGGCAGGTGGCTGCGCCGTCTGGCTCGGCCAGCGGCACTGGCGGCGCGCGGCGCGCCGGAATGATGCGGATGCACGGGCTGCCAGGGGCGAATTGGCCGATCTGCGGGCCCAAATGGCCGCAGCAAAGCCCGAGTCCCAGCGCCTCCCCGTCGCCTCGGGGGTCGGCCTTTACGGGCCCATCGGGCGAGACAAGCAGCGCGCGACGTTGTAGAAGCGGCCGCAACCGAAAGCCCTGTTTTCCGGCCGCAGGCCCGCGGCCTCCATTCGCTTTGAGACCATGTCCCTGCTCGTCAAGATCTGCGGCCTGTCTACGCCCGAGACGCTCGAGGTGGCACTCGAGGCGGGTGCCGATATGGTGGGGTTCGTGTTCTTTCCGCCGTCGCCGCGGCACCTGTCGTTGGACGCGGGCCGCGAGCTCGGCCGCCAGGTGAAGCGGCGTGCGCTCAAGGTCGCGCTGACCGTCGATGCCGACGACGCCACGCTCGACAATATCATGGACGCGCTGTCACCGGACATTCTCCAGCTCCATGGCAAGGAGAGCGTGGCGCGGCTGCGCGACATCAAGCAGCGGTTCGGCCGCCCCGTGATGAAGGCGGTGCCGGTCGCCACATCTGCCGATCTCGCCGTGCTGCCCGGCTACGCCGCAGTCGCCGACCGCATCCTGTTCGATGCGCGCGCACCGAAAGATGCAACCCGCCCCGGCGGTCTCGGCGCGCCCTTCGATTGGCACCTGCTCGAAAATCTCGATCTGACCCTGCCCTACATGGTCTCGGGCGGGCTTCACGCCGACAATGTTGCGGAGGCTCTCCGCGTCACCGGCGCCGGCGGCGTCGACGTCTCCTCCGGCATCGAGAGCGCCCCCGGCGTCAAGGATCCCGAGATGATCAAGGCCTTCATTCGCGCCGCGCGCGCCAGCCAAGATACAAGCCAAGAGTTGAGTGTCCGATGAACGTCGCCAAACCCAATTCCTATCGCAGCGGCCCCGACGAGCGCGGCCATTTCGGCATTTTCGGCGGCCGCTTCGTCGCCGAAACCTTGATGCCGCTGATCCTCGATCTGGAGAAGGCCTATACCGAAGCCAAGGCCGATCCGGCGTTCCAGGCCGAGATGAACGGCTATCTCAAGAACTATGTCGGCCGGCCCTCACCGCTCTATTTCGCCGAGCGCCTCACTGAGCATCTTGGCGGTGCGAAAATCTACCTGAAGCGCGAGGAGCTCAACCACACCGGCTCGCACAAGGTGAACAACGTGCTCGGCCAGATCATGCTGGCGCGGCGCATGGGCAAGAAGCGCATCATCGCCGAGACCGGCGCCGGCCAGCACGGTGTCGCCACCGCAACGCTGTGCGCGCGCTTCGGCCTGGAATGCGTGGTCTATATGGGCGCCGTCGACGTCGAGCGGCAGCAGCCCAACGTCATCCGCATGGAGATGCTGGGCGCCAAGGTATTCCCGGTGCAGTCGGGCACGCGCACGCTGAAGGACGCCATGAACGAGGCGCTGCGCGACTGGGTCACCAACGTGCACAACACGTTCTACTGCATCGGCACGGTGGCGGGCCCGCATCCCTATCCGACACTGGTGCGCGACTTCCAGTCGATCATCGGCAACGAGACCAAGACGCAGATGCAGGAGGTCGAGGGCCGGCTGCCGGATTCGCTGGTGGCCTGCATTGGCGGCGGCTCCAACGCGATGGGCCTGTTCCATCCGTTCCTTGACGACCCCTCGGTCGAGATCTTCGGCGTCGAGGCCGCGGGCCATGGCCTCACGCAGCTGCACGCCGCCTCGATCGCGGGCGGCCGTCCCGGCGTGCTCCACGGCAACCGCACCTATCTCTTGATGGATGCCGACGGCCAGATCCAGGACGCGCATTCCATCTCGGCCGGTCTCGACTATCCCGGCATCGGCCCCGAGCATTCCTGGCTGCACGAGATCGGCCGCGTGAACTATCTCTCCGCGACTGACGACGAAGCGCTCGCCGCATTCCAGCTGCTGTCGCGGCTCGAAGGCATCATTCCCGCGCTCGAGCCCGCCCATGCCATCGCCAAGGTGATGGAGCTCGCGCCGAAGCGGCCTCGGGATCACCTGATGGTCGTCAACCTCTCCGGCCGCGGCGACAAGGACGTCCCGCAGGTCGGCGACATCCTCAGGGGCAAGAGCAAGTGACCACGCGTATCGACACCCGTTTTGCCGAGCTGAAAAAGCAGGGCCGCTCGGCCTTCGTGACCTTCCTGATGGCCGGCGACCCCGATCCGGCGACATCGCTCGAGATCATCAAGGCGCTGCCGAAGGCGGGCGCCGACGTGATCGAGATCGGCATGCCTTTCACGGATCCGATGGCCGATGGTCCGTCGATCCAGGCCGCCGGGCTCCGCGCGCTCAAGGCCGGCATGACGCTGAAGAAGACGCTCGACCTCGTGCGCGGCTTCCGCAAGGACGACAACGCGACGCCGATCGTGCTGATGGGCTATTACAACCCAATCTACATCTATGGCGTCGATAAATTCCTGGCCGATGCCAAGAGTGCCGGCGTCGATGGTCTCATCATCGTCGACCTGCCGCCGGAGGAGGACGACGAGCTCTGCCTGCCCGCGATGAAGGCCGGGCTCAACTTCATCCGTCTGGCGACGCCGACCACCGATGACAAGCGTCTGCCGGCCGTGCTCGCCAACACCTCGGGCTTCGTCTATTACGTCTCGATCACCGGCATCACCGGTGCGGCCGCCGCGGACTCCTCGGCGGTGAGCGAAGCAGTTGCCCGCATCAAGCGGCACACAAAACTGCCGGTCTGCGTCGGCTTCGGCATCCGCACGCCGGAGGCTGCGCGCGCCATTGCCTCGCATGCCAATGGTGCGGTGGTCGGCACCGCGCTGGTCGATGTGCTCAAGAACAGCCTCGATGCGGATGGGCGGGCAACTGGCAAAACCGTCAACGCCGTCGCCGAATTGACGGCGGCCCTGGCCCAGGGCGTTAAGGGCGCGCAACAGGCGGCGGAATAATTCCGCTCTTGGGGCGGGCGACACGGCGGCTTGCCGGGCAGCGGCCCGGCCGCCATATATCCCTTCAGGCGATCCGCGAGGCGGGTTCGCACATCGGAGCAAACCATGAACTGGCTTACCAATGTGGTTCGGCCGAAGATCCGCAACATGCTGCGGCGGGAGACGCCGGAGAACCTGTGGATCAAGTGCCCGGATTCCGGACAGCTCGTCTTCTACAAGGACGTCGAGGCCAACCAGTTCGTCATCCCCGGCTCGAACTACCACATGCGCATGGGCGCGGTGGCCCGGTTGAAGTCGATCTTCGACAACGAGACCTGGTTCGATGTGGCGCTGCCCGAGGTCACGCCCGATCCGCTCAAGTTTCGCGATGAGAAGAAGTACGTCGATCGCATCAAGGATGCGCGCGCGCGCACCAACCTCAACGACGCGATCAAGGTCGGCTACGGCAAGCTCGAAGGCTCCGCCGTCGTCGTCGCAGTGCAGGATTTCGATTTCATGGGCGGCTCGCTCGGCATGGCCGCAGGCGAGGCCATCGTGCGCGGGCTCGAGCTTGCGGTCGAGAAGAATGCGCCGTTCATCGTGTTCGCCGCATCCGGCGGCGCGCGGATGCAGGAAGGCATTTTGTCGCTGATGCAGATGCCGCGCACCACCGTTGCGGTGCAGATGCTGCGCGAGGCAAAATTGCCCTATATCGTCGTGCTGACCAATCCGACCACCGGCGGCGTCACTGCGTCCTATGCCATGCTCGGTGACGTGCAGATCGCCGAGCCCGGCGCGCTGATCGGCTTCGCCGGCGCACGCGTGATCGAGCAGACCATCCGCGAAAAACTCCCCGAGGGGTTCCAGCGCGCCGAGTATCTGAAGGAGCACGGCATGGTCGACATGGTCGTGCATCGCCACGAATTGCGTCCGACGCTGGCGCGACTCTGCCGCCTGCTGACCAAGGCGCCGGCGCTGGAAAGCGCATCGAAGCCGGTGCAGCCGGTTGCGAGCCCGGCGCAGATCGTATCGGCCGCCGAGACGGCGCCGGCCGCGCCCCACGCGTGAACGCGTCCTCTGACAGCGCAAAGCCGCCGCTCGGCGAATTGATCGGGCGGCTGTCGGCCCTGCATCAGAAACGCATCGATCTCGGGCTCGAGCGGATGCACCGCCTGCTCGCGCGGCTCGGCCATCCCGAAAGCAAGCTGCCGCCGGTGATCCACATCGCCGGCACCAACGGCAAGGGTTCGACGCTCGCTTATCTGCGCGCGACGCTGGAGGCCGCAGGCTTGCGCGTGCACGCCTACACCTCGCCCTATCTCGTCCGCATCAACGAATGCTTCCGGCTGGGTCGCGTCGGTGGCGGCGTGCTCGTCAGTGACGATGAATTGCGCGCCGCTCTCGAAGAGGTCGAGCGCGTCAATGCCGGCGAGGCTGCGACTCTGTTCGAGCTGAAGACCGCCGCGGCCTTGCATCTGTTCGCACAGCATCCGGCCGACGTGGTGCTGCTCGAAGTAGGCCTCGGCGGCCGGCTCGATTCGACCAACGTGATCGATGTGCCGGCGGCCTGCGTGATCACGCCTGTCAGCATGGATCACATGGACTTCCTTGGGGCGACCCTGGCATCGATCGCCGGCGAGAAGGCCGCGATCATCAAGCGCGGCGTACCCGTGATTTGCGCCGAGCAATCGCCGGAGGCGATGAACGCGATCGAGGCGCAGGCCAGGCGCATGCGCGCACCGCTGTTTGCGGCGAACGAAAGCTGGCACGTCAATGTCGAGCGCGGACGTCTGGTCTATTCCGACGATCGCGGTTTGATGGACCTGGCGGCGCCGCGCCTGTTCGGCCGCCATCAGTTCGACAATGCCGGCCTTGCAATCGCGACGTTGCGCGCCGTCCCGGCGTTCAAGGTCAACCAGGCGGCGTTCGAGGCCGGCATCGTCGGCGCGGAATGGCCGGCACGAATGCAGCGCATCACTTCGGGCGAACTGCTCTCTTGGGGACCGCAGGGCTCGGAAATCTGGCTCGATGGCGGACACAATGCGGAGGGCGGCCGTGTCGCCGCGGCTGCGCTCGGCGATCTCGAAGAGCGGGTGTCGCGGCCGCTGGTCGTCATCGCCGGCATGATGGCCAACAAGGATGCTCAGGGCTTTCTCGCCAATTTCGCCGGTCTCACCCGTCACATCATTGCAGTGCCGATCCCTGATACCGAGAACGCTATGCCGGTCGACCGCCTCGCGGACGCCGCGCGCAGCCTCGGCATGCGCGTCGAGCCCGCGCCCGGCATCGAAGCTGCGCTGCGCGCCTTGGCGAAGCTCGCCTACGAGGTGCCGCCGCGCATCCTGATCACCGGCTCGCTCTATCTGGCCGGCCACGTGCTGGCGATCAACGGCACGCCGCCTGCATGAGTTTGCGTAGCCCGGATGGAGCGCAGCGCAATCCGGGATCGTGCCACAAGCGATGAAGGCCCCGGATTTCGCTTCGCTCCATCCGGGCTACGGTGATGAACGATGCGTTTTGCCGCGATTGCCGACGTCCACGGAAACTATCTCGCGCTCGAAGCCGTGCTCGCCGACATCCGCGCGCAAGGCATTGCCGACATCGTCAATCTCGGCGACATGCTGAGCGGACCGCTCGATGCGCGCAGGACGATCGAGATCCTGATGACGCTCGACGCCGTGCACGTGCTCGGCAATCACGACCGCTATCTGCTCGACCGCGCTCCGGAACAGATGGGCTCGTGGGATCGTCCCGCCCATGCGCAGCTCAATGCCGCGCAGCTCGACTGGCTGCGCGCGCAGCCGATGACGCGTGTGTTTCGCGACCAGGTCTTCCTGTGCCATGCGACGCCCAATAGTGATGAAGTCTATTGGCTCGACACCGTGCATCCCGACGGCACGGTTGCGCTGTCGCCGCTGGACCGCATCGAGCAATTCGCACAAGGCATCACGCAGTCGCTGATCCTCTGCGCCCACACCCATCTCGCCCGCGCTGTGCGCCTGCGCGACGGCCGGCTGATCGTCAATCCCGGCAGCGTCGGCAGCCCTGGTTATCGCGACAAGCATCCGTATCCGCACGTCGTCGAAGCCGGCACGCCGCACGCGCGTTATGCCATTCTCGAACTTGCTGATGGCGTTTGGCAGGTGACGTTCCGACACGTCGTGTATGATTATGAAGCGATGGCGGCGTTGGCGCGGCGAAACGGGCAGCCTGAACTGGCGAACGCGCTGGCGACGGGATGGATTGGGTAGTTATGATCTTGTAGCCCGGATGGAGCGCAGCGTAATCCGGGGCATCGTCGCTTGTGGCACAATTCCCGGATTACGCTGCGCTCCATCCGGGCTACGGCTAGCTCACTTCAACAACTTCATCGGATCGGCCGCTTTCTGCTTCAGCTGCTCGAATGTGCATTGCCGCGGCGCCTTGTCGGGACGCCAGCGCAGGATCGAGGTGCCGTGGCGAAAGCGCTCGCCGCTGAAATGGTCGTAGCAGACCTCGATCACCAGCTTCGGCTTGAGCGGACACCACTTTGCTGACCGCTCGGTGGACCAGCGGCTCGGCCCGCCCGGCGCGTTGCCGGTGAAGCCGGGCTCGCCAATCAATGCTTCGAGCCGATCGGTCAGATCAGGCTTCTGCTCTGCCTTGATCGCCGAGGTGAAGCCGACATGGTGCAGTAGACCTTTGTCGTCATAGAGCCCGAGCAGCAGCGAGCCGACCACGTTCCTGCCGGCGATCTTGTTGGTGGCGTAGCGGAAGCCGCCGACGACGCAATCGGCGCTGCGGAATTTCTTGATCTTCTGCATGCCGTCGCGCGTGCCGGCTTGGTAGGGCAGGTCGATGCGCTTGGCGATGACACCGTCCGAACCGCCGCCGGATTGCGCCAGCCATTTTTTGGCGGTGGCGTAGCTCGTTGTCGACGGTGAAAGACGGAAGACGCTGCCCCTGAGGTTGGCTTTCGCGAACGCTTCGAGCGCCGGCCGTCGTTCGATCAACGACTTTCCAGCGAGGTGCTTGTCCTTCGCCGCCGCGAGCAGATCGAAGACGAGGTAGAGCGCCGGCGCGTCCTGCGAGAGCTTCTTCACGCGGCTTGCCGCGGGATGGATTCGTTGCAGCAATGTGTCGAACGAAAAACCCTTGCCGTGCGGCACGACGATCTCGCCGTCGAGCGTGAAACGATCCGCCCTCAGCTTCAACGCGGCGGCAACGATCTCGGGGAAATAGCGCGTGAGGTCCTCGCCGGATTTCGAGCGGAGATCGACGTCGCTGCCGTTGCGCGACAGCAAGCAGCGAAAGCCGTCCCATTTCGGCTCGTACTGCCACTCCTTGCCGCGCGGGATCGCATCGACCGACCGCGCCTCCATCGCAACGAGGGAGGTCGATTTTCGCGCGCGCTTTGCGGGAGGGGCGGGCAAGGGCTGGGACTCGTCCTACGCTGAACACGCCCCACCAACGCAAAACGGCCGGCTTTCGCCGGCCGTTCTCGAAAATAATCCTGCGCGAGAAGGATCAGACCGCGGAGGTGATCCACTGCTGGAGCTTTGCCTTCGGTGCCGCGCCAACCTGGCGGGAGGCCATCTCGCCGCCCTTGAAGATCATCAGAGTCGGGATCGACATCACGCCATACTTGGACGCGGTCTTCGGGCTCTCGTCGACGTTGAGCTTCACGATCTTGACCTTGTCGCCCATCGCACCGGCGATCTCGTCGAGGGCGGGCGCGATCATGCGGCAGGGGCCGCACCATTCGGCCCAGAAATCGACGACCACGGGGCCGTTCGCCTTGAGCACTTCGGCTTCGAAATCGGCGTCGGAAACCTTGCTAACGGCCATTGGAGTACCTCACTCGGTTGAAAGAATCGGCGCGACCTGGAATCGCGCCCGGGATCATGGGGTCAACCTATGAACGGCTCCTTGCCGGGTCAAGGACGCTCACACCGAGATGAAGGGATGCCAGCGCCGCGTCCAGCGCGGGGGCCGAAATCTCCATATATTCAAGGGTCTCGGTCCAGAGCAGGACAGCCCTGACAGGCCTTTGGGGATAAAGCCTCGATAGCACCGCACGGTACAGCGCGAGCTGCCGGACATAGGCGGCGGGTGTCTCGGCCGCGTTTCTGGGTGCCGCCTGGTTGGTCTTGAAATCGACGATCAGGACCTCCTCGGGTCGAACGACCAGCCGGTCGATCTGCCCCGACACCAGCGCCGGGGTGCGCCCCGGCCGCTCCAATTTGCCGACGATGGCGACCTCGGCCCGGCTGCCGGCGGCAAAGACCGGGGCGAAGCGCGGCTCAGCGATCAAGGCGAGCACCTTGTCGGCCAGTGCGGTGCGGTCGGCCTCCGGCCAGTCCGAGGCATTGCGTGCCATGAAGTCGCGTGCGGCCTCGCGCCGGCGCTGGGCGGCGATGTCGGGCAGGGATTGCAGCAGCCGGTGCACCAGCGTGCCGCGTTGCAGCGCCAGCGCGCGGGACTGCACCGATTCGCCGCTGCGTACGCGGCGGCCCTCTTCGGCCGACTGGCCCGAGGGGCGCACGGGATCCTCGTCGATAACCTCGCGCGGGGCCGGCGCTCGCAGCCAGTCCGGCAAAGCGATTGTCTGGTCCACCGACGTCGCCGGCGTGCCTAGCGCCGCGACATCCTCCGGCCGCGCGAATCGTGTCACTTTGCCGAGCGGCGTCTCGATGATCTGCTTGTCCAGGCCCGAGCCGGCGAGGCCGGTGTCGACCAGATCGTACCAGCTCAGCTTGCGGACGGTCCTCATATTGCCGGGCATGCAGCCGCCGACGATCAGGCGGTCGGCGGCGCGCGTCATCGCGACGTAGAGTAGGCGGCGATATTCGTCCTCGGTCTCCTCGAGCATGGCCTTGCGCGCCTCGGCGACCGGCTTGGGATCGTCGGCCTTACGGCCGGCCCAGACCACCACCTCGCCGCCATTGCCGCGCGGCACGTGAATTAGCCGCAGCCGCTGCGAATCCGCGGGCGAGGATGTCGTGTCCACCATGAATACGACGGAAGCCTCCAGACCCTTGGCACCGTGCACGGTCATCACCCGCACCTCGTCGCGCGAGATCTCCATGTCGCGCTTCACTTCGGTGTCGGCCGAACGCAGCCAGGCCATGAAGCCCTGCAGCGAGGCCGGCGCCTTGCGCTCATAGTTCAGCGCCAGCTCCAGGAACTCGTCGAGCGCGTCGTTGGCCTCAAAGCCGAGACGGCGCAGGATGCGTGCGCGGCCGCCATCGCCCCCTAGCAGCCAGGCGTAGAACGCGAACGGCGTCTCCTCGCGCGCGCGCATCTCGCAGGCTTCCAGGCGCCGCAATGCCGTGGCGAACTTCTCGCTTGTGTCCGCATGTTCGCCGAGCGCGCGGCGCAGCGATCCCTTGCGGTCCCAGGCAAGCTGGAACAGGTCGTCGTCATCGAGCCCGAACAGCGGGCTCTTCAGCGCCACGGCGAGCGCGAGATCGTCCTGCGGCAGCAGCAGCGCGTCCGCAAGGTTCATCAGGTCGATGATGGCGATGTGCTCGGTCAGCTTGAGCCGGTCGGCGCCGGCGACCGGGACGCCAGCGTGCTTCAGCGCCTGGATCACGGCGTCAAAGGCATTACCGCGCCGCCGCACCAGGATCAGCATGTCGCCATAGCGCAGCGGCCGCCGCTCGCCTTCGTGTCCCGTCAGCGTGCCGCTCTCGACCAGCCGCTTGATCTCGGCCTGGATGCGGCGCGCGAGCTTCACCTCGGGGCTGGTGACGGCAACGCCGTCGAACGGTGCGCGCCAGCCCTCGATGTCCTGTCGCTCGTCGGCCTCCGCGAGGTCCCACAGCTCGATCACGCTCGGGCCTGCATCGGCTAGCGCATTGTGCAGGGGATGGCCGATCTCGACCGAATGGATGCTCTTGTAGATCTGGGGATCGCGAAAGACGTGGTCGACCGAGTGCAGGATCGCGGCGCCCGAGCGGAACGAATAGGTGAAGGCGACCGGATCGAACTTCAGCCCGGCCGCGGTGAACTTGCGGTGCAGCTCGCGCCGGCGTGCGTCGAATTCGTGCGGAGCTGCGCCCTGGAACGAGAAGATCGACTGTTTCTCGTCGCCGACCGCGAAGACGGTGCGGTTCAGCCCCTCACGCGCGCCTTCGCCTGCGGTGAATTCGGAGATGATGTGCGCGACGATGTCCCATTGCCGCGGGCTGGTGTCCTGGGCCTCGTCGATCAGGACGTGATCGACGCCGCGGTCGAGCTTGTAATGCACCCAGCCCGAGGAGACGCGGTCCAGCATCGCCAGCGTCTTGTCGATGAGGTCGTCATAGTCGAGCAGACCGCGCTCCTGCTTCTCGCGGCGGTAGTTTTGGGCGGCAGCGGTCGCAATGTGCAGCAGGGCCGCGGTGCGGTCGCGAACCGTCACAGCGCGACGCTTCTCGATCAGCCCACCAAGCCGCTGCGCCTCGGCCTCGAACAGGCGGGCGACGGACGGGTTGTGATCGCAAAACTTCTTGGTCAGCACTGCCTTGCGCGGCAGCTTGTCGTCGGTGAGGAAGACGCAGAGATAGGCATCGACCTGTGCACTGCCGGAAAAGACTTTTGCTTCGCGGAGCCGGCCGGCCTGGTCGTTGTCGGACTTGCTGCCGTCCTCCAGCGCGAAGGCGATCTCGTCCCAGCGCGACCGCGGCAGGAACGGACCGTCGAGAATTTCAGTCTCGACGTCCTCGATGCGGTCGCCGGCGTCGACACCCAGCACCGCCGCCATCTGAGCAGCAGCTGCCTCGGCGTTGCCGGCCTCGTCGGTCCAGGCCATGAAATGATCGCGACTCAGGCACGCCTCGCGCACGACCTCCTTGAAGGTGACGTCGGCGGCGCTCGCCATCGCCGTCAACAGCGCGCGGCCTATGACGCTCTCCGGATCACGTGCGGCGTCGAGCAGCACCTTCAGATTGGCGCGCTCCATCATGTCGGTCTGGTCGCGCTCGTCGATCACGGCAAAGCGCGCGGGCACGTTGGCCTCGAACGGGAATTGCTGGAGCAGGCGGGTGCAGAGCGCGTGGATGGTCTGCACCTTCAAGCCACCCGGCGTTTCCAGCGCGCAAGCAAACAGCTTTCGCGCCTCGCGCCGCAGTTTTGGGCTGGGGTAGGGAATGCCGACGGCGCGAATGGCGGCGTCGAGCCCGGCATCGTCCAGCGTCACCCAATGACCGAGCGTGGTGAACACGCGCTCGGCCATGTTGGCGGCGGCGGCCTTGGTGAAGGTGATGCAGAGGATCTTTTCCGGCGGCACGCCGGACAGCAAGAGGCGGATCACGCGCTGGACCAGCACATGCGTCTTGCCCGAGCCGGCATTGGCCGACACGAAAGCGGAGGCGGTCGGATCGGATGCGCGCGCCTGCCGCGCGCGCACCTCGTCCGGGATGGGGCGCGGCGCCTTCACCATTCCTCGATCCCCAATCCACCGGCCGCAGACCATTCCTTGATCCGGGCAAGATCGTCATAGGTGCCGTAGCGGTTCGCCCACATCGGCAGGTTCAGCGAGGTGTACGGCTGGTTCTCGTCCTCGAAGGCGCGGATCAGCGCCTCCAATTTGGCTCTTGCGTCGGCGGCGGCAGTGTCCGGCGGAATTGGCTCGTCACCTTTGTTTACCTTGAGCTGGAGGATGCGCTCTTCCCCGGCCGGATTGTTGCCGCCCAGGCGGACATAGACGAGCTGGCTGACCGACGCACCGGCGTCGATGTCGGGAAAGCCGCCTTCGCGCAGGATCGCGGCTTCCAGCGTCAGCTGCGGTGACAGGCCCATGCGGACCTGCTTGTCGCTTGGCGGCTGCCCGGTTTTGTAGTCGAGGATGGCATAGAAGCCGCCCTTGCGGCGCTCGATGCGGTCCGCGCGCGCAGAGAGGCGGAAGCTACGCGTGGTGTCGAGCGTGATCGAGATCTCGCCGTGGGTCTCCGCCGTGATGGCCTCGATCGCATCGCGCCGCGCCGTCTCCCATTCGCCGAACCAGCGCGCGATGCGCTGGAAGCGCGGCCACCATAGCGCCCGCGCCTCGGGCCGCTCCATCAGCGGCGCGAAATGCTTCTCGCCGATTGCCCGCAGAACGCGCGCGGGATCGTCGGGCAGGCGTGCCGCATAGGTTTCCGTGAACTCTCCGAGCGCATCATGGATTGCCGAGCCGCGATCGGCGGCCGAGAGCGGCATGTCGACCGGGTCAAGCGCATCCAGCCGCAAAATGTGCTTTGCGTAGATCGTGTAGGGATCGCGCAGCCAGTCCTCGATCGCGGTCACGGACATCTTGAGCGGCCGCGTCGCGCGCGGCGGTCGCGGCTCGGGCTGCTTGATCGGCCTGACCTCGTCGGGCTGGTCCAGCGCGCCCGCGAACTGCACGTATTTCTCGCCGGCGCGAACCGCCGCCTTCCAGAGTTCGTCGCCCGCCACTGCCTCTAACCGATGCAGGAAGCGCGACGCCACCGCCGGCGCGCCGCCGGCCTTGGCGGAATGGGTGAGGATCACCTCGTCGCCGCCGAGCAATTGCGCAAAGTCGTGCGCGGAGAGGCCGATGCGGCGCTCCGGCAGATCGAGACCGAGCTCGTGCCGCATCGGCCGGCTGAGCCAGGGATCGATGCGAGGTGCCGGTGGCCAGACCCCCTCGATCAGGCCGCCAATGATGATGCGGTCGGCCTGCATCAGGCGCGATTCCAGGGGGCCGTAGATTTGCAGCCGGGCGCCCGGCCTGTCGCGCCGCCGCACGGCGCGATCGCCGAACGCGGTCTGGAAGACATCGGGATAGTCAGGCAACGGCACCATCAGCCCGCTGGTCGTGCCGCCGCGCAGCAGGTCGTCGAAGGCGCTGGCGAGGGCGAGGCCTTCGCGCTCCTCGAAGGCGAGCGGAATGCCCTGCTCGTCGCGTGACAGCTCGATCATGATCTCGCGATGCCGGTGCGCGAGCTCGGCGAAGTCATACGGTTTCGAAGAGGCCAGGCTCTCGATCGGCGCCAATGCTTTTTGCAAGGCATCGATCAGCGCCTGGATGCGATCGAGATCCTCGGCCTTGAGCCGCGCGCGTGGCTCGGCCTTATGGAGCGCGGAGACTTCGCTGCGCCACAGCTTTGCCAGCTCGTCGCGAAAGCGGTTGAATTCGCGTAGGAGGCCGGCCGTGCCTGCAGGTGGGCGCGTGCCGCGCAGGACCGCGAGTTCGAGTCCCTCGATCGCTGCCTTCCACGCACTGGGCGCGCGGCCGAGCCGGCACAGCGGATGCTTCAGCATCGCCAAAAGCGTCGGCGGCTCCAGGCCCTTGGTCGCCGCCTCTGCCGCCAGGCGGGCAAAGACGCCGGCGGATGTTTCCATCAACACATCGCCGCCGGAATCGTCGAAGGCGAGGTCCCATCGCGTCAGCGCAGCCATCACCCGCCGCGCCAGCGCGCGATCGGGCGTCACCAGCGCCGCCGATTTGTCGAGATGCCGCGCCTCGCGCATCGCGATCGCGATAGCGAGCGCCTCCATTTCAGGGTTGGGGGCTTCGACAACCGTCAGGTTCTTCATGCCGCCGGCGATCTTTGCGGCGACATCCGGCTGCTTCAGCCGGTCATGCCAAACTTCCGTCTTGGCCGACGGCCGCATCGATTCGGACGCGAGCAGATCCCGGCCGCCTTCTGCCGGCGGCTGGAGAATCTCGACGTCGCTGCGCTTGATGCCAAAACGCTGCAACAGCGCGTGCATGGCATATTGCGGATGGTTCGAGGCCGGATGCTCCGCGAATTTGCCGAGCGCATCGCGCACGCCGCCGATGGTGCGCCAGGCGTCATCGTCGAGATCGGTGTCGAGGCCCGGCAGCACCACGGCGCCATGTGGCAGCGATGCGACCGCATGGAGGAATTTTGCGGTGGCCGGCATCGAGCCGGTTGAACCGGCCGCGATCACCGGCCCGCTCGGATGCGCGGTCAGCCGCCTGGCTTCCGCCGCGATCAGGAGATCGCGCCGCGCCGCCGGCTCGATCCGTTTGATCTCGGCGAGATGGCTGGGCCAGGCAATGCGCGCGATGCGCAAGAATTCGAGCGAGTGCTGCCAGTAGCGGTCGAGGTTATCCGGTACCAGACCGTCGAGCGCGCTCCAGTCGACGCCGCGCGTCACCATGTCGTCGATCAGGCGCGCGAGGTCGCCGGCCAGCGCCAGTGTCGAAGCTGGACCGCCAACCACCAGCGGCGCCAGCACCGGGCCCTTGGCCCAAGCGGCGACGAGCTGCGCCAGCGTCAGCCGCCGTTCGAGCTCACCCAGCCGCGGCGGAATGTCGAGAGGTGTTGCACCTGAAAACGGCTCGCCCTCGTCGGCGAAAGCGAGCTCGTCCTCGTCGATGTCACCGAGCGCGACGATGCGCGGCAGCACCACCGCGTCTGCCTTCATCTCGTCGAGGAAGATCTCGCGCACCACACGCATCGCGCGCCGGGTCGGCAGATACAGCGTGGCATCGGCAAGCCGCGCCGGCTCCTTGCGCGCCTCGAAGCCATCGACCAGCCGGCCGTCGAGCAGGGCCGCGACGACCGTGCGTAGGAACGGAACTGAGATGGGAACGCTGAAAACGCGCATGGGCTGCCTGATTCGGGAATCAGGCGCCAATATAGGGAGGCGAGCTCAAATGGTCATGGGTGTGGGCGAGGTCTTCCCCGCTGTTCGCGATTGCTGGAACAGGTATCGTAGGGTTGGGCAAAGGCGCGCTTGCGCCGTGCCCACCATACTAACTTCGAGTCTTGGCTTGATTGGTGGGCACGCTTTGCTTTGCCCACCCTACGGCACCGTCTTCGAGGCGCCTTTACGCCACGCTCTCCAGAAACGCCTCTTCCGCCGCATGCACGGCATCAGGCGTGCCGACATGCATCCAGACGCCGTCGAGGCGCAGGCCGAAAAGCCGCTCCTGCTCATTGGCGCGATCGAACATTTTTGTCAGTGAGAACTCGCCGTTGGGCGCATCGGCAAAGATCGCGGGCGACATGATCGCCGCGCCGGCATAGACGAACGGAACGACCTCCTTCTCCTTGCGCTTGCGCAGGGCGCCGTCGGGCAGCATGCCGTAATCGCCACGGCCGCTATAGCCGATGCTGGTCGCGGTCGGCGCCATCAGCAGCAGAATGTCCATGCGCGCGGGGTCGAAGTTTTCCGCAAGCCGCGTCAGGTTGGAGCGCACCCCGTCGATCCACAACGTGTCGGAATTGACGTGGAAGAACGGCGCATCGCCGAGCAGCGGCAGCGCCTTGACCACGCCGCCGCCGGTGCCGAGCACCTGGTCGCGTTCGTCGGAGATGATCACGCGCGGAGATTGGCGCGATGCGGTGTGATCGATGATTTGATCGGGCAGGTAATGCACGTTGACCACCGCCTCGGTCACACCGGCTTGGCCGAGCTTGTCGAGCACGTGGTCGAGCAGTGGCTGGCCAGCCACCGGCACCATCGGCTTCGGCATCTTGTCCGTCAGCGGACGCATGCGCAGGCCGAACCCTGCGGCAAGCACCATGGCTTTGGTCGGTTTGACGGACATTCTTCGCTTTCTCAAATCCCTTTATTTCGCTTTCGCGGCAATCCTAGCATGAGCCTCGGCCTGCCGCACCGCATCCCAACCGCCTTAATCGCCCGCCGTGACGGTTATACGACGAGTGTTGCCGTTACGCCCCGATGGCTGTGGAGCGCGCCTTTTTCTTCTTGTCGCCGAGCTTGAGGAAATTGACGCCGATCTGGTCGCCATTGACCCAGGCCAGCTCGCAGCGCCGGTACGCAAGTCCGGTGGACGACAGCAGCAGAAAAAATTCCTTCAGGTGCAGGCCCTCAACCGAGCCGTCGATGGTCAGCTTGGCGCCGGTCTCGGAGACGTCCTCCATGGTGCAGTCGCGCCGCCAGGTGCCATCGATGCCCATCATCTGGGCCGGAACCCCGCGCTCGAAAACGACCCGGTTATTTCCGCGCTGATCCGCTTTCGCCGCCATCTGCCCTTGCTCCAGCCCCGTGACGATCCGGCTGCCTCGCCGCCAGAATAGCGACATCTTGGCTAACGGCCGGTAAATCGGGCCCCGGACTAGGGCTGCGGCGGCGGGACGTTGGCGAGATACCACTCGCGCAGATCGGTGAGCGCGGGATGCGCGAGCGAGCGCTGGAGATAGGTCCAGATCCGCGGCTGGTGACGCAGATAATGCGGCTTGCCGTCGCGGCGGTTGAGCCGGGCGAAGGTGCCGAGCAGGCGGGTGTTTCGCTGCGCGGACATGATGACGTAGAGCTCGGCGAATCCGGCCGCATCGAAGCTCGCATCAGCCGCGCGGCGCGCTTTGATGTAACGCGACAGCAGCGTCAGCTCGAGGCTTTCCGGCACGTCGATGCGGGCGTCCTGGAGCAGCGACACCACGTCGTAGGATTGCGGACCGAGCACGGCGTCCTGGAAGTCGATCACGCCGACGCGCGCGATGCCGGTGCGATTGCCGAGCCAGATCAGGTTCGGCGAGTGATAGTCGCGGATGATCCACGTCCGCGGCGCCGCCAGCGGCTTCTTCAGCAGCTCGCGCCACATCGCGAAGAACTCCGCGCGCGCCTCCTCGCTCAGCGGCGCGTTGCGATCGGGCAGATACCATTCCGGCATTAACCCGATCTCGATCAGCATCGCCTCGATGTCGAAGACAGGAATGGTGTAGGTCTGGTCCGCCAGCCGCAGCGTCCCCGGCAACGTCCTGCTGTGCAGCATGGCCAGCACGTCGGTCGCAGCTTCATAACGTTCGGCGATCGGGCGCGGCGGATCGCCTTCGATCACGCCTTCGCTGCCGAAATCCTCCGAGATCAGAAAACCGTGGTCGAGATCGAAATGGTGGATCGCGGGCGCTGAGATTCCCGCCACGCGTAAACCTTCGTCCATGAAAACGAACGGCTTTATGTTTTCCGCAAGATGCACCGCGGCGCTGTAGGACTTGCCGTCATAGAGCGCCGCGCCATCCGGGCGCTGCGGCGAGTTCATGAGGATGACGACGCCGTCGTCACGGATCAGCCGCGCATAGGAGCGCGTCGAGGCGTCGCCATTCATGCGCCGTCGCGTCGCGTCGATATAGCCGGATGCATCGAGGAATTCGCGCAGCGCCTTCAGCCGTGCGACTTGCGCTGCACCCTTGCCGTAACCGGTGATGTCGGCCGCGCGTGCATTCGAGCCCAGCGCCGGCCGGTGCGTCAGCGCGATGTCGATGCGATCTTTCGGCATCGCCGACGGCGCACGCTCTGGCCATTCGATCAGAACCAGAGTTGCGTCCGGTAGCGGCGACAGTCCGATCTCCTCGAGCTCGCTCTCGTCCTCGACACGGTAGAGGTCGGCATGCATCACCGGAAACGGCGGCAGCTCGTAGCCCTGCACCAGCGTGAAGGTCGGGCTCGGCACTTCCAGCGCATCGTCTCCGGCGAGATAGCGGATCATGGCGCGGGCGGCCGCGGTCTTGCCGGCGCCGAGATCACCGGTGAGCGTGATGACATCGCCCGGGCCGACCAGCAGCGCGAGGTCGGCCATCAATTGCGCAGTGGCCGTCTCGTTGTGGAGCGCGACGGAGAATGTGGTTGGTTCGGTCATTCGGCGGCGTCGCGATGCGCCGCCTGGTCGGTCGGGAAATCGCAGATCACGACCGTGCCCCGCCCGACGATCGAATCCACCCGCACCTTGCCGCCATGCAGCTCGACGAAGGAGCGCACCAGCGACAGGCCGAGCCCGGCGCCGCGGTGACGCGAGCCCTGGGAGCGGCTTTCGAACCAGTTGAACACCTTGTCCTTCATGTCGGCAGGTATTCCAGGCCCGGAATCTGTCACGGTGAAGACCACGCTGCGTTCGGTGCGGCGTGCGCTGATGCCGACGGTGGAATCCTGTGGAGAAAACCCGACGGCGTTGGCGAGGAGGTTATAGAGCACCTGCACCACGCGCTTCTCGTCGCCGATGAAGCTGCCGATGTTGGGCGCGATCTCGACCTTGAGGCGGATGCGGTCGGTGGCGAGGCGGTCCTGGATGCCCTCGGCGGCGAGCTCGATGGTCTTGCTGACGTCGACCGGGCCGAGTTCCAGCTTCATCGCGCCGGCGTCGATGGTGGCGAGATCAAGGATGTTGTTGGTCAGCGCCAGCAGCGCGTTGGTCGATTTGGTGACGTAGTCGAGATATTCGGCCTGCTTCGGCGTCAGCGGCCCGGTTGAGGGATCGCTGAGGAAATGCGCGAAGCCGATGATGGTGGTGAGCGGCGAGCGCAGCTCGTAGGAGACGTGGTGGACGAAATCCACCTTCATCTGGTCGGCGGCCTCCAGCGCCTCGTTGCGCTCGCGCAGCGCGCGCTCGACATTCTCGGTGTCGGTAATGTCTTGGAACGTCAACATGGTCGCGCCGTCAGGCAGCGGGCGGATCATGCCATGAAGCACGCTGCCGTCCTTGCGTTCCAGCTTGAGCGGGATGTCGGCGCGGTTCTCGATCGAGGTGATGGCTTCGCGGATCTGGCGCCAGACGCCGGGGTCGTCGAACAGCTGATGGCACCAGCCTTCGACCGTCTGGATATGCGGCTCGCCGCGCATGGCATCGCTCGACAGCTTCCACATCCGCACGAAGGCCGGGTTGAACAGCTGCGCCTTGCCGTTGCTGCCGAACACCGCGACGCCTTCGGCGAGGCTGTCGAGCGTCTCGCGCTGCACGCGGATCAGGCCGTCGAAGCGGCGGGCGAGGTCGAGGCTCTCGGTGACGTCGTCGAACAGATAGGTGACGCCGCCTTCCGGGTTCGGCGTGGTGACGACCGAGAGGGCGCGGCCGTCGGGCAGGAACCAGGTGTCCTTGGCGGTCTCGACCGCGCGGTAGGCCTCGTGCAGCTTGGCCTTCCAGGCGCGGAAGTCCGGCTGCTCCGGCAATTTGCGCGCGGCGCGGAGCTGGTCGAGCACGCTGGAATCATCAGGGTTGGCGTCGAGGAAGGTGCGGTCGAGGTCCCACAGGCGTCGGTAGGAATCGTTGTAGAAGGCAAGGCGGCGCTGACCGTCGAACACGGCCACGCCCGAGGAGAGCTGGTCCAGCGTGCGGCGATGTGCCTCCGCCATGCGTACGAGCGCCGAGCTCAGCGCATCTGCCTCGCTGGCATCGATGGCGACGCCGACGCTGCCGCTGCCGACATTGACCGCGCGCACGTCATACATGCGCCGCTCGCCGCCGATCACGATCGGCAGCCGCGAGTTGAAGTTGGCGGCGTCCTTCAGTCCCCGGTCCATTGCGGTGCGGTCGGCGCTGTCGAGCAGCTCGAGCTTGCGCTCCTGGGCATCGGTGACGCTGTTCGCCTCGGTCGCGCGGACATAGGCGGGATTGGCGTAGGTCAGTGCGCCGTTCTCGCCCTTGGCCCAGATCGGCCAGGGAGAAGCAGCGGCGAAGCCGCGCAGCATCTCGGTCTCGTCGGAGAGCGCTTTGTAACGCAGATTGGTCTCGGCCAGATCGCGCCGCAGCCCGGAGAGTTCGCGAATCCTGACAATGGCCTGGCCGCCGATGGCGCGGCCGATGGCTTCCAGCGTATGGCCATGCGCGGTGGTCAGCGTCAGTTGGAACCCGTCGCCGTGCTGGCGCAGCGCATCGACGGCGTGATCCATCTGCAGCGCCGGTTCCGGCGGCAGCCAGGTTCCGAATGCGAGCACGCGCTGCGGCGAGGAATCGCGCGGCAGCACCATCGAGATGTCGCCGGAGATCTGCGCGCGGTTGTCGCCGGCCGGCCAGGAGATCAGAACCTGCGGCTCGGCGAACAGCAGCGCGCCGAAGCGGTCGGCCTGGAGTTGCAGTTCCCCGATCCGGGCGCGCAGCCGCGCCTCGTTGTCCGCCGTGCGCACGCGCGTGCGCATCAACAGGATCGCGGCCACCACCGAGAAGCCGAGCAAGGCCAGCGCGGTGGCGAGCACCGCGAGTTCCTGCCGGTTGAAATCCAGCATGATGGAGAGAGTGTCGACGAGGTCGGCGGCCTCAGCCGGCGCAGCCGGCAGCAGCGCCGCGAAAGCGCTCCCCAACAAGCCGTTGCGCGCCAACGATGTGCACGACAACAGCGTCCGACGCATCGACACGATCACGCCTGACATAGTTGCCCCAAGATCGCACGGATTTGCGCGCGGCGACCCGTCGCGCGCGAATCAAAAGACAATACCCTCACCGCGACTCCGGCGGTAAGAGTCCAGATCGTGAACGCAATGGCGGCCCCCCAAAAATGCCGGGCACGATGTTCCAACGCACGTAGTTCTTCGGGTGATTCGGCTGGAGCTGTCGCGCGTTAGCGGGGCAATGCGGAGTGCTTGCCTCGATGAAGGTGCGCTCCCTCCCTCGCTTGCGGGGGAGGGTTGGGGAGAGGGTGTCTCGACAATGGGACATTCCCCCAGAGGATAGAGCCCTCACCCGGCACTCCGTGCCGACCTCTCCCGCAAGCGGGAGAGGTGAAGAACTAGCGGCCGGTGGAACCAAAACCGCCGGCGCCTCGATCGGTTGTCGACAAGGTGGCCACGGGAACCAGCGCGGCCTGCACCACGGGCGCGATCACCATCTGCGCGATGCGCTCGCCGCGCTTGATCACGAAGGGGGCTTGGCCGTGGTTGATCAGGATCACCTTGATCTCGCCGCGGTAGTCCGCGTCGATCGTGCCCGGCGAGTTCAGCACGGTGACGCCGTGCTTGGCGGCAAGCCCCGAGCGCGGCCGCACCTGGGCCTCGTGGCCCGGCGGCAAGGCGATTGCGAGGCCCGTCGGCACCAGCGCGTATTGGCCGGGCGCGAGCGTCAAAGGCTCGCTGTCCGGAACCGCAGCCATCAGATCGAGGCCGGCGGCCTCGGCGGTCTGATAGGTAGGTAGCGGCAGGCCTTCGGCGTGGGCGAGGCGTTGCAGTTCGACCGTGACTTTGGTGCTCAAGATGCCGGCTCCCGGGATTTGTCGGCCACGCTCCTTGCGACATGCGCGACCAGTTCGATGGCGACCTGTTCCTTGGTCATCACCGGCCAGGAATCAACTGCGATCTCGCCATTCTTCTCACCATTCTTGCGACTGATCAGGTGCACAGTGTTGCGGTCGCCGCCCATCACGCCGGTGGCCGGCGAGACGTCGTTGGCGACGATCCAGTCGCAGCCCTTGCGCGCGAGTTTTGACTTGGCGTTGTCGATGAGGTGCTCGGTCTCGGCGGCAAAACCGATCACCAGCGGCGGGCGCTTGTCGGTCAGCTTGGAGATGGTGGCGAGGATGTCGGGGTTTTCGACCAGCTGAAGCGGTGGCATGCCGGCCGACGTCTTCTTCAGCTTCTGCTCGCCCTCGTTGGCGACGCGCCAGTCGGCGACGGCGGCGGCGAAGATCGCAATGTCGGCGGGAAGCGCCGCCTGCACCTGTTCCAGCATCTGCCGCGCCGATTCGACGTGCTTCACCGTGACGCCCTGGGGATCGCTGAGATCGACCGGGCCGCTCACCAAAATCACCTCGGCGCCGGCGGCCTGGGCGGCGGCGGCAATGGCAAAGCCCTGCTTGCCGGAAGAGCGGTTGGCGATGTAGCGCACCGGATCGATCGGCTCGTGCGTGGGTCCTGCGGTGATCAGCACGCGCTTGCCGGCGAGCGGGCGCGGCACCGGCGGCCGCAGCAGCCGCTCGGCGGCATTGGCGATCTCGATCGCCTCCGACATGCGGCCGGTTCCGGCCTCCCCGGCCTCGGCCATCTCGCCGGAATTCGGGCCGATCAGCACCGCGCCGTCGCGCTGGAGCTGCGCGACGTTGCGGCGCGTCGCCGCGTTGTTCCACATCAGCGGGTTCATCGCCGGCGCCAGCAGCACCTTGCGATTGGTCGCGAGCAGGATGGCGCTGGCGAGATCGTCGGCATGGCCGTTCGCCATCTTGGCCAGGAGGTCGGCGGTCGCCGGCGCCACCACGATCAGGTCGCAGTCGCGCGCGAGGCGAATGTGGCCGGCGTCGAACTCGCTCTGGGGGTCGAACAGGTCCGTGTACACGCGCTCATGCGACAGCGCGCTCACCGCCAGTGGCGTGACGAATTGCTGCGCTGCCTTGGTCAACACGCAGCGGACCTCGACGCGCCGTTCCTTGAGCCTGCGGATCAGGTCGAGCGACTTGTAGGCTGCGATGCCGCCGCCGATGATCAGGGTGACGCTGGCCTCGGCAGCGGCGCTGATACGTTGGGGTGTCGGGGCTGAGACTGCCGCAGGCGGCACCGCAAACGGCGTCAGGGGCTCCTCGCGGCCCTCGATCAGCTCCCGCAGGATGACCCGGACCTCTTCCTCGACCGACCTGTGGTTCTTGGCCGAGCGCAGCCGCAGATAGGTTTTGACTGCGTCGTCGAGCTTGCGGATGGTCAGGCTCGCCATGACGCCCTCCAGCACGAAATGATCGCGATGCTATCATTCGTGTGATTGCAGTGCAATCACAGATTCCGGACGGCGATCAGGATGCCGATGAAGGTCGCGGCGATGATCCAGAGCGCCACGGTGCGCCCGCGGTTCTTGCGGCTCTCGCTGCGGCCCATCGCGGCGATGCTCTCCGGCGACAGCCCTATGCCCTCCCGCGTCATGGTCTCGAGCTGCTCCAGCACCTTCACCGACCGCTCGGCGATCTCCGGCAGGCGCATCAGCACGCGCGCGATGTCTCCGGTCCCCGCCAGCGCGCCCTGGACCCGGCCGATCGGCCCGAGATTGCGCTCGATCCATTCGCGCACCACGGGGTCCGCGACCTTCCAGATGTCGAGCTTGGGATCGAAGCCGCGGGCCACGCCCTCGACCACGACCATGGTCTTTTGAAGCAGGATCAGCTCGGGCCGCGTCCTCATGTCGAACAGGCCGGTGACCTCGAGCAGCAGCGTCAACAGCCGCGCCATCGAGATCTCCTCGGCGGTGCGGTTGTGGATCGGCTCGCCGATGGCGCGGATCGCTTGCGCGAAATTCTCGACCGAATGATGCGCGGGCACATAGCCCGCCTCGAAATGCACCTCGGCGACGCGGCGGTAGTCGCGGGTGATGAAGCCGAGCAGGATCTCGGCGAGGAAGCGCCGCTCCTTCATGCCGAGCCGGCCCATGATGCCGAAATCGACCGCGACGAGACGGCCGGTATCATCCAGGAACAGGTTGCCCGGATGCATGTCGGCGTGGAAGAAGCCGTCGCGCAGCGCGTGCCGCAAGAAGCTCTGGATCACCTTGCGGCCGAGATCGGGCAGGTCGACCTGCGCCTCTGCAAGGCGCTTGTGATCGTTCAGCGCGATGCCGTCGATCCACTCCATCGTCAGCACGTTGTGCGTGGTGCGATCCCAGTCGACGATCGGCACGCGGAAATCAGGGTCGTCGCGCGTGTTCTCCGCCATCTCCGACAGCGCCGCGGCCTCCAGCCGCAGATCCATCTCCATCGCGACCGAGCGCGACATGGTGTTGATGACTTCGATGAGGCGCAGGCGCCGTGCCTCGGAAGAATAGGCTTCGGCCTTGTGCGCGACGAAGAAGAAGTCGGAGAGGTCGCGGCGGAAACGTGCGGCGACGTTGGGCCGGAGCACCTTGATCGCGACCGGCTTGCGGATGCCGTCGCGCAGGACTTCGCCGCGATGCACCTGCGCGATCGAGGCGGCGGCGACCGGTGGGCCGAAGCTCGCAAACACATCCGTTAGCGGCCGTTCCAGCGACGTCGTGATCGCCGCCTCCGCTTCGGCTTGCGAAAATGGCGGCAGGCGGTCCTGGAGGCTTTCGAGGTCGCGCGCCATGATGACGCCGACGACGTCGGGGCGTGTTGCCAGGAATTGCCCGAGCTTGAGATAGGCCGGGCCCATTCGGGTGAGGGCGCGCGATATCCGCGGACCGTGCTTGACGCCGCGCCGCTCGACGAGCCGCGCCAGCTTCAGCGCGAGCTGTCCCGGCGGCGGCACCAGGCTCCGATCGACCGAGCCGAACACGCCTTCGCGCGCGAACACGAACGCGGCGCGGGTCAGGCGCGCAATGTGGCTAATGGCAGAGATCACAAACGCCAGCCTGAATGCAGTGCGACGATGCCGCCGCTGAGCGTCTGCCAGCTGACGCGGGAAAAGCCGGCGTCGCGAATCATGTCGGCGAAGACGCCTGGCTTTGGAAACTTGCGGATCGACTCGACCAGGTACTGGTAGGACTCGGCGTCGCCCGTGACCATGCGGCCAAGCGGCGGGATCACCTTGAACGAGAACAAGTCATAGAGGCGATCGAGGCCAGGCATCTCGACGGTCGAGAATTCCAGGCATAGGAAACGGCTGCCGGGCTTGAGCACACGATAGGCCTCGCGGACCGCAAGGTCGATCTGCGGCACGTTGCGAATGCCGAAGGCAATCGTATAGGCATCGAAGCTGCGATCGGCGAAGGCGAGCGCTTCGGCATTGCCCTCGACGAAATCGACCCGGGTCTCGAAATGCCGCTTCATGGCGCGCTCGCGGCCCACGGCGAGCATGTCGGTGTTGATGTCGCAGACGGTGGCATGGAAGCCGGAGCCTGCCGCCTTGGCGGCACGGAACGAGATGTCACCGGTGCCGCCGGCGACGTCGAGCAGCGCAAACGGCCGGTCGTTCCTCGGCGGGTCGAGCGCGTTGATCATGATGTCCTTCCAGACCCGGTGCAGGCCACCGGACATCAGGTCGTTCATCAAATCATAGCGCGAGGCCACGCTGTGAAACACATCGTTCACCAGCGTCTGCTTGTCCCCTAAGGGGACGTCCCTGAAGCCAAAATGCGTGGTTTCGCCCGGCCGATCCATTACTCTACTCCACGAGGCGGACCATAGCGCGCCCGCCGCAATGGCGCTATCACACCGCCCTCATAAGGTGAATGCCCGACCATGCCTGAATTGCCCGAAGTCGAGACCGTCCGCCGCGGCCTTCAGCCCGTCATGGAGGGCGCGAAAATCCTCAACGCCGAGGCCCGGCGGCCGGATTTGCGCTTTCCGTTCCAGCCGGACTTCGTGGCGCGGCTCAAGGGGCAGGTCGTCACCGGGCTCGGCCGCCGCGCAAAATATCTCATGGCCGATCTCGCCTCCGGCGACGTGCTCCTGATGCATCTGGGCATGTCGGGTTCGTTCCGCGTCATCAAGCCGGACAACGATGCCGCGCCCGGCGCGTTTCACTATCCCCGCGGCAAGGACTCAGCGCATGACCACGTGCTGTTTCGGATGTCCTCGGGCGCCGACATCGTCTTCAACGACCCGCGCCGCTTCGGATACATGAAAGTGATTGCGCGCGCTGCGCTTGATGAAGAGCCGCTGCTGCGCGGGCTCGGTCCCGAGCCGCTCGGCAACGAGTTCGACGCCGCGATGCTGGCGCGGTCCTGTGCCGGCAAGACCACCAGCCTGAAGGCGGCGCTGCTCGACCAGCGCGTGGTGGCGGGGCTCGGCAACATCTATGTCTGCGAGGCGCTGCACCGCTCGCATCTGTCGCCGCGCCGGATCGCCGCGACGTTGTCGACCAAGGCCGGACAACGCAAGGGCGTTGCCGGCGGCGAGCCGACGGACCACGCCAAGCGATTGGTCGGCGCGATCCACACCGTGCTGAACGATGCCATCAAGGCCGGCGGCTCCAGCTTGCGCGATCACCGCCAGACCTCGGGCGAGCTCGGCTATTTCCAGCATTCGTTTAGGGTTTATGACCGCGAGGGTGAGAAATGCACGACGCCGCGCTGCGGCGGCACCATCAAGCGGTTTACGCAGAGTGGTCGGTCGACCTTCTGGTGTCCGAAATGTCAGAAGTGAGGATCAGGCGAGCGGCCGACAGAAGGTGAGTTTCTGCTAGCCGATATGCCTACCGCAACCGTCATTGCGAGGAGCTCTTGCGACGAAACAATCCAGACTGTCACCGCGGAGGTACTCTGGATTGCTTCGCTTCGCTCGCAATGACGGGTAGGTCGAGCCTGTCCCCCAAAAAAGAAGCGAAGCAACCCCGCCGGGCTGGTGGCCGGGTTGCTTCATCGCTTGGGCTCTTCAACCGGATAGTGAAGAGCCCGCTGCCGTCCGAGCGATCGCCCCGCTCAGGACGCCAGTATCTTGGTCTCGTCCGCCGAAAGCTCGGCGCTGACATGCAGCATGCCGTCCGCAGCCGACATCATCTGGCTGGCCAGCAGATGGGTCGTGGTGGAGAGTTCGAGCCGGGTCTCGATCCACTGCCAGAGGCCGCGGATCTCGTCTGCCGATTTGCCGTTCGGCGCGAATTCGCTGACCGCGAGACCGTTCGCGAGTGAGTCCTGGTGATCGTTGCGCATCACGATCAGCGGACGCGCGAGCACCTCGGCAAGATCGAGCGCGGCTTCCTCGGCGAGGGTGTTGGCGGAATTGTCGATGCGCTGGCCGCGGATCGGCGTCTGGTTCAGCACGAAGGCAAAGGGCCGCTTCCAGGCGCGCGCGACGCTGAGCGTCGAAGCGGTCGCCTCGATGTCGGCGACGCTCGGGCGGGCCGGGATCAGGCAGAGATCGGAATGGCGGATCGCGGCGGTGGTGGCGGCGCTAAGGCCGGCCGCGGTGTCGACGATCGCGAGTTGAAGGCCGCTGTCGGCCAGCATTTTCAGGCGCGGCGCGATGTCGGCGGCGTGATAGATCGGCTCGACGACGAGATCATCCGTGGTGCGGCGGCGCTGCCAGTTGGACAGGGTGCCCTGCGGGTCGGTCTCGATCAGGCGGACGGTGAAGCCGGCCTGCTGAGCTGCGAGCGCGAGGCCGATGGCAAGCGTGCTCTTGCCGCTGCCACCCTTTTGGGTGGCCAGTACGATCGTGTGCATTGAAGATCAATCCTTTGGAATGCTTGGGTCAGGAATACGCCACGCGAACGTGCATCGATCTCGATGCTGAGCTCTTCTCGCTCAGGACGTGCCGGCCCGATCCAAAGGGGATCGCGGAGGTCCGAATCAACGGCAACGATGATGGCGGAATAGCGAATACCAGCGAATCCGTACCATTACCGGACCCGTAGTCGTACGTAAGATAGTGCTCACGGCGGTGCCCCGGACAAAGCGCAGCGGAAAGCGGTGCACTGCTGAGCCGGGGCCCAGAAAAATCACCTCCACGGAATTTGAGGTAGCATGGGTCCGGGCTCAGCGGCGCCGCACTACATGCCGCACCGCGTCCGGGACACGAGCGGATCATTCTCTCGGCTGGTTTACTTCCGCACGCAGATCACGCGTATGACGGCCGCTCTTGCGTCCGTCGACGTGCCATTCGGCGTGACGCCATTCGCCTTCAGGAATCCGCGCACCGTCTCCGCGGCGACCATCACCGCCTGCGACGCCGGCACCGACGTCGCAGGTCCCGCGACCATTGCCGGCTTCAGCAGCGCGACGCCCGCGAACTTGCCGTCGGCGTCGATGGTCGGGCTGCCGGAGAAGCCGACCGCCGGCGGAGGCGACAGTGCGAAACTGCTTGATGCGACCGGCGCCAGCGCAGCCTTGAGGCTCGACACGCCGGCCGCGCCCCCCTGGCTCTGCGGATCGGCGATACCGATGACATCGACACTCGTCTTTGCCGCACCGCCGATGAGGCTGAGCGGCTTCAGGCCGCGTGCGCCGTAGATGTGCAGGAGCGCGAGATCGTGCTCCTTGTCCTCGGCGAGACGGTCGGCACTGCCATAGCCGGCGATCGTGATCGCGAGACAGCCATCGGTGACGAGGCGGTCGGTGACGATCGCACCATCGTCGCTGACGACGATGCCGGTGCCGTATTCGACGGTCTTGCGCGGCGGCGGCCCGGCTTGCGGTCCCGACGGAAACGCATTGAACGCGCTCGACATCGCGATCACGACCGGCTCGACCGTGTTCTCAGTCGCCTGGTCGTAGAGGATCGTCATGGTGCGGACCTCGTCGCCTTTGAAGGTGCCGCGGACATAAAACTTCTTAAGGCCCTGCAATCCCGACAGCACGAAGAAGTCGGGCTTCACCACGGTGTAATCGACCTTGCGCCCGGACGGCTCCTTCTCCAGGTCGGCGAGTTTTGCCGAGGTCGGGTTCGCCTCTTTGCGACGGCTGAGCAGCACCTGAACCGTGCCGGTCGGCGAAGTCCATTTCGAGCCATTGGCGTCGCTCGCTTGCTGCGGCACCAGCTTGCCGGGGATGCCGAGCCGGGCGCCGCTGGTCGGCTCCGTCACGATCTTCCAGCCGACGCTCTTCTGTTTCTTTCGTGCCGTCTCGGCAAGCGCGGCGCGCTCCTGCGGATTGAGCACGCCGGTCGGCTTGCCGCCCTTGGCCTTCTGGTACTCCTTGATGGCGTTGACCATGCGCTCGCTGACGTCGCCGGTGATGGCGCCGTTATACTGGCCGACCCAGGCGAGGTCGGACTGGAGCGCCAGCCGCTCAGCTCTTGCCATGGCATCCGCTGTGGCCGACGGCGTCTGCATCGCCGGAGGCTGGATCGGCACGGTCTGCACCGTCTTCGGCTTGGTGCCGGGGACCTGTGGCGCCGTCATCTGGGCGTTCGCGCCTGTGGCAGCCGCAAACATCAGTGTTGCCGCAAGCATCGATCTCATGACAAATCCAGCCAGCCCATTGAACGCCATGTCATTGAAGCACATCTCCTTGGTCGCGACCAATGATGGGGTGGTTCAGGTGGCGATAGAGGCCACGAACCCAAGTCCTCATCCTGAGGAGCGGCCTCAAGGCCGCGTCTCGAAGGATGGCCACGGGCGAGATCGGGGCCTTTCATGGTTCGAGACGGCGCTTTGCGCCTCCTCACCATGAGGGGTGAGAGGAACGAAGAACGATGCTGAGCCCGGACGAACTTGAACGCTATGCCCGCCATATCGTGCTGCGCGATGTCGGCGGTCCCGGCCAGGCTGCGCTGAAGCGGGCCTCCGTGCTGGTGATCGGTGCCGGCGGGCTCGGCGCGCCCGCTTTGATGTATCTGGCCGCCGCCGGCGTCGGCACGCTCGGCGTGGTCGATGACGACGTGGTGTCGCTGTCCAACCTGCAGCGCCAGGTGATCCATACGACGCCCGATATCGGCCGGCACAAGGTCGAAAGCGCCGCCGAGCGGATTGCGGCGCTCAATCCGCATGTCCGTTTCGTCGGCCACGCCACCTGGCTCAACGCCGACAATGCGCTCAGCCTGATCGGCGACTACGACCTCGTGCTCGACGGTTCCGACAATTTCTCGACGCGCTATCTGGTCTCGGACGCCTGCTTCTTTGCAAAGCGGCCGCTGATCACGGCGGCGCTCGGCACCTTCGACGGCTCGCTCACCACCATCCGTGCACATGAGAAGAACGAGCAGGGCGAATTCAATCCGACCTATCGCTGCCTGTTTCCGGAGGCACCGCCGCCCGGCACGGTGCCGGCCTGCGCGGAGGCCGGCGTCATGGGGGCGCTCGCGGGGGTGCTCGGCTCGATGATGGCGCTGGAGGCGATCCGCGAGATCGTCGGCTTTGGCGACGGCCTCATCGGCCGCCTTCTGATGATCGATGCGCGCGCGATGCGCTTCGAGACGCTGCGCTATGGGCGAGATCCGGCCAATCCGCTCAACGGCGATGGGCCCGTCGTCACCGACCTCAGCGCCCATCGCACCTGAGCGCCGCACGCGATCAGAGCATGCTGGGCAGCACGCGATCCGGCGGCTTGTGGGCGTCGAGGAAGGTGCGGATGTTGATGATCACCTTCTCGCCCATCTCGACACGGCCTTCGATTGTGGCCGAGCCCATATGCGGCAGCAGCGTCACCTTGCCGGCCTTTGCGAGCCGCACCAGTTTTGGATTGACCGCGGGCTCGTGCTCGTAGACGTCGAGGCCGGCGCCGCCGATCTCGCCGCCTTCGATCAGCTTGATTAGCGTATCCTCGTCGGTCACCTCGCCGCGCGCGGTGTTGACGATGTAGGCGTCTTTGCGGATCAGCTTCAGCCGCCGCGCCGAGAGCAGGTGATAGGTCGCCGGCGTGTGCGGGCAGTTCACCGAGATGATGTCCATCCGCGCCAGCATCTGGTCGAGGCTTTCCCAATAGGTCGCGCCGAGCTCTTCGGCGATCACGGGGGCGACGGGACGGCGGTTGTGATAGTGGATCTGCAGGCCGAAGGCGCGGGCGCGGCGCGCCACGGCCTGGCCGATGCGGCCCATGCCGATGATGCCGAGCCGTTTGCCGCCGATTCGATGGCCGAGCATCCAGGTCGGCGACCAGCCCGGCCAGGGTTTTCCTTCGGTCAGTATCGAGGCGCCTTCGATCATTCGGCGCGGCACCGCGAGGATCAGCGCCATGGTCATGTCGGCGGTGTCTTCGGTCAGAACTTTTGGCGTGTTGGTGACGGTGATGCCGCGGGCATGCGCGGCCTCGACGTCGATATTGTCGACGCCGTTGCCGAAATTGGCGATCAGGCGAAGCTTGCAGTCGGGCTGATTGACGACATCGGCACTGATGTGGTCGGTCACGGTCGGAACCAGCACGTCGGCGGTGCGCGCGGCTTCCGCGATCTGCTCGGCCGACATCGGCGTGTCGTCGAGATTGATCCGCGCGTCGAACAGCTCGCGCATCCGCGTCTCGATCGAATCCGGCAGCTTGCGCGTCACCACGACGAGGGGCTTTTTCTTCACCGACATGTCCTGCCTCATGAGGTGCCGCAGGCCGCCTCCGTCACCAAAGGCCGGCCGTTGAGGCCTCATTAACCCGGTTGTTCGACACTGCCCTTGCCGTGTCGTCCCCGGCGTTTCCTTCAAGCTCTCCCGATATTTCCGGCCGGAAAATCGGGGCAAACTGGTTGTTCAAGCGTCCGTCCTCTCTAGCAGAAGACCGGGCCAAGACAAGAACCACGGGTTAGGGCTTGCGGACCTGGCTTTGGGGAACACCCGCGTGGGGCGGGACAGGGGCTGACGCGGCAGGATTTTGGATTTTGGGGTGAGGACCCGGCTCGGGCGGGTCTTCGACAGGAGACGGGTTTGATGGCGTTGGGGCGTTTTTGTTCGGTGATGGCGCTCGTTTGTACCTGGTTGAGCGCCTCGGTCAGCCCCTCGCATTCGGCGAAGGACAACACCCCCCAGACCGCCAGCGGGCTGCCGGTGCCGCGCTATGTCAGCCTCAAGTCGGATCACGTCAACGTTCGCGCCGGCCCGACCAAGGACAATGACGTGGCATGGGTCTATACCCGCGCCGGCCTGCCGGTCGAAATCACCGCTGAATTCGAGAACTGGCGCCGGGTACGCGATTCCGAAGGCGCCGAGGGCTGGGTTTATCATTCGCTGCTGTCGGGTCGCCGTACCGCGGTCGTCACCATGAAGAACAAGGACGACCTCGCGCCGATCTACGACCGTCCCGATCCCGACAGTGCGGTTGCAGCCAAGCTCCAGGTCGGCGTCGTCACGCAGGTGAGGAAGTGCACCGCAAACTGGTGCCACGTCACCGGCAACGGTTTTGACGGCTGGATCCAGCAGGAGCGCCTCTGGGGCGTCTACTCGGACGAGCAGGTAAACTGACGTCTTGCCGTCGTCCCGGCCTAGCACGCAATTGCGCGCTAGGCCGGGACGACGCGGGAGAGTGAGGCTCAGCGCTTCTTGCGCAGGCGCACGACCATGTCGATGCGCGAGATCTCGTACCCCTCGGGCACCTCAGGCATCTTGGACAGCGCCAGATGCGGATCCTCGATATCGACCAGCTCATGGCTGTTCTCGAGGTAGTAGTGGTGGTGGGTGGTGACGTTGGTGTCGAAATAGGTCTTGGTGCCGTCGACGCTGACCTGGCGCAGCAGGCCGGCATCGGTGAGCTGGTTCAGCGTGTTGTAGACGGTCGCCAGCGACACCGGAACCTTGGCCAGAGTCGCTTCCTCATAGAGCATTTCAGCCGTGAGGTGGCGCGCACCCTTGCCGAACAAGAGCCAGCCGAGCGCCATGCGCTGGCGCGTCGGGCGGAGCCCCGCGGACTGGAGCATTTCGTTGACGTCGTGCCACGGGCAGCCGGTCAGGGCCGGCTGGCGGCCGGACAAGAGAGCCGCGGAATGGACGTCGTCGTCGTGATGGGGCGCGGTATTCTCGCTCATTTCCAGATTTCGGGCACGCGTGAACAATATCTCCCTGCAATATAAGAACAGAAAGATGCAGATGCAAGTTTCTCGCAACTAGAGAGGTTCTAATCAGACTTGGAACCGGGCGAGGGGAGCGGTCATTTTACCTTCATGGACGCGCTTTGCGACCCGAAATGCCTGTGTTAGAGAGCGCGCGGTTCCGCTTAGCCGATTTTGGCGCAGCCAGGCATGGCGGCCCGTCCGCAGTCCATCGGGGCTTGCGGGAGGTGCGCCTGACGATGGCAATTGGCGTTGCTCTCCGACCGAGACGGGGCCCATTTTCGCCAAAAAACGTCGCTCAATCGGGATTAGAACAGAGGCTCGTGCATGCTGAACAGGCGCAACGGTTACGAATACGAAGATCTGCTGGCGTGTGCCCGCGGCGAGATGTTCGGCCCGGGCAATGCCCAGTTGCCGCTGCCGCCGATGCTGATGTTCGACCGCATCACGGAAATTAGTGACAATGGCGGGGAGTTCGGCAAGGGTCTGGTCCGCGCCGAGCTCGACGTGAAGCCCGACCTCTGGTTCTTCGGCTGCCACTTCAAGAACGATCCGGTGATGCCCGGCTGCCTCGGCCTCGATGCGCTGTGGCAGATGGTCGGCTTTTATCTCGGCTGGATCGGCGGCGAAGGTCGCGGCCGCGCGCTCGGCCTCAGCGAGCTGAAGTTCGGCGGCCAGGTGCTGCCCGAGGCCCGCAAGGTTGTGTACAACGTCGATATCAAACGCGTGATGCGTTCAAAGCTCGTGCTCGGTATCGCCGACGGGTGGCTTTCGGTCGATGACCAGATTATTTATCGCGCCAAGGACCTGAAGGTCGGCCTGTTCAAGCAGGGCACGAGCCTGGGCTGAGCGCATCACCAAGAAGGCAACGATTTAGGCGAGGCTGTCATGAGGCGGGTTGTGGTCACCGGGATGGGCATTGTCTCGTCGATCGGAAACAACACCCAGGAAGTGCTTGCGAGCCTGCACGAGGCGAGGTCGGGCATTTCGCGGGCTGAGAAATATGCCGAGCTCGGCTTCCGTTCGCAGGTGCAAGGCGAGCCGACGCTCGATCCTGCGACGGTGGTCGACCGTCGCGCCATGCGTTTCCTCGGTCAGGGCGCGGCGTGGAATCACGTCGCGATGGAGCAGGCGATTCAGGATTCCGGTCTGTCGCCCGACGAAGTCTCCAACATCCGCACCGGCATCATCATGGGCTCCGGCGGCCCCTCGGCGCGCACCATCGTCGAATCCGCCGACATCACCCGCAGCAAGGGACCGAAGCGCGTCGGACCGTTTGCCGTGCCGAAGGCGATGTCGTCCACGGCCTCCGCGACGCTTGCGACCTGGTTCAAGATCAAGGGCGTGAACTATTCGATCTCCTCGGCCTGCGCGACGTCGAACCATTGCGTCGGCAACGCCTATGAGACGATCCAGATCGGCAAGCAGGACGTCATCTTCGCCGGCGGCTGCGAAGAGCTGGACTGGTCGCTGTCGGTGCTGTTCGACGCCATGGGCGCGATGTCCTCGAAATACAACGACACGCCCGCCACGGCCTCGCGTCCCTACGACGTCAATCGCGACGGCTTCGTCATCGCCGGCGGCGCCGGCGTGCTGGTGCTGGAAGAGCTCGAGCATGCCAAGGCGCGCGGCGCGCGCATCTATGGCGAGATCGTCGGTTATGGCGCGACCTCGGACGGTTACGACATGGTCGCACCGTCGGGCGAAGGCGCCGAGCGCTGCATGCGCATGGCGATGTCGACGGTGAAGACCAAGGTCGACTACATCAATCCGCACGCGACCTCGACGCCCGCCGGCGATCCGCCGGAGATCGATGCGATCCGCAGAGTTTTCGGCGTCGGCGAGAAGTGCCCGCCGATCTCGGCGACCAAGGCGCTGACCGGCCACTCGCTGGGCGCCACCGGCGTGCAGGAAGCGATCTATTCGCTGCTGATGATGAACAACGGCTTCATCTGCGAGAGCGCGCACATCCAGGAGCTCGATCCCGTGTTCGCGGACATGCCGATCGTGCGCAAGCGCATCGACAACGTCAAGATCGGCACCGTGCTGTCGAACTCCTTCGGCTTCGGCGGCACCAACGCCACGCTGGTGTTCAGCCGGCTGGATGCGTGACGGCGTTGTTGGCGCACCGTTGATTTTCTCGTCATGGCCGGGCTTGTCCCGGCCATCCACGTCTTGGCCTCAGGTTTCGAAGGGCGTGGATGCCCGGGACAAGCCCGGGCATGACGAAAGCGGAAGGTGATCGTGAGATGGAAGGTTTGATGAAAGGCAAGCGCGGTCTGATCATGGGCATCGCCAATGATCATTCGATCGCCTGGGGCATGGCGAGGACGCTGCATGCCCATGGCGCCGAGCTCGCCTTCACCTTCCAGGGCGAGGCCCTGGGCAAGCGCGTCAAGCCGCTGGCGGAGCAGCTCGGCGTCGATCTGGTGCTGCCGTGCGACGTCGAGGACATCGCCAGCGTCGATGCGACTTTCGCTGCGCTTCGCGACAAGTGGGGCCAGCTCGATTTCGTGATCCACGCGATCGGCTTCGCCGACAAGAACGAGCTGAAGGGCCGCTATGCGGACACCAGCCGCGAGAATTTCTCGCGCACCATGGTGATCTCCTGCTTCTCCTTCACGGAGGTCGCAAAACGCGCCGCCGAGCTGATGACAGAGGGCGGCAGCATGATCACGCTGACCTTCGGCGCCTCGGAGCGCGCGATGCCGAATTACAACGTGATGGGCGTGGCCAAGGCGGCGCTGGAAGCCTCCGTGCGCTATCTCGCCGCGGATTTCGGGCCGCGCGGCATCCGCGTCAACGCGATCTCCGCAGGCCCCATCCGCACGCTCGCCGGCTCCGGCATCGGCGAGGCGCGGGCGATGTTCGCATTCCAACAGAAGCATGCGCCGCTGCGCCGCGGCGTCACGCTCGACGAGCTCGGCGGCTCGGCGCTGTATCTGTTGTCGGATCTCTCCGGCGGCGTGACCGGCGAGATCCACTACGTCGATTCCGGCTACAACATCATCCTGATGCCGAGGCCTGACGATTTGAAGACGGAGTAGCTGAAATTCTGTAGGGTGGGCAAAGGAGCGCAAGCGACGTGCCCACCATCTCTCGACAATTCGGGACAGATGGTGGGCACGCTTACGCTTTGCCCACCCTACGAGAGCTCGTTTACCCCGCCGCGATCTCCTCGGCGCGCTGAAATGCCGGCCGCGCCATGCAGCGCGCGAGATAGGCGTCGAACGCCGGGCGCGACGGCACCATCTTGAACAGCCGCACCGCGAAATTCAGGCCGGAGCCGATGGTGATGTCGGCGGCAGAAAATTCCTCGCCGAGAATCCACGGCCCCTTCTCGAGCGCGGCTTCCAGCACGTCGAAGACCTGCGTCGCGCTGCCCCAGGCCGCGGTCGAGGTCGGGATCTCGATCTTGGTGTAGATCTGGATGATGGCGGGCTCGATGCAGCCCGGCGAGAAGAACAGCCATTGCAGATAGCGCGCGCGGCGCGGATCGGTCACAGCGGGAGCGAGCTTGGTCTCTGGATAGCGATCGCCAATGTAGGCGCAGATCGCAGCGGCCTCGCCGAGCGCGGCGTCGCCGTCGGTCAGCGCCGGCACCTTGCCCATCGGGTTGATCTTCAGATAGTCCGGCGCCTTTTGCGCGCCGGTCGAGATGTCGGTCAGCACGCGCTCATAGGGAAGGCCGCTCTCTTCCATCAGCCAGAGCGTCGTGAACGAGCGCGAGCGGGGCGACCAATAGAGCTTGATCATGGCGAGGAACCTTCCATCGGCGAGAGGCGAACGGCGCGCAATTCATGACGCGTTTGCTACGCATTCGCAACGCACTACGCCTAGGCGGATGCGGCGCCCGGTCGCCACATCTTGGTCAACGCGAAGTCGGCGGACCCCTTCAATCAGCGTGACGGAGTCTGCGCCGGTTGTTGCAACAAGGATGGCAATGTCTTGTCGAGGCTTTTCGTCAGCAGCGTGCGCACGCCCTCGCGGAGCACCGGATTGTTGACCACGTCCGCAGGCTTTTTCGGGAAACATCGCGCGATCCAGCTGGGTTGAGGGGCCGCCGAGAAAATTGTGCGTCATGCGCTCGATATAGGTGTCATCCGTCATCAAGGCAGGCGCCTCCTTCGTCAACTCCAAGGTCTGACCGTCATAGACCGCCGCTTGGCGATAACAGTGCATATGAGACCATCGCGACAGCGGCGAGAACGTTCATCCTTATACCCCACCGCGTCTCACTGCGCGAAATAGGGCGGTAAGATCTTGTCTAGCCGCTCCGTCAGGAAATCGCGCATGTTGTCACGCAGGGTCGTGTTGCCGGCGGAGTCGGCCGCCGTGACCGGAAACAGGGAGTTGTCTACTTTGCGAAGACGTTCGTCCTGCACGAAACTGTCAGCCATATGCTTCATGACGCCTTCCAGCGTCACGCCAGGCCCCTTCTTGATTTCAAAGGTCTGGCCGTCGAACACGGTCACGCCGATATAAGCGTACAGAAACGAATAGCTGATGATACCTGCGCCACGATTGAGAATACCGAGTCCCCGGAGCGGCTGGTTGGTCCCCGGCAGCATCCCCTCGCCGCGCGTGACGACGACATATCGTTCGCAGCCGGCATTGCCCGCGATCTGACGGATCAGGTTCGACAGCTCTTCGCGCTCGTTGCGAAACAGACTGGGCTTCGGATGATAGTAGGCGTCGAACGCGCCTTTGGCGTAGGCAATTCGCCTGAGCGGCGTGGCGCCCGCCGCCGCACGCACACGTGCGAAGACAAGGTCGTCAAGGCCCCAGGAAACCGGCACTTCCGCATACTCGTTGCCGAACACCGTTAGGCCGATCTTCTCGACGACGAATGGGTCCTGCGTCGCCGCGATCACGCCGACGCCGCAAGGACCGGCAGTCGTCTGCTCGGTGGGTTTAGCCGGAGCCTTCGGCTTCGCCGTTGCCTTCTTGGCAGCCGGCTTTGCCTGGGGCGCGGTCTGGGCGGAGGGAGTTGCGGTCGCAGGAGGGGTTTGCGCGGCTGCCGGAGCCAGAAAGGACAGCAGGACGAGCACCGAAGCAGCAAATCGAAACATGAATTCCAAGCGGGATCAGAGGCAAGGGGGCGTCGGACACCCCACACTAGGGTGGGAGTGTGACAACCGCAAGCTGCACCCGGCAAACGTCGTCTATCCCGTCGATCGCTGCTGCTTCCACCGATAATACTTCATCACGAACCCGTTCGACGGCTCGATCTCTTCTTTCTCGAACACAAAACCTTCACGCTCATACCAGCGCCAGGCTTTTTCGTTCTCGCGCACGCAGCGCAGGTACATCTCATCAGGCAGTTGCGTGCGCGTGAAGGCGAGCAATTGCCGGCCGAGCGATTGGCTCTGATAGGCGGGCGCGACGAAAAGCATGTCGAGATAGCGCTTCGGCAGATGTAGCGCCAGCATCGCGGCGATCGTGCCGTTGTCGTCGGCGACGAACAGGCTCCAGCCGTTCTCGATCTCGCGCCGGACGCGCGCGCGCAGATTTGCCAGCAGGAAGTCGCTGGCCTCAGCGAGGCCGGTCGAGACCCAGCTCTCCATCCAGACGCGGCCGACCTCGTCATGTTCGTCGGCGCGCGCTGGGCGGATGATCGGATGCGGCATCCGGCGCTCAAGCCCGCTGACTGCGCGCAGCCTGACGCGGGCGCGCCTTGCCGGCCGACAGGCACACCACCTCGGAGATCTGCAGCAGCTGTCGCGCCAGCGGATTGGTCTTGCGCCAGACCATGCCGATGGTGCGCGAGGGTTGGGGGTCACGGAAGCGCGCCAGCGAGACCGAGGCCGATCGCGTCTCCACCGGCACCGCCATCTCCGGGATCAAAGTGACGCCGATGCCGGCACTGACCATCTGGACCAACGTCGAGAGGGAATTCGCATCCAGCATCTCGCGCGGCGGCGCCGATTGCATGTTGCAGAAGGACAGCGCCTGGTCGCGGAAGCAGTGCCCCTCCTCGAGCAGCAACAGCCGCATCTCCCGCATCATCTCGCGCGACGGCACCGGGGTGCCCTCGTCCGCGCCCGGCCGCACCAGCAGGAATTTCTCGTCGAACAGCGCGACCTCGGTGAGCGAAGGCTCGGACACCGGCAGCGCGACGATGGCGGTGTCGAGCCGGCCCTCGACCAGCTCCTGGATCAGTCGCGGCGTCATGGTCTCGCGCACGCGGATATCGAGCTCCGGATGCATGCGCGTCAGGTTCTTGGTGATCTTGGGCAAGAGATAGGGCGCGATGGTCGGGATCATGCCAATGCGCAGGCGGCCGGCGAAGCGGTCCCGTGATGCCCGGGCGAAATCGCCGAGCTCATCGACCGAGCGCAAAATGTCGCGGACGCGTTGCGCGAGCTCCTCGCCGAACCGGGTCAGCGCGACCTGCCGCGCGCTGCGCTCCAGCAGCAGGCCGCCGAGGGTCTCTTCCAACTCCTTGATCTGCATCGACAAGGCCGGCTGCGAGATCGAGCAGGCCTCGGCCGCGCGGCCGAAATGGCCGTGGCGCGCCAGTGCATCGAAATAGCGGAGCTGCCGCAGGGTCAGGTTTATCATCAGAAAATCCTATTGCAGCGATCATTAAAGTCAACTTCACCTGATGGGAGGCGACGCTTAGAGTAGTTCTACCTGGTCAAAGGCGCCGTCGGACGCCACCAGAGGAGGTAATCATGGATGACACTTCGAAGTGCCCGTTTACGGGCGGAAAACCCACGCGCGTGAACCGCGACTGGTGGCCAACCCAGCTCAGCATCGAGATGCTGCACAAGAATTCCGACCTGTCCGATCCGATGGGCAAAGAATTCGACTATGCCAAGGAGTTCAAGTCGCTCGACCTGAACGCGGTCGTTAAGGACCTGACAGCCCTGATGACGGATTCGCAGGAATGGTGGCCGGCCGACTTCGGTCATTACGGCGGCCTGATGATCCGCATGGCCTGGCACAGCGCGGGCACTTACCGCATCACCGACGGCCGCGGTGGCGCCGGCGCCGGTCAGCAGCGCTTCGCGCCGCTCAACAGCTGGCCCGACAACGCCAACCTCGACAAGGCACGCCGCCTGCTCTGGCCGATCAAGCAGAAATACGGCCGCAAGATCTCCTGGGCCGATTTGATGGTGCTGGCCGGCAACGTCGCGCTGGAATCGATGGGCTTCAAGACGTTTGGTTTTGCGGGTGGCCGCGCCGACGTCTGGGAGCCGGAAGAGCTCTATTGGGGTCCCGAAGGCACTTGGCTCGGCGATGAGCGTTACAGCGGTGAGCGTCAGCTCGCCGAGCCGCTCGGCGCGGTGCAGATGGGCCTCATCTACGTCAATCCGGAAGGCCCGAACGGCAAGCCGGATCCGATCGCGGCGGCCAAGGACATCCGCGAGACTTTCTTCCGCATGGCGATGAACGACGAGGAAACCGTCGCACTGATCGCCGGCGGTCACACGTTCGGCAAGGCCCACGGCGCGGGCGATCCGTCGCTGGTCGGTCCGGAACCGGAAGCGGGCGCGCTGGAAGATCAGGGCCTCGGCTGGAAAAGCAAGCACGGCACCGGCGTTGGCGCCGATGCGATCACCGGCGGCCCGGAAGTCACCTGGTCGCAGACGCCGACCAAGTGGAGCAACTACTTCTTCGAGAACCTGTTCAAGTACGAATGGGAGCTGACGAAGGCGCCGTCGGGGGCGCAGCAGTGGAAGGCCAAGAACACCGAGGCCGTCATTCCCGATGCCTTCGACAAGTCCAAGAAGCATGTGCCGACCATGCTGACGACGGACCTCTCGCTCCGCTTCGATCCAGCCTATGAGAAGATCTCGCGGCGCTTCCTCGAGCATCCCGATCAGTTTGCGGACGCCTTCGCCCGCGCCTGGTTCAAGCTCACCCATCGCGATATGGGCCCGATCCAGCGCTATCTCGGACCGCTGGTGCCGAAGGAGACGCTGATCTGGCAGGATCCGATTCCGGCCGTGAATCACGAGCTGGTCGGCGAGCAGGACATTGCCTCGCTGAAGACCAAGATCCTGGCCTCGGGTCTGTCGGTGTCGGAGCTAGTCTCGACCGCATGGGCGTCGGCTTCGACGTTCCGCGGCTCGGACAAGCGTGGCGGCGCCAACGGCGCTCGCATTCGCCTCGCGCCGCAGAAGGACTGGGAGGTGAATCAGCCGGCTCAGCTCGCCAAGGTCCTCGGCAAGCTCGAAGCGATCCAGAAGGACTTCAACGCGTCCTCAGGCGCGAAGAAGGTCTCGCTTGCGGACCTGATCGTGCTCGGCGGCACCGCCGCGGTCGAGAAGGCCGCCAAGGATGCCGGCGTCGACGTCAAGGTCGCCTTCGCGCCGGGCCGCATGGACGCTTCGCAGGAGCAGACGGATGCTGCCTCCTTCGCGCCGCTGGAGCCGCGGGCCGATGGTTTCCGCAACTACACCGGCAAGAAGCATCAGTTCATGATGCCTGAAGAGGCGCTCGTCGATCGCGCGCAGCTGTTGAAGCTCACCGGGCCCGAGCTAACCGTGCTCGTCGGTGGCCTGCGTGTGCTCGGCGCCAATGCGAACGGTTCGAAGCACGGCGTCTTCACCGCGAAGGTGGGCACGCTGAGCAACGACTTCTTCGTCAACCTGCTCGACATGAGCACGCAATGGGCGCCGGTTGCCGACGGCACCTACGAGGCCCGCGACCGCAAGACCAACGCGGTGAAGTGGACCGGCACGCGTTCCGACCTGATCTTCGGCTCGCACTCGCAGCTCCGCGCCTTCGCCGAGGTCTATGCCACCTCGGACTCCAAGGAGAAGTTCGTGAAGGACTTCGCCAAGGCCTGGACCAAGGTGATGAACCTCGACCGGTTCGACATCGCGGCTTGAGGTCTTGCACCTCTCCCGCTTGCGGGAGAGGTCGCGCCGAAGGTAGCCGATGCCTTGCATCGGCGTTCTTCATCTAAGAACGGCGGCCATAGGCCGCCTACGCCTCTCCCGCAAGCGGGAGAGGCGGCGCACTTTGCCCGGGACAAGCCACAAACAAAAAGGGCGGCCTTTCGGCCGCCCTTCATGTTTTTGACCGTGTAGCGAGACCTACTCGCCGGCCGCTTCGCGCGGAGCCTTCTCGCCCTCGGCGGCCTTCTCCTTGGCTTCGAGGTCTTCGCCGGTGGTCTGGTCGACTACCTTCATCGACAGGCGGGTCTTGCCGCGGTCGTCGAAGCCGAGCAGCTTGACCTTGACCTTGTCGCCTTCCTTGACGACGTCGGAGGTCTTCTGCACGCGGTTGGCCGCGAGCTGGCTGATGTGGACGAGGCCGTCCTTGGAGCCGAAGAAGTTCACGAAGGCGCCGAACTCCATCACCTTGACGACGGTGCCGTCATAGATCTGGCCGACTTCCGGCTCGGACGCGATCGACTTGATCCACTTGATCGCGGCCTTCATCGCCTCGCCGTCGCTGGAGGCGACCTTCACGGTGCCGTCGTCCTCGATGTTGACCTTGGCGCCGGTCTTCTCGACGATCTCGCGGATCACCTTGCCGCCGGTGCCGATCACTTCGCGGATCTTGTCGGTCGGGATCTTGAAGGTCTCGATGCGCGGCGCGTATTCGCCGAGCTCGGCGCGGGCCGCGGTCAGGGCCTTGGCCATCTCGCCGAGGATGTGGATGCGGCCTTCCTTGGCCTGGCCAAGGGCGACGCGCATGATCTCTTCGGTGATGCCCTCGATCTTGATGTCCATCTGGAGCGAGGTGATGCCCTGTTCGGTACCGGCGACCTTGAAGTCCATGTCGCCGAGATGATCCTCGTCACCGAGGATGTCGGAGAGAACCGCAAAGCGCTTGTCCTCGAGGATCAGGCCCATCGCGATGCCCGCGGTCGGCCGCTTGAGCGGTACGCCGGCATCCATCAGCGCCAGCGAGGCGCCGCAGACCGAAGCCATCGAGGAGGAGCCGTTGGATTCGGTGATCTCCGACACCACGCGCGTTGTGTAGGGGAACTCGTGATGCGGCGGCAGCACCGGGTGGATCGCGCGCCAGGCGAGCTTGCCGTGGCCAATCTCGCGGCGCTTGGTGCCGCCGAGGCGGCCGGTCTCGCCGACCGAGTAGGGCGGGAAGTTGTAGTGCAGCAGGAATGTTTCCTTGTACGTCCCCGACAGCGCGTCGATGTACTGCTCGTCCTCACCGGTGCCGAGTGTGGTCACGACCATCGCCTGGGTCTCGCCGCGGGTGAACAGCGCCGAGCCGTGGGCGCGCGGCAGCACGCCGACTTCGGCGACGATGTTGCGCACCGTCTTGACGTCGCGGCCGTCGATGCGCTTGCCGGTGTCGAGGACGTTCCAGCGAACGATCTTGGCCTCGAGCTCCTTGAACACGCCGGCGATACGGAGCTTGTCGTATTTCGGCTCCTGGCCCTCCGGGAAGTAGTGGGCCATCACCTTTTCCTTGGCGACGCCGACCGCGGCATAACGCTCCTGCTTCACGGGGATCGCGTAGGCGGCGCGCAGCTCCTGCTCGATCAGGCCGAGCATTTCCTTTTCGATCGCCGAATTGTCGATCGCGGTGACTTCGCGCGGCTCCTTGGCGGCCTTCTCGGCGAGCTCGATGATCGCGTTGATGACCGGCTGGAAGTGGCGGTGACCGAACATCACGGCGCCGAGCATCACGTCTTCGTTGAGCTCCTTGGCTTCCGACTCGACCATCAGCACGGCGTCGGCGGTGCCGGCGACGACGAGGTCGAGCTGGGTGTCGACCATCTCGTCGAGCGTCGGGTTGAGGACGAATTCGTCATTGGCAAAGCCGACACGCGCCGCGCCGATCGGGCCCTTGAACGGCACGCCGGACAGCGTCAGCGCGGCGGAGGCCGCGACCATCGCCACGATATCGGGATCGTTTTCCATGTCGTGCGAGAGCACGGTGACGATCACCTGGGTCTCGTTGCGCCAACCGTCGACGAACAGCGGGCGGATCGGACGGTCGATCAGGCGGGAGACCAGCGTCTCCTTCTCGGTCGGACGTCCCTCGCGCTTGAAATAGCCGCCGGGAATGCGCCCCGCAGCGTAGGTCTTTTCCTGGTAGTCGACAGTCAGCGGCAGGAAGTCGACGCCTTCGCGCGGCGCTTTCGCCGCGACGACCGTGGCAAGCACCACGGTCTCACCATAGGTGGCGATGACGGCGCCGTCGGCCTGACGGGCGATCTTGCCGGTTTCGAGCTTGAGAGGGCGTCCGCCCCAGTCGATCTCGACTGAATGCTTATTGAACATAGAGGTCTTCTTTCATGGGTTCTCGAAAGAAGGGACACGCTTCGAAAAACAAAAACCATGCGCAAGATTGCGAGGCGCTGATCGGAGCGGGTGATCAGCGTCCTGCGATCCTGCCATGGTTTTTGGATGTCGGATGGCGTCCATCCTTTCGGGTCATACGGGCGCCTTGCCCGTTGTGCCCAGCCGCCGGATTGCTGCTGGACTGTCAGTCGGCACGAACGCGAACACCGAACCTTGGTCTTCGCTCATCATGCCCCGGATGTTCGCCGTCAACGGCTCGCATCCGACGCGCACGCAGCCTCGATCAAAAACCTTTAAGGAAGCGCTTTCGTTCGAAACCACGCGCGAAAACGCGCGCCAGTGGCGCGCGCAGGAACTCTTAACGACGAATGTTGTGCTTCTCGAGCAGCGCCTTGTACCGCGCCTCGTCCTTCTTCTTGAGGTAGTCGAGGAGCGAGCGGCGGGTCGAGACCAGCTTCAAGAGGCCGCGACGCGAATGGTTGTCCTTCACGTGGGTCTTGAAATGGTTGGTGAGGTTGTTGATGCGTTCCGACAGGATCGCGACCTGAACCTCGGGCGAGCCGGTGTCGCCGGCCTTGGTGGCATTCGTCTTGATGACTTCCGCTTTGCGTTCTGCGGCAATCGACATCGTCAATTTCTCTCGTTGCGACCGGGGTTGGCAGTCAGGCCGGTCAGGTTGAACACACGCTTGGGGATGATTTCGCCATTGCCAACTTCGGCAAGCGCCAAAAGACGGCCTGCCACCGTGACATAGACTGTGCCGCTACAAGTGGGCGCATCCCGTCCGCGCAACAAAACGGCTTGGCCCCGATGGAGCCTTGCCGCATCAGCCCGAGTGACGGCCAGTGCCGGGATGTCGTCCAGCGCGGTCTCAACGGGCAAAAGCGCGTCGGCGAGGCTGCCCTCGCCGGACGCGGCTCTATCGCACAAAGCCTCCAGCTGATCCAGCGGAATCATGTCGTTTTCGCCAAATGGGCCGACCAGGGTCCGCCGCAGCGCGCAGATATGGCCATAAGTGCCGAGAATCCGGCCCATATCGCGGGCCAGCGCCCGGACATAGGTGCCCTTGCCGCACTCGGCCTCGAACACGGCCCGGTCGTTATCCGGTTGATCCACAAGGGTTAAATGGTGAATCTCGACGGGGCGGGGCGCCAGCTCTACGACCTCGCCGTCGCGGGCGAGGTCATAGGCGCGCTCGCCCTGGACCTTGATCGCGGAATAGCGCGGCGGAATCTGCTCGATTACCCCAGTGAAGCGGGGCAACAGGGCCAGGATGGCCTCCCGGGTCGGGCGCTGGTCGGAGGTCGCGGTGACCCGACCCTCGATATCGTCGGTGTCGCGTTCCTCGCCCCAGCATACGGTGAACTGGTAGCGCTTGCGGCCGTCCATCACGAAGGGAACGGTCTTGGTGGCTTCGCCGAGTGCGATCGGCAGGCCGCCCGAGGCGAGCGGATCGAGCGTGCCGGCATGTCCCGCGCGCTTGGCGTTGAACAGGCGCTTGAGCACGGCGACGGCCTGGGTCGAGGTCATGCCGATCGGCTTGTCGAGCACGACCCAGCCGTGGACGTCGCGCCGGTCGCGGCGCGGCTGGTTGCCCTTCTGCTGCTGCTTGGCGCGCGGATCGTTGTTGACGCGGCGCGGCTCCTGGTACGATTGAGAATTGCTGCCCAGATCCGCAAAATTATTTGTCTGCACGTCGCGTTGATCGCCCTGTTCGCCGCTGATCGTGTCGTGAGCCGGGTCCATCGTCATCGTTCTTCTTCCCGATCCGAATCCGGATCCTGTTCCAAGTCCTTCTGCACCGCAGGTGTTCGCAAAAGCTTCTCGATCCGTTCCGCCTCGTCGAATCGTTCGTCGACGCGGAAGCGAATGTCAGGTGCAAATTTCAGGTTAACGCGCCGCGCGACTTCGCCGCGCAGGAATTTCTTGTTGCGCTCGAGCGCAGCGATGACGATCTCGGTGTCGCGGCCACCGAGCGGCATCACGTAGATTGTCGCGAGCTTCAGGTCCGGCGACATCCGCACCTCCGGCACGGTGATGATGTGACCTTCGAGATCCGCATCATGCACGTTGCCTTGCGCCAGAATCTCGGCCATCGCATGGCGAACCTGCTCGCCGACGCGCAACTGACGTTGCGAGCCTCCGGCTGCGGAACTCTTCTTTTGATGCTGGCGGGGCATTCTCGAAAATCACCTCGTCATGCCCGTGTTTGGGACACGGGCATTGTCATTTGTCCTGTTGAAACGAAGAGAGGTGGATGGCCGGAAAAATCCGGCCATCGCACTCTCGCAATTTCAGTTCAAAAAGATCCGAACGCTTCGGTAAGATTTGGACTTACAGGGAGCGCTGGATCGTCTCCACGCGATAACACTCGATGACGTCACCGGCACGCATGTCGTGATAGTTCTCGAAGGCCATGCCGCACTCCTGGCCGGACTGGACTTCCTTCACTTCGTCCTTGAAGCGCTTGAGCGTCGACAGCTTGCCTTCGTGCACGACGACGTTGTCGCGGATCAGGCGCACATTGGCGCCGCGTTCCACGGTGCCGTCGGTGACGCGGCAGCCGGCGACCTTGCCGACCTTGGAGATGTTGAAGATCTCCAGGATCTCGGCATTGCCCAGCATGGTTTCGCGCAAGGTCGGCGCGAGCAGGCCGCTCATCGCCTTCTTCACGTCGTCCACGAGGTCGTAGATGATGTTGTAGTAGCGGATCTCGATGCCGTTGCGCTTGGCGGCCGCGGCGGCCTCCTTGTTGGCTCGGACCGAGAAGCCGATGATCGCGGCGTTGAAGCCTTCCGCGAGCGTCACGTCTGATTCCGAGATGCCGCCGACGCCGGCATGCAGGATGCGGGCGGCGACTTCGTCGGTGCCGAGCTTCTCCAGCGAGCCGAGGATCGCTTCCAGCGAGCCCTGCACGTCGGCCTTGACGATCAGCGGGAATTCCTTGCGGCCCGCCGTCTTCAATTGCGACATCATCTGCTCGAGCGAGCCACGCATGCCGGAGATCGAGGCCGCCGCGTTCTCGCGCTTCTGGTGCGCGCGGTAGCTGGTGACCTGGCGGGCGCGGGCTTCGTTCTCGACCACGGCGAGACGATCGCCGGCCTCCGGCGGACCGTTGAAGCCGAGCACCTCGACCGGCACCGAGGGACCGGCCTCCTGCACCGTCTCGCCCTGATCGGAGATCAGCGCGCGGACGCGGCCCATCTCGGCCCCGGCGACGATGATGTCGCCGACACGGAGCGTGCCGCGCTGGACCAGCACGGTCGCGACCGGACCACGGCCGCGATCGAGCTTGGCCTCGATCACGGTGCCTTCGGCCGGACGCTCCGAATTGGTCTTCAGGTCGAGGATTTCGGCCTGCAGCGCGATCATCTCGAGCAGCTTGTCGAGATTGGTCTTGTTCTTGGCGGACACTTCGACGTCGACGACTTCGCCGCCGAAGGATTCGACCTGTACCTCGTGCTGGAGCAGCTCGGTGCGGACGCGCTCGGGCTTGGAGTCGGGCTTGTCGATCTTGTTGATGGCAACGATGATCGGCACGCCTGCCGCCTTGGCGTGATTGATGGCTTCGACCGTCTGCGGCATCACGCCGTCATCGGCCGCGACCACCAGCACGACGATGTCGGTGACCTTGGCGCCGCGGGCACGCATCGCGGTGAACGCGGCGTGGCCGGGCGTGTCGATGAAGGTGATCTTCTTGCCGCTCTCGGGCGACAGCACCTGATAGGCGCCGATATGCTGGGTGATGCCGCCGGCTTCGCCGGAGACCACGTTGGCATGGCGTAGCGCGTCGAGCAGCGAAGTCTTGCCGTGGTCGACGTGGCCCATGACGGTCACGACTGGCGAACGCGTCTCGGTGTCGGTGGAATCGTCGACCTGGTCGAACAGGCCTTCTTCCACGTCCGAGGCGGCGACGCGCTTGACGGTGTGGCCGAGCTCTTCGGCAATCAGCTGCGCGGTGTCGGCGTCGATCACGTCGGTGATCTTGTGCATCGCGCCCTGCTTCATCAGCATGCGGATGACGTCGACCGCGCGCTCGGACATGCGGTTGGCGAGTTCCTGGATGGTGATCGCTTCCGGGATCGTCACCTCGCGGACGAGCTTTTCCTTGGGCTCGTTCGAGGCATGGCCCTTGAGGCGCTGGGTGCGGCGGCGGAACGAGGCGATCGAGCGCTCGCGCACGTCGTCGGCGTTGAGCGCGGTGACGACGGTGAGGCGACCGCGTTCCTTCTGCGGGCCGGGCTTGTGCGTGGTCTTGGGGGCCGCCGCGGGACGCATGGCGCCGCCGGGACCGCGACGGATCTGGCGCGGAGCCTCCTCCTCGTCGGGCTCGGCGGCAACTGCGGGGCCGCGGCCAGCCGGTCCACCCGGACGCTGCGCGGTCGTGGTTGCAGGCCGCGCCGTCGTTGTTCCCGGACGTGCCGTCATGGGGGTGCCGGGCCGCGCCGCGGGGGCGCCGGGTCGCGGCGCAGGAGCGGTCGGAGCTGCCGTTGCGGGACGTGCGGCAGAAGGCTGCTCGCCTTCGCCGAAACGCTTCTTGGCCTCGGTCTCGGCCTTCCGCTTGGCTTCGTCCTCGTGGCGATGACGCTCGTCCTCGGCCTTGCGGCGGGCCTCGGCGGCTTCGCGCTCGGCGCGTTCGGCGGCCTCGCGGACCGCGCGGCGCTGGGCCTCTTCCTCGGCCTGGCGGCGTTCCTCGACCTCGCGCAGCTTGGCATCGGCCAGCGCGCTGGCACGGGCGGAACGTTCGTCCTCAGTCAGGGTACGCAGCACCACGCCGGAACCGGCGTTGCGCGGCGAGGCGGGCGGTGGCGCCGGGCGCGACGGCGCGGGCGCGGCCGGTGCCGGCTTCGCCGTCACCTCGGGCGCGTGCGGCTCGGGGCCGTCGCCAATGCGGCGCTTGCCGCGCTTCTCGACCACGACCTGCTTGCTGCGGCCATGGCTGAAGCTCTGGCGCACGGTGCCCGTTTCGACGCGCGGCTTGAGCGATAGCGTCTTGCTCGGAACGCTCAGCTTCTTGTCGCCAGGGGTCTTGGTATCAACCATTCAGCAGTCCTAATCCTGATCTGTTGTCGTTGTGCGTTGCCGCACCGTCGTATCGGTTCGTCGTTGTCTCTCAGAAATCCTGGCCGTGCTTTTCGGCCGTCTTGTCATCGTCCGCCATCCGGTATCGGACCAGCATCTGGCTACGTGACAGGAATGACCTGCTCGCCGGGCCCGCGAGCAGCGCAGCATGTATCACATTTGACCGGGTCAGTGCCAAATCCAATTCTATCGATTTCAGCGCGCTGATGACGGGAATCGGCGGCCTGGCGCCGCGATTTCCGGCATTTTGACGCGCCAGCATGTCCAATTTGCGGATTCCGTCCGCGGCCCCGTCGCTGGCATGGATCAGGACCTCGACCGTGCCTTCCCGAAGGGCGCTCTCGACCTTGCCGAAGCCAGCCACGACCTGGCCCGCCTTGGCGGCGATCCCAAGGGCTTCCGTCACGCTCCGAACCAGGAGCGTCTCGATGTCGGCGGGAAGCGTCTGGGGGGTGCGCAGGTCGCGCTTGAAGGCCTTGCTAAATTGGTGACGCCGCACGGCTTCCGCAACCACCTGCCGTGAGGCGGTGATCCACATGCCACGTCCGGGCAGCTTGCGCTTGAGATCGGGAACTATGTCGCCTTGGGGCGATAAAACGAAGCGGATCAGCTCGTCGATCGGCCGGACCTCGCGGCTGACCGCGCACATCCGCATGGTCGCGGACTTTTCGGTCCGCGGCCCATGGTCGAGTTCGCTGTCAGTGCTGGCGAGCATCCGGTCGACATCCTCCTTCGCCTTCTAAGTCGCGTGTTCTTTACGCAAAACCGGTCTCCACTTTTGCTGAACACGCCTTAAGCCGGCTGATCTTCGGTCGCCTCGGCTTCTTCGGGCTTGGCAAGATCGGCCTCGGTGATCCAGCCGGCCTTGACGCGGGCCTGCATGATCATGGCTTCGGCATCGTCACGGGAGATGTCGATGCCGTCGAGCGCACCAGCATGCTTGGTCGGCTCGCCGCCTTCCTTGCGCTCGGTCCAGCCGACCAAATCGTCGGTGGCGCAGCCGGCGAGGTCATCGACGGTCTTGATGTCATTCTCGCCGAACTTCACCAGCATTTTCGAGGTCACGCCGGGCACGTCCTTGAGCGCGTCCTCGACGCCGAGTTCCTTGCGCTTGGCCTCGAGCTCGGCTTCCAGCTGCTCGAGATATTCGCGGGCGCGGTTCTGCAGCTCCTGCGCGGTCTCCTCGTCAAAACCCTCGATGCTGGCGAGTTCCTTGACGTCCACCATCGCGAGTTCCTCGACCGAGGTGAAGCCTTCGGACGCCAGCAACTGGCCGACCACTTCGTCGACGTTGAGCGATTCCATGAAGACGCGGGTGGAGTTCTCGAAGTCCGCCTGGCGGCGCTCCGATTCCTCCTGCTCGGTCAGGATGTCGATGTCCCAGCCGGTGAGCTGCGAGGCCAGACGCACGTTCTGGCCGCGGCGGCCGATCGCGAGCGAAAGCTGGTTGTTGGTATCGGGGACGACGACCTCGATGCGCTCGCGATCTTCATCGATGACGACCTTGGAGACTTCCGCCGGCGCCAGCGCGTTGACCACGAAGGTCGCGATGTCGGGCGACCAGGGAATGATGTCGATCTTCTCGCCTTGCAATTCGTTCACCACCGCCTGCACGCGCGAGCCGCGCATGCCGACGCAGGCGCCGACCGGATCGACCGAGGAATCGCGGGAAATCACGCCGATTTTCGCGCGCGAGCCAGGATCGCGGGCGACCGCTTTGATCTCGACGATGCCGTCATAGATCTCCGGCACTTCCTGCGCGAACAGCTTTGCCATGAACTGCGGATGGGTGCGGGAGAGGAAAATCTGCGGGCCTCTCGTCTCGCGGCGGACGTCGAAGATGTAGGCGCGGACACGGTCGCCGTTGCGGAACACTTCGCGCGGCAGCATCTCGTCGCGGCGGATGATGGCTTCACCACGGCCGAGATCGACGATCACGCTGCCATATTCAACGCGCTTGACGACGCCGTTGACGATGTCGCCGATGCGGTCCTTGAATTCCTGATATTGCCGGTCGCGCTCGGCCTCGCGCACTTTCTGCACGATCACCTGCTTGGCCGACTGCGCGGCGATGCGGCCATATTCCAGCGGCGGCAGCGTGTCGGCGATGGTGTCGCCGACCTGGGCACCGGGATTGGCGCGCTGCGCATCCACCAGCGAGATCTGGTTGGAATGGTTTTCCACCTTATCGACCACCAGCATGTGGCGCGACAGCCGCAGCTCGCCCTTCTTCGGGTCGATCTCGGCGTGAACGTCAGTCTCGCTGCCATAACGGGCCCGTGCCGCTTTGGCGATGGCGTCCTCCATCGCGGCGATGACGATGCCGCGGTCGATCGATTTCTCGCGCGCAACGGCGTCCGCGATCTGGAGCAATTCAAGTCGATTGGCGCTGACTGCCATGGCTAGTCTCCTTCGTCAGGCTCGATCCCGCCGCGCCGCGCGCGTTCGGCGGCAAGGCGGTGTTTCTTCGTATTGGTCGGGGCCGGCTTCTTCTTCGGCTTGGTGTTCTTGGTGGTCTTCTCGCTGATCTTGGCGTGCGGCGCCGGCGGCGGCTCGAGGCCAAGATTGCGGCGCATCTCGCGCGCCTCGGCCTTGCCGCGACGCATCGATTCCGCGATCAGCTCGTCGGTCAGCACCAGCCGTGCCTCGCCGATATCCTCCATGGTCAGGAGAACGTCGGGATCATCACCCGCCTTGACGTCGTCGCGATGCAGATGCACGCGATCGCCTTCGACAGCACCGAGCGTGCCGCGGAACCGCTTCCGGCCCTCATGGGCCACCGCCATCTCGATCTTCACCAGATGTCCAGCGTACCGCTGGAAATCGGAGCGTCGCACCAGGGGGCGGTCGATCCCCGGCGAGGAGATTTCCAGCCGGTAGGCGCGATCGATGGGGTCGGCGACGTCGAGCACAGGCGACAGCGCCCGCGAGATCGCTTCGCAATCCTCGATCTGCATCGAGCCGTCCGGCCGCTCGGCCATGATTTGCACGGTGCAGCCGGCCTCTCCGGAAATGCGGATCCGTACCAGGCGATAGCCCATGCCCTGAAGCACCGGCGCTGCAACCGCAGACACCCGGGCCGCGACGCCGGGCTCGACCACGAGCCGCGGCTCGGCCAGCAATTCGGCATCCGTGGAACCAGAGTTCGGTTCGATCATAGCAGGGGTCAGGCGCTCGATGGTTAAGGCTCGGTTAATTTCAAAGCCCGCTTCGGAACTCTCCCAACAACGCGTCGGGCCGCATCTTCCGCCAAGCCGCGTTCAGGTAATAAAAAAGAGCGGGTCCTTTCGGGCCCACTCTCACTACGCGGATCGTATGAGAAGATGAATTGGCGCTGATATAGCCTTTTCCACCCTCCCGGACAAGGCCCATTGCAGGAAGGACGAGGCTTTTTGCGACCTTCGGACGGTCCGCCGCGCAACGCTTCCTTCATCAAGCAGGCCTAGATTCCCCGATCGTGGGGCGGCTTGAGCTACGGCGCGCCCACGGCGTGCCAGATCCCGAGTTGCGTTTCATGACCGTTGCCACGTCGCTGATTCCTGGATTGGACGATATCGTCAAACGCGGCGATCCGCGGCGTCGCGGCGAGATCGCGCGGGCCATCTCTGCATTGTTTTTCCGGGATGCCGAAAAACTCGGCCCCGAACTGATCGATCTGTTCGACAATCTCCTGATCGATCTCGTCCCGCATGCCGAGCTCGCCTCGCGCATCGATCTTGCCGAGCGCTTCTCGCGCCTCGGCAACGCGCCGCCGCATCTGGTGAACCAGCTCGCGCGCGAAAACGAGATTATGGTGGCGGGCCCTGTGCTGCGCCGCTCGCCCGTGCTCGACGAGGCCGCCCTGGTCGAGATCGCGCGGTTGAAGGGTCAGAGTCATTTGCTGGCGATGACGGATCGCCCCACCTTGCCGGCTGTCGTTACCGACGTGCTGGTCGAGCGCGGTGATCGCGACGTGGTGCGTCGCGCCGCTGGCAATGCCGGTGCAGTGTTCTCGCCCGGCAGTTATTCCGAGCTGATCAAGCGCGCCGCGCAGGACGGCGTGCTGACGCTCAAGATCGGTCAGCGCAACGATCTCTCGGGCGAGCACCTGAAGGAGCTTCTCGACGGTACGCTCGACGTCATCCGCCGTCGCCTCTCCAGCGTGGTCAATCCCGCGCGCCAGATCGAGATCAAGCGCGCGATGGCGGCCATCGAGGAGGCGGCGCTGCCGCCGGGGCCGCGCCGCGACTTCTCGGCGGCACAGCGCACGGTGCTGGCCCTGCATCGTGATGGCCATCTCGGCGAGAGCGCGCTGCTCGGTTTCGCCAAGGCGCACAAATACGAGGAATCGATCGCCTCGCTCTCGGCGATGTCCGGTGTCCGCCTTTCGATGCTCGACCGCCTGATCGCCGGTGATCGCTACGATCCGATTTTGATCCTGGGGCGCGTGCTCAATCTCGGCTGGCCCACGGTGCGCGCGCTCATCCTGCTCTGGTACGGGCCGCACCGCACCCCGGCCGATGCCGACATCGAGACCGCGCGCATGAATTTCACGCGCCTGATGCCGACGACCGCCGAACGCGTCGTGAATTTCTGGCGCAACCGGCAGACGATCTGAAATCAAGGCATCCAGCTTTGCCGTCATGGCCGGCTTGTCCCGGCCATCCACGTTCTTCGCGACCGAAGAAAGGAAGTCCGTGGATGCCCGGGACACGCCCGGGCATGACGACTGCGGACAAGCCGCGCGAAGTATCTACACTCGCTGAAACCGCAGATAGGCCGCCTTGCGCCCTTCGCGCGCGGCTTTCCGGCCGTAGCGCGTCATGGTGTAGCCCGCCCAGGGCTGCCGGAAATCGTCGGCGCGTTCCGCAAGCCATTTGAAGTCCGAAGAGCGCGCAAGATGCGACAACGTCCAGGCGCAGTAATCGTCGATGTCGCAGACGAAGCGGAATTCGCCGCCAGGCTTCAGCACGCGCGCCATTGCGGCAATGGTCCTGTCCTGCACGAAGCGCCGCTTCCAGTGCCGCCGTTTCGGCCAGGGATCGGGATGGATCAGGTCGATCCGCGACAATGAGGCTTGCGGAAGCCAAGCCAAGAGCTCGGCTGCATCGCCCGCGAACAGGCGGATGTTGCCGATATTGGTCGCCTCGATCTGCGCGAGGATTTTTGCCATGCCGTTGACATAGGGCTCGCAGCCGATGAAGCCGGTGGTGGGAAAGTTTTGCGCCTCGGCCGCGAGATGCTCGCCGCCGCCGAAGCCGATCTCGAGCCGCACCTCGCTCGCCGCGGGGTCGAAGATCTCGCCGGCATTCGCCGGCGCTTCGCTCGCGATGTCGAGCGCAAGATGCGGCAGCAGATGATCAATCAGCCCGGCCTGGTGCTGCCTGAGCTTGTGGCCCTTGCGGCGCCCGAAGAAGGCGCGCTCGCTGTCATCGCGCTCGGAAACTGATTTGCGTTCGCTCATCGCAGCGTCTGATACAGGCGATGGAGCAGCCGCGCGCGCGGCGCGAGCGACGAGATATAGAGCTGCTCATAATGGGTGTGCGCGCCCTTGCCGTCGACGCCGAGCCCGTCGAGCGTCGCAGTGTGCGCGGCGGTGAAATTGCCGTCCGAGCCGCCGCCGGTGTGGGTGTCGATCAGCTCGAAGCCGATCTCGGCGGCGAGGGTCTTCGCATGCTCGTAGAGTGCGGCGCCTGCATTGCTCTTCTCGTAAGGCGGACGATTGAGTTCGCCGGTGATCTCAACGGTGACGCCGTCGGTCTTCGACGTGAGCGCGAGGATCTTGCCGACGAACTCGTCCGCGTCGTTGAGGCTCAGCACGCGCAGATCGACTTCGGCATAGGCCTCTTCCGGCGTCACATTGGGGCGCGTGCCGCCGCGCACCACGCCGACATTGACGGTGACGCCGCGCTTCAGGTCGTTCATTCCCTCCAGCGCCAGGATCACGTTGGCGAGCTCGCGGACGGCACTTCGGCCGTCCCCTGGACGCGTGCCGGCATGTGCGGGGACGCCCTTGATGAAGACTCGGAAGCGTCCGACGCCCTTGCGCCCCGTGACGATCCTGCCGCCGTCGCGCGCCGGCTCCGTCACCAGCACGTATTTGGCCTTGCGCCCTTCCTGCTCGATCAGCGCACGCGAGGTCGGGCTGCCGATCTCCTCGTCGGAGGTGAACATGTGGGTGATGCCGAGCGGCGAACGATCGCCGGCGGCGCAGAGCGCACCAAAGGCGTGATGGGCGATGTAGGCGCCGCCTTTCATGTCGTAGATGCCCGGACCGAACGCACTGTCGCCTTCGACCTTGAACGGCAGGCGCTCGATGAAGCCCATGGGATGAACGGTATCGAGGTGGCTCAGCACCAGGATGCCCGGCTCGTGCTGGCCCCAGGTCGAACGCGCCACGAGATGGTCGCCGCAGCCGCCGACGCCGGCGACGCGCTCGAGCGTCACGGGCAGATCGCGGTATTGCTCCGCGACCACGGAGATCAGCTTGTTGACCTGTTCAGGTGCTTCCGTCGGCGTCTCGATCTCAACCCAGCGCCGGATGCCATCGAGAATGGTTTGGGAATCGAACCAATTGGAGCTGGCCATGAACGCATCTATGCCTTTGAATCGCATCATCGGAAAGGACGCGCATCGAGGGCGCGGTCGCAAATGACGACATAGGCCAGATTTGGCGCAGTCTCAAATCGCCATTGCGAAGACGCGTCAGCGCTTGTCGGGGCCTTCGCGGGCGGCGATCTGCTCGACGAGATCGACGATGGAGCGGCGCATCTTGGAATCGGTGATTCGGGTGAACGCCTTGGTCAAGGCGAGTCCCTCCGATGTCGCGAGGAAATCCGAGACGTAAGAGGGCGAGGCGCCTTCGCTGAAGCCTTCCGGGCCCGGCACACCGCTCGGCCCGCCCTCGAACAGGAACGACACCGGCACCTGGAGAATCTCGGCGATCTGCTGGATGCGGCTCGCGCCGACCCGGTTGGTGCCCTTCTCGTATTTCTGGATCTGCTGGAAAGTCAGGCCCAAAGCTTCACCGAGCTTTTCCTGGCTCATGCCCAACATGATGCGGCGCATACGCACGCGACTGCCGACATATTTGTCAACAGGGTTGGGCGCTTTCGACATTTCCTCAGCCCTCCAAACATCACCCTCGGCGCAATCATCAAGCGTGCCTCGGGTGTCAGCACCGTCAAATCAGACCCTCTTATTGGGAAACATTGCGGAGAAATTTAGCAACGCACCGCTGTCTTTTGCAGCTGGTGCAGAATGGGGAGCCCGCGTGCAGTCTGTCAACCGTGGGACTACGGTTGTCAAAGGATTCCGGCTGCGAGGCGATCAGAGGTGCCGTTTGGCGACACGTCGGCGGACCGCCACAATCACGGCGAGCGCGACGAGCATGGCTGCGGGCACGTCGCCCACCCGCGCATAGATCGTCGGCGGGATCGCGGCGGGCAGACCTGCATCCAAAATGCCCTCGATTCCGAGGCCGAGACTGGCGATGGTGCGCCCCACCGGATCGATCACTGCGGAGATGCCTGTATTGGCGGAGCGGACCAGCGGCAAGCCGAGCTCGATCGCGCGCATCCGCGCCTGCTCCAGATGCTGATAGGGACCGGTCGAGATGCCGAACCAGCCGTCATTGGTGAGGTTCACGATCCAGCCCGGACGTTCGCTGCGTCCGCCCACCTCGCCGGGAAAGATGGCTTCGTAACAGATCAGCGGCAGCGCGGGCGGCGCGCTGGCGACCGGCAGCGCATGGCGCACGGTGCCGGGAATGAAGCCGCCGCGCACGCGCGTCAGCTGCTCGAAACCGAGCTTCTCCATCAGCCCCTGGTAGGGAAGAAATTCGCCGAACGGCACCAAATGCAGCTTGTCGTACACAGCGAGCACGCTGCCGTCGTGATCGATCACGTAGATCGAGTTATAGGCACGCGTGATCGGCGTGCCCCGCGGCAGGTCGGGCGCGCGGACCGAACCCGTGATCAGCACCGTGCCCTTCGGCAGAAGGTCGGCGATCTCAGCCATCGCGTCGGCTTCGCGAGTCAGGAAGAACGGGAAGGCGGATTCCGGCCAGATCAGGATGGTGGCATCGCGCACGCCGGTCGATTGCGGGCCGGAGGCGCGGTCGGACAGCGCCAAATATTTCTTCATCACCTCCGCCTTGGCGGCGTAGTTGAATTTCGCGTCCTGCTGGAGGTTCGGCTGCATCAGGCGCAGCTTGGCGCCCGCGACCATCGTGGTCGGATGCAGCGACAGGCGGATCGCGCCGAAGATGCCCATGACGATCAGAAGCGCAATTGCGGCGGCCGGCGCGCGCCATTGCAGGCGGCGATCGGGCGCGCGATCGAATAGCGTCGCGGGGCTCGCGAAGATCGCGACCGTCAGGAACGTCATGCCCCACAGGCCGATCAGCGATGCCGTCTGCGCCAGCGGCAGCGGCTCGGACAGCGCGTAGCCGAACGCGTTCCAGGGAAAGCCGGTCAGCGCGTGGCCGCGCAGCCATTCGCTGATGGTGAGGCTTGCTGCGAGCGCCAGCACGCGCGTGGCGTTCTTGGTCCAGAGCAGGCGCGCCAGCGCAAAGCCGATTGCCATGAAGATCGAGAGATAGGCCGGCAAGCCCAGCACGGCGAACGGTGTCAGCCAGGCGAACACGTCGGCCTCGACGAAGAAGGCGTAGCCGATCCAGTAGAGGCCGGGCACGAAATAGCCGAGCCCGAACCAGTAGCCGGTCAGCGCCGCGGCAGGCACGCCGCCATATCGTCCGCCGCCGGCGCCGTCGATCAGCCAGACCAGCACCGGGAAGGTGACGAACAGCACCGGGAAGAGATTGAACGGCGCCAGCGCCAGCACCGACAGCGCCCCGGCCGCCATGGCGATGACGGCGCGCTTCCATCCCCAGCTGAGGATAATGGCAAGCGCAATCTGCCGAAGTCGCTGGAGCGGGCTCACTGCGGACCGGCCCCGTCGCTCGGCGGCGGGGTCGGCGTGTCACTGGCCGGCGGTTGACCGCTCTCGGGCGCAGCTTCGCGGCGGCGGCTCTCGCGCTGGGTGCGAGGCGCGGGACGCTCCTTCCGCGTGGAGATGCGCAGCCGCTTGACGCGACGCGGATCAGCGTCGAGCACCTCGACCTCGTAAGTGCCGGGGCCCGAGATCACCTCGCCGCGCACCGGCAGGCGCCCGACGAAGCTGACGAGATAGCCGCCCAGCGTCTCCACCTCCTCGCCGGCCTCGCCGGTGACGAAATCCTCGCCGATCACCGAGCGGACGTCGTCGAGGCTGGCACGGGCGTCGGCGATGAAGGCGTTGTCGGGCAGGCGCACGATCGAGGGCGGCTCGTCGCTGTCGTGCTCGTCGTCGATCTCGCCGACGATCTGCTCGACGATGTCCTCGAGCGAGACCAGCCCGTCGCTGCCGCCATATTCGTCGACAACCAGCGCGAGGTGGATGCGCGTGGCCTGCATCTGCGCGAGCAGGTCGATCGCCCGCATCGACGGCGGCACGTAGAGCAGCTTGCGGATGATGCGCGCCTCGTGAAGCGGCAGCGCGAGATCGACGGCGCGCAAATCGAGCCCGGCCGGCAGTGGCTTCTTGCGCTTGGTCTTGGTGGCCTCCGACACGCGCGCACGCGCGGTCATGAAGGCGAGCAGGTCGCGGATGTGGACGATGCCGACGGGATCGTCCAGCGTCTCGTTGTAGACGACGAGACGCGAGTGGCCGGCGCTCTCGAAGCGGTCCATCAATTCGCCGAGTGGGATGTCGCGCTTCACCGCGACGATGTCGGCGCGATGGACCATGACGTCGGCGATGCGGCGCTCGTGCAGGCCGAGGATGTTGCGCAGCATGGTGCGCTCGACCGCAGAGAAACCGGTGTCGTCAGGCGTCGACGCGTCGAGCACGACCTGGAGGTCGTCGCGCACCGATCCCGCCTTCCAGCCGAACAGCGTCCGGATGGCGCGCAAGAGCCAGCCTTCCGCGGTCGGGCGCATCACCTCGCCTTGGGTCACGACAGCGGGCAGATTGCGCGTGTTGCGCGGGTTGTCCTGGATTGGATCGGAATCCGGCATCTCAATTCGTCCCCGGGCGGTCCGCATAGGGATCGGGAATGCCGAGATGCGCCAGGATCTGCGTCTCCAGCGCTTCCATCTCCTCGGCGTCGTCGTCGTTCTCGTGGTCGTAGCCGATCAGATGCAGGAAACCGTGCACGGCGAGATGACTCAAATGATGATCAAACGGCTTGTGTTCCTCGTCCGCCTCGCGCCGCATGGTCTCGTAGGCGATCGCGATGTCGCCGAGCATGCGCGGCGCATCGCCCGGCTTCCACTCGCCCTCGGGCTGGAGCGCGGGGAACGACAGCACATTGGTCGGCTTGTCGATGCCGCGCCAGTTGCCGTTGAGAGTGCGGATGCCGGCGTCATCGGTCAGCATCACAGCCACTTCGGCGTCGGCGACGTCTTCGTCGACATTCTCGGCGGCGGCCGCAACCGCGCGCTGGATCACGGTTTCGGAATCGGGCTCGCGCTGCCAGCAATTGGCGACGACGAGGACCTCGGTGATGGGTAGGTTGGAATGGGACATTGTGCTGTCTGGGACGAAAAGGCGCGCTGTCCGCGCCCGCTTGGTCCGGCTGTTGCCTCGTCAGGATTGACCGGTGGCCGGCCGCTGCGGCGATCCTTCGTAAGCGGCGACGATCCGCGCCACGAGCTCGTGGCGGATCACGTCCTCGGCTTTGAAATGCACTTGCGCAATCCCCTCGACGCCGTTCAGGAGCCGGGTTGCTTCCGCCAGACCCGAGGTCTGGCCGTTCGGCAGGTCGATCTGCGAGGGATCGCCTGTGACGATCATGCGGCTGTTCTCGCCGAGGCGGGTCAGGAACATCTTCATCTGCATCGACGTGGTGTTCTGCGCCTCGTCCAGGATGATGGCGGCGTTGGTGAGCGTGCGGCCGCGCATGAAGGCGAGCGGCGCGATCTCGATCTCGCCGGTCTGGAGCGCCCGCTCGACGATGCGCGCGTCCATGAGATCGTAGAGCGCGTCGTAGATCGGGCGGAGATACGGATCGACCTTCTCGCGGAGATCGCCCGGCAAAAAGCCGAGCCGCTCGCCGGCTTCCACCGCCGGACGGGATAGGATGATCTTGTCGACCTCCTTGCGCTCGAACAGCTGCGCGGCATACGCGACCGCGAGCCAGGTCTTGCCGGTGCCGGCGGGGCCGATGCCGAACACCAGCTCGTGGCGCTTCAGCGCGCGGATGTAGGAATCTTGCGCGGCCGTGCGCGCGCGTACCGGGCGCTTGCGCAAATTGATGCTGTCGAAGGTCGATTTGGCCGATTTGGCGTCGAACTCGAACAGCGAGCCCTGGGCGATCACGGCGCGGATCGCGCCCTCGACCTCACCCTGGTCGAGATCCTGTCCCTTCACGGCTTGCGCGTAGAGCATCTCCAGCACGCGGCGTGCGGCGTCGCAGCCGTCGCGCGTGCCGCCGATGGTGATGTGGTTACCCTTGGAGTCGACGATCACGCCGAGCCGCCGCTCGATCTGCGCGAGATGCTGGCCGTACGGGCCGACCAGCGCGGAAGCGGCACGGTTGTCGTCGAAATCGATGACGACTTGGGTCTCGGGCGGTACTTGCATGTCGCGGTCAAATTTGCGGCTGGGAGCGAACGAAGACGAATCCGATGCGCTTTTTGGCAAGGGTTCAGGCTCCAGTGGCTTGCGATAAAGCGGGCTCGCGCGCGTTGCGCGGCGTCACGAGCTCGCCGAGAAAGCTGTAGCGCTCGAGGCTGTCGATCCGGACCGGCAGGATTTGTCCGATGATGTCGGGCGAGGCCATCACATGCGCGGGCTGGAGGTAAGCGGTGCGGCCGACGATCTGGCCTTCCTTGCGAGCCGGACGCTCGAACAGCACGTCGATCGTTGAGCCAATCGCAGCCTTGTTGAAGGCCGATTGTTGGCTGTCGATCAGTTCCTGGAGCCGCTCCAATCGCTGGTCCATCTCGGCGGGGGACACCGTCTCCTGCATGTCCGCGGCCGGCGTTCCCGGCCGGGCGGAATATTTGAACGAATAAGCCGCAGCGTAGCCGATTTGCGTGACAAGCGCGAGGGTGGCGAGAAAATCTTGCTCGCTCTCGCCGGGGAAGCCGACGATAAAATCCGATGAAAAAGCAATGTCTTGGCGTGCGGTGCGAAAACGGTCGATGACCCGCCGGTAATCATCGGCGGTATGTTTCCGGTTCATGGCGGCGAGAATCTGGTCCGAGCCCGACTGCACCGGCAGGTGCACGAACGGCATCAGGGCATCGAGGTCGCGATGGGCCGCAATCAGGCTGTCATCGACATCGCGGGGGTGACTGGTCGAATAGCGCAGCCGCGCGATGCCCGGGATTTGCGCCAGATGCTCGAGCAACCGGCCGAGCGGCCAGCTTTTTCCGTCCGGCCCCTCGCCGTGATAGGCGTTGACGTTCTGGCCGATCAGCGTGAGCTCGCGCACGCCGTTCTCAGTGAGCCGCTTCACGTCGTCGACGATCTTCGCCACCGGACGCGACACCTCGGCGCCGCGCGTGTACGGCACGACGCAGAAGGTGCAGAACTTGTCGCAGCCTTCCTGCACCGTGACGAAAGCGGAAATGCCGCGGGCGCGAATCGCATCGGGCTTCGGCTGGGCCAGGAAGCCGAACTTGTCTTGCGCAGGGAATTCGGTCTCGATCGCGCGGCCCTCGTCGCCAGCGCGCTTCAACAGCCCGGGCAGATGATGGTAGCTCTGCGGTCCCACCACGACATCGACGACAGGCGCGCGGCGCACGATCTCCTCGCCCTCGGCCTGTGCCACGCAGCCCGCGACCGCGATCTGCATCGCGCGGCCCGCGCGCGCGGCCTCGTCCTTGGCAACGCGCAGGCGGCCCAACTCGGAATAGACCTTTTCCGAGGCCTTCTCGCGGATATGGCAGGTGTTGAGGATGACGAGGTCGGCGTCCTCAGCGCTGGCCGTCTCCACGAATCCTTCCGGAGCCAGCGTGTCCACCATGCGCTGGGCATCGTAGACGTTCATCTGGCAGCCATATGATTTGATGTGCAGCTTGCGCGGCGGCGTCATGGAACCCGAAAATGGAGCTGGAGGACGGCCCTGAGATATAGGCTGGAGGCGCGAAAATCCAGCGAATGGGACCATTTGGCTCGTCATTCCGGGGCGCGACACGATCGCGAACCCGGAATCCAGAGGTTCTGGCGCGAGATTCCGGGGTCATCCGCGTCGGGGCGTGTCCCGGAATGACGGTGAGAGGGCGAAATCAGCCCGCCAGGCGTCCGCCTCGACCCGCCGGACCAGCTCCGGCAGCTGATGCATGTCGGCAAAGAGCAGGTCGGCGCCGGCCAGGCGCAGGGTTTCGGCATAGCCATCGCGGCAATGGCTGCCCCCGTAAAAGCCGAACACGGGCATCCCGGCCGCTCGCGCGCCGGCAATGCCGGCCAGGCTGTCCTCGATCACGACGCAGCGCTCGGGCGGCACGCCCATTTCGTTGGCCGCGAACAGGAACAGCTCCGGCGCCGGCTTGCCGTTTTTCACCTGCGAGGCCGAGAAGATATTTGGCGCGAGGCGCTCGTAGAGGCCCGTGCTCCCCAAGCTCACGCGCATGCGCTGATGCGAGCCGCTCGAGGCGACGCAGACGCGTTGGGTGACGACATCGAGCACATCATGGATGCCGCGGATCGCTTCGAGGTCGGCCTCGAACGAGCGGAACAGCTCGTCCTGCAGATCGCCGTGATAGGCCTCGGGCAGCTTGCGGCCGAGCTCGGTCTCGATCTCGAGATTCGCCTGCCGCGTCGAGCGGCCGAGGAAGCGCGCGAACACCTGATCCGACGTGATCGGATAGCCGTGCCTCGTCAGCACATCGGCATGCGCGCGACAGGAGATCACCTCGCTGTCCACGAGCACGCCGTCGCAGTCGAAGATGATGAGGTCGATGGGCATTCAGCGCCTGACTTGGTGGAGGCACTCTGGTGCCGCGCGGGTGGTGCTACCTCTCCCATTGGGAGAGGTCGGCGCGAAGCGCCGAGTGAGGGGTTGTGGACTCTCGTGGGACCTGAGCCCCCTCACCCGATTTGCGCTGGACGATGCTACGCATCGCCAGGAGCAAATCGACCTCTCCGGGGAGAGGTGAAGTGAGCTCGCGGAGAGATCTGCTCAAATTCGCGACTAACTCGTCGGCTTGTCGTCGTCGAGCGGGACGCAATAGAGCTCGAGGCGGTGATCGACCAGCTTGTAGCCGAGCTTACGGGCGATCTCGGCCTGGAGCTTCTCGATCTCTTCGGAGGTGAACTCGATCACCTTGCCGTCGCGCAGATTGATGAGGTGGTCGTGATGGCTGTCGCGCATCTGCTCGTAGCGCGCGCGGCCCTCGCGGAAATCGTGGCGTTCGATGATGCCGGCATCCTCGAACAGCTTCACCGTTCGGTAGACCGTCGAGATCGAGATCTTGTCGTCGACGGCGACGCAGCGCCGGTACAGTTCCTCGACATCGGGATGATCGACCGCCTCCGCGAGCACGCGGGCGATGACGCGGCGCTGCTCGGTCATGCGCATGCCGGTGGCGGCACAGCGCGCCTCGATGCCGGATGCCTTGGATGCGGAAGAAGGTTTCAGTGCGGTCATATGATTGTCTGCCTGGCGGAGGCGCTTTCTGCCACCAATGTTACGACAAGTCACGTCGCATCAGAAGGGCGTTCAATTGTTCCCCGTTCGGCTGCTTATAGTAGCGTTCGCGGCGCCCGACCACCATGAATCCGGCCCGATCGTAGAGTCGGCGCGCCGGCTGGTTATTTTCCTCGACTTCGAGAAATATTGTGCGCACCCCGCGCCCGGCGAGGTGGCCGAGATGGGTCATCAGCAGCGTGCGGGAGAGGCCGCGGCCGCGATGGGCCTGATCGACTGCGATCGAGAGGATTTCCGCTTCGTCCGCGCCGATCCGCGACACCGCAAAGCCGATCGTCTTGCGGCCGAGGCGTAAGCGATGCACCAGCGTGTTGCGCTCACCGAGCATGCTCTCGAACTCGCCTTCGCCCCAGCCGCGTGCGAAGGAGGCGCCGTGAAGCTGCGCCAGCCGCACGGCGTCGCGCGCGGACGCGGGCTCGACGGCGGCAGTGCCGCCGCGCCACCATTGCGAGAACCATCCCATCATGAGCTTGCAGCTTGTGCTGCGAGCTGTAGCTGCGCGGCCGGCTTGGCGTCGGGCGCGCGCAGATAGAACGGCCGCGCCGGGGTCGTGTCGGGATTGGCCGCGGCGCCGAGCCAGGCGACCCAGCCGATGTCGGGCGCGGGCTGCGCGTCGACCGCAATGGGTTGCGGCGCATCCTTCGGCCAGCGCCCGGCAAGGATGTTCGCGGCATTGCCGACCAGGTGCGGCGCGCCGAATTGCGAAGCCGCGATCGCCTCGTCGATGCTGGCGACCTGCGGTCGCACCAACTGGCTGCCGTCGCCGGCGACGATCTGGAAATAGACGTGGTCGTGCCGCGCATCGATCGCGGACATCACGGGCACCGATCGGCTCTGGCCGACGATGGCGGCGGCATAGGCCGACAAGGTGGTCAGGCCGACCGCCGGCCGCCTCGCCGCGAGCGCAAGGCCGCGCGCCGCCGAAATACCGACGCGCAGGCCGGTGAAGCTTCCAGGACCGACGGTGACCGCGATGCGGTCGAGCGCGGTGAAGGCGAGATTGGCCGATTGCATCACCCGCGCGATCAGCGGCATCAAGGCTTCGGCATGCCCACGCTTCATCGGCAGCGATTCCTGCGCGCGCAGCTCGGCCGTTTCGGTGTCGAGCACGGCCGCGGAGCAAGCGTCGAGCGCAGTATCGATGGCGAGGATCAGCATGGAACGATCGTAGCATCATCCGTCAGGGAATGCTCGTCGTTCCCATCGTCATGGCCGGGCTTGTCCCGGCCATCCACGCCTTTGCAGCTCCATATCTCGTAGGATGGGAAAGGCGCACTTGCGCCGTGCCCACCATCGTTCCGCAAATGACGGGATCTTGGTGGGCACGCTTCGCTTTGCCCACCCTACGGCAGCTTGCTTACATCGGCCGGACTTCGACCACGTCGGGCACGAAGTGCTTCAAGAGGTTCTGGATGCCGTGCTGGAGCGTCGCAGTCGATGACGGGCAGCCCGAGCAGGCGCCCTTCATGTTGAGATAGACGACGCCGTCCTTGAAGCCGCGGAAGGTGATGTCGCCGCCGTCATTGGCGACCGCCGGCCGCACCCGGGTCTCGATCAGGTCCTTGATCATGTCGACCGTCTCGGCATCGGCCTCGTCGAAGAATTCACCGTGGTCGTCGAGTTCGGTATCGCTTTGCACCGTGCCGTCGGCGAGCAGCGGCACGCCGGACATATAGTGCTCCATGATCGCGCCGAGAATCGCGGGCTTGAGCTGCTGCCACTCACCGCTCGCCTTGGTCACGGTGATGAAGTCCGATCCGTAGAACACGCCGGTGACGCCGGGCACGTCGAACAGCTTTTCGGCAAGCGGCGAGCGGCCTGCGGCTTCGCGGCTCGAAAACTCCACCGGGCTGCCGTCGACCACGATGCGGCCGGGAATGAACTTCAACGTGGCGGGATTGGGGGTGGCTTCGGTTTGAATGAACATGGTTTTCTCCAGACGTCGCCGGTTCAAGGCCGGCGCGTGCTCTATCCAGTAGCAGATGGCGACGGGGAACGCACGATCAAGGGGTGAGAAGGGCGTTTTGCTGTTATATCAGCAAGTTAGGGTGCTTGCGTCTCCCTCTCCCCGCCTGCGGAGAGAGGGGAAGAGCTAAGACAGCGAATCCACGCTTTGGTCGCTCAGCGCGCCGGAGATAATCGTCACCGGAACCGGAAACGTGCCGAGCGAATGGGCGAGCAGCGAGACCAAAGGCCCCGGTCCCTCCGCACCGGGGCTGGCGGCCAGCACCAGCATGGCGATATCAGGATCCTCGTCGATCACCGCGAGCAGTTGTTCCATCGCGGCGCCTTCGCGGATCACGCGCTCCGGCGTGATCGCGGCGATGCCGTTGGCGCGACCGGCGGCGCGGTCGAGCGCGGCTTCCGCCGCTTCCTGCGCCTCGGCGCGCATAATGTCGGCGACACCAAGCCATTCCTGGCTCTGCTGCTCGGGCTCGATGATGCGCAGCATCACCACGCCGCCGCCGGCGCGGATCGCCCAGCGGCTGGCGTAATACACCGCGCGATCCCATTCGGCGGTGTCGTCGACGATGACGAGGCATTTGGGCTTGTGACCCGGCTCGAAGCAAAGTCGCTTGCTGGTCATGCATGTCCCGGCGTGTGCACGGCCGGCATGCTGCCACACTCCCGGAACGTTTGGGAGAGGGGACATCGGCCGGCGCCGTGGCGCAGGCCGGTTTCTCAGATGCGATCTTCAGCGCCGGTGGATGAAGCCGACGATGTCCTTCGAGAGCTTCATGGTCTCGTCGGCGATAGTGCGGGCCCGGTCGGAGCCCTCGTTCAGGATCGCGTCGATATGGCCGGGGTCGGCGACGAGGCGCTTCATCTCGCCGGCGATCGGCGCGAGCTTGGTGACGCACAGCTCGGCCAGCGCATTCTTGAAGCTGGAGAACTGGCCGCCGCCGAAATCCCTGAGCACGTCGGCCTTGGAGCGACCGGAGAGCGCGGCGAAGATGCCGACGAGATTGTCGGCTTCGGGACGCGCTTCCAGGCCCTTCTCTTCGCTCGGCAGCGGCTCCGGATCGGTCTTCGCCTTGCGGATCTTCTGCGCGATGGTGTCGGCATCGTCGGTGAGATTGATGCGCGAATTGTCGGACGCATCCGACTTCGACATCTTCTTGGTGCCGTCACGCAAGCTCATCACGCGCGTCGCCGGACCGGTGATTAGCGGCTCCGGCAGCGGGAAGAACAAGCCGTCATTGTGTCCCTGGGCGCGAATGGAATCGCCGAAATCGTTGTTGAACTTCTGCGCGATATCGCGCGAGAGCTCGAGATGCTGCTTCTGATCCTCGCCGACCGGCACGTGGGTGGCGCGGTACAGCAGGATGTCCGCCGCCATCAGCACGGGATAGTCGAACAGCCCGACCGAGGCGTTCTCGCGGTCCTTGCCGGCCTTCTCCTTGAACTGGGTCATGCGGCCGAGCCAGCCCATGCGCGCGACGCAGTTGAAGATCCAGGCGAGTTCGGCATGGCCGGAGACCTGGCTCTGGTTGAACACGATGTGCTTCTTCGGATCGATGCCGGCAGCGATGAACGCCGCGGTGACCTCGCGGGTGTTGCGCGTGAGCTCGGCCGGTCCGCCCCAGACATCGACGCCTTGCGTAATCGCGTGCATGTCGACGACGCAATAGATGCAGTTGTGGGTTTCCTGCATCTTCACGAAGTTGACGATCGCGCCGAGGTAATTGCCGAGATGCAGATTGCCCGTCGGCTGGACGCCCGAAAAGACTCGTTCAACGAATGGCATGGTCAGCTTTCCTGGAAGATACGGCCGTCGTTTCCAACAGCGGCGCAGCCCCGTCAAGGGCAATTCGATGGGCTCGCGGTTTAGGCCGGTCGTTTCAACGCGTTAACCGCCTCGCGCCAGGAGGCTGCACCGAGGACTTGCAGGAGCAGGCCGTAGACGGCGATCCCCGCCGCGATCTGCACACCCAGTGCGACGAATTTGATCAAGCCATGGGTCTCGGCAGGCACGAGACCGGCGGTCAGCCAGAGCAGGGCGCCCATGGCGATCGCGGCCAGCACGATCCGCGGCAGCCGCTTGCGGGCCGAGGCGTCGACCGAGAAGCCGAATTCGGTTGTGCCTTTCCGAAGCAGCGAGAGCGCGCTGCTCCAGGCGCCGGCCGCGATGCTCGCCGCGATCCCGCTGGCGCCAAAGACATGACCGAGCACAACCGCGAGCCCGACCGTCACCACAAAGCCTTTGGCCGTCGCGAGCAGCGGCGTCATCGTGTCGCTGCGGGCGTAGAAGGCCGGCGACAGCGCCTTGATCAGCACGTGCGCCGGCAGGCCCAGCGCCAGCCACATCAATGCGCGCGCCGTGGCCGTGCTGTCCTCGACGCTGAACGCACCGTGCTCGAATAGCAGCCGTACGATCGGCTCGGCCAGCACGATCAGGCCGAGCGTGGCCGGCAGCGCCAGCCCGGTCGCCAGCTCCAGCGCGCGCGATTCGGCATGCGCCACCGCGACGCGGTCGCCGCTACCGACCGCACGCGTCAGCTCTGGCACCAGCACCGTGCCCATGGCGACGCCGACGATGCCGAGCGGCAGCTCGATCAGGCGGTTGGCAAAATAGAGCCAGGACACAGCGGAGGGCGTCGCCGAGGCGATGATTGCGCCGGCGACCATCAACCATTGCGGGCCCGAGCTTGCGATCATGCCGGGAATGGCCTTGGCAAAAAAGGCCCGCATCTCCTTGTCAGAACTCACGCGCAACGGCGTCGCAAGGCGCGCGCTTCGCTGCGACAGCAGCATCAGCAATTGCAGCAGACCGGCGACGCCGACGGCGGCGGCCAGCATCCACGCAGCGAGGACCGCATCGGCATGCCCCAGCAACAGCACCGCGATCGCGGCGATCAGCGCGATGTTGAACAGCAGCGGCGAGAACGCCGTCAGCGCAAAGCGCCCTTGTGCGTTGAGCAGTCCCATCAGCACGGTGACGGGGCCGGCGAAGGCGAGATAAGGCAGCATCAGCCGGGCGTTCTGCACGGCGAGATCGAGCGTGCTGCTGCCGAGAAAGCCCGGGGCGATCACCGTGATGATCAGCGGCATCAGAAGCGCAATGCCGATCGAGCTCGCGACCAAGGCCGCGCTGACCGTGCCGAGCACCCGTCCGGCGAACGCCGCCGCAGCCGCTTCGCCATCACGTTCGCGGATACGCAGCCAGGCCGGGATCAGTGCCGCATTCAGCGCCCCCTCGCTGAGCAGCCGACGCACGACGTTGACGAGCTGAAATGCCGCCAGGAACGCATCCGCCACGGCGCCGGTGCCGAGCAGCGCCGCGATCAGGGAATCGCGGGCAAAGCCCAGCAGCCGCGAGGCCAGCGTTCCCGTCGAGACGGTCAGGAAGGAGCGGATCATCGGGCGCAATAATACCGTTGCTTGCCCGCGAAGGGCTGGTCGTGATAGGCCGCGAGCCAGATTTCAGGCCTACAGGAAGCGGATTTCCGCAGGGATCGCAATCCGGCAACAGGATCAAGGTGAATGGCTGACGTGAAATATGACGTTCTCGGCATCGGCAACGCGCTGTTCGACGTGTTGGTCAGGACCGACGAGGCCTTTTTGGCCAAGCATGGCATGACCAAGGGCAGCATGTCCCTGATCGACGAGGCACGGGCGGCCGCCATCTACAAGGACATGGGCCCGGCGACGGAAGTCTCGGGCGGCTCTGCCGCCAACACCATCGTCGGCATCGGCAGCTTAGGGGCACGCGCCGCCTATGTCGGCAAGGTCAAGGACGACCAGATCGGCAAGCTCTATGTCCACGACATCCGCGCCGCCGGCGTCGCTTTCAACACGCCGGCCGCAACGGACGGCCCTGCCACCGGCTGCTCCTATATCCTGGTCACAGGCGATGGCGAGCGCACCATGAACACCTATCTCGGCGCGGCGCAGGATCTGTCGCCGGCCGACATCGATCCGGCCGAGGTCGCCGGCGCCGGCATCGTCTACCTCGAAGGCTATCTCTGGGACCCCAAGAACGCCAAGGACGCCTTCGTCAAGGCGGCCAAGATCGCCCATGATGCCAAGCGCAAGGTGGCGCTGACGTTGTCGGATTCCTTTTGCGTCGACCGCTATCGCGACGAGTTCCTGTCCTTGATGCGCAACGGCACTGTCGACATCGTGTTCGCCAACGAGGCCGAGCTGCATTCGCTCTACATGACCTCGGACTTCGATACTGCGCTGAAGCAGCTGCGCAACGACGTCAATCTCGGCGTCGTCACCCGCAGCGAGAAGGGCTGCATGGTGGTCTCAGTGGAAGACGCCGTCGCCGCGCCGGCATTCCCGGTCGACAAAGTCATCGACACCACCGGTGCCGGCGACCTCTTCGCCGCCGGCTTCCTGTATGGCCTCGCGCGCAACTTCGCGTACAAGCAGTGCGGCGAGCTCGGCGCGCTTGCGGCGGCCGAAGTGATCCAGCACATCGGGGCGCGGCCCCAGGTGTCGCTGAAGGAACTCGCCGAGCAGCGCGGGCTGACGGGGTAGCGCTTACCCTCCCCTGGAGGGGGAGGGTCGATCGCGCGCAGCGCGAGCGGGGTGGGGTGACGGTCTCTCGGCCCGCTCGGCGCTCATGAGACCTCTGCGTTCTCTGAGACCGCATTGCATCGTCGGCGAGGTCTTCGCCGCGGCTTCACCCCACCTCGGTTCGCTATATGCGAACCGATCCTCCCCCTCCAGGGGAGGATGGGAGTTTGCGTCTCGGCTGTCGCCTTACCTCGATGCGACCGATGCGGCTGCAGGCGCGAGAGAACTCAGCCCCTCACGCCGCCTTCTGCCCGCTCCCGGCCGCATCGAGCCCGGCATAAACCCCGCGCTCGAAGCCCGCGAACGTCTCCAGACACTTTGCGTCGGCGAACGGCAACAGCTGCATCAGGATCACGCCGGTGACGTCGCGCGACGGGTCGATCCAGTAATAGGTGTTGGCGAGGCCCGCCCAGGCGAGACTGTTCGGGCTGCGCCCTTCCGCGGTCTTGGCGGTGTTGATGAGGAAGCTCAGCCCCCACTTCTTCACCTGCTCCGGATAGAGATCGACGTCGTTGGTGTACATCGGCGCCGCCGTCGTCATCTTGCCCATGGCGAGATCGCCGATGTGGTTCTGTCCCATCGTCGCAACCGTCTCCGCCTTCAGCACTTGGTTGCCGTTGCCGCGGCCCTTGTTGAGAATCATTTGGGTGAACTTGATGTAGTCGCCCGCGGTCGAGTAAAGGCCACCGCCGCCCATGTGGAATTCCGGCTCCTGCTCGAGCTCGAACGGGATCGATGCGAGCTGGCCGTCCTCGCCGCGTGCATGCATGCCGACCAGACGCTTGCGCATGCTATCGGTGATCTTGAAAGCGGTGTCGCTCATGCCGAGCGGCGCGAACATATTGTCGCGCAAATACGCATCGAGCCGCTTGCCGCTGACGGCCTCCACCGCCTTGCCGACGAAGTCGATGTTGGTGCCGTATTCCCAGCGCGTGCCGGGATCGGTCATGATTGGCGTCTTCAGCGCCGCATTCTGGCAGGTGGTGATGGCGGGGATCCCCGTCTTCTCCAGATACACCGCGAGATCGCCGTTCCACATATTGTAGCAGAAGCCCGCGGTGTGGGTCATGAGGTGGCGCAGCGTGATCGGCCCCTTCGCAGGCCGCAGCTTCGGCTCGCCCTTGGCATCGAAGCCCTCGAGCACCTGCGGGGTGGCGAGATCGGGCAGCACTTCACCGATCGGCGCATCCAGCGACAGCTTGCCCTGTTCGACCAGCTGCATCGCGCCGGCTGATGTCACCGCCTTCGTCATCGATGCGATCCAGAACACGCTGTCCGCGGTCATCGCATCGGGCTTGGACAGGTCGCGCTTGCCGAACGCACCTTGATACAGCACTTCTTTACCGCTGGCGGCGATGGCGACGACTCCGGGAATTTCTTGTGCGTCGCTCTTCTGGCGCAGAAGTTCGTCGATCTGGGCTCGGCTTTGCATGCGTGTTTCCTCCGGTTTGATTATTGTTGGAGTGATTGATTGTCCTCCCGCATGCTCGGCGCGGCAAGCGCATCCATGTACCTGTGCCGGTCGCGATGTCGTGACTTGACGGTCGGCGTTCCACGCAGGACGACAACGGAGCTGAACTGCAACACTCTTTTACAACCTGCGGTGGATGGCTGCATCTCGCCGTGGCCGTGAATGGGCGCTGGCGGTATGTTTCGCGTGTTTGACTCACCTGAAGCATTTTGTGCGTTGCGGCGCTTCAGCACGCGGCCAATTGGCCGGTGACGTTAAGACTTGATGCAAATTGGCGGCTGCTGATCGGCCGCGAGGGGACCTCAAATGATTTCGACCTGGAGTGAATGGAAGCGCTATCCCCGTCCCGGACGGGGCGACAATTTGGAGGCGCCGATCTCGCCCGGCATTTACGAGGTTCGCATCGCCGGCACCGGCGCGCTGTACTCCTTCGGCGCAGTCGACAACCTGGCGCAGGCGCTGGCACTGCTGCCGGTCGGTTCGAAGTCATGGTTCGGCCGCCGCGACACCTCGGACGTGCCCGATCTCGAATACCGCACCTGCGCGACGTCCTCGAAGGCCGACGCCAAGGCCGCCGCCGAGCGCATGATCGGGCGCCGCGAGACCTATCTGAGCGGCGCGGCCTGAGGTCGCGCTCCCGTTTAGCTGAAGGCAGATGTGCGTTGCGGGGCGGTGCATTGCGCGCCGTCTGTCCCTATATTCCGGGCCGATCCGATCGCGCCCTGAGGAGTAACGCCATGACCCCGACTGCCGCCCGCGCCCCGCAAGCCTCGTCCAATCTGCGCGACCGGTTGAAGGACCCGTCGCTGCTGAGGGAAGCCTGTTACATCGACGGCGCCTGGGTCGGCTCGCCGGTCTTCGCCGTGAATAATCCCGCGACCGGCGTCGAGCTCGCCAAGGTTCCGCAGCTCGGCGCGGACGATACCACCAAAGCGGTCGAAGCCGCCGAGCGCGCGTTCCCGGCCTGGGCCAAGCTCACCGCCAAGCAGCGCTCCAACATCTTGCGCAAATGGTTCGAGCTGATCGTCGCCAATCGCGAGGATCTCGCGCTGATCCTCACCTCCGAGCAGGGCAAGCCGCTCACCGAGGCGCTCGGCGAGGTCGATATCGGCGGCGCCTACGTCGAGTTCTTCGCCGAGGAGGCGAGGCGCGTCTATGGCGAGACCATCCCGACGCAGCGGAGCGATGCGCGCCTGCTCGCGATCAAGCAGCCGATCGGCGTCTGCGGCGCGATCACGCCGTGGAATTTCCCGAACTCGATGATCACGCGAAAAGTCTCGCCGGCGCTGGCGGCCGGCTGCACCGTGGTGCTGAAGCCCGCCAATGAGACGCCGCTGTCGGCGCTCGCGCTCGCGGCTCTTGCCGAGAAGGCCGGTGTGCCCAAGGGCGTATTCAACATCATCACCGGTGACGCGCCGCCGATCGGCAAGGTCCTGTGCGAGCATCCGGCGGTTCGCTTCGTCGGCTTCACCGGCTCGACCGCCGTCGGCAAGATCCTCTACCAGCAGGCCTCGGTCGGCGTGAAGCGGCTCGGCCTCGAGCTTGGCGGCAACGCGCCGTTCGTGGTGTTCGACGACGCCGACATCGACGCCGCGGTCGAAGGCGCTATCGTCTCGAAATACCGCAACATGGGCCAGACCTGCGTTTGCGCCAACCGCCTCTACGCCCAGGATGGCATCTACGACGAGTTCGTGCAGAAGCTGTCGAAGAAGGTCGCGGCGATGAAGATCGGTGACGGCACCGAGAGCGGCGTCACGCAGGGCCCGCTGATCAACATGAAGGCGATCGACAAGGTCGAGCGCCACATCGCCGACGCCATCAAGCGCGGCGCCAAAATCGTCACCGGCGGCAAGCGTAGCGAGCTTGGGCGCTCGTTCTTCGAGCCGACCGTGCTGGCCGACGTCAAGCCGGACTCGCTGGTGTCGCAGGAGGAGACCTTTGGCCCGCTCGCGCCCGTCATCCGCTTCAAGGACGAAGCCGACGTCATCGCGATGTGCAACGCCTCGCCGTTCGGCCTTGCCTCCTACTTCTACTCCCGCGATCTCGGCCGCGTCTGGCGCGTCGCCGAGGCGCTGGAATCAGGCATGGTCGGCGTCAACACCGGCCTCATCACCACGGAAGTCGCCCCCTTCGGCGGCGTCAAGGAAAGCGGCCTCGGGCGCGAAGGCTCGCATCACGGCATGGAAGAGTATGTCGAGATCAAATACGTGATGATGGCGGGGGTGTGAGGGCGCATCAGTCTCCCCGCGTCATTGCGAGCCACCGGGTCCGCGCAAAGCGCGGCCCGATGACAGGCTCCGCGAAGCAATCCAGAATCTTTCCGCAGAGGCAGTCTGGATTGCTTCGTTGCAAGGGCTCCTCGCAATGACGAAGTGAGGTGCAACAGCTGGAACTAAATCTTCAGCTCTTTCCCCGTCACGCGCCTGTAAGCTTCGAGATACCGCTTGCTGGTTGCATCCACAACGCTGGCGGGCAGTGGCGGCGGTGGGGCATCGCCGTTCCAGCGGCCGGCGCGGCGCTCGACGTCGAGATAATCGCGTAAGGGTTGCTTGTCGAAGCTCGCCTGCGGCTGGCCGGGCTTGTAGGCATCGACCGCCCAGAAGCGCGAGGAATCCGGGGTCATGACTTCGTCTATCAGGATGATGCGGCCGTCCTTGTCGCGGCCGAACTCGAACTTGGTGTCGGCGATGATGATGCCCTGCTCGCGCGCCAGCTCCTCGCCAAGCGTATAGATCGCGCGCGTCATGCTCTCCAGCGTATAGGCGACCTCGTCGCCGACCACCGCGCGCATCTTCGCGATCGTGATGTTCTCGTCATGCCCACTCTCGGCCTTGGTTGCCGGGCTGAAGATGACAGGCTCCAGCTTCTCGCTCTCGACGAGGCCGGCCTTGAGCTTCTCGCCGGCCAGCGTGCCGCTTGCGGCATATTCCTTCCAGGCCGACCCCGAGAGGTAGCCGCGGATCACGCATTCGATCGGAAATACGGTGGTGCGCTTGCACAGCATGGCGCGGCCGAGGATTTCGGCACGATGAGCCTTCAGCGCCGGCACGGCCGCAATGATCGCGTCGGTGTCGGCGCTGATCATGTGATGCGGCACCACGCCTTCGAGCTCGTTGAACCAGAACGCACTCACTTGCGTCAGCACCGCGCCCTTCATCGGGATGGTCTCGCCCATCACGACGTCGAAGGCGCTGATGCGGTCGGTGGTGACGAGCAGCAGGCGGTCGTCGTCGACGGCGTAGATATCGCGCACCTTGCCGCGTCCGATCTTGGGGAGGGGCAGGTCGCTGGAGAGCATGGTGGTCATCGGCAAAGCCTTCACGCAAGAAATCCGGCCGCGGCTGACAGTGCGGCCGGAAACCGGATTAGCCTATTCCGGCAGCGGAATGAACTCGTGTTCCTGCGGAACTGCCGCGAAGCGGCCGGTTTTCCAGTCCTGCTTGGCCTGCTCGATCCGCTCCTTGCTGGAGGAGACGAAATTCCACCAGATGTGGCGCGGGCCCTCCAGTGCATCGCCGCCGAGAAACATCATCCGGGTGGCCTTCAATGCCTTCACGGTGATGCGGTCGCCCGGACGGAAGATCAGCAGCCGCGGCCCTTCGTAGCGCTCGTTCGCGATCTCGACCTCGCCGTCGACCAGGTAGATCGCACGTTCCTCCTGATCAGGATCGAGCGGCACGCGCGCGCCTTCCGCCGCCGTGACCTCGGTGTAGAACCAGGGCGAGACCATCGCGACAGGCGAGGCGATGCCGAACGAAGAGCCCGCGATCACCCGCGCGGTAAAATCGCGCTCGGAGATCATCGGCAAATCGCCCGCCGCATAATGCTGGAACGACGGCGCGATCTCCTCGGATCCCGCCGGCAACGCGATCCAGCTTTGCAAGCCCAGCATCTTCTGGCCCGAGGCGCGCTGCGCATCTGGCGTGCGCTCGGAATGGGCGATGCCGCGCCCGGCGGTCATGAGGTTCATCGCGCCGGGCGCGATCTCCTGGACGTTGCCTTCGCTGTCGCGATGCATGATCGCGCCGTCGAACAGGTAGGTGACGGTGGCAAGCCCGATATGTGGATGCGGCCGCACGTCCATGCCCTTGCCGGAGACGAACTGCACCGGTCCGAAATGATCGAAGAAGATGAACGGCCCGACCATCTGCCGCTTGCCGTGCGGCAATGCGCGCCGCACCTCAAATCCGTCGCCGAGATCGCGCGTGCGAGGCACGATGACGAGATCGAGCGCATCGCAGGACATGGGATCGCCGAGCACGGGATCGTTGGAGGGTTGCCAGCTCATGGGTGGACTCCTTTTGGCTTTGTTGGATGCGAGACTAGCAGGAATTTGCAGCGCCGTCGCGACAAAGCCGGGGCTCAACGTCGCGGACCGCAATAGCGCCATGTGCAGAACTATCATCGCCTCACCCACCGCTGTCATTCCCCGCGAAAGCGGGGAATCCAGTACGCTGCGGCCAATCGGTTTAATCACTGTCGTCTCGGAGTACTGGATCGCCCGGTCAAGCCGGGCGATGACAGTTGTGGTGCGGATGGTCCTTGAAAAAATACGCCTGACGAAGGATGTTCGGCTGATTTCAATCGCGACCGTCGCATCGCCCGATGACATTTGCTGCAACAGAACTGGCATTTCGCGCCGCGTCCGTGGCGCTGCTGCTTGTGCTAGGCGCGTCGCTCGTCTCTGATTTCGGACACGTGCTGGCATCCCGGCTCGGTGCTGGCTTCGCGATCGGCTCGGCCGCGCATGCGGCGAGCTATTCGGTCGGCGTATCGTCGCTGGTGCCGGCCTGGCATGCGCCGCTGATCGCGTTGTCGACGGGCAACATCGTGGTGTTCTGGCTGTTCACGCGCGCGCTGTTCGACGACGAGTTTCGCCTGCGCTGGTGGCACGGATTGATCTGGGGACTGGTGACCGCGTTCAGCTTCGTCAACTGTCTCTGGATCGCGCCGGGCGGAAACGTTCGGCTTGCCGTCACCATCGTCAATCTGATCGTGCTCGGTTTCATTGCGCTCGCGGTGGCGCAGACCATCAATTCGTGGTCGGCCGATCTGGTCGAGCGCCGCCGCCGCGTTCGCGTCTTCATCGTCTGCGCGGCCGCGCTCTATGGCGGGGTGAACGCGCTGCTCCAGATTGTCGTGACCGGAATTGAGGTTGGCGATATCGCCGACACGATCAATGCGGGCGTGCTCGCCTGCATCGTTGCGGCCATCGCCTATGGGATGATGCGCGTCGATGGTGCCGAGCTGTTTCCGGTTGCTGTGGAGGCCGCGCCGCCGCTGGTTTTGAGCCAAGCTCCGGCGGCAGAAGACGCCGCCGACCAGAAGCTCACCGATGCCCTGATGCGGCTGATGGCGGACGAGCGGATCTATCGCCAGGAGAACATCACCATCGGCGTGCTGGCGAACCGGCTGAAAATTCCCGAATACCGGCTGCGCCGGCTGATCAACCAGCGCCTCGGCTATCGCAACTTCAATGTGTTCCTGAACAATCACCGGATCGAGGAAGCCAAGGCCGCGCTCGCCGATCCCGCCCAGGCCGAAGTCCCCGTCATCACCATCGCCATGGATGCCGGCTTCCAGTCCCTCGGCCCCTTCAACCGCGCCTTCAAGGCGGTGACCGGCGTGACCCCGACGGAATATCGGCGGCTTAAAGCGAGCACGGCGTGATGGGCTCTTCGCCTCACCCGCCTGCGGGGAGAGGCCGGAATTTGTGGAGCAAATTCGGGTGAGGGGGAGCTTCCGCGAGCCCGTCTGTCACCGTCCCTGCGGAGACTCCCCCTCACCCCAACCTTCTCCCCGCAAGCGGGGCGAGGGGGGCCACCGTCCCCGGTGCGACAGACCAGCCCAATTTTCAAGCCGTTGGATCTGTTGCGTTATTTCAGAATCGATCAGTCCCGGCCAAATTCAGCCACGCCATTTTCCGGATCCGGCGAGCACATATCGCGCGCCTCCTGCTTCGTCTCCGGCACACGCCCCAAGCCGGAGACAGCCCGTGACCCACCGCCGCAAGATCGTCCTCCTCACCACCATCGCCTGTGCCGGTCTCGCGCTCGGCGCAGCCCGCGCCGGCGACGTGCCGAAGGTCGCCACCGGCTTTGTCGCCGGCATCCTATGCTCCGAGACCTTCGTCTCCGGCCTCGATCCGCGGCGCACCTTCACCGAGACCAACGATGCGATGCCCGGCACCGGCCTGATCAGCTGGGCGATGGAGTATCGCGTCGACCGCGTGCGCAAGGACGTTACGGTGACACTGTTTGGCCTCGGCCGCAGCCATGCCGTCTATCGCGAGGGGCTTGGCTGCACGCTCGCGCATGGCGAGCCGCTCGCCGAAGTCATGCCGCCGCCGGACGACAGGCAGCCCGCGCTGCTGCCCGAGATCGCCGGCCCCGCGATCGTGCCGCCGCAAAGTCCCGAGCTTGCTACCGCGCTCGACCGCGCCTTTGACGAGCCGGCACAGCCGCCTTATCGCCGCACCCGCGCGATCGTCGTGATGAAGGCGGGCCGCGTCATTGCCGAGCGCTACGCCTACGGCATCGGACCGGAGACGCCGCTGCTCGGCTTCTCCATGACCAAATCGGTGATCTCGGCGCTGACAGGCGTGCTGGTGCGTCAGGGCAAGCTGAAGCTCGACGAGCCCGCGCCGGTCGCCGCCTGGAAGCATTCGGATGACCCGCGCCATGCCATCAGTGTCGATCAATTGCTGCGCCACACCGCAGGGCTGGCACTCGGCAGCTCGTTGCAGGCATCGATCGGCTCCGCCTTCGAGCCGGTCAACCGCATGAAGTTCGTGGAAGCCGACATGGCCGCCTATGCCGCGAGCATGCCGCTTGCGACCGCGCCGGGCACGGCGTGGAATTATCATGACGGCAACACCATCCTGCTCTCGCATCTGATCCGCAATGCGGCCGGTGGACATCCCGCAGCTGCGCTGCGCTTCGCGCGCCGCGAATTGTTCGTTCCACTCGGCATGCGCCATGTCACGCTCCAGCTCGACGCTTCAGGCACGATCGAGGGCTCGAGCGAGATGCTGGCAACGGCGCGCGACTGGGCGCGCTTCGGCCAGCTCTATCTCAATGACGGCATCGCCGGCGGCAAGCGCATCCTGCCCGAGGGGTGGGTGAGCTATTCGTCCTCGCCCACGCCGAAGGCGTGGGTTGGCATCGGTGCCGGCTTCTGGACCAACCAGGGCGACAGCTTTGGCGCGAAGTTTCGCATCGCGCACGGCTGGCCGCGCGATGCCTTCTTCGCCAAGGGCACGATCGGGCAGTACACGATCGTGATCCCGTCCGAGCGGCTGGTGATCGTGCGCATGGGACGCTCGCCGAACTGGCCGCCGGAAGCAGATGGCGTGTTCGACCTCGTGCGCGACGTGGTGGCCGCAACGCGCGAGAAGGGGAAGATAGCCGGGGCGGATTGAGAGCAGCGGCGGCTCTTCTTACCCTCCCCTGGAGGGGGAGGGTCGATCGCGCGCAGCGCGAGCGGGGTGGGGTGACGGTCTATCCTTTGAAGCAGTGCCTGTGTGGAGAGATCACCCCACCCCGCTTCGCATTGCGCTTTGCTTCATGCGAAGCGACCCTCCCGCTCCAGGGTAGGGCTATCGCATATGCATTTCGCGGGGACCACCCGCGAGTTTGCTCGGCCTCTCCCGCTTGCGGGAGAGGCCGACGCGTCCCGGGCGATGCGAAGCATCGTCCCGAGCGCGGCGGGTGAGGGCTCTCACCGCACTGGGATCGCCTCCGCAATTCTCGACAATCCCGACGCGGAGGCACCCCCACCCCCGCCCTCCCCCGCAAGCGGGAGAGGGAGCCCACTGCCGATGCCGAAGCATTATTCACGCCATATGCGATAGCCCTACCCTCCAGGGGAGGGTAAGCATGCGCGCTCAAGCTATTGCCTCCCTAGCTCCGTCGCCTTCGCCACGCGGTCGAACCGCTCCAGCGTCATGATCGCATCCGCAAACTTCTCAGCGCGTGCGTTCAGCACGGGCCGCGCCAGAGTCAAAAACTTCTGCTGCATCGCCTTCGTGTCAGGAAACGAATTCGGCTCGCCCGAGGGATCGGCATGGAGCCGCTCATGCACGCCATTGTCCGTCGTGATGCTGACGCGGGCGCCGAACGGATGGGTGCGGCCGATTTCGAGGCGGTCGTCCTGCACCACGTCGAACTTGTCGGCGAGGGCGTCGATGGCGGCATCGCCAAGGCGGTTGTAATCGTCCCAGCCGAATGAGCCCTGGTCGAGCGCGAGCGCGCCGGTGAAGAACATCGAGAACTGGCCGCCGACGATCGAGGTCGGATGCCGCTTGGTCGCGGCATCGCCGGTGAGCGTGATGCCGTTACGATGCAGGCCGATCTCGACACGCTTGACCTGGTCCGGCGTCAGATTGTGCTCGCGCCGCATGGCGATCAGCGCGTCGATCGCCGCATGGGTGTAGCGGCAGCTCGGATAGGGTTTGACGCCGATCTTCATCGTCTCGTAGGTCTTGCCGAGCTCGGCCACCGCTTTGCCCGGATGCGCATCGTCGGTGTAGCCGGCGAGCAGGCCGTGCTTGCCCTCGACCGATTCCGTCGCGCCGACGAAATCGTTGCGCGCCAGTGTCGCGGCGATCACGCCGTTCATCGCGGCGGCGCCGACCTGGTAGCGCTTGTTCCAGGCGCCGTTGACCAGAAATTGCAGCGATCCGGCGGCCTGGCTGCCGGAGACGCCGAAGGCGGCGATGATCTGCTGCTCGGAGAGGCCGGCCAGCTTTGCGGCGGCCGCGGCCGCGCCATAGGTGCCGGCGGTCGCGGTCGGATGAAAACCGCGCGCGTAGTGCGAGGTCGGATCGAGCGCATTGCCGAGCCGGCAGCAGACTTCATAGCCCGCAACGATCGCGGTCAGCACGTCGCGGCCCGACGCGCCGACCATCTCGCCGACCGCGAAGGCGGCCGGCACCACCGGCGCGCTCGGATGCAGCGAGGAGTCGGCGTGCGTGTCGTCGAAGTCGAGCGAATGTCCCAGCGCGCCGTTGAGCAGGGCCGCCACCGCCGGCGTCCAGGTCTTGGCATCGCCGAACACGGTGGATTCGCCCTTGGCATCGAGCGCAAGCGTTTCCAGCGTCTTCAGCATCGACGGGGTCGATTCCGCCTCGCTGCGGGCGCGGATGGCGCTGCCGAGGAAGTCCAGCGTCAGCACTTTGGCGCGATCCAGCACCTCCGCCGGAATATCTAGGTACTTCAGATTGAAGACATAGGCGGCGAGCGTTGCGGTTTCGTGGGCCATCGTGTTTCCTCGTTTTGGCCGGCAAGTTAGGCGGGCTGATTTCGCCTTTCAAGCGGCCTTGCGGGGGCGGGCATCAGCCATGCTTTTGCCTGGCTCAAGAGGATCGGACCGGGACGTTGACGATGACACGCACAAGAGAGCTGCTCGACCGGATCCGGGCGCGACGGACGCAATTGGGGCTGGCGATCCGGGTCACCGTGGCGGCGGTCGCGGCCTATGCCATCGCCACCGCGCTGCATCTGCTCTTGCCGCTCTGGGCGGTGCTGACCTCGCTGATCGTGACCCAGATGAGCGTCGGACGCTCGCTGAAGGCGACGCGCGACTACATGCTCGGCACTATCGGCGGCGCCATCTATGGCGGCGCCATCGCGATCCTGATCCCGTACTCCGGTGAAGCGGGCCTGTTGGGGCTTCTGGTGCTCTCGGTCGCCCCGCTCGCCTTCATCGCCGCGATCAATCCGAGCCTCAGTGCCGCGACGGTCACGGCCGTGATCGTGCTCCTGGTTCCGACCATGCATCACTCCGATCCCATGACCTCGGCGATTGATCGCGTCAGCGAAGTCGCGGTCGGCGCTATCACGGGGCTGCTCGTCTCCTTCCTGGTGCTGCCGTCGCGCGCGGTCCGGCAGATCCGCGCCAGCGCAGCAAGACTGCTCGAACTGATCGCCGATGCCTTCACCGAACTGCTCGCGGGCCTCACGCGCGGCCGCGACAACGACGCGCTGCACCGGATCCAGGACGGCATCGGCACTGCCATGGTCAGCCTCAACGCGATTGGCTCAGAAGCCGAGCGCGAGCGCGCCGCACGCCTGTCGAGCGGGCCGGATACCGGTCCCTTGCTGCGAACCATCCTGCGCTTGCGGCATGACGTCGTGATGATCGGCCGCGCCACCGTGGTGCCGCTGCCGGCCGAGGTGCAGACGCGGCTCGCAGGTCCGCTGACGGAGGTCTCGATGGTGATCGCGCGCTTCCTGCGTTCGGCCGCCGCAGCCTTGCGGGAGGGCGCCGGCGCGCCGCCGCTCCATCCGGTCCACGTTGCGCTCCAGCATTACGCCGAGGCGGTCGCCGCCGTCCGTCACGACGGTCTGATCCGCGGCCAGCCCAGCGACACCGCCGAGCGCTTCTTCGCGCTGGGCTTCTCGCTGGAGCAGATGCACCAGAACCTCTGCGATCTCGATCGCGTCGTCGGCGAATGGTCGGAGGCAGCGGCCGACAAGCCCGCGCGGGTGGCGGAGTGAGCTAGCGCCGCTTCAGTCCCTTGCCCTGCATGCGCCAGAGCAGGAGGTCGATGCGGTCCTGGCCGAAGAACGGCTCGTTCTCGAACACGAAGGTCGGCACGCCCCAATGGCCGGAGGCGGCGTGGTCCTTTTCGTTCTCCGCGATCACGTGCTCATAGCGGTCCGGATCGGCAGTGATCGCGGCGTCCATGGCGGCAAGATCGAAGCCGGCCTTCTCGGCCGCGCGCGCGAGATGATCGCCCTCGTTCCATCCCGCCACCGAACCGTCCCATAGCACGCGCGCGATCGCGTCTGTAAATTCGAGCGAGCGTCCTTCGAGCTGCGCCATCGCGCCCAGCCGGGTCAGGCGGTGGATGTAAGGCTGCTCCGCCGCAACGTCGAGCGTCGTCTTGTCCTGCACGATCGGATCGGGCCTCGGGAAGCGGAACGGAATGCCCTCGTGCTGCGCCACGCGCGTGCTGTCGAGCACCACATAGCGAATGAAGTTCGGGCTGGCCTTCTTGAAGAATCCGGGCACGCGGACCGCGAGCGGGTAGACCGGCCGCAGGTTGACCGCGAGGTCATACTCGGCGACGAGCTTCAGTGTCTTGGGCAGGGCCAGATAGCTGAAGGGACTTCGGTAGGAGTAGAAGAGATCGACGGACAGCGTCATCGGGCCGGCTCCACGATGTCTCCCATCATGCTGCGGGCCACGAGCTTGTGGAACGGTACGATCAGCGTGAGGTAGGTACGCCCGAGCAGATTGTTGGTCCGCACCAACGTGGTCAATGTCACCTGCTGGTCCGCCCCGTCGCCGGCGACGTCAACCACGACGCGGAAATCGAGATGGTAGTCGTCAAACCCGGCGATGAGCTGCTCCGGCGTTTCGCTCAGCACCGGAAACAGGCCGATCATCCCGTACGGAGCCGGAGCACCTTCGCCCGACGTCTTCAGTCCGAAGGGTTTCACCAGGATGTTGCGCAAGCGCGTCAGCGCATCGATCCAGCGCGGCCCGTGCAGCACCATTCGGGTGCAGGCCTCGCGGGCGCTCAATTGCGTCGCGCCGACCTCTACACGAAAGGCATCGATGAACTGCGCGCCTGATAGCACAGCGCCGGCATCGACATCGGGTGTGACTTCGCGAACCGAGCCTGTCATCCCGCCAGTTTGCGCGTCAGCATGCCAAAGCGCAAGATCAACAGGCCGGCATAAACGAACGATCCGATCGACAGCCCGATCCAGACGCCGACCGCGCCGAGGCTGGCGTGGAAGGCAAGGACCCAGGCGATCGGGAAGCCGACGCACCAATAGCCTGTTGCTGCGAACACAAGCGTCATCTGGGTGTCATTGATGCCGCGCAGGGCGCCGCCCATGATGGTCTGGAGCGCATCGGCAATGAAGAAAGTCGCGCCGACCAGCAAAAGTGTCGCGGTCAGCGCGACGGTCGGCGCGCTGGCCTCGCTGCTGCCGAAGAACAGCCGTCCCAGCTCATAGCGGCCGAGGATGATCGCGACAGTCAGGGCCGCGACGAACGCAATGCCGAGCACGGCGGCAACGAGCCCCGCGCGCCGGACGCCGGCCGGCTCGTTGCGGCCGAAGGCGTGGCCAACGCGCACGGTGGCGGCCATGCCGATGCCGAGCGGCACCATGAACAGCACGGCGGTGACCTGGAGCGCGATCTGATGTGCGGCGAGCGCGGTGGTCGAGATCAGCCCCATCAGCAGCGCCGCCGAGGAGAACAGGCCGTATTCCATCAGCAGCGAGAACGAGATCGGCGCGCCGATCGCGATGAGCTGGCGCATCAGGGGCCAGTCGATCCGCCAGAAATGGGCGAGCGGGTGATAGTCCGCGAACGGCTTTCGCCATGCGGCAATAGTGAGCGCGGCGAGGAAGGTGCCGAGATTGACCAGCGTGGTCGCAAGCCCCGCGCCGAACAGGCCGAGCTTCGGCACGCCGAACAGGCCGTGGATCAGGACATAGACCAGCGCGGCATTGGCGGGGATCGCGGCGAGCGTGATCCACAGCGGCGCCTGCGGCCGGTTCACCGCGCTCATCATGCTGCGCAGCGCGATGAAGCCGAGCGCCGGCGCAATGCCCCAGGCCAGTCCGTGGAGGTAGCGCTGGGCCAGCGCGGCGGAATCCGGCGCCTGTCCGAGCGCGAGCAGGATCTGCTCGCCATAGAGCGGCGAGGCCATCATCGGCAGCGAGATCAGCAGTGCGACCCACAGGCCGACGCGCAAGGAGCGGCGGATCAGCCTGCCGTCGCCAGCGCCGAATGCCTGCGCGGCGAGCGGTGACACCGCCGACATCAATCCGAGCCCGAAGGTGAAGCTGACGAAATAGACCGTATGCGCCAGCGCCGCCGCGGCCACTGCGTCCTCGCCGAGCCGGCCGATCATCGCGAGATCGGTCGTGATCATCGCGATCTGCCCGAGCTGCGTCAGCATCATCGGCACGGCCAGCCGCAGCGTCTCGGCGAATTCATCGGCGAGATGATTTTGCGGCACGCCGGCTTGCGGCTGCGAATGACGTTGGACGGTGTCGAGCATGGCCGGTCCTTAGCACAGCCGCACGTCGAAAACATGGCCCGCGAGCGAGATGCCTCTTCACCCTCTCCCCTTGTGGGAGAGGGTGGCTCGCCGCGTAGCGGCGAGACGGGTGAGGGGTCTCTATCCTCAAGAGCGATCTTGCAAGTGGATAGAACCCCTCATCCGGCGCCATAGCCGAAGCTTTGCTTCGGCGTTCTTAAGAACGGCGGCCGAAGGCCGCCTATGCCACCTTCTCCCACAAGGGGAGAAGGAAGAAAGATCCCTCAGCTCTTCCTTTCCGGCACGCGCTTGATCTTCGCACCCAGTGCGTTCAGCCGTTCCTCGATGCGTTCGTAGCCACGCTCGATCTGGTCGGCGTTGTTGATGGTCGAGGTGCCCTCGGCGCAGACCGCGGCGAGCAGCATCGCCATGCCGGCGCGGATGTCGGGCGAGGTCATCGGCGCGCCGCGCAGGCGGCTGGGGCCGGCGATGATGGCGCGATGCGGGTCGCACAGCACGATGCGCGCGCCCATCGCGATCAGCTTGTCGACGAAAAACATCCGCGATTCGAACATCTTCTCGAACATCAGGATCACGCCCTCGCATTGCGTGGCGGTGACGATCGCGATCGACATCAAATCGGCCGGGAAGGCCGGCCAGGGCTGGTCCTCCAGCTTCGGCACGTGGCCGCCGAAATCGTCCTGGATCTTCAGCGTCTGGTTCGAGGGCACGATGAGATCGTCGCCCTCGACGCGGCAGACGATGCCGAGCCGCTCGAATCCCATGCGGATCGAGCGCAGGTGCTCGACACCGGCACGCACAATGCGCAAGGGCGAGCGCGTCACGGCGGCAAGGCCGATCAGCGAGCCGACCTCGATATGGTCGGGCTGAATGGAGTAGGTCGCTTCCCCCAGCGTCGCCTGGCCGTGCACGATCATGGTGTTGGTGCCGATGCCCTCGATCTTCGCGCCGAGCGCGACCAGGAAATTGGCGAGGTCCTGCACATGCGGCTCGGACGCGGCATTGCGCAGGTAAGTGACACCGTCGGCGGCGACAGCTGCGACCAGCGCATTCTCGGTCGCGGTGACGCTCGGCTCGTCCAGGAACACGTCCGCACCGGCGAGCTTCGGCGCACGGAATTCGAGCCGGTCGGTCGCGGTGACCTTGGCCCCCAGCTGCTCCAGCGCCAGCACATGGGTGTCGAGCCGTCGGCGGCCGATGACGTCGCCGCCGGGTGGCGGCAGCATCACTTCGCCGCAGCGGGCGAGCAGGGGGCCCGCGAGCAGAATCGAGGCGCGGATGCGCACGCACAGCTCGGGGTCGAGATCGGCGGCGCGGATGCTCTTGGCATGAATGCGCAGCGTATTGCGCGCGGTCCACTCCGCCGCGGCGCCGACCGAGCGGATCAGCTCGACCAGCGTCTCGGTGTCGCGGATCCGCGGCACGTTCTGAAGCGTCACCGGATGCTCGGTGAGCAGGGCCGCCGCGATGATCGGCAGCGCCGAGTTTTTGTTGCCGGACGGCTCGATCGAGCCCGAGAGCCGGTGACCGCCCTCGACGATGTATTGGATGGGCGCCACGGGGTTCTCGCTGTCCTGTTGGTGGAGCTGTTTCGGAGGCGGAAACTACAGAGAATTGAGCGCGGGAGCAATTGTGATGGCCGTGGCTCGAGCCCGTCCCTCGGGAGCTTGTGACAGGCGGCCCTTAGAACAACCCGACGATATTTCCGACCACGTAAAGGATGGCAATCAGGATCAGCGCGCCGATCATGACGAAGGAAATTTCGATCGCGATGGCCCCGGTGCCGAGCGTGGCAGCCACGGCGGCGAGGAGCCGCTCTTCACGGAAGATGAGCGCGAGCACCGAGAGCAGGATGGCAAGCAGGCCGAGCGAAATCGCGGTGACTGATGCGGTTTCACTCCAGCTTCGCGCCGCGGATTTTTCGATCTTGGGAGCCTGATACTCGACACCCTTTACCCGCGCCATCACGCGGTCCTTGATGCGATGTCCGGTGTCGACGATGACCTGCTCCGCTGGCGGCGGCGGAAACACGATCGGCACGACCCAACGCGGCAGCACGGCGGCCATCAGCGCCAGCACGCCGACGATGCTGCCGATGATGCCGAGCCGGCGGGATGGCGCGGTGGAACTGGTCATTGCGGAGCTGGTCATGGCGTGAGCGCTTCCCGGCCGGAATGGCCCGCGGGTTCATGCCACTTCGTCGCGATGGCGGGAGGTGAGGTTCAGGGGAGGCAATGGGAACAGGTCCTCTTGCCACGAGTCGGGTGCGCTCCCCCCTTGGGGGTAGGGCTATCGCATATGGCGTGAATAATGCTTCGGCATCGGCAGTGGGCTCCCTCTCCCGCTTGCGGGGGAGGGCGGGGGTGGGGGTGCCTCCGCGTCGGGATTGTCGAGAATTGCGGAGGCGATCCCAGTGCGGTGAGAGCCCTCACCCGCCGCGCTCGGGACGATGCTTCGCATCGCCCGGGACGCGTCGGCCTCTCCCGCAAGCGGGAGAGGCCGAGCAAACTCGCGGGTGGTCCCCGCGAAATGCATATGCGATAGCCCTACTCTTGCGGGGGAGGGTTGGGGAGAGGGTGTCTCCACGATCGAGACAGTCCCTGAGATGAGAGGAGAGAGCCCTCACCCGCCGTGCTCTGCGAGCACGTCGACCTCTCCCGCAAGCGGGAGAGGTGCAGCGAGTGCATGGCTAGCAGATCAAACCCAAAACGACCGGCGATCAAATATCGATCGTCGCACTCAGCGAATGTTCCTGAATGAAGTCGCGGCGCGGCTCGACCACGTCGCCCATCAGCTTGGTGAAGATGTCGTCGGCCTCGTCGACCTCCTTGACCTTCACCTGGAGCAGCGAGCGCGCTTCGGTGTCGAGCGTGGTCTCCCAGAGCTGCTCCGGGTTCATTTCGCCGAGACCTTTGTAGCGCTGCAGCGCGATGCCCTTGCGCCCGGAATCGGTGACCGCCTCGAACAGATCGACCGGACCGTGCACCACGTGCTCGCTGTCCTTGCGCCGCAGCTTGCCGGAGCGGGCGTAGACGTCCTGCAGCTTCGTCGTGTACTCGTCGAGCTTGCGGGCCTCGGCCGAGCCGAGCAGCGCATCGTCGATGACAGCCGCTTCCTTGACGCCGCGCACGGTGCGCTCGAACAGGAACCCCTGGCCTTCGACGAATTGACCGACCCAGCCGCGCTCGACCTCCTCGGCCTGGTTGTCCAGCCGGCTCGCGATGTATTGCGCGGCGGCCGCGGCGTTCTCGGGATTGCCGTAGATCGACTTGTTCAGCACGCCGGTGATGGCGGCCTGCTCGACCACCTTGCGGTTATAGCGGCTGTGCAGATTGCGCAGGATGCTGCGAACCACGCGGGCGTCGTCGACCAGCGAGCGCAGGTCGCGGCCGGTGCGGTCGCCGCCGGTGCCGGGAACGAACACGCAATCGTCGAGCCCGGCGTCGATCAGATAATCCTCCAGCGCCCGCTCGTCCTTCAGATATTGCTCGGACTTGCCTCTGGAGACCTTATAGAGCGGCGGCTGGGCGATGTAGAGATAGCCGCCGTCGATGATGTCGCGCATCTGCCGATAGAAGAAGGTGAGCAGCAGCGTGCGGATGTGGGCGCCGTCGACGTCGGCGTCCGTCATCACGATGATCTTGTGATAGCGCAGCTTCTCGACCGAGAAGTCGTCGCTGATGCCGGTGCCGAGCGCGGTGATCAGCGTGCCGATCTGCTCTGACGACAGCATCTTGTCGGGGCGGACGCGTTCGACGTTGAGGATCTTGCCGCGCAGCGGCAGCACCGCCTGGAATTCGCGATTACGACCCTGCTTGGCGCTGCCGCCTGCCGAGTCACCCTCGACGATGAAGAGCTCGGATTTTGCAGGATCCTTTTCCTGACAGTCGGCGAGCTTGCCCGGCAGCGAGGACACCGATAGCGGGCTCTTGCGCGTCAGCTCGCGCGCCTTTCGTGCGGCTTCGCGGGCTGCGGCGGCCTGGATCACCTTGCCGACGATCATCTTGGCTTCGCTCGGGTGCTCCTCGAACCAGGCCTGGAGCGCCTCGTTGAGGACGTTCTCGACCACGGGGCGCACTTCCGAGGACACCAGCTTGTCCTTGGTCTGCGACGAGAACTTTGGATCTGGCACCTTCACCGACAGCACGGCGGTGAGACCTTCGCGGCAGTCGTCGCCGGTCAGTGCGATCTTTTCCTTTTTCGCATTGGCCTCGGCATAGCCGTTGACCTGGCGCGTCAGCGCGCCGCGGAAACCGGCCAGATGGGTGCCGCCGTCACGCTGCGGGATGTTGTTGGTGAAGCACAGCACGTTCTCGTGGTAGCTGTCGTTCCACCACAGTGCGGCCTCGACGCCGATGCCGTTGGCTTCCGAGCGCACCATGATCGGCGCCGGCACGATCGCCTTCTTGTTGCGGTCGAGATATTTGACGAACTCCTCGACACCGCCGGAATAGTGCATCTCCTCGCGCTTCTCGACCGCATGGCGCGTGTCGGAGAGGATGATGTTGACGCCGGAATTGAGGAAGGCGAGCTCGCGCAGGCGATGCTCGAGCGTGGCGAAATCATATTCGACGTTCTTGAACGTCTCGGTCGAGGCGAGGAACGTCACCTCGGTGCCGCGCTTGCCCGGCGCATCGCCGACGATCTTCAGCGGCGCCACGGCATCGCCATGGGCGAATTCGATGTAGTGCTCCTTGTTGTCGCGCCAGATCCGCAAGCCGAGCTTGCTGGACAGCGCGTTGACGACGGAGACGCCGACGCCGTGCAGGCCGCCGGAGACCTTGTAGGAATTCTGGTCGAACTTTCCGCCGGCATGCAGCTGGGTCATGATGACCTCGGCCGCGGAGATGCCTTCGCCCTTGTGGATGTCGACCGGAATGCCGCGGCCGTCATCGCGCACCGTGACGGAATTGTCAGCGTTGAGGATGACGTCGACGCGCGTGGCGTGACCTGCCAGCGCCTCGTCGATGGCGTTGTCGACGACCTCGTACACCATGTGGTGCAGGCCCGAGCCGTCGTCGGTGTCGCCGATATACATGCCCGGGCGCTTGCGGACGGCATCGAGACCCTTGAGCACGCGGATCGATTCCGCGCCGTAGTCGCTCGCGTTGGAGGGCTCGTTTTCGGCACGCGGCTGCCGAGCAGGTTCTGTCATGAGAGGCCTTTGAGATGTCGCCCGAATCAGCGGCGCAAAAGGCGCTGATTTGTAGGCTATTTGTGCCACGAAAGAGGGTTTGCGCCTAGCGCAAAGTATCTCCTCGCAACCCTTTGGGAAGATAGGGTTTTTGGACCGATTTTCAAGGCTTTCGAAAGCCGATTCAGGGCGCTGCAAAAAGCACGATTCGAGGGCCGGTTTGCACCTCCAAAAACCGTTGAATTTGTGGGAACGGAAAGGTCAGTTCCAGGGCCCTTCAATACAGCTGGAGCGGCGGCCACGCCTCACCGTCGCGCCCGACCGTGAGCTCCCAGGTATCGCCGGCGGCGATGGTGAGACTGTTCGCGGTGGCTGGATGGCCCGGCACGCTCAGTCTGTAAGAGTATTTGCCGGGCCCGAGATCCAGCGCGACCACGTTCGCGCCGGCGGGGCGCGGGATGGTCCGCTCGTTGATCGTGAGCACGGCTTCCTGCTCGCCGATATTGCTGAACACGAGCTTCGCCTGGCCGGGTGCGGGCAGGACGTTTGCCCGGGTCGCCGCATCCGAATTCTTCTGCACGAGGTGGACCGAGGTGCTGCCGGCCTTGCGGTCGAGCTCCAGCGCTGCCGGCCCGATTGGGGAGACGAAGTCGAGGCGCACGTGGTCGGCGGTGACCACCGTGCCATCCTGTTCCTGCCAGCCGAGCTTTCCGAGCTCGGTGCGATAGAACACGAGCACGTCGCTGAGCCGTGCGGGCACGGTGGCTTCGAGCCTGGTCCGGAGCGGGGCTTCGATGCCCGGCATCACGGTGGTGTGGATCCCTCGATAGCTGTAGCGGGTCGGCGCAGGCAGCTTGGCATCCGGATCCAGCGTGAGCGCGGCAGAAAACAGCGGCGGCAGATTCGACACAAAGGCGCCGGCGCTTGCCGCGAGCAGGCAGCTCGCGAAGAGAGCAAGGCCGCACGCAAAAACTTGCCATCGTGCCGGAGCTCGCACCCCGGGCCTCACCGTCGTCATGCTCACGCTCCAAGGATATCGCGCGTGCTGGAAATCCTGCGCGATGGCCGCTTCCAGCGGCCTCAGGCAGCTAGTCGCTGACGGAACCGGGCGGGTTCAATGTGGGGGTCTACCTTCGGGCGGAGACTCGTCCGCTCTCGACGTCAAAGATCTCGCCTCCCGCGCCGATCTCGGCGAAGGCAGCGGGGTCCGCGCCGGTCAACCACACTTGCGCGCCGAGCTTCTTCAGCTCCTCGAACAGCGCCGCGCGCCGGTTCGGATCGAGATGGGCGACCACCTCGTCGAGCAGCAGCAGCGGCACGATGCCGGTCATCTCCGCCACCAGCGTCGCATGCGCCAGCACGAGGCCGATCAAGAGCGCCTTCTGCTCGCCGGTCGAGGCATCGCGCGCCGGCATGCTCTTGGGCGCATAGACGACCTGGAGGTCGGTGAGATGCGGGCCGTCGGTGGTGCGGCCGGCGATGGCATCGCGCGGACGGTTGTCGCGCAGGATCTGGCGGTAGCGGTCCTCGACCGACGTCGCGGTCTCCTGAAGCAGCGCGTTCTCCATCCAGCCGTCGAGCGCGATTTGTGCCGGCGGAAACGCCGAGGCTTGCGCGCGCGTATTGAGCATGCCCGTCAGCCGTGCCGCGGTCTGGCCGCGCGTTGCGGCGACCGCGACCGCAAGCTCGGCGGTCTCGCGCTCGATCGCGTCACACCAATGATCGTCGTAATTGCGCGTCTCGAGCAGGCGGTTGCGCGAGCGCAACGAGCGTTCCAGTGCGTTGATCCGGCTGGAATGGTCGCTGTCGATGGCGAGCACCAGGCGGTCGAAGAAGCGCCGCCGCTCGGACGTCGCACCCATGAACAGCCCGTCCATCGCCGGCGTCAGCCACACCATGCGGATGTGGTCGCCGAAGGCGGCGGCGGAATTGACCGGCTCGCGGTCGATACGGCAGCGCCGGCTGACGGCGGCGTCAGTGCGCGGCGCATCGATGCCGGTGCCGAGCGTGGCCAGCCCCAGTGCGCCCTCGACCTGCGCCGACACCGCCCAGGAGCCGTCGCCCTGGTTGTCGGCGACGTCTTCCAGCGTCGCGCGCCGCAAGCCCCGCCCCGGCGACAGGAACGAGATCGCCTCGATGCAATTGGTCTTGCCCGCCCCATTCGGCCCGACCAGCGCCACCATGTCAGCCGCCGTCTCGAGCCCTGCCGCCCGATAATTGCGGAACTGCGTCAGCGTCAGGCGATGAATGCGGGAGGGGGTCATATCAGCTCGTCATTGCCGGGCTTTGCTTTCCCTCCCCCCTTGTGGGGGAGGGTGGCGCATCACGCAGTGAGGCGACGGGTGACTCCTCCAGCGGAGCTGCCCTCTCCCACAAGGGGAGAGGGCATAGCAATGCGCATCGCGTTCGGCTCTAAAGGCAGTCTGCGTTGGCGAGGGAGCACCTCGCTCACACCCGCATCGGCATCAGCACGTACAGTGCGCTCTTGTCGTCGCGGTCTTGCACCAGGGTGGGCGAGCCGGGGTCGGCCAGCCTCAAGGTTGCGACGTCGCCTTCGATCTGGGCGGCGATGTCGAGCAGGTAGCGGGAGTTGAAGCCGATATCGAGAGCGTCGGAGGCGTATTCGACCTCCAGCTCTTCGGTCGCGCTGCCGGAATCCGGATTGGTCACCGACAGCACCAGCTTGCCCGCCGACAGCGACAGTTTCACCGCCCGCCCGCGCTCGCTGGAGATGGTGGAGACGCGGTCGACCGCGTTCTCAAAATCCTTCTTGTCGACAACGAGCTCCTTGTCGTTGCCTTGCGGGATGACGCGGCCGTAGTCGGGGAAAGTGCCGTCGATCAGCTTCGAGGTCAGCACCACATTGCCGATGGTGAAGCGGATCTTGGCCTGCGACAGCTCGATCGTCATCTCGGCCTCGGTGTCCTCGATCAGGCGCTGCACCTCGCCGACAGTCTTGCGCGGCACGATGACGCCGGGCATGCCCTCGGCGCCCTTGGGCTGGACCAGGTCGAGCTGGGCGAGGCGGTGGCCGTCGGTGGCGACGCCGCGCAGGGTCGCCGCCTTGGCGGTGCCGGCGGCGTGCAGATAGATGCCGTTGAGGTAATAGCGCGTCTCTTCGGTCGAGATCGCGAACTGGGTGCGGTCGATCAGCCGCTTGACGTCCTTGGCGGCGAGCGAGAACGAGTGCGACATGTCGCCGGCGGCCAGATCGGGGAAATCATTCTCCGGCAGGGTCTGCAGTGTGAAGCGCGAGCGGCCGGCGCGGATCGCCAGCACCGCGCGGTCGCCGTCGGCCTCGAGAACGATCTGCGAGCCGTCCGGCAGCTTGCGGACGATGTCGTAGAACATGTGCGCCGGCACGGTGGTGGAGCCCGCGGTCGCGGTTTCCGCGGGCAGCGTCTCCGTGACCTCGAGGTCGAGGTCGGTCGCCTTCAGCGACAATTTCGCGTTCTCGGCGCGGACCAGCACGTTGCCGAGGATCGGAATCGTGTTGCGGCGCTCGACCACGCGATGGACATGGCCCAGCGACTTCAGCAGTTGCGCGCGTTCGACCGTAACCTTCATTGCACTACTCGCCCGATCCCCAAGGAAAACACAGCGTTGAGAAGGCCGGGCAGCGGGACGCGCGCCACGGCACCGAAGACCCCGAAAAGCCGGATCATTCCTGCCGATATGATCAAAGCTGTCAGGGTCGCGCAAGGTGGCGCGGATGGCCCCCGGATTCAAGGGATCGGAGGCAGTTCCCCACGATTTACCGCCCAAACGAAGGCCGCCGCCCAGGCATAGAATAGATATGCTCCCTCGCCCCGCTTGCGGGGAGAGGGTTGGGGTGAGGGGGAGTCTCCGCAGGGGAGGTGAGAGTTGGACACGCCGAGAAGTCCCCCTCACCCGGAATCCGCGCTGCGCGCGCATTCCGACCTCTCCCCGCAAGCGGGGAGAGGTGAAAGAAATAGGCGTTTATTCCTGGAGCTGGCGCTTCAGCGACTCCACTTCCTCGGACAGCGCGGTGTCCTTGGAGACCAGGGCCTCGATCTTGCGCACGGCGTGCAGCACCGTGGTGTGGTCGCGTCCGCCGAAGCGGCGGCCGATCTCGGGCAGCGAGCGCAGGGTCAGCGTCTTGGCGAGATACATCGCCACCTGACGCGGGCGCACCACGTTGGCGGTGCGGCGCGAGGACAACAGATCGGAGCGGCTGACGTTGTACTGCCGCGCCACCACGCGCTGGATGTCCTCGATCTTGATCCGCTTGGGCTCCTGTGGCCGGACCAGGTCGCGCACCTCGTGCTCGGCCATCTCCAGCGTCACCGGCCGGTTGTTGAGTTTCGAGTGCGCGAGCAGACGATTGATCGCGCCTTCGAGGTCGCGGCCGTTATGGGTGATGGTGCGCGCCAGATAATGCAGCACCTCCTCGGGCACCTCGAACGTCGCATGGTGGGCGCGGGCCGCGGCAACGCGCGACTTGAGGATGCCGTGCCGCAGCTCCTCGCCGAGCGAGCCCATCTCGACCACGAGGCCGCCGGCGAGCCGCGAGCGGACGCGATCGTCCAGGCTCTCGAGATCGGACGGCGGACGGTCGGCCGCGATCACGACCTGACGGCCGGCATCGATCAGCGCGTTCAGGGTGTGACAGAACTCGGCCTGGGTCGACTTGCCCTGCAGGAATTGGAGATCGTCGATGACGAGCACGTCGATGCCGCGCAGCGCTTCCTTGAAGGCCAGCGCCGTCTGCGTCTTCAGCGCGGCGACGAAGCCGTACATGAATTTTTCCGCGGTGAGATACAGCACCTTGCGCTCGTTGCCGGAATTGCCGGCCCAGGTCACCGCCTGCAAGAGATGCGTCTTGCCGAGGCCAACGCCGGCATGGATGTAGAGCGGGTTGAACATCACGGGATCACCGCGGCGTCCTTCGGCGACCTGGCGCGCGGCCGCATGCGCCAGCGTGTTGGAGCGGCCGACGACGAAGCTCGCGAAGGTCAGGCGTGGATCGAGCGGCGAGCCGCCGAGCGCGTCGTGATTGGCCGAGACCGGTGCGGTTGCGGTCGAGCGCAGCTCCGGGGTCGGCGCGCGGCGCGCCTCGACCGGGGCGGGCGCTTCCTTCGGCTGCGCGACCGGGCGCACCGCCGAGCGGACCGTGAGATCGATACGATGCACTTCCGGCATCTCGGCTTGCCAGCACGACAGCACGCGCTCGGCATAATGGGCCTGAATCCAGCTCTTCAGGAAGCGCGTCGGCACGGAGAGTCGCACGCTCTCGTCCTGCACGCCTTCCAGATCCATGCGCGCAAACCAGCTCGTGTAAACGTCTTCGCCGACGCTCGAGCGCAGCCGACCCTTCACGCGTGACCAGCGATCCTGTTCCATTGTCATCGTCAGAAAACTTCTCTTGAGAGATAAGGTTGCGTTGTGAGCGCCATGCAGGGTTCCTGCCGAAATCCCTGGGGTGGCGCGACCTCAAGCGATTCCATCA